>FR882154.1:44712-91187 GCA_000435635.1 Prevotella sp. CAG:1320 | reverse complement strand
ACTCGAAGAAATAGCCTCTCGCGTCTTTGAATATGCGTGGCTCGATGATGACCACGCCGTCAATATCTGTCTTGATTATTTCCATGGTGCTTTCAATATTCCAGGTTCTTCTTCAAAGTGTCCTCTTTCTCGTCCAGAATGGAGAGCAAATACTTTCCGTAGTCGTTCTTCAGCATCGGCTGCGCCTCCTCCCGAAGCCTTTCCGCCGTTATCCATCCCTTGCGGTAGGCGATGCCCTCCAGGCAAGCCACCTTTAAGCCCTGCCGCTTCTCCAACACTTCTATGAAGGTAGATGCCTCCGACAGGGAATCGTGCGTACCCGTATCCAGCCAGGCGAATCCTCGGGCCATGGTCTGTACCTTCAGCTCCTTGCCCTCCAGAAACCGTTGGTTCACCGTGGTTATTTCCAGCTCGCCCCGTGCCGAGGGCTTGATGCCTTTCGCCACTTCCACCACCTTGTTCGGGTAGAAGTACAGGCCCACCACGGCGTAGTTGCTCTTCGGGTGTTCCGGCTTCTCCTCGATGCTCAGGCAGTTGCCATCCTTGTCAAACTCCGCCACGCCGTAACGCTCCGGGTCGCTCACCCTGTAGCCGAACACCGTTGCCTTGCCGTTTTGCTCCGCGTCCACGACAGCCTGCCTCAGCATGTCATTCAATCCGGCCCCGTAGAAGATATTATCTCCCAATACGAGGCAGGCGCAATCATCCCCGATGAATCGCTCCCCGATGATGAACGCCTGCGCCAATCCATCGGGCGAAGGCTGCTCGGCATACTCAAACCTTACCCCGAGCTGGCTACCGTCACCCAACAGCCGCTTGAATCCCGGCAGGTCGTAAGGTGTCGAGATAATCAAAATCTCCCTGATGCCCGCCAGCATCAGCACCGAAATCGGATAATAAATCATCGGTTTGTCGAAAATCGGTATCAGCTGCTTGCTGATTCCCTTGGTGATAGGATACAAACGAGTACCGCTGCCACCAGCTAATACTATACCTTTCATAATTTTAATTTTATGTTGGTTTATTTTAGTTCTTTATACACATTTGTAACTTGGTCGGCAATCTTCTCCCAGTCGTATTTCTTCATATCGTAATCAATATGTTGCAAGGGTTGCTCGATAACCGATTCCAACTTTTCGGTAAGCATACTGACGTTGCCTACGGGAAAGTAATCGCTTTCCGGCAAACCAACTTCCTTGTTTGCCGGAATGTCACTGACAATTACCTTCACACCATAACTCATAGCTTCCAGCAACGCAATGGGCAAACCCTCATGACTCGACGGTAGGCAATAGCAAAGGCAATTGGTAAGGAGCGAATGCAGCTTACGTCCTTTGATAAATCCAGTCAATACAACGCTGTTCTTCCTTGCCATTTCTTTAAGGTTGCGTGAATAATCATCCTCAAAATCCGTATCCCCAGCCAATACGAGCTTTATATCTACATCAGGATTTTGTTCTTTCACTTTAATATATGCTTCTATCAGGTGATGCAGATTCTTTTCCGGCACAAAGCGGCACATTCCGAGGATATACTTGCCTTTCTCTATGCCAAGTTCCTTGAAATATTCAGGATAGTCACATATTTCCGGTTGCGACACGCCATTATATATAAGGTGTACGTGCTGTGTCCTTCCATATTTCCGTTTTATCAGGTTACGGATTACGTCAGAGATTACTATCACTTCGTCTGCAAACATACAGCCCATTCGTTCGCCGAGTTTCAGCATCGTCTTTGCTGCAAATCCCCACTTGTCACGGTCATAATCCGGGCCGTGGTGAGTGAACACCACCTTCATTCCAAGCATTTTAGCGTATGGCACCAGCAATGCAGGGCCTATGGCGTGTATGTGCAAGATGTCAGCCCTGAGCCGTTTCGCCTCGTTTATCGCCCTGAAAGTATGGATTATGGCCTCAAAGGACTTTTTCTTCGGGCTGTCGATGTCCACCAACTTCACGCCTTTCCATTCCTTCAGGCCGTCCTTGACATAGTTCGTCCTACGTATCACCGTAACGTCAAAGCCCCGTTTGGCGATTCTTGGGAACAGCTCCTCGCAATGCGTTTCAACACCGCCCATGATGTTCGGGATGCCACGGGTGCCCGTAACTACTATCTTCATGAGTATTTTAGTTTAAGTGATTTTCTTCTCCTTTTCGTCAGTGCCATGGGCAAGCAACAAGGAAGGATGGCGCATTACGCCCGAACTCAGGCGGATTGGGGCGAAGGCCTCCCTGACTTTAGAAAATTTGGCTGACGAAAGTTACTTGTCGAAGTCGCTCAGTACGTATATCGACAAATATTTTGGGTTAAAATGTTTTTGACTTTCCATACTGTCCTATAAAACAAGACAATATGGTAAACCCACCGCTATATATGGTCTATTTTTAGACCCGATATTTTCTTGAATGGCCTATAGGCCTGGATTATTTTTCTTAGGGTAGCATACCAGAAGAGAGTTCTTCCAAATAAGATGTTTCCGTTTCTTCACTTACTCGGTCAGAAGGAATTCTTGAAGTATATGCTACAAACCTCATCATCATTTGCTCAACAAACGGATGACGTAATTGCGCTATTACTTCGAGCTTTCCAGCGGTTTCCCATTCAACAGAAGTAATACGCTGGAAATCTACCAGAGCGAGGCCTAAATCAAAAACAGGCTCCGTATCAAAGAAATAATATCGGCATATATCCTTATTGTGGATATATTTCCCAAGAAGTTCTTTTAAGGCATCTTTCTGTTTCTTGGTCAGGCTTGCGGTTTCTTTAGGGACTTTGGCTAAATATTCTTTCGTGCTGGTGATGGTGTCTTTGGCGGGAATAATGGCAGCCACTATGAGGAAGCTGCTTTTTCCATGTTCCAAGTCACATGCATTAGACAATACCATCCCTAAAGGATTGTCCTCAAGTCCCCAGTCTATTCCGTCAACGATAGCTCCCTGGGTTAATCCGTGTTCATCTTCGACCCACATCCCTTAGTCATCTATCTTGATGAAATCCACACTCTTTCCATGGTAATTCCTTTTAAACCATGCAGAGTTGGCAATTCTGCTATATCTTTCTTTAAAACTTTTCTTGGCGGGCACGTTTACTTCAAACCTTGCGGTTAATTTGTCACTTCTTGTGTCTGTTATGGTCGGTTTATTATAAGCGATAGTGTTCGCCTGGTCTTGTTGATTGAAAACAGCTCTTGCCGCCACAGTGGGGGAGAATGCGGTGGAAGTCACTAAAGCTATTTTCAGTACATCAGTTATGCTATTGGAAAATGTATTCATGTTACAGACGATTTATGATTTTATTTTCCATGAGAGAGTAGGACTGTTCAAACATCTTGCGGAGTTCATTCCCTTGGGGTAATTCATTCAGTTCGGTCTGGTGATGATGATTGATGGCTACGAATACCCCCTCTCTCATACCCGCCCTAGGTTCGATACTAAGGTTTATGGCTTCACTTTCGTCCTCTTCTACAGGCAGTCTTAGGCTTACGCTATTACATCTCATTTCTTTTTCACCAAGAGAATCAGTCTTGATGAATTTTTCGCATATCCAGGAATCAGAGTTTTGTCCTAACTCAAATAGTTGATACTCATAATTGATTCCATATGCGGAGAATTCTGAGACGAAGTTTTTGCTGGCAAGTTCTTCCTTTACTTTCTCCACATAGTGTAATAGCTCGTCCACGTCCTTAGCCTTGAAGATGATTTTCTGTGGATTGACAATCACCAAGGGAATTGGCTTGTTGTTGATAAAGATGGCGTAACCATCAGGGGTCATGCCATTCTCCGTCTCTATAGGCATGCCAAATAGCGAGCGGCAGAACCGATTGTCAAACACGGGAATCATCGCCTGTGTTTGTTTATATACGGCAACAAAGGCTATGCTAACAAGTTCCTTTTTCATGCTTTGGAAGTTCTAGTCCATTGCAAAATTAAGCATTTCTTTTAAGACTACGAATGTTTTCACATTATTTTACACGTGAATCACTTGGTTTTATGTCAGTTTGACTTCTCAAAATGTCTCTCCACGCCCCACCCATCACGTTCGGAATGCCACGGGTGCCGGTAACTACTATCTTCATGATGCTGCTAGATTAAGAATATTTGATTAACTTCGCGCCCATATTGTTCATCATGTGATATGGGAAAGCTGACAAACCTAAAGGAAACCTTGCAATACACGGGGATTATCGCCCTCTCCTGCCTCTCCGCCTTCTGGCTGTGGGTGAGAGGGAAGAGAAGGAAGTGACCTGTTTATATCATGCCATGCGTAAGCCACTTATGAGGACTTAGAATTTCTCCCTTAAGTCCCCTTGGCAAGGGTCTTGTCCCACGTCACACCATTTCGGGTCAATGCAGGCAGGCTTGCCCTGCATGGAGCGCAACTTGTTACGCAAAGCCCACTTGGCGGGATACTTGATATACTTGTGCATCACGGGGCTGGCCGTGCCCACCATCCAACAATTCTTGGGGCACTTTCTCACCATTTGCCGCACTTTCTGCGCCTGTTCGCTCTCCCAGATTTCCATGAACGGCTTGTCGTGGATGTTGCCCATGCTCTCTTTCCAGTACCTTTCCTCCAGTCCGTTGCAGGGCATCACCTCTCCCCACGGGTCGATGAAGAAGTTTACCATGCCGGCCTCGCAGGGTAGCATACGGCGCCCGCCCTCGATATAGTTGATAAGCCCCATGTTGAACCACGCACGGAACCAGCTCTTCGGATGCTTTTCTTGAAGCTGCCACTTGATAAGCTGGCGGAAGTTGTTGCACACCTCGTCTTTATTCGTAATCACGTTGTCGCTCTTGTGGAAGTAATACGAGTTATGGAATGCCGCCGTGGCGAACTCCATTCCCATTGCAAGCGAAAGCTGGTAAAGCGAAAGCATGTCCTTTGAGTTGTGGTTAGACACGGTACAGCCGAAGCCGATGTCCTTCAGCCCCATGTGTTTCAAAGTGAGCAGCGTGCGCAGACCCTTGTCAAATCCGCCTGCATGACCGCGCAGCTCATCATTTTTTTGACTCAATCCTTCAATGGAAATACGGATGCCGATGTTCGGGAACTTCTTGGCCAGGGCCACCACACGGTCCTCGAACCAGCCCGAAGTCGAGATGACGATGCGCGGCGTGTGCTTGTAGCACTCCTCCACAATCTCGTCCAGATCCTCACGGATGAACGGTTCGCCGCCAGTAAGGTTAATGAACTTCAGCTGCGGCAGCGTCTTCAAATCTGCTGCCTTGATTTCCTCCTGCCTGTTGGTCGGATTTTTCCAGATATTGCACATCTGGCAGCGCATCGGGCAGCGGTATGTCAGGATGATACTTGCGTCAGTAGGACGCGGGATGTTAGTTTTTGCCATAATGCTTTATATTTTTATTTTCCAGATAAAATCTTGTTAAGCTCAAATCAATTCAGTCTTGTGCGTTTACAATGGCTAATGCTGCATTGTAATTGTCAATTAATGACTTATAGAACACGTCATCGTTAAAATTGTCTTCCACCCATTTTCTGGCAGTCAGTCCTAAATTCTTGCATTTTTGTGCGTCGCCATCAAGCTGTTTCATTAAGCTGGCAAGTTCATGATAATCTTCCGCTTCATAGACTAAGCCACGGTCTTCCGTCACCATTTCAGGTATGCCCCCACGCCTTGACCCGATAACCGGTTTACAAGCTGCAAAAGCCTGCAATATGACATAAGGAAAATTCTCCTGCCATGTTGAAGGGCATACTACATATTTCGCATTGTAAAGATATTCATCAAGCTCCTTGCCCCACTTAGGTCCTACAAATCTAACATTCCGCAGGTTGTGCTCTTTTGCAATATTCTTCAATGCCTCTTCCTCAGGACCATTACCTACGATGACAAAAGGTAAATCCTTTGCGACCGTCAAAGCCTTCAAAAGAACATCTACACCTTTTTCGTCAATCAACCTTCCAAAATACAGTCCGAACTTTCTGTCTTTATTTTCTTTTGGCAACGGAGGAACATTAAAAGGATTCATGACCTTTCCGCTTTTTATACGACGTTTCCAAAATAATTCCGTTTCTTTCGCCATATAATCACAGGCAAAAAGATGGATTGTCACGTTCTTTTCGTACACCTTCAGCCACTTATGCACATAAGACTCAATTGTGCTTGCCGCGCTGAATGACAAAGAGTTGTGGGCGCATCTTGTCATTGCACAATGATAGTAATGCCCGTCTTTGCACAGGTCGCAGATATGCCCTCTGTTGTATAATTTATAATTGGGACATATATGCTTGTAGTCGTTATGAGAGATGAGTACGGGTATATTCCTTTGTCGTGCGGCAACCATTACTGACGGAGAAATTTGCGTCATGATGTTGAAACAATGTACGAGGTCTGGCTTGAAGTCATCCAGCAACTTCTCGAACTTCCTTTTTGTTGGAATATTGTAAGGTATTTGCGTCAAAGCCTTTATCTTTATCAATGGGTTTGAACTCTTGAAATCCGGTGCGTTAACAAAATATCTTGACCATTCCGATTGAATGTTTTGTCCGTCATTTACGGAGAAAAACGCGACTTGATGACCATGTTCCTTTAAGACACGGGCCACCTCAAAGAAAAAAACTTCAGCTCCTCCTTTGTAATAGAAGCATTTATGGACTAAGAGTATTTTCATTTCCTTACAGTTTCAATAGAGTCTTGATAAAATTTTTTCATTCCTTCCAACATCGGGGTAAGTTCTATATCTACATAATTGTGCATCCTCGTAGTGTCCAATACCATATTGGAAACGTCCATCGGACGGGCATCTTCATAAATTATTTTGTAGTCAACATTTGAAATAATCTTCAGGAATGCAAGAATGTCATTTACCGAATATCCACGGCCGCTACCTACGTTGACTGTTTGGTTGTGGACATCCTGGTCAATCAATTGGTATATTATCGTTGTCAAATCGTCAATATAGATGTAGTCCCTTATAGAAGAGCCGTCACCCCAAACCTCAACAGGCTTGCCGTCAAGTAAATTTCCTATGGCAACAGCCACAAGCCCTTGCCGCCCGTGCAGATTTTGCCCATGCCCGTATGGGTTGCTTGGCCTTACTATAAGGTATTTAAGACCTTCAGTCCTGTTCTTGAACAGGATGGCGTTCTCCATCATCTGCTTTGACCATCCGTAATACGAAATAGGCTTTTGTTCGTCTGTCTCCTTGAACGGCTTCATGTCATTACGGTTGCCGTAAATAGTTCCTCCTGACGAAAAGTAAACGAACTTCACGCTATTTTTTGCGCAATATTCCATAAGCCTTATGCTCGGGAATATCATGTTTTGGAACTCTCGGTTGAAATCATCGTAACCGCTGCCCGGTATTAGCGTTGAAACCAAATGGACAACGGTCTGGATTTTATTGTCCGCGATAATATTCTCAACACTTTCAACATTAGCCAGAGATTCCCTGATGATAGAAACATTCAGACCGTCAAGCCTCGACACATTCGCCAATGCAGGTTCGATGACAAAAACTCCATATTTCTTATCATTAAGAAATCTTTGGACCAAACTTGAGCCTATAAAGCCAGCTCCTCCAATAAAGAGAATGTTTATTTTAGTATTTGACATAAAAACAATCTTTTAGATAAAATATGTATATTCATATCGTAATACTGTTGTGAAAAGATTGGAATCATGTTTTCATTTCATTAAAGTCATTTAGAAATTCCATGGTACCGGCTAAATCCGGATATTTGTCAATCATGAAAAAACATTTATAACTTTTATGAAAATATTCCTTAGACCGTTCCTTGATTATATTTTTTATAGTCGTTTCATCTTGTTCTTGATTTTCACTTTCAACAATAAGTTTCGTCCGTTTTTTCAATGCTTCTTCTGTAAGTTGTGTCTTAATGTAATCTAAACAAACACGTGCAAAAACATATTCTGCACCGTAACATTTATAACTGTCAGGCAATGAAGGATCGGCTTTTAATAGTCTGTCGTATGCCTTATTTATATCAAGACTTTCAAACAGTTCTGTGTAAATAACGAATCGTTAAATCGCTTACTTGAATAGCCTCGAAAGAGCCTATCATCCCTCTAAAAGCTGTAGGTCGATTGATTTGAGCTGTACGCATAAGATAATTCCCATGACAAACAGCCATTGTAATAAGTAGTTCATTCTTAATTGCTATGTTTATCTTGACAAGGTTATCATATAATTCTTCCCATTTAATCAATTCTCTAGACCTCAATACGAGAACATCTTTATTTATGCTGCTATGAACTTCAAGATGCAGAACTGGCGCATTGCCATTTGTTGTACAATCTGTATAAATTTCATTAAAAACTTGATACCATTCATTTTTATCTTTTGGACTTTTCAATATCGCTTCAAATTCTGAATAATGAATGGTTTGATACTGTAAAAGATTGTTATATAAATCTATACCTGTAAGATTATCTCCAGGTTGCAATGATTCTATAATATAAATTCGAGTAAAATGTATCTCTACCATAGTTTGTCCTACATTTTTATTATCTGCAGTTTAGCTGTATAGCGATAAATACTTGACATATAACATATTTATTACGTATACGGCATAATTCGTGATTGTTTGATAGTCAGCAACTTACATATCGAATTTATCCAAGCCCTGCTAAAGAAACTGAATTTCATATGACGACTTATTTATGGGCAACATATTGAGTTTAATAATTTTATTTTTTTATCATTCTTATTAATCTCCCTTTAACCTTTTTCATAAAAGATGTTTTTTCAAGTTCAATTAACGGCATCTCTTTAGCCTTGAGATGGTTTGTCTGGATATATACATCCAAAAGAAATTCCCCCATCGCTCCCAACACACGGGCCCTGTTTATTGATTTCTCCATTTCACCTAATATTGTGAAAAGCCATTTGCAATATTTATCAAATTCAGCTGTTTTCATAATAAACATATTCAGCATATGGGCGGAATGACTTTTATAAACGTTTTCTATTGCCGATATGTAGTTTGGATATAACCTTGAAATGATATTCTTCAAAGTATCCAAATCATTCTTATGAATTATTTTCATTTCTGATTGCGATAATACATAATGAGAATATGTACTCATAAAGTAAAATTTCCGTTTTGGGGTTACAATCACATCATATTTGTCCAACAGTTTCTCTATATCTGATGCATTTAGCAAATTCGAATAGACATTCTTGTTCTTTTCCAAGCCAATGAAACGTCTATAATGCGCAAGCCCCTTAATATCTGCTTTTACATTCTTCCATCCCCAATATAAAACGGATAATTCATTGTAAGAATTATTCTTGTTAGATATGTTGCATCCTTCATTATCTCCTGTAAACTGATAATTGAAAGTTTTGGATATTTCTGCCCCAGCCCAAACAGGGAGATATATAGAATTGGTTGGCATCCTATACACTTTATGTGTCGCTACAAAAATCCTTGTTTCCATAAAATAATATGTTAATTTATTTTTAAATTCAGCGTATTATCCATTTTGGATTACTTTTTGTCATATTCATAAACATGTCTAGCTTTACAGAATATTGTCATTTTAGTTTATCACAAAAATGTTTAAAGATTTCTTTGGGATTTTTATTTGTTAAACACGCATAAATATTATTAATATCTCCAATAACTAAAATTGAATTTATATTAGGGCGTTGTCCATATAAACTTTTAATTAGGTGATAACATATTTTTAATAATAAAGATATTATTAACAAACATCGTAAAAAAATGCTTTTTAAAGCATTCCTTTTTGAATAAAATGCAATCTCACCAACAATAGCTGCTGGTTTTGTTGCTGTCTGTATCAGCGATAAAGACTTACCACTCATACCTTCATAGTGGTAAATTTTTGTATCAGAATCAACAAAACAAGAATAACCTTTTTCATTTAATTCTGTTGACAAAGCTATATCTTCAGGGCAAAAAAAATAATACTCATCAAACCATCCAACTTCTTTAAATATATCTGTCTTTATCATGAATGCAGCTCCTATAATATTGTAAGTCTTAAACAGGCCTGATTTATTTATATAACGCTTGTCCCTTTGTTCGCTCCACAACATAAACATTTTTAGGATATATTTTTTTAATGTTATTGGTGGACGCCCACACACGCTGACTTCTCCTTTATAATTAAGTATTGAAGGGCTGACTACCGCTGTATTGGGTGGACATCTATCAAAACTTTCTACTAATCTGTCAACTACTGGCATCTTCATTTCTGTGTCGTCGTTCACTACAAAGCAATATTTGCCTTTGGCTTGGCGTAGAGCGAGATTATTATTTTCGGAAAATCCTCTGATTTCGTTGCTTTCAATGAAAGTGACCCAAGGAAAATCTTGCTTTACCTTTTCAAGATTCTTTTTCGTAAACAAATAAGCGACAACGAGCGTTTCATAAGACACATTTGTGTTTTTTCGAATGCTATTCAAACACGGATAAAGGTTTTTCAGATTGTTCATACAAACAATCACAATAGTAACTAGTATCATAAATAATTACATATATTGTTTATTCTGTATTATGCCTATCTTTAATATTGTGAAATAAACAAAAAGGAATAAGCCTCCATACACATCACCAACTAATAAATTATAAAGAAAATACGTAAGCAAGAATGATGCTAATAAATAGAAACATTTATTCCCTATCAATTCTTTATTATAAGCTCTTTTTGCAATAAAAAAAAGTATCAACAAATTACACAAGAATATAAATAGTAAGCCCATTATGCCATAATTTACAATACCTGCAACATGAGTACTCTCAAAGTTTAACGCAAGAGGGTGTTTACCATAGTGTTCCAGATAATAAGCTGTATATCCAAGACCTTTTCCGAATAGTAAAGATTGTAAATTGTCAAGTACCATAGAACAAGCTCCTGTAAATTGCACAGCTCTCATTTCAAATGATGAACCCTCAACATCTTTATCCGTAAATAAGGATAAGTAAGACTCTAAATATGGCCATGCAAAAAGAACGAATATGGTAAGTATTGATATATAAGAGATTTTCTTTTTCCAACTATATGCTCTCATTAGATAAAAGGCGTATCCTATTATCAATGCTCCTAATGGACCTCTTGAACCAGTTAAGTATATATTCAGAAAAATCAAAATCGAGACAATAGCCATTGCTATCTGTGATTTGTATGTCGAATACTTACTCCCAACTTTGTTCAATGAGCTAATAGAAACATGGATAAAATATACAATGACTAATAATATTCCATATTGAATAGTATATAAGGACGTTCCTGTTATTCGGCCTGATAAGTTTCCCCTGGCATCTTCCAACGAACGTGCCAATAACTCAGATAAATCCTCGTTTGTACAATATTGCCCCATAATATCCATGTAGGGGTTCGTTCTGGTCAAATATGTATAAATGCCGTATAAACAAATTATAATAATGGAAATATTTATATATAATCCATGTTGTCTCATGGCGTTAATATTGTATGATCTCCATTTCCACATAACAATCAAAAATAGAATTGATAATATTTGGCTCTTTGTATAATTAAGTTGAGTAAGAGCATTTAAATCAGTACTTAATATTATAAAAGGGACATATATGAAAATCGCATAAATAAAATAGTTTTTTATAAGATGATCTATATTTGTTTTGAATACGAGATTTTTCCGCCGTTTTATCAATCCCAAAACAATAATAAATGCGGATAATGCAGACATGAATGATATTGAGCCACATCGTACATCAAAGTTTATCCACATTGACGCAATAATATAAATCGGAATAATTTTTTTATTATCTGTTAATATCAAAAATATACAGACGAATAGTATTACCCATGTCATAGTAAAGAATATTATAAAGAACTATATCTATTTAAGAAATGCTATATAAAGCTCTTTAATATTTATACCTTCTGTTTCCTTTTTTCTTATAAACAAATCTGTTAGATATTCTCCAAAATAACCGAGTTTTCGTAAAAAGACTTTCTCTTTGTGAAGGTCATTATACCATTCATCTTCTATAAGAGCAGTCTCTACTTTTCCAAGTACATCAAACAAAAATCTACAATACTCATCAAAAATATCATTTCTCATTACGGACATATTCCCAAAATGAAATGATGATGGAGCTTCTACATATTTGATATGATCAAAATACGTTGGATAATATTTCTTTATAGTATCTCTGAGCAATTCCATTATTTCAATACCATAAGGTAAGAAATGCCAATAGCTACTACGATTTTCAACTTGTTTTTTAGGACAGATAATAGCATATTTATCTAATAATTTGTCTATTTTACAAATAGTCTTATCAGTATCTACCTCATATTGTTTATCATCTACGTAATAAATATTCGGGGTGTTGAAAAATAGGTGAGACCTAAGGCTCTGTATAGGCCTAAAAAAATTGTATAAAAGATAGGTTATACTAGTTTTGTGTGAGAAGAAACGACGATAATGGCATAAGCCTTTATAGTCGGCATTTACATTCTTCCAAATCCAATAAAGAGCGGTTAATTCACAATAGTAATCATTTTTATCAGAGATGTTTTCACCTTCATTGTCAGGCTGTATTCCAAGATTTAATTCTGGATGTAGTTCTTTTCCTACTTGTATAGGTAGATAACATTCGTTGCGAACAATAAGACTTTTCTTATGATAAGCTACGCCTATTTTTATGTTTTTCATTATCTTACTTTTTATTAGTTGACCGCATTACTTTTTCTATCACAGGTGCCATGTCATAATACTTATATTCGGCCAAGCGACCGCCGAAAATCACATCGGTCTCGCTATCTGCGAGTTCTTTATACTTAGCATAAAGGGCGGTGTTAGCCTCATCGTTTACAGGATAATAAGGCTCCATACCGTCTTGCCACTCGGTGGAATATTCTTTTGAGATGACCGTCTTAGGGCAATCGTAAACTTCCTGGCCGAACATCTCGAAATGCTTGTGCTCGATTATGCGGGTAAAGGGAACATCGCGCTCGGTATAATTCACAACGGCATTGCCTTGGTAATTTGGTTTGTCGATGATTTCCTGCTCAAAGCGCACGGTACGATAGTTGAGTTTTCCGAAGCGGTAGCCGTAGAACTCGTCGATCTTTCCCGTAAAGACAATCCTGTCGGCAAGGGCTCCCCAATAAGTTCTGTCGTCAAAGAAGTCGACTCCGGTCCTCGTTTCTACGCCGTCAAGCAGGCCGTCAATAAGTTTATTGTAACCACCGATGGGAATGCCCTGATACTTGTCGTTGAAGTAATTGTTGTCGAAAACGAGACGCACGGGCAGACGCTTAATGATGAACGCCGGCAGGTCAGCGCACTTGCGGCCCCACTGCTTCTCTGTGTAACCCTTTATCAGCCGCTCGTAAATGTCCCTGCCGATGAGCACCTGCGCCTGCTCCTCAAGGTTGCGCGGTTCGCTTACGCCGTCGGCCTTCATCCTCGCCACGGCCTCGGCCTTCTGCTCGTCAATCTTTGCTTGTGCCTCTTCGGGCGTGGTCACGCCCCACATCTGGTAAAACGTGTTCATGTTGAACGGCAGGTTGTACAGCCTGCCCTTGTAGTTGGCCACGGGCGAGTTTGTGTAGCGGTTGAACTCAACGATGGAGTTCACGAAGTTCCAGACTTCCTTATTACTCGTATGGAATATGTGTGCCCCATACTTGTGAACATTTATTCCCTCGATGTTCTCGCAATAAACGTTGCCGCCGAGATGCGGACGCTTATCTATAACGAGGCATTTCTTGCCCTGTCTCTTTGCAAAGTGTGCAAACGTCGACCCGAACAGCCCCGAGCCAACTATGAGATAATCGTATTGTTTCATTGTCTTCAGCTTTCTATTTCGTATTTAAGGTAATCCATTGAGTCTTTTATCTCGCTATCAATCAACGGGGTGAGGCGAGCGTAGTCGATGCATTGCTGCCAATTAGTGCTGCCATCGGCAGTGTAGTTCTTGTAGAGAATGCCGTAACGAGAAAGGATGTCGTACATGCGAGTGTTCTGCGAGCCGGTCTCCGTGTCGGCGTTCTTCATGGCGTGGACGAACTCTTTTTGGAACTTCAGGGCGAAAACCGTGGCGTGGAAAGAATCCATGCAGACATAGGAGGCGTGACGCAGGAGGTAGACCCACTTGTAGGGGCCGGCGTCCTTGTAGAGCCGACCGCCGCCGTAAACCCTGGTACGGTCGTAACATTCCAGTGTTATGACGTTCTGAATGCCGGTGAAACGCTTCACGTCCTGCACCATGCGTTCGTAAACGTCGGCCCGTTTGTCACCGACAAAGTAGCAGAAGATGTACTTGTCAGGCACAGTAAACTCTATCTCGGCCTTGTTGCCGAACGACTCCCATTCCTCTGCCGAGAGCAGATAGGTGGGGTCAACAACGAGCTTGATGTCATCTCGACCAAGCAACTTGCTCAGAAGTTCCACTGAGTGTTGCTCCCTCACGGCAATGTGACTGAATTTCTGCAAAGCAGCTTTCATCCTCGATGCCACCGATGGTGGAAGCTCGGGTAGGGAGATGCTCGACGAATATGACACGCATTTTGTTCCGTTGTTGACAAATTCAAGGAACATCATCGGGTTGTAACCGCCGCAAAACGGGTTCCAAATCTGGTCGCTGCCCGTGATGAACAAGTCGGCGTCGGCAACAACTTTCTTATAGTCGGCATGGGTGAAAAGTCGGCGCATGTTGAAGTTCCCGTCATCAAAGGTGAACTTATAGACCTTGCTCTTCTGCAGGTTGCCGTAATACCACTTTTTGGCGAAAAACTTATATCCCGGACATTTGCTCAGAAAGCCCAGTATGCGATGGTCGGGCAGCTGAAGAATCACTGGCGCGTCATTGCCATGCTGACCGTTATGTGTCATCGCGTTCTTTCGGTCTTTCAATCTACTGATTCGCTTTTCAGACAGAAATATCTTCACGATTCGCTTCAACGCGGCAAAAACGTAATGCCTGAATGTCGGCGGTGGCGTCTCGCGCCTGTTGTATATGAACTCCACGTCGTGCCCCATCGTGCGCAGCACGTAATTCAGGGCGTAAGACTGCAGGCAAGTGCCGAAGTTGGGGTGTGGAGCGAATGTTACGAGCTTTATTCGCATCACTTACTTTATTATAGATTTTAAAAATCTTTTTCCTTTTTCTCCGACAACGGATTTCACGGCATCTTTAGCCTTGTTCTTCAACAATACGCTATTGTCAGTCATCAGCTCTTCCAATGTTTTCAAGGCAGAAGTTTCACTTTCCGTATCAGTAAAGATCTCAAAGACCATTGGCCTATCTGTTATTTCAGGGCAAAGGAAACGGTCCACTGCAACGTTAAACTCTTCCTTGTCTTTTGCCGCCATGTATTCGTATCCCCAATCCGCGGCCAAATGCTTAAGCACCTGCGGCGATTGATTTCCGAAATGGCCTGCGGCGGCGATATATTTGTCTGTCTCGTCTCCAAACATTGCTCCGTTATGATTTATCAATCGGAATTCCATGCCTTTTCCGTTGTTTATAACCATTATCCTTACATTGTTCTTTATGTGACGGTTTCCCAATGAATTCATGTCGTAGAAAAAAGACAGGTCGCCTATTACGGCGTAATGTATTTTGTCAGGCTTGCCAAACGACGAACCAATCAATGTCGAAACAATTCCGTCTATGCCGAAACCACCTGTATTACTGTGTTCCTCTACAGAAACAGGGGTCTCAAAATAATTCCATGAACGCAATGTGTTCAGAATCCCTAAATACAGAACTGAGTTTTCGGGCATACGCGATGCCATTTGCCGCGCAATCCAAATGTTACTGAACGGCAATTCTGGAATTTTCGAGTTGATATTTTCTATTTCTGCATTCCATTCCTTAATGAAACTGTCGTCTTTTACATCTGAGTCGATAAACTTTGAGAAAAAATATCGCTCTGACATTTCAAAAATAGCCGTAAGTTTCATAAACTGGTCTCTGATTTCCCCGTCTTGGGCAACTCGCCAGATTTGCTTCGCCCGGAATGTAAAGGCATCATACGCCCCTGAAACTTCACCGATGTGGATTAATAAGTCAATGTCGAGCAATGGGGAATGATAGTTGGTTTGCAGCCCGATCAAAGAGTTTAACACTCTGTATTTTCCCCGATAATTACTGCAATGGTCACAAAATACGACTGCGTTATGCCTCGCGCAAAACTCATCCAACATGTCAGTTTCTTCAGGTGTCCACACGTTATGCGCCCCTACAAAAACGGCAATTTTACCTTCCGGCAATTTTGGCAATGTGTCGCCATAATGATAATAAGATATTTTTCTTACTTCTGGCAATTCTTTTACACTGTAATCACGGCTGTAAGTCGTTGTCAGGTTTATGTGTACTGGACCTCCTCCGTGGCGGTGCAAGGCATGCAGTGCCTTGTTGACTTTAATGGTGCAGTCCCATTCGTCCGTCTTGTCTTTCACAGTCTGTAGATGCACGCTTTCCATCACGATGTCATTTGGCCTGGCACTGCGGTCTGTTACTTGAGCAATCAGATGTCCCACCCGTGAAATATCCTGTGTGGATGTAATCGCCAAAACCGGAAGTTTTCTGTAATAAGCTTCGGTCAGTCCGGGCATATACTCACGGGCTGATGTTGCGCCAGTACAGCTTATTACTACAGGCTCGCCTGAAGATTCCGCCAGTCCGCAGGCCATGTAAGCTGCCGAGCGTTCGTCAACACAAGAGTAAAGTTCGAAATAAGGGTCGTGCTGCATGCTTGCCACCAGTGTAATGTTTGTTGCGCCAGGTGAGGCTATTACTTTCCTTATTCCGTATGCTTTCAGTAAAGCAAGTAAAATCAAATGATTTTTTTCTGAAACATATTTATAATCCATTATTTTTCGATTTATTTAGAATTGGTAATAAGTATCGTCTAACGTGATTAAACCTGCACCTCCTGTCATATAGACAATGTCACCAATGACCATACAAGAACTCCGGCATTGTTGACCAGAATATCTGTTTCTTTTAAAATCGGATGGCTGTCAAATAAAGTCTTGAACGAACCTACTTCCTTATTGTTCATCACGACAAACGAAATCCGGTCTTTCGCCGACGGATTTTCCTCAGTAAGCTTTTTTGTGCTGTCGTTAAGCCTATGTTCTGTGCGTCCGGTAATGGTAACGGAAGCCCCGCTTCTTAAAAAGGCGCTTGCGATAGCGTAGCCGATGCCGCTTGTACCGCCTGTAATCAATGCTTTTCTTCCTTTTAAAAGCTCATTCGGGGCTATGGTCACGATGTTTGTCGTGATATGGTTGACCGGTAGACCTTTCAAAAGGTACCGCCCGACTCTCTTTACATATTTCTTTACACTCATATATAATGTGTTGAATTTAAAATTGCAATGATGTGTTTGTATATATTGACAACAAGTGCTAAATATGTGGCATTTCACCTGATAAAAGCAATTATATCAGGCTGTAAAACATGGCGTTTTACCCATTGCAGAGGGATGCAAATCTTATAGGACAGGTTACCGCACGAACTTGTCACGGAACTCTGTCGTTTTTTTCACTACAGCTTTGCGCTCACTACCTGTAAGTCCGATAAGGAAAATGGCTGCTGATGATGAAATCAATGATACGATAACCGTGAGGCACAGACGCCAGAATGATTGCTCAAACGAATTTGCCACGATGAACGGCAGGATTACGGCTACCGGGGTGACGATAAGCATCGGCACGACCACCTTCCTAGCAAACAAGATTGGAGGGAAATGCAGCAGTCCTTTCATTATGTAAAGCCTGACAACAGTAACCCCCATGTAAACCATGATGAAGACAATGTATGTACTCTCTACAGGCAGCCCGCATTCAAAAGCAATCCATGTAAGCGGGAATACCAACACGCCCACGCTTGAAATCCAGATTGAATAACGTTTGATATTGCCTGTTGCCATACATGCCGTAAGTCCCGTTCCGCCGAGCATGTTCAGCATGGAGCCGACAATGGTGAGCCGGAGGAAAATCACGGTATGGTCGGGCACGGTTTTAAGCCATAGCGTCAAGACATATTCGGTTTCGAGCATGACGGGTATGGCGAACAGCATCAGCAGGAAATAAGAGAACTTGGCGCCACGGCAGACGAGGGTGAACATCTCTTTAATCCTGCCAGCGGCGTAGTCCTTGGTTATCTGAGGGTTCACGGCGGTCATGAAGTTGTTGACAAACTGCTGTATGGCACTGTCAACTTGCGTGGCCACTCCGCGGGCGGCGTTCAATGCCACACCGAAAAACATGTTTATAAGAATGTTCACGCCTTGCGTATTGAACAGCCAACAGCCGTTTGCCAGGAATTGCCATCCGGCGAAGCTGCCCATCTGTTTCAACAGTGAGCGGTCGTAAACGGGACGATAGCGACACTCCTCAAAATGCCGGCTGCAATAAAAACCGTAGACGAAACGTATTATCAAGGCGACAACAACGAGGAGTATGGCGTAGGAAATCAGCTTGTCGAAAGGTGATACCACTATAAGATAACAAATCAAGAGCTTTAGCGAAGCCTCGAGAATGCTGACGTATGCAAAGGCTGCCATGCGCTCATGGGCTATGATGCAGGCGTTGTAGGGAATGCTTACAAGGTTGACGCAAAACATCAGCAGTGAGCAGTATAGTACCCAGTTGGCCGCCGTCATCCTGCCCTCGGGGATGTTCATCTGCGTGTTAAGGAACCAGCCGCCGACCGCTGCGCCCAATACCATTATCAGAAGTGACAGCCCCAGCTGGATATTGACACTCGTGGAGAAAATCACGCTCAGCCGCCTGATGTCTCCGCGGCCCAGCTCAAAGGTGATAAAGCGACTGATGGCATTCGACAGCGAACCCGAAAGCAGGGAGAACATAGCTACGACTCCACCCACGACATTGTAGATGCCGTAGTCCTCCACGCCCAGCGCATTTAGTATGACGCGGCTCGTATAGAGCGTTATCGCCATGATAAGCAAGGTGCGGAAATAGAGCAGCAGGGTATTCTTGGCTATTCGTTTATTCTTGGCGGCGTTGTCTGTCATAATATTTGAAGGAATACCTTATTATATAGCGCACGAGGGCATCCGGTCCAGCCACAGAGTTAAGCATTTCTGCCCTCTCCGGGGTCTTACGTCTTTTCATTGGAGCAATACTACTGCTTTTCATTTTCAGTACTACTGATATTGAAAAGCAGTAGCACTGACTTTTTGGACGCTTTCCGCCATGTCTGACCTTGTCCTTTTTCGCCTACGCCTCGTTGATGTAATAGCAGAGGTTGTCGACGCCGTTCCCCCTTCCGTATGTTGACCGCGCAAGCGCATCCACTTCGTCAAACTCTGGGTAAACTTTATATGGATTACCGCTCTTCAACCACCCACTTCTCCACCGTCCTTGTTTCCGACGAGAAGTTCACACCTATGAGGTAAAGCTTGCGCTTGTCCGCCTGGAAGGGGCGGGCGTAGTTCTTGTCCTTGATTTGCCGGAGGGCTTCCTCAGCGGTTTTGTCCAGTTTCAGTTCTATAATATAAATGTAGTCTTTTGTCTGGATGGTGATGTCCATGCGGCCTTGGCTGGTTACTAGCTCCACCTGCACGTTGTAGCCCAGCATGATGAAAATCAAGTAGAGGGTGTTTTGGAAATCCTTTTCCTTGTCGGCTCCCGCCACCATGTAGCTTCTGCCCGCCAGCATGGTCTGGATGACTTGCAATAGTTCATCGGGGCAGCCTTTGGCGATGGCGGCTGTCATCTTATTGAGAAAGCCGTCAACGCTCGATTTTCTGCGAGACGCATAATAGGGAAGCAGAAAATCGAAGAAGCCTCGTTCCACCTCTTCGTTGGGGAAGCCGAGTCGTAGCCCCATATAGGGATCACGTCCCTTGATGGTGAGGTAACCACTCTGGTACAACACAGGAATGGGGTCATCATAATCCTCGTTTGTGCTTGTAAGTGTCGACGCACTGACATAAATCTCCTGCAGTTCGCTCAACTCGTAGTCGTTTTGTTGCAATAGCTTGACCAAGAACGTGGGTGTGCCCGTGGCAAACCAGTAATCATTGAACGCACCTTTGGCAAACGTGTTGAGCAAGCTGAACGGATTGTAGATACCCACGCTGTTTTGCAGGAAGTGGTAGCCGTCGTATTGCCTGCGCAGTTGTTCGCAAGTCTCTTCGTAGGTCATGCCGTTGGCATCGGCAAGTTCGTGAATAGAACTGTCGAAATAGGCGTGCAACTCTTGTTCGCTGATGCCGCAGATATCGGCATAATGCGCATCCATGGATACATCGTTCAGGTTGTTCAAGTCACTGAAGATGCTGACGTGGCTGAATTTGCTTACGCCCGTGATGAAAGCGAAACGAATGCAGGCATCCAACGACTTCAGCACAGAGAAGAAGGCTTTCAGCGTATTGCGGTAGGAAGTGTGTAACGTTTCATTGTCGATGGTGGAAAGTAGCGGCTTGTCGTACTCGTCCACCAACACCACCACTTGACTGCCCGTCTGCTGATAAATGTTGCGTATCACGTTGTAGAAACGGGTTTCTGGGGAAAGCGATTTGTCAATGGCTATCCCGTAAGTCTGTTCCCATATCACAAGGTGCTTGTCCAGCTCTTCGTGCAAGGCATTCTCGTCCACGTAATTCTGGGCATTCAAGTCCAGATGAAGCACGGGATACGCCTTCCACTCGGTTTCCAGCTTCTCCATGGCCAGTCCCTTGAACAATTCTTTCCGCCCCAGGAAGTAAGCCTCCATGGTGGAGACAAGCAGGGACTTTCCGAAACGGCGGGGACGGCTGAGGAAATAGTATTTCCCCATCAACGCCATTTGGTAAACAAACGCCGTCTTGTCAACGTAGACGAATCCTCGCTCACGGATGTCGGGGAAACTCTGTATTCCTATGGGGTACTTCATCATGGCTCTGTAAGTTCTTGAGGTCTTAAGTTTTTTGAGTTCATCGACTCTTGCCTACAAAGTTAATGATAAATTTTCATCCAGCAAAGAAAAAGTGGCTTATACTTTTCATAAACAGACCTTATTGGTGCAGCCACACGGTGCGGAGGTATCTGCGCCACACGGCCAGATGGTTGGTGGTGTTGAGCTCCTGGCAGATGCCAACGCAGATGCGGAGCAGTTCTTCCGCGCCTTGCTCTGGATGGTTGGCGGTGATGGCCATCACGTTGAGTCTTTCATCGCCTACGGGGAAGTCTTGGATGGCTCTCACGGGGGAGTCTGGATCTGTCAACACCTTATATAATAGAGGGGCGTAGTTGCGGAAGGAGTCCACCAATCGCTCATGCTGGCTTTGCCCCTCCACCAATTTCTCGTTGGCCTTGCCCGCCGTGAGAAAGTATTCGCCCAGGAACGTGTCCCAGTTGGCGAAAAGCGTGAAGTGCCCGTCTCGCTCCATGAGTCCGAGATGGGCGTAATAGGGAGTGGTCTCCTCCGTGCTGGTCTGTCGGCTGGGGTAATATACTCGCTCCGCGATGTTGACTTGCCGGATGAGCTCCGTGAAGTGTGGTCTGGCTAGCCTTCCGTTTCTGTCGTCTTCAAGTCCAGACGTAGGCGTGAGGAAGGGGCGAAGGACTAGTCTGGGGCAGGTGTTTCGCGTATAGCCGGGATGCTCCCGTTCATAGCGGGCCAGGTTGAGCAGGAGCTGCGCTTCCTTGCCCGTTATCCGTTCTATGCGAAGGCTTAACGCCTCTTGGCCTTGTTGGTGAAGCTCTTTGCGGAGGGTCACTAGGGAAGGCTTTGCGGCCAAGCGGTCTATGAGGTCGTAGAGCGTGGGCAGTGTCCGCTCTCCATAGTCACAGCCCTGCAGCATGCCGACGAGCAGGTCGATGGCGCGGGCTTTCTCCGTGCCCAGCGACAGGCGGTCGCCCTCGGCGTTGTGGAGACGCACGACATGAAGGTCATAGACGTTGGGGTAGGAGACGGTGAGGTGGCTTCCTGGCTCGATGCCTTGCACCTGGAACACCAGTCCTTTTTTGCGGCGGAAGCGGCAGATGTAGCCTTCCCGTCCTGCCAGGGGGCCGTCGAGCACGCGGACAATCTCATTGGGTTGGTTATCCTCGTTGGGATTGAAAGCGTAATCGGTATAGGGTCGCTCCAATACCACCACCTTGTCGGCGTAGTTGTCATTGAAGTCCATGAACGCCCGCATCTGTTCTTCCGGGATGGTGAACGGTTCGGCCTTCTCGTTTTCCTGCCGTTTGCGTTTGTAGCGCAGGAAGGCGTTGGGGTAGCGGTCATGAAGAAACTCCCGCAACGCACTTTCCGTGGCCAGCACGAAGACATAGCCGTCGAAGAGGGGGAGCTTGCGCTCTTGGTCACCATGCCGCACGTTGACCGTGGTATGGGTGGGGCAGTAGGCTTCCAGGATGTTGTGGGTGTTTTCCTTCTCGCGGTCGATGAGGCAGCCCAGCTCCCGTTCGTGTCCAGGTTGGGTGCGGACAAGATACCAATGGTAGTCGACGTGGTTGCGCTTGTCTGTCATAAGGTCTTGGTGGCGAGAAGGCGTTCTCTATGTTACCCTCATGGCAATCGCATGAAGGCTAAGAAATACCTCTCCGAACTTGAATCATTACGCCAGGTGTACATAAATTAAGGTGTCCCCTAGGGCGTTTTACAACATTCTTTAGGTCTAACGAAGGCATCCCGGACGAAACTCAGCGGCAATGGTCCATCGTTGTTATGTGGCGAGAAGAGCGAAGCATCGCGTGCGTCAACGTTTCTATCATCATAACCACAATGTATTGTTAATCAGGTAATTAATTACGCTGGCCGTTTCCCGTTTTATGGCGTGCAACGGCTTTATGATTGCAAAATTACAAAAAAGTATTGAACCGCAAAGGTTTATTCGAAATATTTTTTCTTCTTTCTTCCGATTCTGCCCATCATCAGCCACGTGACATCACCAAATATGTAGAGACGTGGCGTGCCGCGTCTCCGTTAGCCGTAAGGCCTTCTCCAATGGCGATTCTATTTAGTCCTCTTGCTTGCCGAGACGCGGCACGCCACGTCTCTACTGTTAGGCGATGGCAGTGTTATGCGCGCAAGCTGAGATTCGTCGAACGAACACACCGAACCCCTTAGCGATGTAAGGGAATGATGTCACTGCTGGCTTTTCACTCGCTTGAGGAACCTGTCGGTGAGCCAGCGGCGCACGTCCCATTTCAGCGGCAGGGGAAGCAGGGTGAATCCCCATACCATGACGACCATCAAGGCCGCCACGCCACGCAGGCCGTCAAGTATCTCATAGTGGGGCTTGGAAGCGAGATAGACAGGTTGTGCATTCATGTAGAGGTAGGTGTTTTGTCAGTATTAAGCGTCGCGAAGATAAGCATTCCTCGTGAGAAAAAAGAAAAATATTGGAAAAACCGCCCGTAATCTATTCCCGTTTCCGTTCAAATTGTGTAATTTTGCAACCGAAACGAAAAATTAAACTCCATAGAGTATGACCAACCTGAGATTTGAAGCTGTGGCCGAGGCTTCCCACAAGAAGCCGCAAGTAATGAACACACCAAAGGAGCGACCTTCGGAGCTGTTTGGCAAGAACGTGTTCAACAAGCAGAAAATGTATAAGTATCTTCCCGCTGACGTGTACGAGAAGATGATGGACGTGATAGAAAATGGCGCCCGCCTGGATCGTAGCATCGCCGATGCTGTGGCCAAGGGCATGAAGCAGTGGGCCGATGAGAATGGGGTCACCCACTATACCCACTGGTTCCAGCCGTTGACGGAGGGTACCGCCGAAAAGCATGACGCTTTTATAGAGCATGACGGCAAGGGCGGCATGATAGAGGAATTCTCGGGCAAGTTGCTCGTGCAGCAGGAACCCGACGCGTCTTCTTTCCCCTCAGGAGGAATCCGCAACACTTTCGAGGCCCGCGGATATAGTGCGTGGGATCCCACCTCACCTGTGTTTATCATGGACGACACGCTCTGTATCCCCACTATCTTCATTTCTTATACGGGCGAGGCGCTCGACTACAAAGCGCCATTGTTGCGCTCGCTCCATGCCGTGAACGTGGCCGCCACCAAAGTATGTCATTATTTTTACCCCGAGGTGAAAAAGGTGATTTCCAACTTGGGGTGGGAGCAGGAATACTTCCTGGTAGACGAGAGCCTTTATATGGCACGTCCCGACCTGATGTTGACGGGACGCACCTTGATGGGGCATGACTCCGCCAAGAACCAGCAGATGGAAGACCACTATTTCGGCATCGTGCCAGAGCGTGTGCAGGCTTTCATGAAAGACCTGGAGAACCAGGCACTGGAGTTGGGCATCCCGTGCAAGACCCGCCACAACGAGGTGGCACCCAACCAGTTTGAGTTGGCTCCCATCTTCGAGGAGACCAACCTGGCCGTTGACCACAATATGCTCCTCATGTCCCTGATGCAGAAAGTGGCCCGCCACCATGGCTTCCGTTGCCTGCTCCACGAGAAGCCTTTCGGAGGCATCAACGGCAGCGGCAAGCACTGTAATTGGAGCTTGGCCACGGACACGGGCGTGTTGCTTCACAGTCCTGGCAAGAACTCGGTGGACAACCTGCGCTTCGTGGTGTTTATCGTGGAGACGTTGATGGCCGTCTACAAGCACAACGGACTGCTGAAGGCTAGCATTATGAACGCCACCAATACCCACCGACTGGGTGCCAACGAGGCACCTCCTGCCATTATTTCCAGCTTCCTGGGCAAACAGCTTTCAGAGTTGCTAGACATTATAGAGGACACGGACAAGGAGGACGTGTTCAACTTGCAAGGCAAGCAGGGACTGAAGATGGACATCCCCGAGATTCCGGAGCTGTTGATAGATAACACCGACCGTAACCGCACCAGCCCCTTCGCTTTCACGGGCAACAGGTTTGAGTATCGTGCCGTGGGTTCGTCGGCCAACTGCGCCGCTTCCATGATAGTCATCAACACGGCCATGGCCGAGGCCTTGACAAACTTCAAGAACCGCGTAGATGCCCTCATCGCTGACGGCATGGAGCAGAACGAGGCTATCTTGAAGGTGATACGCAAGGATATCAAGACCTGCAAGCCCATCCGTTTCGACGGCAACGGCTATAGCGAAGAGTGGAAGGAAGAGGCCAAGCGCAGGGGATTGGATTGCGAGACTTCCTGTCCCAAGGTGTTGGAGCGTTACCAAGACGAGAGCAGCATCAAGATGTTCACCGACATGGGTGTGTTGAGCAAGGTGGAGATAGACGCACGCAACGAGGTGAAATGGGAGAACTACACCAAGAAAATACAGATTGAGGCCCGTGTGATGGGAGACCTCTCCATGAACCATATCATCCCCGTGGCCACCCACTACCAGAGCCAGTTGGCTAAGAACGTGGAGAACATGATAGATATTTTCGGGGAGAAGGAAGCGCAAAAACTCTGCGAGCGCAACATCAAGATTATCCGCGACATCGCCGAGCGCACCCATAAGATAGAGGTGGGCGTAGAGGAGTTGGTGAATGCCCGCAAGGTGGCCAACAAGATAGAGGATGAGCACCAGAGGGCCATCGCCTATCATGACACCGTGGCTCCCAAGATGGAGGAGATACGTTATGAGATAGACAGATTGGAGCTGACGGTATCTGATGAGTTGTGGACGTTGCCCAAGTATAGGGAGCTGCTTTTCATCATCTAACGGGATATGACATGAAAAGAGCCTTCATACTTACTCTTTGCGCCTTTTTCTGCTTCTGTCACGTGGTGGCCCAGTCCACCATGAGTGACGAGGACATCATGAGCTTCGTGGTCAATGAAAAAGCCGCCGGCACCAGCAACTCGCAGATCGTGACCAAGCTGATGCAACGGGGCGTGAGCGTGACACGGATGCAACGGTTGCGGAGGGAGTATGAGAGTGGAGGACTGGATGCCTTGGGAAATCCTGGCGGAAAAGTGAAGGCGAAGGACTCCCGCCTGCGCACCAACGAGAAGGTAGGGGCGACCGACACGAAAACACGCAAGGAACTGAAAGAAGAGGGCAACCTGACCAGCTATCGCATGAAAGACTTGGAGGGCAGGAGCCGGGTTTATGATGAAGACAGCCCTGAATTCCTGGCCTATCAAAATGAGTTGCAAGCTTTCGTGCCCGACTCCATGCTCATGCTCAAGATGTTGCTGAAGGAAAAGAAGGAACGGAAGAACAAGGTGTTTGGCAGGGATATTTTCAATAACGAAGAGCTTTCTTTCGAGCCAAACATGAATATCGCCACCCCGCAGGATTATCGTCTGGGACCAGGGGATGCCGTGATAGTGGATGTCTATGGTGCGTCACAAGACTCATTTGAAAAGACCGTAAGTCCCGAGGGAGAGATAACCATAGAGGGTTTCGGCCCCGTCTCCGTGGGTGGCCTTACGGTGGAACAGGCCAACAGGCGGCTGCGCAACACGCTGGGAAGGCGCTATAGCAGTAGCCAAGTGAGGCTCACCGTGGGGCAAACTAAGACCATCTCCGTCAACGTGATGGGCGAGGTGAAAACGCCAGGCACCTATACGCTCTCGGCTTTCGCCACCGTTTTCCATGCCCTCTACATGGCAGGTGGAACCAATGATCTTGGTACGTTGCGTGATATTAAGGTGTATCGCGACAGCAAACTGGTGAGTCGGGTGGACATCTATGACTATATCCTGAACGGAAAGCTCACAGGCAATGTGCGGTTGGGTGCCAACGACGTGATAGTGGTTGGGCCATACGACTGTTTGGTGAAGGTGGACGGAAAGGTGAAGCGCCCCATGATATACGAGATGCGCAAGGACGAGAGCCTTGCCTCGTTGTTGAAATACAGTGGCGGTTTCGCCAGCGACGCTTATACCAAGTCGGTGCGCGTCATCCGCAAGACAGGCAGGGAATATGCCGTGTTTAACGTGGACGAGTTTGATTTCGCGTCTTTCCGTGTAGCCGATGGAGACTCCGTGAGCGTGGACTCCATCTTGCCCCGCTATGAGAACACCGTGGAGGTGAAGGGTGCCGTATTTCGCCCTGGTCTCTACCAGATGGGAAACCAGATAAACAGCGTGCGTTCCCTGATTGAGTATGCGGACGGACTCACCGAGGAGGCTTTCACCGCCCGTGCCGTGATGCACCGCATGAAACCAGACCGCACCCTGGAGGTGTTGAGCGTGGACGTGGAGGGCATCCTCGACGGGACTTCGCCCGATATCCCCCTGCGGGAGAATGACGTGCTCTTCATTCCCACCAAGCAGGAGATGGCCGTGGAGCGCACTATCACCATAAGGGGCGAGGTGATGCATCCTGGCGTGTACAAATACGCGGACAACGAGACCATGGAGGACTTTATCCTGCAAGCGGGTGGACTGACCGAGAAGGCCTCCGTGATGAAGGTGGATATTTCCCGCAGGGTAGGTAACCCTTATGCCACTGAGGTAGACAGTGTCATTGGAGAATATTATTCACTGAAGCTCAAGGATGGCTTCGTGATAGACGGCAAGCCAGGTTTCGTGTTGATGCCCTTCGATGAGGTGTATGTCAGGAAAAGCCCTGGCTATAATGAGTTGCAGAACGTGGAAATAGCGGGTGAGGTGATGTTCGCCGGTACCTATCCGCTTACCAAGCGAGGTTCTCGTCTCTCTGACCTGCTGAAGGCTTCTGGCGGACCTACTCCACATGCCTATATCAAAGGGGCGAAACTTTTGCGCAAGCCCAACGAAGTAGAGAAAGAGCGCATGGAGGCTGCCTACCGCATCGTAAAACAGCAGGAACAGCGAAACTTGATGGAAATGGCCGTCAAAAGCAATAACACCACGGCGGTATCGCAGATGGCAGAGCAGAATAAGGAAGCTGAACTAGAGAAATTCAAGGTGCCCGAGTTCTTCCCTGTGGGTATAGACTTGGAGGCGGCATTGGAAAAACCTGGTAGTGACGCGGACATGGTGCTTAGGGAAGGCGACAGGTTGGTGATACCGCAATACAATGGTACGGTGAAGGTAAATGGCGCCGTGATGTATCCTAACACCGTGGCTTACAAGAAAGGCAAGAAAGCCAAGTATTATATAGACCAGGCAGGCGGTTTCGCCGGCGATGCCAAGAAGAGCCGCGCCTATATCATCTATATGAATGGCGAGGTAGCCCAAGTGGCGAAAGGTGGCAAGATACAGCCTGGATGCGAGATAGTGGTGCCCACCAAGTCGGCCACTCGCATGAGTCCCGCCGAGATTATCAGTATAGGCACAGGCTTTGCCAGCATAGCTACCATGATAGCGACCATTGCCAATATCTTGAAATAGTGGACGGGAAAAGTTTTCAGCGCGGCAAATTCGCGACGAGGAAGACACCGGGATATGGCTGTAATGGAAAATATGGAAAATATCATCATAGAGAATTCACTGGACGGGCTGGGCACGGACGCATACAACAATTACCTGGCCCACGCCTTTTGCCTGGAAGGCAGTTGCAGACTGAAATATAATGGCGAGGAACGCGAGCTGCAGGCAGGCGACTTGATGATTGTGCGTAAGGGGAAGCTGATTGAGCGTGTCCGCCCTGCGGAAGACTTTCGGGTAAAGGTGATATACGTTACCTCAGAGTTCATCGTCCTCTCCACGCCACTCAGCAACTATGGCATGAAGGGGCAGTTGGCTTTGTTCCTCAATCCCATCATGAAACTAGATGCCACACAGCAGAATCAATGCCGCGAGGATTTTGAAATGGTGGAAGCGCGGCTGGCACAGGCCGGCCACCATTTCCGCAAAGACTTGCTGATTGCCTCCATTCAAATGCTGATCATAGATTTCTTTGATTTCCATTCCCACCTTTATGGGGTAGACAACATCCCCTTGCAGAGCGCGACTATCATGAGTCGTTTCCTCAATATGCTGGAGAATGGGACATATCGCGAGCACCGGGAGGTGAATTGGTATGCTGACAAGTTGTGCATCACCCCTAAGTATTTGTCTGAAGTTTCCCGGAAGACCAGCGGTTATGCGGCCAATTATTGGATTAACCGCTATACTGTCCTCGACATCTCCCGCTTGCTCCGGGACAAGTCACTTACTTTTGTCCGGATTTCCGACATGTTCGGTTTCTCGTCGCCTGCCTATTTCAGCCGTTACGTGCAAAAGAATTTGGGCGTAAGCCCGTCTGCTTACAGGGGATAGGAAACTTCACTGACAAATACCGTGCAAGAATACAGCCCCATTACCACCCGTTGCACGGGAGAAGGCATGGCCAGCCGGAAAGTCATGGCTGCGTGCCTGTGAGCGCACTTATCAAGTGCCGTTGGTCTACAGCTTCGTGCTCCAGATCATTTTCTCCACTTCCTCCAGCGTGGCGTTAAAGAAGCGTTTCTCCTTGTTAAGTGAGCGCATCAGTCGCATTTCTTCGTCTGTTAGGGCAAAGTCGAATATTTGGATGTTTTCTTTGATGTAATCGGGGTTGGAGGCACCGGGAATAACAGAGAATCCCTCCTGGATATGCCAGCGCAGGATGACTTGTGCCGGGGTCTTGCCGTGGGCTTCGGCTATCTTTTTTATTACGGGGTCTTTGAACAGGGCACCGTCGCTCATCGCACCTCCTAACGGAAACCAGCATTCCACTTGTATGTCTGCCTTGGCGGCTTTCTCGCGCATTTCCAACCTTTGGGCGTAGGGATGGCATTCTATCTGTAGCACTGCGAGCTTAATGGTGGCACTGTCCATGATGGTGTTCCACATCTCGTCGTTGTAATCGAAGTTGCTGATGCCAAGGGTGCGCACCTTCCCCATTTTCACCGCCTTTTCCATGTCTTTCCAAGCTCCCACGAAATCTCCCACGGGCTGGTGGACATAGAGCAGGTCGATGTATTCCAACCCCATTCGTTCCAGCATTTCGTCAATGGCTTTTAGTGTCTTTCCTTCGCCGTATTCCGTGGGCCACAGCTTGCTGGTTACCCAGATTTCCTCGCGCGGTATGCCACTTTCCCTGACGGCACGCCCCACTCCGGCTTCATCGTAGTAGGCGTGGGCGGTGTCGATGTGCCTGTATCCGGCTTTCAAGGCGGTAAGGCATGACTGTTCGCATATTTTATCACTGGGCTGGAGGTAAGTGCCAATGCCAAAACGGGGCATCTCTACGCCGTTGTTCAACTTGACTACGGGCACGCCTGCCGCGGTGGTTTTCTCTTGCGCGTGGATAGCGCACGCACCGCCACAGATTGCCAAGGCGACTAGAAGAATTTTTTTCAATGATTTCATGTTTTCGATATAGTTGGTTTGTTATTGCTTGTTTGCTTCCTTGATGCTCCACAGTGAGACGTGCTCGTTGCGGTAGCGGGCGTTGGGATTCTTTTCTGTTCCGTCGGGAAAGGTGCCGTCTTCCTGCTTGCGGAATTGGATGGCATGTTGCGGGCAATTCTGTATGCAGGCGAAACAGAACTCACAGTCGCCGAACGTTCTTACACCCGCGGATGTCAGTTCGTAGTTGCCGCGCGGGCAAACTTCCGCGCAAATGCCGCAACCAACGCAGGCATCGGTCACGGTAAAGTATTTTTCGCTTTTCATCAGGAAACCCACTTCTGGGTCGAGACCGCTGATCCGCAAGAATCCTTGATGAGTTTGGCGCTCTTCTTCCGTCACCGGTTCGTGCCAATGCCGCTGTGCGTTGATGTCTGCCGTTATCTTCCGCAAGTTTTCCGGTATATGTTTGTCTATCTTGATTTGTTCGTTCATGTCAAAATTAGGCAGCCAGTTGTCTACCATGACGATTGTTCCGATATAGTCGAAAGCGTTGCCGGCCTTGCGGGATATGCCGTCCCATATTTCCACTGCGTTACATTTCCTCGCCCCATATGTCAAGACCGCGAATTTATATTTGGCTTTCAGCCTCGCTTTTTTGATAAACTCCCTCACCATGTTGGGCGGCATGTGGCCGTATATGGGATAGACTATGCCTATCTCGTCTGCCTCGAAGTCATACTTCCCCTGTTTTATCATCTGCGGGATGCTGAGCGCTTCGCCGCTCTTGCCGGCAAGCTGACGGGCAATGTACAGGCTGTTTCCTGTTCCGGTGAAATAAAAGATAATCCGCTTGTTTTCACGGCTGTCGCACGATGCCAGCCCCGATAAGCCGGAAGCGGCGATGACACCACCGGCAACAGTGGTTCCCATTCGTTTCAGCGCGCTGCGGCGACTGATTTTGTGGTGATGGTTCTTGAGTTCCATTCTTGGTGTTTGCTATTGTGATTGCAAAGGTAAGTGATATCCATGTGAGCGGGCTTACATAAAATTCGGAAGGATATGCTGCTTTTGCGGTAATATACAGGAATCGCACCCTTCTTCCAGTAAGGTGGGACTGGTTATCCTTCCCTTTGCCGCCTCGATTGCGTTATGATATTATGTCGTGCATGGCCACAAGATCGCCGCGAGGGATTTGTGCCAACAGGCTGGGCTTTTTGGAGGTAGTGTCGTGAGTTTGAAGGCATCACCTCTTGTCATTTTCCTTCAACTCGCCTGCTAGGTAGCTTAAGTTTACTTGTTTTCCAAAACAACTTGTTTTGAAATGGAAATCAACTTGTTTTGCGTCGGAAAATAACTTGTTTCGCAAGGGAATTCAAGTTGTTTTCCCAAGCGAAACAACTTGTTTGGGAAAGCGCTCCAAAAACGTTGAAAACCTTTTGCCATTTTATGGAAACGGGGAAAGAGCCCCATTGCCCTCCACTGAGACACCATCCGCCATATAAGATAATTCCGGGGCTTCGCCTTCGATGGTCATGGCGATTGCCGTGTCAAGAGGCGCCCCTGGGGTTTATGGCGTTGACGAAGGCTTTTCGCCATGAAGTTTCGTGGTTTAGGTGTTTTTCACGGCCAGGGCATAGAGGTAGTCGCTGAGGCGATTGATATAGGCGGTCGCTCCAGGTGGCAAGGCATACCGGGGGGAAAGGGTGACGAGTCTCCGCTCGCAAGTGCGGGTTTTGGCTCTTGCCAGGTGGAGTAGCGCTTCCAGGGCGTTCGTTCCGGGTTGCAGGAAACGGAAAGGGATTCCCTCCATGGCTTGGTCTGTGGCTCGCTCCAGGCGTCGTGTCTCTTCTTCCAGCGAGAATTCTGTCTCGTGACGGGTAAATCCCGACACGAAAGCCATTATGTGGGAGAGCAATCTTTGCGTGCGGCGCAGGATGTCAGTGTCCGGCGTTGGTTGAGGATAGTGCGCGATGACCAGTCCCAGCAGGGCGTTTAGCTCGTCAAGCTGGCCGCTCGTCTCTATCCGTATGTCATCTTTTGGTACTCTTTCCGCATGGGCAAGGCAGGTCATGCCTTCATCTCCGCGGCGGGTGTAAATGGTCTTTTGCTTCATGGTTTGTAGTTGGAGGGATGAATGTCTGTGTCTTTTAGCGGCGGTGACGCAATATGACGTGCAGTATGACAGGAGCGCCCACCAGTGGTGTCACTACGTTGAGCGGCAACACGCCGCCTTCAGGAGGCAGCGAGCATGCCAGGTTGCAAGCCAGGGCTATCACCGCCCCCGACAAAGCGGAGGCCGGCAGGAGTGTGGCATGATTGTCCGTGCGCCACAGCATGCGGGCAATGTGTGGCGTGGTCAGGCCTATGAAAGCGATAGGGCCGCAATAGGCGGTTGGGGCTTATGAAGGGGATGGGGCCGAAATAGGCGGTGGTGACAGCCGTGAGCAGTCCTGCCAGCGAGAGCAGTTGCAATCGCAGGCGGCGGGTTCTGGTTCCCAGGTTGAGTGCGTAGACTTCTCCCAGGAGCAGGGCATTGAGTGATTTCACCCTGGTTAATGACAGCAGGATGCCCGCTACCGTGAGCAAGACGAAGAGGGGCATTTGTTCAAACGGAACGTTGGCGAAACTCCCCATGCCCCATATCATGTAAGACTTCACGCCTTGGGCACTGGCCATGAAATTGAGCAACGATACCACGGAACTGGCCATGTAGCCTACCATTAGGCCCACGATGAGCAGCATCACGGCGTTTCTCACCAGCGTGGAGAGAAAGAGGATGAGCGCGGTTACTGCCATGGCTCCAATGAACGCAGCCGCCAATATCGCCACGTGTCCGCCTAAAGGAAGATTGGCGGCTCCCAGGATTCCTCCTCCCAAAGGAAGCATGACCAAGGCCACGGCTAAGCCTGCTCCGCTGTTGATGCCAAACACGTCGGGGCCGGCAAGGGGATTGGCGAAGGCGGTTTGCAACATCAGTCCGCTCGCGGCAAGGGAACTTCCCGCCAACAAGGCTGCTACGGCCTGCGGCAGGCGTGAGCGCAGAATGATAAAGCGCCAGGATTCCCTCACGCTCTCGTCACCCCGCAGCGTGGCCATAGCCTCTTGAAAGGGGATGTCGACAGACCCTATCAACAGGTTGGCCATGAAGAGAGCCAATAGGGCGAGCGCTCCCAATAACGTGAAGAGCATTCGTTTATTCATGGAGCCGACGGAAATAACGGAGCTTGCCAGGCAAGGCACCAGGATGGGACAACAGGATGAAATCCCTGAGCAAGTGCTCTGGATGGAAAGCCTGCTCCTCAAAGAAAAGGGTGGAGTTCACCGGACAGGCGTATACTTCCCCTTGCTGGAAAGCCTTCAGGCTGGCGTATCCCGCATACTCCTCCAGGAGCCAACGACGGCTCAGTGGGTCATTGTCGTTCACCTTGAAAGCCCAAACGTCTATGCTGTCGGCCTGTTCCAGGACTTGCTCGGGCGAGAGGGGCAGTGAGCCTGCGTGCGTATCATGGGCAAAAGGATAGCCCGCATGGGCATCGGCAAGCAGTTGGCCTATGGTGCTTTGCCCACCAGGACAATACCATACGCTTCCCGTCTTGCGTTCAGTGAGTAGTGACCTGCCTTTGGGTAATCGCCGCGCTTGGGCGCGGAGGCCTTGGTAGATGGAGTCCACTCGATGGAACAACGAGTCCGCTTCTCGCGTTTTCCCCGTCAGCCTGCCATAGAAGCGCATCCATTCCGCCCGCCCCAATGGAGATGTCTCCATGTAATCTGCCAACAGAAGCAACGGGATGCCTGTTTGGTTCAATCGCTCATAGTGGGCATCTTGAAAAGGAGAAACCAAGAGGGCATCCGCCTTGATGTCCACGATACGCTCCACGTCGGGGGACAGTGAGCTGCCGCAATCCACAATCTTTTCATTCCCTTTTATCCAGGCCAGGTTGTTGAAAGGTTTGTCGCAGACACCCGCCACACAGTTTTCCGCGCCCAATTCCTGGAAAAGAGCGCAATGGGCCGAGGTGAATACCACGGCCTGGCGCAAGGGCACTCTCACCACGCTGACCCCTTCGCCCCAAGGAGATTGCTTTACCAGGGAGTCACCCTTGGCTCCCTTCGTCACCAGGGCGTAACGAGCCAATGTCTGTCCGGGATGCCAAGGGTCGCGGATATCTACCCTGGTATATCCCGGATGTTCTATGGTGAGAAGTAAAGACGCATGGGCATAGCGCAACGTATCACCTTTCTCGCTCGTCGGGGTGGGGGCGCTTGTTCCACCACAACCATTGAGCAGCAGTGACATGCTGGCTATGAAGAGTAGCAGGTATCGCATGGGTCAGCGGGAAACGGACTTGATTAGTCTTCGAAAACTATTTTGCGGGGGCACTGCCCGTAAGAGGAAAAGCTGCCTACGTAGTTCCCTTGGCGGTCAAAATGGTATACGGCTCCGTCACCCGAAACGAAGCTTGTGGTAAGCACGTAGATATGCCCCGTCTCGTCATTGACGCTTAGACCATATACACTTGCGCTTGCCAACTCCGCGGGAGCGTTCTTCAAGAAGTCGCGGTTGATGTTGCCTGTGCGGAAATCATAGGTATAGAACTCCGTGGTGTTGGTATAGGGGTAAGAAGAGTAATCGGTCTGGCAGTTGACCACGTAGAGCGTTCCGTTTTCCGCGGCGATGTTGGTGCCTTTTCCTATTTCTTTATATGTGTCGGTAGCGGGGTTGAACACGGCCACGGGATAGGTGTAGTCGGGGTATTCTCCTCCATAGCCCTGTATGGCGAGGTATCCGTCGGTCTCCACGATAGCTTGCGGATTGTCGAAGATGGTGACATGGCGGTCGAGTTGGAAGTCTCTCTCGCGGATGACGGAGAGGCGGTTATCTTTGCCCCAACCAGAGTTCACGCAATAGATGTATCCGTTCTCTTCCACGATTTGCTCGGGATTGTCACCTACTTTCACTTGACCCACGATGCTCATGTCCATGGTGTTGACCTTCACCACGTAACCTCCATATGTGGTCACGTAGAGGAATCCGTTGTCGGCCGCCATATAGCGAGGCTGTCCCAAGTCGCTTCTGTCGCTCAAGGAAAGGCGGCCTGTTTCTATGCCTACACCATTGAGTTTGGCGACATAGTTAGAACCGTATACGGCGAGGTAGAAGTATCCGTCCTCTTCTATCAAGTCCTGGCCTGTGTCACCAATGTTTTTCTCGTTTTGGGTTTGGTAGAGGTCATGGGCGTAGGGTTTGTCCGTGAGATAATCAAAATAGGTGATGGTGGCGTTGTTGAGCCCATAGGAACCTTCGTTCAGGATAAAGCCCCTGGTGGAAGCCATCTCTATCTTGGAGCCTTGTTGCATGGGGTCCCAAGGAGTGTCGTCATCTTCGCAGGCCGTGAAGCCCGTGGTGAGTGTCAAGCCGCAGAGCGCGGCGTACAGGTAGTTTCTTTTCTTCATGTTCATGTTCGTTTGGTTTTGGGTTACTATATATATAATGTGTATATGCGGACTAGATGGTCAGCGTGGCTGATACTTCCCACGCCCTTCCTGGCATAGGGTAATATTTCACCACCTCATATTGCTCGTCGGTGAGGTTGCGCAGGGTGGCTTGCAAGTCAAGTTTGCCATTTTTCCAGCGGAAACTCCTGGACAGCGAGAGGGTGTGTTCCCAATAGGGAGCCAGGCGGTAGGCGGATGTCTGTTGTTGCAGGCAGTATCGTTCTCCACTGGCCAGCAGACTATATCCCAAGTTTACCCATGGCGTTTTCAGGGTCAATGACCCATTGCCTGTATGTTGGGGTGTATAGGGTATTTGCCGTTTGTAGTAGCTGGCGGACTTGTCCGTGATATCTTCCGCCCGCAGCAGGCTGTAGGCTCCCGTGAGCAAGAGGCTCATTTGGTTGCCCATCGCCAGCTCGGCGGCCAGATTGACGTTGAGGCCAAACATCCTCACCCTGCCAAAGTTGGCCATTTTCCATACGTAGAGCGTGGGGAAAGCTACTATCTTGTCTTTTACGTCGTTGTAGAATCCATCTACGCTCAGCGACAAATAGCGCGTGAACGGGAATGGCTGCCCTTGCCATGCGATGCCCACGTTGTATTCCTTGGCCACTTCGGGTTTCAGACCTACCGTGCCCGTCTGGTGATAATACAGGTCATTGAAGGTAGGCACGCGGAAAGTATGTTTGAGCATGACCCTGACATAGAGCGCTTCATTGGGCAGCAATCGGTAGGAGAGTGAGAGGGTGGGAGAGAGCCGCTTGCGGTCTTGTGGCTTTTCGCCCTGTTCCACGTCTTCCGTTATGTAGGTGGCCACTACGCTGCCCATGATGTCCCATCTGGCGGGATTATATCGGGCGGTCAACGCGGTGAGCGAGGTATATCGCTTGGGCTGCGATGGCCGCTGGGCGTTGGAGCGTAGGTCGCCATATATCAAGTCCTCGGCCAGCGAGAGGGACAGGTTGGGTAGGGGCTCCCACCCGATGGTAGCCGATGCGTAGTATTCGTTTTGCCTGTTTATTTCCGCGAGTTGTCCGTCTGGGTATTTCGCGTTTATGTCTATGTATCGGTTCCAGGAGTGGGTGTATTTCAGGTGTGCGCTCAGCTGCCATTGCCTTGTGAGTCGTTTCCTGAAGCTGGCCTGCAGGAAGAAGTCCTCGTCCCAGAGCCTTTCCCGTGCCGTGGTGTTATAGAGAATGACCGAGCCGGGCAGTCCCCTGCCCGAATAAAACCAGTAGCCTTTCACGTTCAGCTCCCCATCTCGAAGGGAGTGGTAAAGGTTGGCTTCCGCCCGCCACGTATAGATGTCGGAGTTGAGGCGGTGCTCTCGTAAGGTCTCGCTGCCGTTGACAAGGGTATAGGGATAGTCTCCGTCCGCCGTCGTGTAGTCCGCTTGTATGGCGAGGCTTGTTGAGTCGGCCAGCCGTTGCCAATAGCGTAACGAGGGGTTGAGCAATCCGAAGGAGCCTCCCTTTATTTTCGCCCATAGGGCATAGGGGCGGCTTTGGGCCTCGAAGTGAGGTCTTTCAGTCTCTATATAGAGCACGCCCGCCGAGGCCAGGTGGCGTGCCGTCTGCATCAGGTCGCTGTTGTCGCCCACGGCCAGTGACAATGATTGCACGTTGTCCAGTGTGTAGCGTCCCAGGTCTATCTGTCCCGCTTGGGTGTTGCCGATGGTTACCCCGTCATAGCTCACGGCGGTGTGCTGCGCGCCAAATCCCCTGATGGAAACCGTCTTCACGCCGCCTATGCCTCCGTAATCCCTCACGTTGGCGCCCGCGAAGCGTTTCACGGCGGCCGCCATGTCGGTAAGCCCCAGATCCTTTAGCTCGGCCTTCCCCATCACTTGGATAGGTTTGCCCGCCGAGATGGCCTTCCTCACGCGGGAAGCCACCACGGTGATACCCTCCATTTGGCGTGGGTTTACCAAAGTGGAATCTGTGTCAATAGGCGTTGCCGACGCGTGGAGCGAGCAGGCACAGCCTAGCGCGATAAGCGTTAATTTCCTCATAAGACACGTTTTCATCACCCTCCTCGGGGTTGCTGACAACAAGCGCGCGACGGCAGGTCTTCTGACTTCACTGTCTCTTTCCCCGTATGCGTGGGGTGGATAAATCGGCAAACGGCCTTCCCGAATAAAGTGTCAGTGGCCAAATGCTTGCCTCGTTGGACAGTTTACAGCAGCGGGACTGTACAGGAATCTCACCTGTTTCCCTTTTTAATCATGGGTATGAACCAATCGCAGTCGCGAATTTACGGCTTTTCGTTGAGAAAAGGGCATTTTCTTTCGATTAAATTTGAATAATCAATAAAAATATGTAACTTTGCCCCATAATGTGACTGAATCGTATTACTAACTTATTCATATAAATGGAAAGCAATGAAAAGAAGCCGCTAACGGGCGTGCTCAACATGCGTCAAGGAATCCTTTTCCTTGCCACGACACTTATCACCATCTTGATATGGAACTTGCCCTTGGACTTTTTTGGCATTGAGGGACTTACTGTGGTGCAGCGCAGGGTAATCGCTATCTTCGTGATGGCCGTGTTGCTCTGGATTACGGAGGCGATTCCTTCGTGGGCCACTTCGGTTTCTATCATATTCCTCTTGCTTTTCTGCGTCTCCGACTCCTCGTTCAACTTCATGCAGGGCACGGAGGGCGAGTATGGTAAGTTGCTCGATTACCAAGGTATCATGGCTTGCTTCGCCGATCCCACCATCATCCTGTTCCTGGGCGGCTTCGTGATGGCCATTGCCGCCACCAAGTCGGGACTTGACGTGCTGATGGCGCGCAAGCTGATAGCTCCTTTCGGCAAGAAATCGGAGAATGTGTTGTTGGGCTTCCTGCTTATCACGGGTCTCTTCTCCATGTTCATCAGCAATACCGCCACCGCCGCCATGATGCTCACCTTCCTCACTCCGGTTTTCAAGGCGTTGCCCGCCAACGGCAAGGGAAGGGTGGCCTTGACCATGGCCATTCCCATTGGAGCTAATTTGGGTGGCATGGGAACGCCTATCGGTACTCCTCCCAACGCTTTTGCCTATAAGGTGCTCAATGACCCCACGGGCATGGACTTGGGCGTGACTTTCGCCGACTGGATGATGGTGATGGCACCCATGGTGATTGTGATGCTCGTCGTGGCCTGGATAGTAGTGAAAACTTTCTTCCCCTTTACCCAAAAGACCATAGAACTGAAGATAGAGGGCGACGTGAAGCACAATTGGCGCACCAACGTGGTGGCCGTGACCATTATCCTCACCATCCTGCTTTGGGTGTTTGGAAAGCAGGTGGGCATCAACGCCAACACTGTGGCCATGCTGCCCATAGCCGTGTTCGCCTGCACGGGCGTGATTACGGCCAAGGACTTGCAGACCATAGATTGGGCAGTCATTTGGATGGTGGCCGGTGGATTTGCCTTGGGTATGGCCATGAATGGCACTGGCTTGGCGGAGAGCGCCGTCAAGAGCATTCCCTTTGCCGAGTTCAATCCTTTTGTCATCATGATTGTGTCGGGATTGGTATGTTTCACGTTGAGCAATTTTATCAGCAATACGGCCACGGCGGCCTTGCTTATTCCCATCCTCTCCGTGATATGCGCCGGTATGGGCGATAAGCTGGACGGCATCGGCGGTCCCTCTACTATTATAATAGGTATAGCCGTGGCGGCTTCTTGCGCCATGACGCTCCCCATCTCTACGCCTCCCAACGCCATCGCCTATTCCACGGGACTCATTAAGCAAAGCCAAATGGCCAAGGCGGGACTCACTGTGGGGCTGATATGCCTGGTGATAGGCTATGCCGTGCTCATCACGTTCTGCAAGCTGGGCGTGCTGTAAGAAAACAACCCTATATCTTCGCGTATGAAAAAAAAGATAGTCATAGGCATAGACGTGGGCATCTCCACCACCAAGATAGTAGGCATTGACGAGAAGGAGATGGTGATTAGCCCCATTCGCATCAAGGCCACGGATCCTATCACTTCCCTCTATGGCGCTTTCGGCAAGTATCTGCACGACAACCGCATCAAATTGGAGGAGGTGGAACACGTGATGCTCACGGGCGTTGGTTCAGGTTACATAGATGAGAATATCTATGGATTGCCCACTTCCAAGAGCCAAGAGTTTGTCGCCGACGGGCTGGGTGCCCGCTACGAGAGCAAGCTGGACCGCATGATAGTGGTCAGCATGGGAACAGGCACCAGCTTGGTGAAGGTGGACGGTGATGATATCCAGCACATAGGCGGAATAGGCATCGGCGGCGGCACGCTGCAAGGCTTGAGCCGTATTATGCTCAAGACCGATGACGTGATGCAGATAGCCGATCTCGCCAAGACGGGTGACATATCGAAGATTAATCTCTTGATACGCGACATCAGTGCCAAGCCCCTGCCAGGATTGCCCATGACGGCTACGGCTAGCCTTTTCAGCAATGCCAAGGCCAATGCCTCCCGCGAGGATATAGCTTGCGGGCTTATCTTCATGGTCTTGCAGTCCATAGGCTCTGGCAGCATCCTTTCCAGCCTGGGCAGCGGCATCAAGGACTTTGTCTTGATAGGCAATCTCACGCTTTTGCCCCAATGCCGAGAGGTCTATCCCGCCATGGAGAAACTCTACCGCGTGCGCTTCCGTATTCCCAAGTACAGCGAGTTTTGTACGGCCATAGGCGCGGCTATCGATTATATCCGCAACCATCGTTCATAAAACTTTATATCCATGAGTCATAAGAGTCTTTTGCCGGCCCTGCTGATGTGTTTTTGTGGCTTGGGCCTTTTCACTGCGGCCTCTGCCCAGGGCAGTCAAATGCAGGGAGCGTTCTTCACGGGCAAGTACCGCAACCTGTTGACGGAGCGGCTGGGGCTTTCCCAGGCGCAGACAGACGAGAGGATAGCCCAGATATGGCATCATTTCTTTGAGAACGAACAAAACAAGGTCTACTTCGAGCCTGATGATTCCACGGCCTATATTCTGGATACAGGCAATGAGGACGTAAGGACTGAGGGCATGTCCTATGGCATGATGATCTGCGTGCAGCTCGACAAGCAAGCCCAGTTTGACAGGCTTTGGCGATGGGTCAAGACCCACATGCTCCATCGCCAAGGCCCCTGGAAGGGCTATTACGCTTGGCAATGCACGCCCCAAGGCCAGCACATAGGCCATAACACCAGTTGCGCCAGCGACGGAGAGGTCTATTTCATCACCGCCCTCTTCTTCGCCTCACATAGGTGGGGCGACCAGGGAGCCTTCAACTATGAGCAGGAGGCGCAACGCGTCTTGCGTGACGTGATGTCGAAAGACGGTTCCCAGGGCGTGGTCAACCTGTTCGACCGTGACACCAAACTCATCACTTTCGTGCCCAATGGCTATGACGCCACCTATACGGACCCCTCCTATAACCTACCGGCCTTCTTTGAGCTGTGGGCCAGGTGGACAGACTCCAACAAGGAGTTCTGGCAAGAGACCCCGCAAGCGGCCAGGCAGTTGCTGGTCAACGCCTCCCATCCCGTGACGGGGCTTTTCCCCGACTATTCCGCTTTCGACGGCTCCGCCTTCCAACCCAACTGGAAGAAGGACTACGATGCCCGCCGCTATCAGTTTGACGCTATCCGTTGCGCCATGAACATTGGCATGGATGCCCATTGGTTCGGTACGGACAAGGAGCGGCAGGCCGCTATGGTAGACCGCTTGCTTCGCTTTTTCAAGCAAGACAACTTCGCCCACGGGCAATTCAACCTGGACGGAACGCAACCCACGGGTGACTACGGAGCGGGCATGGCTGGCGCCAACGCCGTGGCTTTGTTCGCTTGCCCCGACCATCCATTGGCCCAGGAGTATCTGCGCCGTCTGTGGGAAGTGCCTTTGCCTACAGGTAAGTTCCGTTACTATACGGGCATGGTCTATATGTTGTCCATGCTCCACGTCACGGGCAACTTCAAGGTGTGGTAAAGCCTCTTGGTTTCTCCATCGATAGCGCTGTCGTGACAGGGAGGATGAGAGGTGCGAGCGCATGCTTGCGCATCTTTTTTCGCAAAAAAGTGGCGAAAAGTTTGGTTATATGATAAAATAGCAGTACCTTTGCACTCGCAATTCGGAAACGAGTGCTTTTGGGCACCCTTAGCTCAGTTGGTAGAGCAACTGACTCTTAATCAGTGGGTCTAGGGTTCGAATCCCTAAGGGTGTACCAAGAAGATAGGCGAGTGGACAAGGATTGCGGTGAGCACCCTTAGCTCAGTTGGTAGAGCAACTGACTCTTAATCAGTGGGTCTAGGGTTCGAATCCCTAAGGGTGTACCAAGAAGATAGGCGAGTGGACAAGGATTGCGGTGAGCACCCTTAGCTCAGTTGGTAGACTCTTTTTGTTTATGTGTTTTGTGATTCAGCCGTGGTATCAAGGTAAATTCTTTCAATTTTTCCTTTTAATTCATCGAGCTCATGAATATACCTTCATGTTGTTGGAAGTGTAGTATCCTTTTCAGTACCAGCTAAGTGGTACTGGAGTTTCACTTAGCTGGTACTGGAGTTTCATCTAGTTGGTACTGCAGTTTCAGTTAACTGGTACAGGGAGGGTACTATAGCTTTGTAGAAAAGGTTGGCTATCTTAAACTTATTTCATTCCTGATCGCTCACCGCAGGAACCTACCGCGAAAGAAGAAAAGGAAAAGAAAGCTTGGGGGCTTGGCATTGGGGGCTGTGTTCCTGTCCAGCCGTGCCGGTTTCAGCGATTTTAATCAATTTGACGGAGGCTACGCTTTTGACCTGACCTTGAACCATGCGGTATGGGGTGGTAGCATTTACGCGGCTCGTGAGTTGAACAAGCATTTCCATCTTGATTTCCAAGGTAACGTGGGAATGACCAGCAAGTCCCTCGATGGCAAGCAGAATCGGGGGCAGTGCACGCAGAGGCGACCGAAAGGTAACTGTTGAGAGAATTTCGAATATGGATTATTGGAATGAGATCCGATAGTGCGTTGTATTCAGGTAACTAGTATCAACCGCGCGCATAGAAGACTTCCCGACTATGCGTGCGGTTTTATATTTTACCCAAGTCACGTTAAGTTAAGCTGTTTCCGTTTCGCGGTGCCTTTAGTCGCGTAGCGCATAGGTGACCGTGGTGACGACGCGCACTTTCTTGACATAGGGCGTGTTGGGGTCTCTGTCTTCTATAGAGAACTGCCCCTGCGTGGCGCTTCTTATCTTTCCGAGCTTGCTGTCGCTGTTCTCCGCGAACTGCCTTGCGGTTTGCTCCGCGTTCTTGATGGCTTCCTGCATCATGGCGGGTTTCATCTTCTGGAAAGAGACGTATTCGTAGCTTACCTGATTGCTGTATCCCCCGTCCACGACGGCCACTCCTTGTTTGAGCAGTTCTCCCTGGCGGGCGATGATGCTTCTCACGAGTTTCACGTTGGCAGACGTGACGGTGATAGTAGAGGTGATGTTGTAACGATAGTCGTGTTCCCTGCTTGCGTATTGATCTGCGCTCATGTCGATGACCACGGGTGCGTTGACGCTAATTTCTTCCTCCTTGATGCCGTTTTGCTTTAGGAAGGTTTTCACTTTCTGGGTCGTGGCGTTGATTTTCTCGTAAAGGGTGGGCAGGTCGTTGCCCAGTTCCTTGGTGGGGATGGGCCATGTCACCTTGTCCGCTTCCACTTCCCGTTCCGACAATCCTTTTACGGTGACATTGCGGTTTCTGTTGGTGAAGTTGTCCATTCCTGTCTTGATGAGTCCTCCCAGCGCAATCAGGCCTATGGCGATAAGCGCTGCTTCGATGATTCTGTGTCGCATATGGCTGATGTTTTAAAAGATGAATGATATTCGCGAAGTTAGCGCGCTTTCCTGAAAATCACAAGCGAACGGCAGGAAATATTTCTCTCCGCAGGGCGGAAAAAATGTCCTGTTTCAGCGCATGTCATGGATGGGGGAGCTGCATGAGCGAAAGGCCAGGGAAGAATGTTTGCGGAAAAGGCGGTAGTTTTGGTTAAAATAAGAGAAAGTTATACGGGTATGAGATATATTTCGTATCTTTGCCTTGCTGACAGAGACAGAAAACAGATGGATGCAGATAAAATACAAGCGAAGCCTGGCACTGGGCGCGAGCGGCAGATATATCAGGCGACCATTGTGGGAAGCGTGGTCAACTTCGTGTTGCTGCTGTTTAAGTTCTTCGCGGGTATCGTCGGGCATAGCGCCGCGATGCTGGCGGACGCTGTCCACTCGCTATCTGACTTCGTGACGGATATCATCGTGCTGGTGTTTGTGAGGCTTTCCTCGAAACCCGAGGACGCCAGTCATGACTATGGGCATGGCAAATACGAGACCTTGGCCACGGCTATCATCGGTGTCTGCCTATTTTTTGTGGGGCTGGGTATCTTGTGGAACGGAGCCCATTCTATTTGGCTCGTTATTCATGGTGCCACGCTGCCCGCGCCAGGCATGCTGGCCTTGATAGCCGCCTTGGTGTCTATCGCCTCCAAGGAGATCCTCTATCAATACACGGTCTACGTGGGGCGCAAGGCCAAATCGCAAGCGGTGGTGGCCAATGCATGGCACCATCGCAGTGACGCGTTCTCTTCCGTCGGTACGGCCTTGGGCATTGGTGGAGCCATTTTGCTGGGCGACGCGTGGAGGGTGTTGGATCCTATAGCCGCCGTTGTTGTCAGCTTCTTTATCATGAAAGTGGCTGTGCAGCTGCTGGTGCCCTCGCTGAACGAGTTGCTGGAGAAATCCCTGCCCGCCGATGTGGAAAACAGGATAGTGGAGATAGTCCTTTCCTATCCTGGCGTGGCTTCTCCCCACCACTTGCGCACCCGTCGCATCGGCAACAGCTATTCCATCGACCTGCATGTGCGCATGGACGGCAGTTTGTCGCTGAACGAGGCCCATCGGCGCGCCACGCTCATAGAGAACAGCTTGCGCGAGGAGTTCGGAAGCGGAACGTATATCTATCTGCATGTGGAGCCGCTTAAATAATACAAGGTGTATTCCTACTATATCGCAGTTAACTTTATTACTAACCCCCAAAACCAGACATTATGAAAGAATTAAAGGGAACAAAGACGGAGAAGAACCTGCAGGAAGCCTTTGCGGGTGAGTCAATGGCGCGCAATAAGTATACTTATTACGCCTCCAAGGCCAAGAAAGATGGCTATGTGCAGATAGCCAACATCTTCGAGGAAACAGCCGCCAACGAGAAAGAGCACGCGAAGATGTGGTTTAAGCTATTGCATGATGGCGAGGTGCCTGGTACACTCGCCAACTTGGCGGACGCGGCAGCCGGAGAGAACTATGAGTGGACTGATATGTATGAGCGCATGGCCAAGGAGGCCGACGAGGAAGGCTTCCCCCAGATAGCCGCGAAGTTCAGGCTGGTGGGCAAAGTGGAGAAAGAGCACGAGGAGCGTTATCGCAAGCTGTTGAAGAACATCGAGGACGAGGTGGTGTTCTCCCGTGACGGTGACGTGATATGGCAGTGCCTCAATTGCGGCCATATCGTTATCGGCAAGAAGGCCCCGAAGATTTGTCCCGTATGCGACCATCCCCAGAGCTACTTCCAGCTGAAGCCCGAAAACTATTGATTATTGCTGGAGTGTCATGTGCTTCAAGGAGTGTCCTCCCCAAGAAGCGTCGTTGACATAACGGAAACCAACCCGTGTGTAGAGTTTCTCTGCGCGCGGGTTTTCCTTGTCCACCAAAAGGCCTACAGTGTGGAAGCCTTCCCGCAGGGCTTTGTCGGCCATGGCCTGCAGCAATGCCGAGGCCACTCCTTTGCCCCTGAAGCGGCTGTCCACGCAAATGCTGTCTATGTAGTATTCTCCCGCTTGGGTCTCGTCTGCCATGCCACTGTGATCCATTTCCAGTTCCTCGCGCGCTTCTTCCAGGAAAGCTTGGCGCAGCTGGCGCAGCTTTCCGCCGTCATAAGCCACGCAACATCCCATCACTTCACCGCTCTCGTCAATGGCCACCAATGTGTTGAGGTAGCTATACTGGCTGTCTTCCCGCCCAACGAGCTTTGTCATCATGCGGTGGAAGTCGGCTAGCGTGTGATGTTCGCCCGCGAAATATTGGCAACACTCATGGTTCATGGCCTCCATGATGAGCGTAGCGATGGTGGAGGATTGGTCTTTGCTGGCTGGAATGATATTCATAGGTTATCTAAAAGCTTTATTAATAATGTGTGAGAATGAACTGTTATAGTATTTCCCCATGCCCCATGCCAACAACGCGCTAAGCAGGGCACGATGGTTGACGGACATCTTGCTGGCGTATTCTATCCTGCTCACAATCATCTGCGGGCATCTGTCGGCCCAGTCGCGGAAATGCTTGTCAGGTTGGAACGAGGCGGTGAATTCGTTGAGCAGGCTCAGGTCGAAGTCTTTGGCTATGACGCCCGCACCGCTCAACGAGGCGTCGTATGCGTTGCAGTCCTGTTCTATATGGGCAGGCACCATCATGACGGGCTTGCCAAGATACATCGCTTCGCAAACTGACTCAAATCCCGCCGTGGTGGCATAGCCCTTACTGCCAGCCAACGACTGCAAGAAAGCGGAGTCGCTCAACTGGTGGAACGTCAAGGTGTCGTCTACGTGAGTGGTCTCGGCCGCGTCTTTCTTGTCCCAGAATATATTGAGGGGCGTTTCTGGATGTAGTTGGTGCCATTGCATGATGCTCTTTCCGTAGCCGGCGTTCACCATGTAGCCGTGCAGGTAGTTGCCCGTGGATGGTTTCAGTTCTCTTACTTCGCTTCTCAACAAAGGGGGCACCACGTGGATGCGGGCTTTCTCGTCGTTCTCCATTTCCCTGAAAGAGAGAGCCAGTCTTTCTGTGGCTCCCATGGCTGTCCAGCGGGGGAAAAGCCCC
>FR882154.1:22485-44707 GCA_000435635.1 Prevotella sp. CAG:1320 | reverse complement strand
GTGCCCCGGGGGCGGCCGGGGGGGCGACCAGCCGCAACAGGAACAAACTTACGGGCTGGCTTCTCGGCAGCGTGAAGTCTTTGTGCAAGAAGAGGTATTGATGGCCAATGCTCACTTGAGGAACGCCAGGTTTGAAAAGCAGGTAAGTGAAGCCCGTGAGCAATTCATAGAAGTTGATGACCAAGTCCGCGCCCGATTCCATGATGCGGCGATGGAGGAAGAGTACGCTTTTGGCGAAATAGGGCAGACGGAGCACGTTATAGGCCACGCTGCGCGGCAAGTTGTTGCGCTTATTGGCGGCAGTGGGCAGGAAGTTGGGGCTCTCAAACTGCTTAATGGGCACGCTCATGCCCTGGATGAAGAACTTGGGCAGTTGGCGGGCGTTGCTTTTGCCCACCAAAGCTTCCACGACCTCATGTCCATGGTTGCGCAAGATGTTCTGCATGGTAAGGGCTTGGGTGAGATGTCCACGGCCTTCGCCTTGTATGATAAAGAGTACCTTCATGTCCTACTTTTGTTAAGACGGTGTAAAGGTAGCGTTTTAATGTTATAAAAACGTATTTAATATGTTAAGAATGCGTTTCTGTTAATAATTTTTAGTATTTTTGCCACATGGAAGTATTCGTGACATCCGAGTTGGAGAGCGTTTGCCCTACGTTTGTTGGTGCTTGCCTGGAGGCTCAAGTGGTTAATAGTCCCACGAGCGAGACTCTATGGCAGGAGATTGGCGAAATGGGTGAGCGATACAGGCAAACTCTTACCGTGGAGAGCCTGAAGCAAATGAGTGGCATAGCGGCTACCCGCAGGGTATATAAGGCATGTGGCAAAGACCCTTCCCGTTACCGGCCCGCCGCGGAAGCCTTGATACGCAGAATGCTGCAAGGCAAGGAACTTTATCGGGTGAATACGCTCGTCGACCTTATCAACTTGGCGAGCATCGCCTATGGATACAGCATTGGCGGCTTTGACGCGGACAAGATGGTGGGTGACAGGCTGGAACTGGGAGTAGGCAAGGAAGGAGAACCTTATGAAGGTATAGGAAGAGGGCTGCTGAACATAGCGGGTTTGCCAGTCTACCGGGATGGAATGGGAGGCGTGGGCACGCCCACTTCCGACCATGAGCGCACCAAGATAAGCATGGAGACCACCCATTTGCTGGTGCTCATCAATGGTTACGATGGCAATGAAGCCCAGGTGAGGGCAAACGCTGAATACATTCAGGAGTTATTACGCCGTCATTGCCAAAGCGATGGCGGTTACTATACGATATATAAATAAGATGTCAATATAGGACGAAGAGATGTTACAACTTGACAATTTTTACAAGGCGCGTTTCGTGTTGAACAAGGTATTGCGCAAGACGGAACTAATCCACACGCCACGCATAAATCCCGAGAGTGATGTCTACTTGAAGCCCGAGTGCTTGCAGAAGACGGGCTCTTTCAAGATAAGAGGCGCATACTACAAGATTTCCCAACTTTCTGACGAGGAGAAGGCGAGAGGCGTGATAGCCTGCTCTGCCGGTAACCACGCGCAGGGAGTGGCTTTAGGTGCCACGGCCATGGGCGTGAAGAGTCTGATATGCTTGCCGGAGGGGGCTCCTATCAGTAAGGTGGAGGCCACGAAACGTCTGGGGGCTGAGGTGTGCCTGGTGCCAGGCGTATATGATGACGCTTATCAGAAGGCCTTGCAGTTGCGGGACGAGCATGGCTATACTTTTGTGCATCCTTTCGACGACGAGAACGTGATAGCCGGACAAGGTACCATTGGCTTGGAACTGATAGAGCAGTTGCCTGATATGGAAGCGGTGGTCGCTCCCGTAGGTGGCGGGGGATTGATTTCAGGTTTGGCTTTCGCCATCAAGAGCCTCAATCCCAAGGTAAAGATATATGGCGTGCAGGCGGAGGGAGCGGCCAGCATGGTCAATAGCGTGCACGACCATCACCCGGAGACCCTGCCCAGCGTGTCTACCATAGCTGATGGCATCGCCGTGAAATCGCCAGGAACCATTACTTTCGAGACCTGCTCCAAGTACGTAGACGATATTGTCACCGTGACGGAAGACGAGATTTGCGCGGCTATCCTCAAGCTCATAGAGAGCGAGAAGATGGTGGCGGAAGGAGCTGGAGCGGCCAGCGTGGCGGCGGTGATGTATAACAAGGTGCCCGTGAAAGGCAAGAAAACGGTTTGCATAGTGAGCGGTGGCAACATTGACGTAACTATATTGAACCGCGTTATATATAGGGGACTGGCCAAGAGCGGGCGTGTGTGCACCCTGGATATGGAATTGGACGACCAACCGGGAAAGTTGGTGGAGGTTTGCTCTGTCATCGCCCAATTGGGCGGCAATATCACGGGCGTGCATCATGACCGTAGCGCCAACCGCAAGAAAGTGAACGCTTGCATATTGAGAGTGACCCTGGAAACCCGCAATGAGGAGCATATCCATGAAATCAAGCAAGCCCTGGTGAACAGCGGTATCAATATCTTGTAATCAACCATTAAAATTATTCATAAATGAAAGCAATTCACACATTGAAAGCACCCGCGGCTATAGGGCCTTATAGCCAAGCTATTGAAGTAAATGGTTTCGTGTTCGCCTCTGGCCAGATTCCCATAGACCCCGCTACGGGCAGTTTCGTAGAAGGAGGGGTTAAGGAGCAGACACGCCAGGCGTTGACCAATGCCGGCCAGATACTGCAAGAGGCTGGTACGGACTTGTCTCACGTAGTGAAGACGACAGTTTATTTGGCGGACATGGCTGACTTCGCGGCCATGAACGAGGTATATGCGCAGTTCTTCTCGGAGCCTTATCCTGCCCGTTCAGCGGTGGCCGTTAAAGATTTGCCTAAAGGCGCGCTGGTAGAAGTGGAAGTCTTGGCCGCCAAGTGATATGAAGAAAATCATATTGACAACCCTTGCGTTGTGCTTGGTGTTGTTTGCCACGGCGCAGGCCACCGCTCGCCAATTCGTGCTCAATATTACTCCCGACGGAGCGTCTACGCTTACCTGTTATTTACCTGCCCATTCTTCGGGGAGGGCTATAGTGGATTGTCCAGGTGGAGGATACAGTCATTTGGCCATAGACCATGAGGGGCATGACTGGGCACCTTATTTCAACGAAAAAGGCATCGCTTATTTCGTATTGAAATACCGTATGCCAAATGGCGACCGCTCTATTCCCATGGGCGACGCTTGCCAGGCCATGCGCATGGTGAGAGACAGTGCCGCCGTGTGGGGCATTAATCCTATGGACGTGGGCATCATGGGTTTTTCGGCGGGAGGACATCTGGCCTCAACGGTGAGCACCCATGCCGAGTTTGACGCCCGTCCAAACTTCAGCATTCTTTTTTATCCCGTTATTTCCATGGACAAGAAAGTTTCCCACCACGGCTCCTGCGAGAATTTCCTTGGCAAAGACCAGGCTAATCCCGATTTGGTGAGAAGCTTCTCCAATCAGAACTCCGTAGAGGGTCATCTTACGCCACGGGCATATATCATTATGGCGAATGACGATGATGTCGTGCCTCCCGTGACTAATGGCATTGCCTATTATACGGCTATGCGCAACGCAGGCAATGAATGCGCCTTGACAGTTTACCCCACGGGAGGTCACGGATTCGGTTTTCGTTCCTCCTACGCTTTCCATGAGCAGATGCTAAGTGACCTTTCCCGATGGCTGGACAGTTTCCAGGCTCCTAAGCAAAACGCGGTGAGAGTGGCCTGTATCGGAAATTCCATTACAGACGGATATGGTATAGACATGGCGGAGCAGAATGCCTATCCAGCCGTGTTGCAAGGAAAGTTGGGTGAAGGCTATTGCGTGAAGAACTATGGCGTTTCGGGTAACACCTTGTTGAGAAAGGGAAACCTTCCCTATGTGCAACGGATGGCATGGCGTGACGCCTTGGCTTTCCAGCCTGACATAGTTATATTGAAGTTGGGAACCAATGATTCCAAGCCCATGAACTGGCAATATGGCGCAGACTTCGAATCAGATCTTAACGCCATGATAGACACCTTGGAGGCTTTGCCCAGCAACCCCAAGATTTACCTGGCCACGCCTATTCCGGCTTATTCACATTCTTGGAGCATCAACGATAGCGTTATCGTCAATGGCATCATTCCCGTCATTAAGAAAGTGGCAAGGAAAAGAAAGTGCGGGCTGATAGACTTGCGCGCGGCATTTGATGACCCTAAGTTGATATTGGCGGACGGTATCCATCCCTCCAGGAAAGGGGCGGCCCGTATGGCGGAACTCATCTATGAGGCAATCAAAGAGTATTAACCTAAGTAAACTGATAAAGACAATGACAATGAAACAGCAGGCCATCGCGCTATGTGCCCTGATGCTTTTCTCCGCTAACACGCAGGCGCAAGAAAAGGATGGGGGTATCACCGCCGTGATGATGAAACAAATGCGGGAGAGTTATAAACCATGTGGAGGTCAACGCGCCCTTTTCAACGCCTTGGCCGCCAACAATATTGATGCCTTGGCACGAAACCACACCAACACGGGCGAACTTGATACCCATTTCAGCATAGAGACTTCTTCGCAGAGTATCACTGACCAAAAGAGCAGTGGAAGGTGTTGGATGTTCTCGGGATTTAACGTGCTGCGGGCTAATTTCGCCAAGAATGACAAGCAAAAAAGGGTAGTGGAGTTTTCCCATGATTATCTCTTCTTTTACGATCAACTGGAGAAAGCCAACCTGATGTTGCAGGGGGTTATCGATTGCGCCGACAAGCCCATGGATGATGTGAGAGTGCGGTTCTTTTTCAAGAATCCCCTAAGTGACGGAGGTACTTTCTGCGGTGTGGCGGACTTGGCACCCAAATATGGATTAGTGCCCAAGAGCGTGATGCCAGAGACTTACTCCAGTGACAACACCAGCAAGATGGCATCCTTGGTTTCCAGTAAGCTAAGGGAGTTTGGATTGAAGTTGAGGGCCATGAAACAAGAGGGAAAGTCCGAGAAGGATATCAACAAGTCCAAGACCGAGATGCTTTCCACGATTTATCGCATGCTCTGCTTGACATTGGGCGAGCCTGTCAAGGAATTTACCTACCAGTTTAAGGACAAGAATGGCAACGCCGTAGGAGAACCAAGGAAATATACGCCCCTGGAATTCTACAAGGAGACGGTGGGCAATGGCTTGCAAGGTAGCTTCATCATGGTGATGAACGACCCCAGGAGAGAGTATCACAAGACCTATGAGGTGGAGTATGACAGGCATACCTATGACGGAAGCAACTGGAAATACCTTAACCTTCCCATGGAGGAAATCGCTCAACTGGCCATCACTTCGTTAAAGGATGGCACAAAAATGTATTCCAGCTATGATGTGGGGAAACAGTTGGATAGGTCGAGAGGGTATCTTGACGTGAACAACTATGACTACGGGACGCTTTTTGGTACGGATTTTCCCATGAACAAGGCGGAACGTATCAGTACCTACGACAGCGGAAGCACTCATGCCATGACACTTACGGCAGTGGATCTGGACGCAAAAGGCAATCCCGTGAAGTGGAAAGTGGAAAACAGCTGGGGCGCGGACTATGGCCAACAGGGCTGTTTGATTATGACTGATGAGTGGTTCAGGGAGTATATGTTCCGCTTGGTAGTGGACAAGAAATATGTGCCAGCCAAGTTATTGGAGGAATTTGAGCAAGAACCTGTGATGGTGATGCCGGAAGATCCTCTTTTTGCCTTGGACGATTGAGAACTCCCGGAACTTTAGTATAGTGTGAGGTCGATGAATCTCAGCTTGTGCACGTAAATTGTTATTGCCAAAGTGTAGAGACGCAAGAATGCGGATCTGCACTTTGGCAATTTCAGTAGTACTGCTCTGGGATATCAGTAGTACTGAAATTGAATATCAGTAGTACTTCGATGCACAACGCAGTACTACTGCGTTTTTGGAAACGATTGTTGGGTATGGAAACTAAATAACGTGAGTTCGATGAATCTCTGCTTACTGACACATTCTCGCGGAAGAGCGGATAATCTATACTGCCCCATTGCTGCAAGGTGTAATCCAGTCCCACTTTGAGTTGATTATTGTAGTTCCACATCAAGCCCGCACCTATCATGGTAGGAATTTCCAACGCCTTGGCAATGGTAAAGGTCGTAGTGTCTGAAACGCCTGTCTGCGAGTTGCTGGAATACATATCCATTACGGCATCTCCGCCAAGACTATGTCCTGGAGAATAAGTCACGCCCAAAGTGAGCCAATTGTTCTTGAGAATCTTATGGGTATATTGCACACCAAAATCCAACTTATAGCTTCGGGCCTCTCCCGAATAGACACGGGAAAGCGTGTTGATAGAAACATCATTATAAGCGTTTGTCAAAGTTCGGGTGTAATCGCCCCATAAATAAGAAACATTAGCACCGAAGGCAAAACCCTTAAACGGCTCCCAGCCAGCACCTACATAAATCTGATGGAAACCACCCTCACCCGTAAACGAGTTGGTGGCGTAGATATCTGGCATATTCTCTCCCACCGAAGAGGTGTAAGAATAATTATATCCCACATTGGTAAAGGGGATGATACCAAAGCTCACTCCCACATGCTTGGCTGCCCTAAATGCCGCCACGGCATATTCAAAGTTCGCGTTTTGAGCGTTCACCTTGGAACCTCGCTCATTGAAATTGGTAATCTGCCCCGATATACCTGCGTCGAAAATAAAACTCAAAGAATCTATCGCGGAATATGAAGCGGGGTTGAGATAGTTCACCTGATTATGCTCATGAAAACCCAAACCCACTCCATTCATGCCTCGGTTGAAGCCTGATGACTGGTCTGAGAGTATGCCCAGGCCATATTGTGAATAGGGAGAATTAGTGCCGCTTTGGGCATGTGTCAATATGGCGATGCCCAACAAAACAGGCAAAAGAAATGTTCTCTTCATTCGTTCTTCTTTAAATTCAGTGTGCAAAAGTATCGAAAAATTTCGATATAAAAGAAGGATAAATGGAAAATATCTGTTATTTTTGCACCGTGAAACGTTTTATATCACTTTTAAAGCTATCGTTTCTCGTTATCTTGGTCCATTTAACGAGCGTGGCGAGAGCTTCAGGACAACAGGGTGACACGATGGAGGACGACTCGTGGTTAGACTCGGTGGAGGTATCGCTGCTCACGTGTGGCCCCGCTCCCGAGATATACTCCCTTTATGGCCATACCGCTTTGCGCATACAAGACCCCGTGCACCAGGCAGACTGGGCGGTCAACTGGGGTGTCTTCAATATGCGGGAGCGGTTTTTCGCGTTACGGTTTGTCTTTGGCCTCACCGACTACCGCGTGGCCGTGTACCCCATGCAGGAGATGCTGGCGGAATACGCAGCGGAAAGACGATGGATCAAAGAGCAATACGTGCGCCTCTCCAGGGAGGAGAAGAAAAAGCTGCTTTCCCTCCTGGACGAGAACCTGAAGCCGGAAAACGTTTACTACCGATACAACTATTTCTACGACAACTGCACCACGAGACCTAGAGACATGATTGTCAACTGTCTCGTCCACAACGACTACCCTGTCACCGTGCCCACGCAGACCACTTACCGGGAAGAGATACACAAATGGAACGAGCACCACAGGTGGGCAAGACTCGGCAACGACCTGCTTTTAGGCGTAAAGTCAGATGTGCCGCTCACTTCCAGGGAAGCAGAGTTCCTGCCAGACAATTTAAGGAAAAGTTTTGACAAGTGGGATAGAGTATATGGCACACATTACCTCCTGGCACCGCAAGCGGAAGTGAGCGACGACGAGGGACTTACCCCACTTGTCTGCGCCATCATCGTGGCTGTACTCATTGTGGGGTTGACCGTCATAGGATATTTCAGGAAATGGTCTTTGTTATGGCTTGACAGCACTTTGATGGTGTTGGTCGGCTTGCCAGGTATCATCCTCTTCGCCATGCTCTTCTCGCAGCATCCTACGGTGAACTGCAATTTCCAACTGCTCCTGCTCAATCCCTTGGCACTTTGGGGCGCTTTCCTCTTATGGCAGAAAAAATGGCGCAGAAAAGTGGCATGGGTATGGTTGGCATGTATTCTCATCTGCATCTTGGGCAGCATTTGGCAACGATATGCCGAGGGCATCATCGTGTTGGCTTTCGCCTTGCTCATCAGATGCATAGACCGATTACGACATGATGAATAAATATATAGCCGCATTACTCGTAGTGTTGGCCGCGACAGGCATGGAAGCGCATACTTATCAGTCTGCGCTTAAGTTTGCCGTGGGCAATCTTTCATACGAGGAATTCATCAAGCAGCCTCAAGCGCGTGCTCTTGAAGATGACCTGCTGGCTATCATCAAAGCCATAAAAAAAGCGAAACACGACCTAAAGCAATTACACCAGTATAAAAGCAACGGCACTGGTGCGGCTCACTATAAGACAAATAGTTCTTCCCCTACATGTTTCCTAGAGCAAGACCGCAATGCGCATAATGCTTGGCGGTCTCTTTTGGCCCATGGCTATTGGAAGAGCATCGTAATCAGGGGACCTTGTCTGCCGTAATGGAAAAGAGCGGGAATCCCCTTCCCCCTCCCTCCTTATCACATTATATATAATAAGACAAAACAATTCCAAACAATATCAATCATAAATTACAAGAGAAATGAATCTTAACAAGATATTACAAGCCCTATTTGGCAATAAGTCTTCACGTGACATGAAGCTTATACAGCCTATCGTGGAGAAAATCAAAGCTGAATACGAGAACATCAAAGTTCTCTCCAATGATGAATTGCGCGCCAAGACCAAGGAAATACAACGTTACGTGCAAGACTCCGCGAAAGAACAAAAGGAGAAGATAGCAGAACTGAAAGCCACCATAGAGGATACGCCCATCGATGAGCGCGAGGCCATTTTCAATCAAATAGACAAATTGGAAAAAGAAGCGCTTGACATCTATGAGAAAGCGCTTGATGAGGTAATGTATACCGCTTTCAGCATCGTGAAAGAAACCGCACGCCGTTTCGCCGAAAACGAGGAAACTATCGTAACCGCTACCGACTTTGACCGCGAATTGGCCGCAGACCCGAAGAAAGACTTCATCACCATAGATGGCGATAAAGCCATCTACCATAACCACTGGACCGCAGGCGGTAACGACCTCAAATGGGAAATGGTGCATTACGACGTGCAGTTGTTTGGTGGAGTCGTGCTCCATCAAGGCAAGATTGCCGAAATGGCCACTGGTGAGGGTAAGACATTGGTAGCCACCCTTCCCGTATTCTTGAACGCTTTAACTGGCAATGGCGTACACGTGGTGACAGTCAACGACTACTTGGCTAAGCGTGACTCTGAGTGGATGGGACCACTCTATGAGTTCAATGGTCTCTCAGTGGACTGTATCGACAAGCATCGTCCCAACTCAGACGAGCGTCGCAAAGCCTATTTGGCAGACATCACCTTCGGAACCAACAATGAGTTCGGCTTTGATTACTTGAGAGACAACATGGCCATCAGTCCCGCAGACCTCGTGCAGCGTCAACACAACTATGCCATTGTAGACGAGGTGGACTCTGTGTTGATTGACGATGCCCGTACTCCTTTGATTATTTCCGGTCCAGTGCCAAAGGGTGACGACCAAATGTTTGAGCAATACCAGCCTTTGGTGGAAAGACTCTATGAGGTGCAACGCAAGCAAGCTACCGAATTGTTGGCTGAAGCCAAGCAGAAAATCACCGAAGGCCAGGGGAAGAACGACTCCAAGCTCACGGATGAAGGCTTCCTCGCCTTGTTCCGCTCCTATAAGGCACTTCCCAAGAACAAACCTCTTATCAAATATCTTTCCGAGGAAGGCATCAAGGCTGGCATGCTCAAGACTGAGGAATATTACATGCAAAACAACAACCGCGAGATGCCCAAGGCTATTGAGCCTCTTTATTTCGTAGTAGAGGAGAAACTCAACTCGGTGGAACTCACGGACAAGGGTACCGACTGGCTGGCAAAGCAGGTGAATGACAAGAACCTTTTCGTATTGCCCGATATCACCACCCAAATGTCTGAGCTGGAAGCCAATACACAACTTTCAGACGAAGAACGTATCGACAAGAAGGACGAGTTGATGGCCTACTATGGAGTGCAGAGCGAGCGGGTACACACCTTGCAACAACTGCTCAAAGCCTACACCATGTTCAATAAAGATGACGAATACGTGGTGATAGACGGAGAGGTGAAGATAGTGGACGAGCAAACTGGACGTATCATGGAAGGCCGCCGTTGGAGTGACGGGCTTCATCAAGCCGTGGAGGCTAAAGAGCACGTGAAAGTAGAGGCTGCCACGCAGACTTTTGCCACTATCACCCTGCAGAACTACTTCCGCATGTACCACAAATTGGCGGGCATGACGGGTACCGCTTCTACCGAGGCAGGCGAATTCTGGGACATTTATAAGTTGGACGTGGTAGAGATACCTACCAACAAGCCTGTTATCCGCAAGGATTTGGAAGACCGCGTCTACAAGACAGCACGAGAGAAATATAAAGCCGTGATAGACGAGATTGAGGCTACCAGAAACGCGGGGCGTCCCTGCTTGGTGGGTACCACTTCCGTGGAAATATCCGAGCTGTTGAGCAAGATGCTCAAGATGCGCAACATACCTCACCAAGTGTTGAATGCCAAACTGCACCAAAAAGAGGCGGAAATCGTAGCCTTGGCAGGACAAAGCACCAACGGCAAGGGTGCGGTGACCATCGCCACCAACATGGCTGGCCGTGGTACCGATATCAAGTTGTCTCCCGAGGTGAAAGAAGCGGGCGGATTGGCTATTATCGGTACAGAACGTCACGAAAGCCGCCGTGTAGACCGTCAGTTACGTGGTCGTGCAGGCCGCCAGGGAGACCCAGGCTCTTCCGTATTCTACGTGTCTTTGGAAGACAAGTTGATGCGTCTCTTCGGTAGCGAGCGTATCGCCAGGGTTATGGATCGCTTGGGCTTCGAGGAAGGTGAGCGCATAGAAAGCTCCATGATCAGCAACAGCATTGAGCGCGCCCAAAAGAAGGTAGAGGAAAACAACTTCGGTATCCGTAAACACCTGTTGGAATATGACGACGTGATGAACAAGCAACGTTCAGTAATCTATGAGAAGCGTCGCCACGCCTTGATTGGTGAGCGTATCGGAATGGATATCGCCAACATCATTTGGGATCGAGTGCTCAATATACTTGACATGGATTACGAGGGCGCCAAGGAGAATTTCCTCAAGATATTGGCCATGGAGATGCCTTTCACGCAAGAAGAATTCGAGGCCAAGGACAAGAATGAGTTGGCCGAGCTGGCATTCCAGGCGGCTATGGCCAGCTTCAAGCGCAAGACTGACCGCATACAGCAAATGGCATGGCCTGTGGTAAAGGAAGTATACGAAAACCAGGGAGCCATCTACCAACGTATCATGGTGCCCATTACCGATGGAAAAAGGGTATACAACATACCCTGCGAACTGGAGGAAGCCTACAAGACAGAGGGCAAGAGCATCGTCAAGCAGTTCGAGAAAGTCATCTTGCTGCACATCATCGACGAGAACTGGAAAGAAAACCTGCGCATGCTTGACGAATTACGCCACTCCGTGCAGAACGCCAGCTACGAGCAGAAAGACCCCTTGCTCATCTTCAAGTTGGAAAGCGTAAAGCTATGGGACAACATGATCAATGAGATGAACAACCGAATGGCAAGCATCCTGATGCGTGGCCAGATACCCGAGATGCAACCTGCGAGCAACGTGAGGGAAGCAGCTCCTGAGCAGCGTAGCCAAAGATACACGGAACAGAAGACCAACCTGGACGAGGAGCGAGAGCAGTTGGAAAGATTGGCACAACAACGAGCCGCCAACCAAGATACGCGGGAAGGAGCCAACCAGCCCAAGCGGATGCCTTACAGGGCAGAGAAAATGCCCCGTCCCAATGATCCCTGTCCATGCGGTAGCGGTAAGAAGTTCAAATATTGTCACGGAAGAAACCTCTAAGTATGGAGATCAACGTCAATCAACTCAAGAAGTCTTTTGGCCAAAACGTGGCCGTAGACATTGACACACTGCATATCAAGGAAGGAGAAATTCTCGGCCTCGTTGGCAACAACGGGGCCGGGAAGACCAAACTCGCCGCCAAGCAGTCAACAACGAGTCCGGGAAGACTACGCTCTTCCGGCTGATGCTCGACCTCATCAAGGCCGACGAAGGCAATGTCACATTGGGAGGCATAGACCCCACCAAGTCTGAAGACTGGAAAGACGTGACGGGCAGCTATATAGACGAGGGCTTCCTGATAGACTTTCTCACGCCAGAAGAATACTTTGAGTTCGTAGGGAAAACTTATGGAACCAAGGTTGACCTGGAAGACGAATTGACCCAGCAATTTATGTCAGGGGAGGTAATGGGGCAAAAGAAACTCATCCGGGATCTCTCCGCGGGCAACAAGCAAAAGGTAGGTATCATCGCCGCCATGCTAGGAAGGCCGCGGTTGCTGGTGCTGGACGAGCCCTTCAACTTCCTTGACCCCTCAAGCCAGAACTTGCTCAAGAAGATACTCACCCGTTACAATGAAGAGACGGGAGCCACCATCTTGGTGTCGAGCCACAACTTGCAGCACACCATAGAGATAAGCAACCGTATCACGCTCATGGAACACGGGCGCATCATAAAAGACCTGGACAACAGCGGACAAGCGGCGGAACAAGAGCTGGAAAACTATTTCAATGCCTAAAGCGTAAAAAGAATGGAGAAGAAAGACCTGCGTATCGTATTCATGGGCACCCCGGAATTCGCCGTAGGCACGTTGCGAGCCTTGGTGGAGGGAGGATATAACGTGGTGGCGGTAGTCACCCAGCCCGACAAACCCGTGGGACGCCACCAAGACACACTGCAGCCGTCCGCCGTGAAGACATATGCCCTGGAGCATGGACTCCCCGTGTTGCAGCCCGTGAAGATGAAAGATCCCGACTTCGTGGAAGCCTTGCGCCAATACAAAGCCGACTTGCAAGTGGTGGTGGCCTTCCGTATGCTACCGGAAATAGTGTGGGACATGCCTCGCCTAGGAACATTCAACGTGCATGCCGCCCTGCTGCCTCAATATCGCGGAGCGGCACCAATCAACTGGGCCATCATCAATGGCGAGACGGAAACAGGCGTAACCACTTTTTTCCTGGACAAAGATATCGACACGGGGAAAATCATCATGCAAGAGAAATTCCCTATACCCGATGACGCCAATGTGGAATATGTCTACGACGGCCTGATGGAGCTGGGGGCGAAGGTAGCCCTGCGAACCATAGACCGCATGCTGGAAGCCGATGGACAGATAGAAGCCACGCCCCAGGCCGAGTTGCTCAACATGCCTGAAGAGCGCTTGCGCCCCGCTCCCAAGATATTCAAGGAGACTTGCCTGATAGACTTCCACCAAAACGCCAAGCGGGTGCATGACTTCATAAGGGGACTTTCCCCCATACCGGGAGCATGGACGCTGATGGCCAAAGCCGGCGAGAAACCGCTAACGCTCAAGATATACAAGGCCTGCAAGACCGGCTCTCCCACCCAGGAAGAGCCCGGGACGCTGATGGCAGACGGCAAGCGGCTGCTGGTGGCCTGCGCTGACGAGTGGCTACAGATAGATACCTTGCAGCTAAGCGGCAAAAAGAAAATGGAGACGCGAGACTTCCTCAACGGGATGCGCGACATCAATGAATACCAAACAACTACCCATTCATGAACAGACAAGAAGATATACAGAAGGCAGTGGAGTGCATGCGCAAAGGAGGCGTGATACTCTATCCCACGGATACCGTATGGGGGATAGGCTGTGACGCCACCAATCCCGAGGCCGTGGAAAAAGTATACGCCATCAAGCGGAGAAACGAGAGCAAGGCCCTGATATGCCTCGTGGACTCTGACGCGAGGCTGCAACGATACTTCCGCAATATACCCGACATCGCATGGGAGCTGATTGACCTCAGCGTGAAGCCCACTACCGTCATATTGGACAACGCCTGCAACGTAGCCCCAAACCTGGTGGCCGAGGACGGCAGCCTGGGCGTTCGCGTTACCCAAGAGCCTTTCTCCAAGGAGCTATGCTTCCGCATGCAAAAGCCCATCGTAAGCACCAGCGCCAACATAAGCGGTGAACCGACGGCGGAAAACTTTTGCGACATATCGCCCGACATACTGGAAGCGGTGGACTACGTTTGCTTCTCCCGCCGACAGGAGCATAAGCCCCACAAGCCCAGCGCCATCATCAAGCTCACGAGCGACGGCTGCGTTTCCGTCATTCGCCGATAACCCGCGCGCATGGAACACATTATCTGCAGCATATCGGCTTGCGTGATAGGCTTCACAGCTTCCTTTTTCGCGTTCGCCGCCTTACATATGGCGAACAGGAAGCAACCCACCCGACTCCAAAAACTATCCGTTTGGATATTCGCCATTTGGAGCGTGGACACGCTTAAAGACCTCCTGTTGCCTATCTATGGTTACGAAGAAGAAGGCCTCTCCACGGCCATCTTCTTCATAGATGGCTGGTTGCTGCTCACTTTCACCGCCTTCTTGCGCGAGGTATGCCCACCAAAGCCAGGCAAGCGCAGGGAAAACCGCTACCTGCTGCCCGCCCATTTCGTTTACATAGCCATACCTTTCGTCGCCCTCAGCGTGGCCCAGGCCATCTTCCAAAAAGATTGGATCACCACGCTTTATATGTGGATGCTCGTGGTATTCGGGAGCATCACCATCGTGGCAAGCCTGAAAAGGGCACACCGATACAGGGAATTTCTCAAACAACACTATTCCGACATCACCCACAGAGACATCACCCGCATCACCTACTCCTTCATCGCGGGGTCTTTCTTCTATATGCTCTCGTGGCTTATCATATCGTTGGTGAACAATCCGCTCTTCGATATCCTTTACTATACAACGGGCATCGTCCTTTGGCTGACCGTCATTCGCCAAAGCGAGAACCTGGAACCCACAGAAGAAATACCGCTTCCGGAGCCTATCACCGAACCTTTGGGAACGAAGGCTTACGCCTTTGAAGATGACCTCAGGAAGGCCATGGACGAAAAGGAACTTTACCTAGACCCCAATCTCACCCTGCAATCGCTCGCCATCGCAATTGGCACCAACCGCACATACCTGAGCCGCTACCTGAGCGAAGTGAAGGGAACCAACTTTTGTGATTATATCAATCAGCAACGGATATTCCAAAAGAGCATCCCCTTGCTCGCCGACGAGAATAAATACACGCTGGACTACGTCGCGTTGAAGAGCGGCTTTAACTCCCTGTCTACCTTCCAGCGCGCCTTCTGCAAATACAAGGGCATAACCCCAGGACAATTCCGCGACCAGTCACTGGGTCCATGCACCTCTCCCACCCCAAAGAAAACGACTCTATAGCAAATCCGCGGGAGGTTGACCAACCTCACGCGAAAACTCACGGACATACTATCTGAACCTGTTTTGGATAGCTATAAAATCGCGTTTATATTATTCCAAAGTCTGTTCCACGACGTGAAATAGCTATTCCACGTCGAGAAACAGCCATTCCACGTCGTGGAATAGCTATTTCACGTCGTGGAACAGACTTTTCTTCTACCTTCTTGGAGTTTATGTACTATATGAAAAGGATTTGTAGTAAGTGCTCCAGGGTTTGTTTCCCCGCCAGGTTGCCGTTTCGCACATCTCATCAAGTGGATATGGTAATTCAATGAATTCCCGCCAGGGGAGACTTATATACTATATGAAAAGGATTTGTAATAAGTGCTCCAGGGCTCGTTCCCCCGCCAGGTTGCCGTGCCGCACATCTTATCAAGTGGATATGGTAATTCCATGAATTTCCGCCAGGGGAGATGCGGCACGCCACGTCTCTACATTTTAGATATGCGCAAAACACAATTCGTCGAACCCACGAACTTATATCAGCGATAAGAAAAAGGAAGACTATCACAAAAAACATAAAAAGAAATGGACAGAGAATATAGTTGAAACGCCCCCCTCTTCTCAGAGGGAGGCGTTCACATCTCAATAGGTATTAGCTTTTAAGGTAAAAAGATTGTATTCAGGATAACGTTGCAAAGATAACGCGATGCTTTCAAACAAACAAATTATTTTTTATGTTTAAAAACACATTTTTGGCAATTTCTCCGAAAAAATACTCCTATTTTCCTTAAATTGCCTTTTGAGATATATGTTTCTGCCCCCAAGCAAGCGGCATTTACTAAAAAACGCGGCTAGTCGCAGGAGCCTCGCAACTAACCGCAATGGCCATGATCGTCATTTCCACACTATCTCCCTTGAAGGGCTACACATTATATATAATAATGCATGCGCGCGAGGAGGAAAAGAAAGCGTTAGAGTTTCACTTTCTTCTTCACACCCTTGCTTTCATTGCCCACACGATCCAACGACGTGACCACATAAGTGTATTTGGTCTCGCCGCCCTGATAAGGTAACCTGTAATAAGTGTCGGGAGTAATCGTAAGGATATGGGAGGCGTCATCCAAATCCACCTTCTCGCCCTTAGCAAAACGATAGACCACATACCTGTTTACGTCGTCACCCCACTTCTTGGCTTTTGGTTTGCTCCAGAAGAGTACGGGACCGTCGCTTGTCCATACCACTTTCACTTTCTTGGGCTTCTTAGGGTTATCATCGTCCAGGAAAGGCATGGCGGGCGGCAACGCAGGGTAACGCCAATAACGGGTCCGCAACATCTGGCCGTAATTACCCACGTTATCCACAGCGGCCTTAGCATACCATAAGACCGCACCTTTTACATTGGGCATCTGCTGACGTAGTTGGTATTTAGCTTCCATCTGGTTGCTGGAAGGCCTATCAAGGTCAGCGTATTTCACCGTGCGCTCCACGTCTTCTCCTATGTAGAGCGGGCGGGCGCCAGCATGCTTGTTCCACCAAGTGATGAGCGTTTTGTAGTCTGCAGCAGAATGGCCTATTTGCCAATAAAGCTGGGGCACGCAATAGTCTATCCAGCCATTGTTTACCCACATCAACACGTCCGCATATAGATCATCATAGTTCTGCAGTCCATTGGTATTTGAGCCATTGGGGTCATTCTTTCGGTTGCGATAGATGCCAAAAGGAGAAACGCCGAACTTCACCCAGGGTTTCACCCTGTGTATGGTTTCTCCCAATTCCTTGATAAAAATGTTCACGTTGTCCCTTCTCCAGTCTCCTATATTACGGAAACCCTTGGGGTTAGCGCGGAATAGAGCCGCATCGGGAATTACTTGGCCTGCGGCGGGATATGGATAAAAGTAGTCATCGATATGCAATCCATCCACGTCATATCTCGACACAATATCTTCCACCACTGCGCAAATATATTCCCGGTTCTCGTCTCTTCCTGGATCGAGTATAATTTGCCCATCATACTGGAAAGTGAGATCAGGCCTGCGTATGGCGACGTGGTTGGTGGCCAGAGCCATAGTGGTCTTGGTCTTGGCCCTATAGGGATTAATCCACGCGTGCAATTCCATGCCTCTTTTGTGACATTCTTCTATCATCCATTGCAGTGGATCCCAATAAGGAGACGGAGCTTTCCCTTGCTGACCTGTAAGGAAGCGACTCCATGGCTCCAATTTACTGGCATAAAGGGCATCACACTCTGGCCGCACTTGGAATATGATGGCATTGACCCCATCTTTTCGCAACTCGTCAAGCTGGTATGCCAGTGTCTGCTGCATGCGTTGGGTTCCCATTCCCAAGAATTGTCCATTGACGCATTGTATCCATGCGCCTCGGAACTCACGCTTCAATTGGGCGCTAACAGCGCATACGGTCATCAGAAAGAGGGCTAAAGCCCAGATTCGTTTTTTCATAAGATGTATATATTCCTGTTTAAAATGATTACTCAATCCTCATCATGTAATTTGGGTAAGGAAATATGGTAACGAACCGCCAAAAATCTCACCACGCAAACCATCACGAAAGCCGCCACCACACAAATGACACTGTTCACGTGTAAAGCCCATAAAGCCCAATACACCAAACCGCCCAGCACGCTGGCCATAGCGTAAATCTCCTTGCGGAAAATGACTGGCTCTACATTGAGCAACACGTCACGGATGACGCCGCCAGCCGAACCTGTTATAACCCCCATGGCGATAGCCACCCAAAAAGGATGACCAAAGGCCAATGTCTTTTGTAGTCCAGCTATGGTGAAAAGCGCCAAACCCAAGGTGTCGAAAAGAAACCAGGCGTTGTCGAGCCGCTTCATGGAATGATGGAAAAGGATAACCACCGCCTGCGCCACCAGCGTGCAAAGCAGATAGAAAGCACTCTCCATCCAGAAAGGTGTAGTGCCAAGCATCACATCGCGGATAGTACCGCCACCGATGGCAACAGCAATGCCACAAACAAAACCGCCAAACCAATCGTAATGCTTGGATGCCGCCAGGCGAATACCCGATATGGCGAACGCGAATGTCCCAACAAACTCAAGGCACATCTGCAACGTGCCCACTAACTCTGGATTGTCGTATATCATGATATGGTTAGCTCACTACATTAATGGGGTTACCTGCTATAAACGCCTTGAGATTGTCCACGGCCACTTTCATCAGTCTTTGCCGGGCCTCTAGGGTTGCCCAGGCAATATGAGGAGTAATGTAGGCGTTAGGACGCTGAAACAGAGGATTGCCCTCCAAAGGTGGCTCTTGGCAGAGCACGTCAGCGCAGAAGGCTCTCAGCCTCCCACTATCCAAGGCATCCGCCACGTCGGCTTCGTTAACCAGCTGTCCCCTTCCCGTATTGATAAGTATCGCCCCAGGCCTCATCAGTTTAAGGGTATTGGCGTTGATCATCTCCTTAGTCTCAGCCGTGAGCGGGCAATGCAAGGTAAGCACATCACTTACACCAAGCAGTCCCTTTAGCGTTGTTTTCTGGATGCCCGGCGGCAACTTGGCGGCAGGCTTGCTAGTATAGGCGAACACGTCCATGCCAAAAGCCTTAGCAACAGTCGCCACTCTCAGGCCGATGTTTCCCAATCCCACAATACCCATGGTTTTCCCCGCCAGCTCCATCAACGGAGTGTCCCAATAGCAGAAGTCGGGATTACGGCTCCATCTACCTTCACGGGCTTGGCGGGTATAGTGCCCTATTCTATTGCTGACGTTCAAAAGGTGGGCGAAGACCATTTGCGTCACGCTCTCGGTACTATAAGCAGGCACGTTGGTCACTACGATGCCCCTGCGCCTGGCTGCCGCCACATCCACCAAGTTATAGCCCGTGGCCAGTATGCCAATATAGCGCAGCTGGGGCAACCGCTCCAGCACCTTGTCCGTGACTTCTATCTTATTAATAAGTATAGCTTCCGCATCCTTGGCTCTTTCCACCACTTGCGCTGGGGTGGAACGCTCGTAAACCACTAACTCGCCCAGTTGGCTAAATGGTTCCCAAGACAAGTCGCCAGGATTGGCGGCATAGCCGTCTAGTTCTACTATCTTCATGCTTAGTTGTCGTATTTAGTCGTCAAACCGCTCACCCCAACAACGTTTCATCCACTGGTGGAGCTTTTCCTCTGAAGCGGCATGTTGCGGATGCCATATGCGCCTGTCGGTTATACCTTCGGGTAAATATTGCTGCGGGGTAAAATGATCGGGATAATCGTGTGGATACTTATAACCATCGTGATAGCCCAGTTGCGCCATCAATTTGGTGGGAGCGTTGCGCAAGGGCAATGGCACTGGCAAATTGCCTGTCTCCCTTACCAGTCGCAACGCTTCGTCTACACCTAAGTAGGCGGAATTGCTCTTGGGGCTGGCCGCCAAATAAACCGTGGCCTCGGCCAAGGGGATTCGCCCTTCCGGCCAACCTATCTTCATCACCGCGTCAAAAGCGGCATTAGCCATGAGCAAGGCATTGGGGTTGGCCAGTCCTATGTCTTCGCTAGCGCTAATTACCAACCTACGGGCAATGAACTGCGGGTCTTCCCCACCCTCTATCATGCGAGCCAGCCAATAGAGAGCCGCATCGGGATCACTGCCCCTGATGCTTTTGATGAAGGCAGAAATGATATCATAATGCATCTCCCCGTCTTTGTCATACGCCAAGGGGTTGCGCTGCAACTGGCTTTCCACCAATTTGTCCGTAATGACTACCTGTTCGCCTTCAGCCGCACTCACCACTAATTCCAAGATATTAAGCAACTTGCGGGCATCTCCCCCACTATAGCGCAAAATGGCGCCCGTCTCTTTCAATTCTATGTCTCGCTTGCTCAGCTCGGGGTCTTCAGTGATGGCTCGGCGGAGCAGTTCCAGCAAGTCCTCCTTATCCAATGGCTGCAACACGTATACCTGGCACCTGGAAAGCAAGGGCCTGATTACCTCGAAGGAGGGATTCTCTGTCGTGGCACCTATCAGCGTGACCTGTCCTTTCTCCACTGCTCCAAGTAACGAGTCTTGCTGGCTCTTGGAAAAGCGGTGTATCTCATCAATAAACAAAATTGGAGAGGGAGAGTCAAAAAAACGAGTAGACTGGGCTTTCTGTATTACGTCTCTCACGTCTTTCACGCCACTGGTCACGGCACTCAACGTATAGAAAGGCACCTTTAACGTAGTGGAAATGACATGGGCCAAAGTGGTCTTGCCCACTCCTGGAGGCCCCCAAAGGATAAACGAGGACACCCGCCCCGCATCTATCATCTTGCGAAGCACGGCACCCTCACCCACCAAGTGCTTTTGCCCGACATATTCGGCAAGTGAACGGGGTCTCATCCTCTCGGCTAAAGGCTCACTCATAAGTCATGGGCAAAGTTACTAAAAAGTGACGGCATACAAACCGAAAACAGGAAAAAAGACGGGAAAAATTTGGAATTTAACAATATAGTCCTTATTTTTGCAAACAAATCAAGCTAGCACAATGAAAAAAGAAAAAGCGTTAACCCTGAAAACATTGAACAAGAGCAATGTATGGGACATACAGGAAAATGATGTCTTCCGCCTTTGGGAGATGGCCGAAAGAGATTCCGACCTCAAGGATAACCAGCGCTACTACCTGCAGGTGGTGAAAAGTGCCTTCGACATTGAGGAAGTGAAGGTGGATCGCCCCGAGGTCATCAAGAAACTGGAGGAGCGGGGATACAAAATCGGCACCATGCGCATGGACGAGGAGAAGAAGAAATGGGCTGTCAAGAAACGTCCCATCATGCGCCTTAACGACCTTACCTACGAAAACATACACCACATAAGCGCCGCCAAGCTCATAGAAGTGCTAGACCGTAACTTCGGAGGTGGCTGGGAATCCATCTCACAAAGCATACAAGACATCATAACCTCTGGCTTTGACATTTCCACCACTACCCTGCCCGCCGACAGGCTTCACAAGAAAGGCGGTATGTATGAGAAGATGCTCAAGGAAGGATATAGCGTACTCGAGGTACCCAAAGGCACATGGACTGAGGCCATATTCGCCAAAGAGAAACCAAAAGTAGAGAAATTCCGTAGCGTCCATGATGACGAAGAGGATCTGGACAAGCGCAACGGGATGGATAGCTATGACGACGGCATGGACGATGACGATGACGCTCCCGAGATAGAAGACCGCTATAACGAGCTGGATGATGATGACGACACATTCGATGATGACAAGCTCACCGAGGAAAGCTATCATACCACCTTTGAAGAGCCGGAAGACTTGGGGCTGGAAGATGTCACCGACGATGACGATTACTAATCACAACCATAATACATATATTATACAATCACAATATTATGAACGCATTGATAGGACTGATAGGGCTAGTGGTCATCGCCTTGCTGGGATGGGCCGTAGCGGAACTGAAGTACAAAACCATCATCTTCACGCATTCCGAGGAGGAAGCGGAAGAAGCAGAGTTGCTGGAAAATGAGCGCAGGGAGCATGGCTTCCGCGAGATGAACATCAAGGACATAATTCGCACCAACAGCACCAAGGGCTTCGACGCCGTCTGACACGACGTGATCGCGCAATACATCATAGTGGGGCTTGTAGTGGCAGGTTGCGTCACCTATGCGCTAGTGCGCCTACACCGTTCCGTAAGGCGAGCCCGCAAGTGCCGAGACTACCGCTGCGCTGGTTGCCCCCTAGGGGTGAATTGCGAGAAAAAGAAGAAAAAGTAAGGCGAAAATTTGGTCGTTCCATTTTTTATGGCTACCTTTGCATCCGCAAAAACAATGGTGCCTTAACCGAGCGGTTAGGTAACGGTCTGCAAAACCGTGTAGAGCGGTTCGA
>FR882154.1:18985-22452 GCA_000435635.1 Prevotella sp. CAG:1320 | reverse complement strand
TAGAGCGGTTCGACTCCGCTAGGCACCTCTCATCATTGGCACGGACCTTACTCCTGTAGGTCGGTGCCTTTTTTCTTTTCCAGCGCAAGTCCGCGTGAGACAACAGAAGCGACGCGATTCACAAGAGAAATAATTTAACCTAACCATAAAACCTTAAAAGGCATGAAAAGACTAAGTATCTCATTCCTGTTTCTGTTTGGCATGCTCTGCACGTATGCGGCTGAACCATTTATCGTGTTCACCAAAACAGAGGCGGCATTCCCCGTGGTGAGCGGCGGAAAGCCTTGTCCCATCCTGGTGGACGGCAATGAAGACAAAGCCATCCTTATCGCTGTGCAAAACCTGCAAGAAGACCTTCTTCGCGTGTCGGGCACAAAAGCCGAAACGGCAAGCACGCCTACCGCCAGCCAGTACATCCTGGTGGGCAGCGTAGAATCTCCTTACATCAAACGACTGTTCAAGGACGGCAAGCTGAACAAAAAGGAATTGCAAGGCAAAAACGAGAAATACGTCATCCAGACCGTAGACCAGCCCATGAAAGGGGTTGACCGCGCCTTGGTCATAGCGGGCAGTGACCGCCGGGGAACCGTGTACGGCATCTATGAACTGTCTAAGCAAATGGGCGTCTCTCCCTGGTATTGGTGGATGGACGTACCTGTTGTCAAACGAACTGACGTATACGCCAAGCGGGGCAGCTATACCGACGGCGAACCAGCCGTAAAATACCGTGGCATCTTCCTCAATGATGAAGCGCCCTGCCTTACCTCTTGGGTGAAGAACACTTACGGCACAAACTACGGTGACCACAACTTCTACGCCCGGGTGTTTGAGCTGATTCTCAGGTTGAAAGGTAATTACTTGTGGCCCGCCATGTGGGGATGGGCATTCTACGCAGATGACCCCGAGAACGGAAAGACCGCTGACGAGATGGGCGTATGCATAGGCACTTCCCACCATGAGCCAATGGCCCGCAACCACCAGGAGTATGCCCGCAACCGCAAAGCGTATGGCGAGTGGAACTACGCCACCAACCCCGAAGGGCTCAACAGATTCTTCCGCGAGGGCATCGAGCGCATGAAAGGCACCGAAGACGTGGTGACCATCGGCATGCGTGGCGATGGCGATGCGGCAATGGGCGGCGAGGAAGGCAAGGATCACGAGTACACGCCGCAGTTCGAGAAGAACATGAAGCTGATGGAAAGCATATTCCAAAACCAACGCCGCATCATCAAGGAAGTGACTGGACGCCCCGCCAAGGAAACGCCACAAATGTGGGCGCTCTATAAAGAGGTGTTGGAATACTACGAGCGCGGTCTCCGCGTGCCCGACGATGTCATCCTGTTGCTGTGCGATGACAACTGGGGCAACGTGCGACGCCTGCCCAACGCCAAGGAGCGGAAGCATCCCGGCGGCTGGGGCATGTATTATCACGTGGACTACGTGGGCGCGCCACGCAACTCCAAGTGGCTCAACGTCACCCCGATACAAAACATGTGGGAACAGTTGCAGCTCACCTACGACTACGGCGTAGACAAGCTTTGGATACTCAACGTGGGTGACCTCAAGCCCATGGAATACCCCATTACCCTCTTCATGGACATGGCCTGGAATCCCAAGAAGTACCAAGCCGGCAACTTGCTGTCCCACACCCGCGACTTCTGCGCCGCGGCGTTCGGCGAAGAACAGGCAGACGAGGCCACACGCATCCTGAACCTTTGCTGCAAATACAACGGGCGAAGCACCGCCGAGATGCTGGACCACACGGTCTACAACCTGGAGACCGGCGAGTGGAGGCAGGTGGTGGGTGACTACGCCCAACTGGAGGCCGAGGCTCTGCGCCAATACATCAGCCTGGAGCCTGAGTACCGAGATGCCTACAAGCAACTTATCCTATTCCCCGTGCAGGCCATGGCCAACCTCCACGAGATGTATTACGCCCAAGCCATGAACCTGAAGCTCTATGCCGAGGGCAATCCCGCCGCCAACGAGTGGGCAGACAAAGTGGAAAAAGCCTTCGCCCGCGACAAGCAGCTCTGCGACGACTACAACCACACCATGGCCAACGGCAAGTGGAACGGCATGATGACGCAGAAGCACATAGGCTACACCCAGTGGAACGACAACTTCCCCGCCGACAAGCTGCCCGAAATCCACCGCGTCGAAAGTCCCGAGACAGCGGTGGGAGGTTATGTCTTCACTGGGAAAGACGGTTACGTGGCCATGGAGGCAGAGCACTATTTCAGCAGCGTCAACGCCCCCGAGGCCCAATGGACAGTGCTTCCCTACATGGGACGCACACTGAGCGGCATGGCGCTGATGCCTTACACGGTTCAGACAGACGGCGCATCGCTGTCATACAAACTGACCATACCCGAGAAAGCGGACTCCGTGACAATACACGTCATCGTGAAATCTACCCTGGCCTTCCATAACCAGGAGGGACACAAGTACACCGTCGGCTTCGAGGGCGGGCAAGAAGAGACCATCAACTTCAACGGCAACCTGAACGAAGACCCGGAAAACATTTACTCGGTATACTATCCCACGGTGGCCCGCAGAGTGGTGGAAAAGAAAGTGAGCGTGAAACTCCCCGCCTCGGCAGACAACACTTACACCTTGAACTTCCGTCCGCTAGACCCAGGCATCGTCTTGGAGAAGATTGTCGTAGACTATGGCGGCTATCAGCCTTCCTACCTCTTCGGCAACGAGTCGCCCTGCAAGCGGAAGTAACAGACAGGTAGACTATCCGTAGAAATTTACAAGAAAAAAGATAAGGCAGATTAGCACAGGCCGACACCAAGCCTGCGTTAATCTGCTTTTTATTTATAGCATGAGTTCAACGAAAAGCCATAGAGATGCCGTGACATATATAGCTCCATGTTGCCAGAAGTACAGTATCCTTTCCAGTACCAGCTTACTGGTACTGGAGTTTCAGTAGGCTGGTACTGGGAGAGCAGTACTACTGACTTTCAAAAGCAGTAGTACTGGAAACCACCAGAAATATTGCCGTGAGGCGGCGACAACATGTTCCCCCAGTCGTAGAGACGTGGCGTGCCGCGTCTCCTGCCAAGGCGAGGTGGACCATCATATAAGATGATGACCACCATCATATAAGACGATGCCTATCATCATATAAGATGATGCCACACCTCAGTGTAGAGCAAAGAAGCGAGATGTCGCAAGAAAACGCCGCTGACGCTTGGCCTCGCGATTTGCTGAGATATAAGAACGCTTTTACAACTTTTCGCCGAGCTCACGTCAAACACGCCGTGAGCGACACGATATCGGGTATAGTGAGGAAGCGGCTTATCTCCATCAACAAAACAACTTGTTTTCATTAGCAAAATAACTTGTTTTGCTGACGAAAACAAGTTATTTTCCTCAGCTAGCCAAGTTGTTTTGATATGGGAAACAACTTGGCTAGCAAGAAAAACCCCGCCACGGAGCGAAGTCCGTGGCGGGGGGGT
>FR882154.1:0-18926 GCA_000435635.1 Prevotella sp. CAG:1320 | reverse complement strand
AAGTCCGGGGGGGGGAGTTTATGGGATAATAACTATAAGCTCAGATTACCCGAAGTTGTCAAACATGATAGACTCGGGATCTACGCCCAGCGAGTCAAGCATGCCTTGCACGGCTTTCGACATGGGGCCGGGACCACACATGTAGTACTCAATGTCTTCGGGAGCCTCATGATTCTTGAGATACGTGTCATACATCACCTGGTGTACGAAGCCCGCGGTGTAAGGAACGCCAGCCTCATCAGCCTTGGGATCGGGACGGTCCAACGCCAAGTGGAAGTGGAAGTTGGGATATTCCTTCTCCAGCTCATGGAAATCTTCCAGGAAGAAGGCCTCGCTCAAGCTGCGCGCTCCATAGAAGAAGTGCATTTCACGGTCACGTGTGTGCAAAGTCTTCGTCATGTGCATAATCTGCGCTCTCAGGGGAGCCATGCCGGCACCACCGCCCACCCATATCATCTCCTTCTTGGAGTCGAAGATGGGATGGAAGTCACCATAAGGACCGCTCATGATTACCTTGTCGCCTGGCTTGCGGGAGAATATGTAGGAAGAAGCGATACCCGTAGGCACGTCTTGGAAGCCCACTTGTGGACGGGGCTTGAAGGGAGTGGTGGCGATACGCACGGTCAAGGTGATGCGATCGCCCTCGGCGGGATAATTCGCCATGGAGTATGCCCTCACGGTATCCTCTGGGTTATGCGCCTTGAGCGAGAAGATATTGAACTTCTCCCAAGCGGGCAAGTATTCCTCCCCGATGTCCGCCTTGTCGAAATCCTTGTCATAGTCTATGCAGTCGTAAGCGGGAATCTTGATCTGAGCGTAGGAACCAGGAATGAAGTCCATATGCTCACCAGGAGGAAGCGCCACGATAAATTCCTTGATGAAGGAGGACACGTTCTTGTTGGAAATGACCGTACACTCCCACTCCTTCACGCCGAGGATGCTCTCGTCCACGTGTATTTTCATGTCTCCCTTCACCTTGCATTGGCATCCCAGACGCCAATGGTCCTTGATTTGCTTGCGAGTGAAATGGGGACGTTCCGAGTCGAGTATCTCGCCGCCGCCCTCCAGCACTTGCACTTTACACTGTCCGCAGCTGGCCTTTCCGCCGCAAGCGGAGGAAAGGTAGATGCCATTCTCGTTGAGCGTGGCCATAAGCGAAGAGCCTTGGGCTACGCTGAGAGTCTTGTCGCCATTGACGACTATGTTCACGTTTCCGCTGGGACTGAGATATTTCTTGGCCACCAGCAATACGATGACCAGCAAGAGGATGACCACCAAGAACACCCCGATGCTAGCTATGATAAATGAACTGTTCATGATAACTTTCCTCCGTGTTTATAGTTTGATGCCCGAGAAGCAGAGCATGGCCATGGCCATAAGCCCCACCGTAATGAAGGTGATGCCAAGACCCTGCAAAGGCTTGGGCACTTGGCAGTAAGCCATCTTCTCTCTGATAGCGCCCATGAGCACGATGGCAAGCGTCCATCCGAGTCCAGAGCCTATGGCGTAGGCGATGGAATCCCACACGTTGGTGATGGCCTGGGTGTTGGAAGGGTCAAGCAATATGCGCTGTTGCATGAAGAGCGAGGCTCCCATGATGGCGCAGTTGACGGCAATCAGCGGCAAGAAGATGCCCAACGCGGAATAAAGCGAGGGACTGTATTTCTCCACAGCCATCTCCACCAGCTGTGTAATGCCGGCGATGACGGCGATAAAGAGAATGAAACTGAGGTAACTCAAGTCCACGCCCTCCACCAAGCAGTCGGGACCCAACACCTTGGTCTGCAACAAATAGTCCACGGGCACGGTGACCAAGAGCACGAAAGTGACGGCCAAGCCCAGTCCCAAAGAAGTCTTCACGTTCTTGGAAACGGCCAGGAAAGAGCACATACCCAAGAAGAAGGCAAATATCATGTTGTCGATGAATATCGACCTGAAAAACAGTGATAACAGATGTTCCATGGTTACTTATCCTCCTCTTTATAAAAATAAGCCCTATGTATCCAGATAACGCAGCCCAACAGTATGAGCGCCATGGCGGGCATGGTCATCATGCCATTGTTCATGTAGCCCGCGTCATAAACGCTTTGCGGTATCAGCTGGAAGCCCAGCAAGCTACCACGGCCCAATAACTCCCTGACAGCTCCCACGATGACGAGTATCATGGCGTAGCCTAGTCCGTTGCCCAGTCCGTCAAGGAAACTGGGCCAAGGCTTGTTCATCATGGCGAAAGCCTCAAGCCTGCCCATCAAGATGCAGTTGGTGATAATCAGTCCCACGTATACAGAAAGCTGTACGCTCACGTCGTAGGCAAAAGCTTTCAATACCTGGCTCACGATGGTTACCAAGGCCGCCACCACCACCAATTGCACAATAATGCGTATGCGATTGGGGATAGTGACACGAATCAACGAGATAATCAAATTAGAGAATGCCGTGATGATGGTAACGGCAAGTCCCATGACAATAGCCGGCTTCAACTGTGAGGTCACGGCCAAGGCACTACAGATGCCCAGCACCTGGACCATGATGGGGTTGTCCAGGTTGAGGGGCTTGGTGAATGCCTCCTTATTTTGTTTGCTGAATAATGACATAATCGTATTATTGCTTAAGGGTTACTTTTGCTTGAGGAATTCAATGTAATTGCCGAGGTTATTCTTCAACATGTCCCTCACGCCGTTGGAAGTAAGCGTAGAACCCGTCACGGCATCTACTTGCGTAGTGGGGTCGGTCACTTTCTTCTCCACGGAAAGGGCTATGCCGTCCACTCCCTCCTGGAAGAGTTTCTTGCCCTGGAACTTCTCTTGCCAAGCCCGGCTATCCTTGATTTCAGCCCCAAGTCCCGCGGTCTCGCTCTCATGATTGAAATAAGCGCCGTAAACCGTTTCCTTATCATCGTTGATGGAGACAAAACCACTGATGCCTCCCCAAAGACCCATGCCCTTCATGGCAATCACGTACTTGCGCTGGCCGTCAATATCGCAGACATAAATGGGCAATCCGTTGACGACGCTGTCCCTTACCACCTTATTATAAGTCTCTTCCGCCATCTGGTCATTCAAGTCACGGATATTGAGCGAGTAAAGTATCTGCTTCTTCACGTCGAGCGCCACGTTGGCGTCTTGCTTCGACTTCAGCGACATGCTGACAAAAGCCAGCAGGAAAGCCACAATGATCACGAGGATCGCAGAGTAGATAATAGTATATGAATCGCTATTAGTTTTCATCTTTCATTTCCTCCTCGATTATTTGGTTAGTCGTTTAGCGCGCTTGGAGATATTGGCGTTAACCACGCAGTAATCAATCAATGGCGCAACCATATTGCCGAAGAAAATGGCCAGCATCATTCCCTCAGGATAACCTGCGTTGAGTGCACGCACGACAATGGCCATCATGCCTATCAAAAAACCATAGATATACTTGCCAGTCTCCGTGCGAGCTGAGGTCACGGGGTCTGTGGCCATAAACACGGCACCGAAACAGAAGCCGCCCATTACCAGGTGCTCCCACCAGTCAATGGGTGTAGAGCCAGTGGCCTTGCACAAGATGGCCGTGAGCGTACCGCCCACAAACACGCCCAGCATGGTCTTCCAACTGGCTATGCCCGTCCATAAAAGGATAACGGCTCCTATAGCGATGGCTATCACGCTAGTCTCACCAATACATCCTGGCATCAATCCCGTTACCATATCCCATGAGAAAGCGGGCGTGACACCCTGGCTAATCTCGCCCAAGGGCGTTGCGGCGGTAAAGCCATCGGGCAATGCGTTGCCTAGTCCCAGGATGGTGTCTTGAGCCACCCAAATCGTATCGCCCGTCATCATGGTGGGATAAGAGAAGAATAGGAACATGCGTGCGGCGACCGCTACGTTAAACACGTTCATGCCCGTGCCGCCAAATATCTCTTTCACGAATATTACGGCAAAAGCAACAGCCAACGCCAAAGCCCACAGGGGCGTGGTGACAGGGATTATCAAGGGAATGATGATACCAGAAACGAGGTATCCCTCTTGTATCTCCTCATGCTTCCACTGCGCCCACGCAAACTCAATGCCTAGTCCGACAATGTAACTTACCAGCAACTTGGGCAGCACGGCCAAAAAGCCATAGCCAAACACTTCGAGGAAAGAAGCGGAGGCCAGTGTTCCCGCAGCCAGGTAATTCTGGTATCCCACGTTATACATGCCAAAGAGCAGCGCAGGCAACAGGGCTATCACCACTATGCTCATGATGCGCTTGGAATCTATGGCGTCATGGATATGGGTTCCGCTCTGCGACGTGTGGTTAGACACGAAGAGAAAGCTCTCGAACCCATCATACACGCTTTGGAAAGCGTGCAGCTTGCCTCCCTCTTGGAAGGAGGGCTTTATCTTGTCCAGATAGTTTCTTAATGCTCTCATCACTATAATATAATATTGTATATGGATGTCCTGAGGCTAAGCTTCAAGCGTTCTCCTTGCGCAGGATGTCCAGTCCTTCGCGCACCAGTTTCTGCAGCTCCAGCTTAGAAGAATCGACAAACTCCGCCAGGGCGAAATCCTCGGGGCTTACCTCGTAGATGCCCAAAGCCTCCTGTTTGTCTATGTCACCTGTTATGATGGCCTTTATCAAATACTCGCCATATATGTCCATGGGCAGCACCTTGTCGTATTCACCGCTCATGATCATGTGGCGCTCGCCTCCCTTCACACGGGCGTCAAGATCATACTCCTTTTTTCCCATAAGCCAAGAGAAATAGCTACGGGAAGTAGAGAACTGCCGAGTACGGGGCATAATCCAACCCAGCATCTCGTCCACGTCATCGCCTTCTGGGATAGCGGTAAGCTCAGAGATGTGGGCACCCAGGTAATCATCCAAGCTGGACTTACGCCCAGTCAGGGGATTTCCGTTAATAAGACGAACATGAGGGCGATTATCCAGTTGTCCCCGCAGGATATCCTTCAAGGGAGCACCGACGATGGTCTCCACGTACGCAGGACTTGCCATCTCGCTGCCAGCTATGGCTATGACCTTACGCAGATCCACCTTGCCCGTGAGGAACAACCGACCGAAGAATATCACAGCAGAAGGATCTACTGTCCAAACAACTTCCCCTTTATTCACTGGGTCAATATGGTTGACCTGCACTCCCACGTTTCCTGCGGGACAAGGCCCATCAAACGCATAAATCTCCACGTCTTTGGCTTGGGTAAGAGCCAAGCTGGTTTGCCGTGCGCCTATGCCTAGATAAGTTTTCGCCACCTTGCTCAAAGCGGTAAGACCCGCCTGGAAAGTTTCTTCGTTTCCCAGCAATTCCATCTCAAAGTCAGCCGCTAAAGGCATGTCCCTCAAAGCAGAAACAAAAATTGCCTTGGGCGTAGTGTCGGGGGTTGTGGAAACGGCATAGGGCAACTGGTTGATATACCCAAAAAGTCCCGCTTGCAACAACGAGGCTTTTACTTCCTCTCCCGTCAACTTAGCAGGATCTTTCTGTCCATAGTCGGTGTACAGCGTCTCTTTGTCCGCTTTGACCACAATGCGTAGCACCTTTCTGCGCTCACCTCTCACGATAGCGGCCACCGTGCCGCTTACAGGAGAAGAAAAACCCACTTCCTGTGAGGCCTTGTTGACAAACAAAGTATCGCCAGCTTTCACGACATCCCCCTCACGCACAACGGGCTTCGGAGTAACCCCCACGAAATCCTGTGGCATCAACGCCACTTCCTCATACGCGGGGGAAATTTGCGTTTTCTGCTTAGCCGCGGTACCTTTCAGGCGAATGTCAAGGCCTTTACGTAACTTTACTACTTGTACCATAAGTGAATATGTATAATAACTACTAATTGCTTAAGAATCTATAAAGTCTGCCAAAACGATGCAAATTTACGAAAAAATAGTTGAATGGAAAGAAAAATGAGAGTATAATTTTTATGTATAATGAATTTAATGTAAATTTGCATCAGTTTTCATAAGATTTTAACCTGAAACGCTTAAAAAAAATATTCACGGGAATACTTTGGACACTTGTCACATTGTATTTTTCGCTTGTCATACTGTTGCACCTGCCACCAGTACAGGGCTTCTTGGGGCGCGAAGTATCAAACGCACTCTCCGCTAAATTGGGAACAAAAGTAAGCGTAGGGCGTATAGACTTGGGGTTGCTTAATAGGTTCATCATAGACGACGTAGTAATGCTTGACCAGCGAGGCGATTCCATGCTAAGGGCTTCCCGCATGGCTGCAAAAATAGACCTACTAGCCGCCTCCAAAGGAAAAATCACCGTCAGTTCCGCCCAGCTATTTGGCTTAAGGGCAAACCTCTATCGAAAAGACGCCAACACGGCTCCCAATTTCCTGTTCGTCTTGGACAGCCTCGCCTCCAAGGAGCCCTCCAGCCAAAGCAAGCTGGACATGCGCATCAACAGTCTCATCATCCGTAATGGTTCCATCAAGTATGATCAGCAAGACATAGCCAGTCGCTCAGGCGTATTCTCCCCCCAACACATCCACATCAACAAACTTTCTGCCCACATCGTACTCAACCACCTCACCAACGACAGCATCGACCTCTATGTTAAAAAACTTTCCTTGGCCGAAAAGTCGGGCTTGACCATTTCTTCTCTCAGGACACGCCTCATGGCAAACAAGCGGGAAGCGCAGCTCACTGACTTTGAACTGAGCATGCCAGGCACCACCTTGACACTGAAAGACGTATGGGCAAGATACCAAATGGGAGAAAAGGGATTAGACAAGAACAGTCTGAGCTATGGTGCTAGTATTTATCAATCCCGCATAACACTGTCAGACTTTGCGGCACTTGTGCCAGAGTTCAAGCAATCCAGGAATCCCGTCTATTTAGATCTATGTGCCAAAGGGACAGGCAAACAGGTAGAGATTCCCACGCTAAGGTTAAGGGCAGGCAATGGAAGCTTAAACCTGGACTTGAATGGTTTCATCAAAAAATATGGCACCTCTTACGAGTGGCGCACCAATATAGCGAACCTTAATTTAAGGGCTGATGGAGTGAAGTTTATCACTGACAACTTCAACAAACGCTTCACTACTCCAAAAGAGTTGATACGCATGGGCAACATCCACTACGAAGGGCAAGTGAGGGGTATTGGAAAAGAAATAGCCTCAAAAGGCAACTTGGCTTCATCCGCAGGAAATGCTTATCTAGACTTTTCATTGAGGGGAAACCACTTGAAGGGTACCATACAAACAGACGGCTTTAAGTTGGGCGACATCCTAGACGAACCAAAACTGGGCGACATCGCCACACGGATACAGGTGGACGGCACCAAAGATGATGTCCATGCTGAGGGAAACATCGAGCGGATTACCTTTGACGGGTACACATACAGGGATATCATCGTGGACGCGGACTATCTTCGGGGCATTGTGGAAGGAAACCTGAAAATAGACGATCCGCACCTATCCGTGGAACTGGACGGCAGCTACAACACCAAGAGCCACAACTACATGATGAACGCCAACCTAAAACATATCACGCCCTCTGTCATCCTGAAGATGAAAACAGTAGCCCCCCTGTACCAGCTGACGGACATCAGCGTGCAAGCCAGTAACGAGAAAGAGGATGAGTACCTGATATTGACCAGTCCTTTCGCAGACATATATATCAACGGGAACTACGATTACGCCACTATCGCCCAAAGCGTCACCAACCTTATAGGTAGTAAACTACCCACATTGCCCAACCTGCCCCCTGTCAACCACTCCGCAAACAACAATTTCAGCATCCAGGCCATCATCACTGATACCGAGGCTCTCAACGAACTATTCGGCATCCCCATGACCATTAACATGCCCGTTACCATAGAGGGAATGATAAGGGACAAAGAACACACGGTGGACTTGACATGCTCGTTGCCAAGTTTCATTTACGACGGAAACAAGTACGCCGACGGATATGTCAGGCTAACTACGCCCAATGACACGCTCAAAGCGGATGTCAGTGTAAAGCGCCTGTTCGAGGACGACAGGGGACCATCCATAAAATTGAAAGCCACGGCAGCGGACAACAAGTTGACCACGGAACTAAGCTACCGCAACGATGCCACGAAATTACCTGTGACGGGGCAGTTGAATACCGACTCCTACTTTTACAAGGGCATGGACGGACAAGCCACCGCCCACGTCAACGTGCTTCCCAGCTCCATCTCGCTAGGCGACACGAGATGGGATATACAGCCATCTGATATCATCTACAAGAAAAACCACCTCTCCGTAAACCATTTTGCCATCAGACACGGGGCGCAATACATCACCATCAACGGCACGGGGTCCCTCTCGGATAAGGACTCACTGGAAGTGGACTTACGAGATGTAGACGTAGCATACGTGCTCGACCTGGTGAACTTTCACTCAGTGGGCTTCTCGGGCAAAGCCTCGGGCAAAGCCTTCATCTCCGCCTTGTTTGGTGCGCCCGACGCCAAGGCTAAATTAAACGTGGAAGACTTCCATTTCGAAGAAGGGCGCATGGGCGTACTGCACGCTAACGTGGGATATGATCTTGAGCAAGGAAAGATAGACATAGAAGCCGTAGCTGACGACGGGCCAGAGCACCAGACCGTGATAGCGGGCAACGTGTCGCCCAAGCACAACACTATCGACCTGGGCATCATCGCCCAAGGCACCAGGCTAGAGTTCCTGCGGAGTTTCTGCGGCTCTTTCCTGGGAGACATTGAGGCATGGGGCAAAGGCAGGGTGAGCCTGATAGGAGAACTGGACAACATCAACCTGGTAGGTGGAATCACTGCGCACGGCAAGGCGAGAGTCACCCCACTGGAGGTAGACTACTCGTTCGACAACCTGCAAGTGAAGGCCATCCCTGACGAGATTATCTTCCTGGATGACTCCATTTTCGACAGAGACCGCCACTACGGCATCCTTTCGGGCAGTATCCATCATAAACATTTGACCAACCTGACCTACGACCTGAGCGTAGAAGCCCACAACCTGCTGAGCTACAACACCCGCGAATTTGGCGACAACACGTTCTACGGAACCGTCTACGCTGACGGACGATGCGGCATACACGGCAAGGCGGGAGAGACCGTTATCGACATTGACGTCACGCCACGCCCAGGCTCGCAAATAGTGTATAACGTGGCAAGCCCAGAATACATGGGGGAAGAAGACTTCATAGAGTGGAACGACATAACGCCCACCGACAGCGCAGCCATAGACACCACGCCACGCAATGGACAGAAAGAACTGGCCGAATTGCCCTCCGACCTATACATCAACTTCACCATCAACGCCACACCCGACCTCACACTACGGCTCATCATGGATCCAGAGACAGGAGACTACATAGCCCTCAACGGCGACGGAGCCATAAGAGCCACGTATTTCGACAAAGGAAGCTTCAACATGTTTGGCAACTACGTGGTGGATCACGGCGTGTACAAACTCACCATACAGAATATCCTCAAGAAAGACTTTGACTTCCTACCTGGCGGCACCATCAATTTCGGTGGGGATGCCTACCAAGCCGCTCTCAACCTGCAGGCGCGCCACGTGGTCAACAGCGTGCCGCTCTCCGATCTGAGCATAGGACGATCGTTCTCTGGGAACAACGTCCGGGTGGACTGCATCATGGACATCACGGGCACACCAGAGAAGCCCAAGGTGGACTTCAGCCTCGATTTGCCCACCGTAAGCAACGACGTGAAGCAAATGGTATACAGCGTCATCAACGGCCAAGAGGAGATGAACCAGCAAGTGGTCTACTTATTGGGCGTGGGACGGTTCATGGTGGACGAGAACAACAGACAAAGCTCCTCCAACCAGCAGAGCGAAACATCGCTGGCCATGCAAAGCCTACTGAGCGGCACCATCTCGCAACAAATCAACTCTTTGCTCGGCGGGCTGATAAGCGACAACAACTGGAACCTGGGAGCCAACATCTCTACTGGAGACGAGGGATTCAACAACGCCGAATACGAAGGCATACTCAGCGGGCGAATGCTCAACAACCGCCTCACCTTCACTGGGCAGTTCGGATACAGGGACAACCCCAATGCCACCACCAGTTTCATCGGTGACTTCGATTTGAGATACAACCTCACGCCCAACGGCAACATCGCCGTTAGGGTCTACAACCAAAGCAACAACCGATATTTCACCCGCAACAGTCTCAACACCCAGGGACTGGGCTTCATATTCAAAAAGGACTTCTTCAACCTCAGAGACCTCTTCGGGCTACCGCCCAAGAAGAAAAAGAAGAACGATGAACAGCAGTGATAAACCATGAGACGAGCCCTACCCCTCCCCACGGCCACGCTCACCGCATTGGTAGCATTCGCACTGGCGATGGCGACACCCGCCACGGCACAGCGGCATGAGATACTCAGCGAGCGCATAGCTTCCTTGCAAGTGACGGCGGGCGATGACTGGCTTTCCCTGCCAGTCACGACCTTGCGAGGAGGAGAACCTATCAAGGTGAGTTTCGATGACCTGACCCACGAATACCACAGATACACCTATCGACTGGAACACTGTGACGCTGACTGGGAAGTCTCCAAGGAACTGTTCGAATCGGACTATATCGAGGGTTTCGCCGAAGGACTCACCATAGACGACTGCCAGGAGTCCGTCAACACCAACCAACTATACACCCACTACTCGTTCACCATTCCCAACAGCAACTGCAGGCTGAAGATGAGCGGCAATTACCGCCTCACCGTCTACGACGAGACCGAAGGCGACCAGCCCGTGCTCTCCGCCTGCTTCATGGTCTCGGAAGAGAGGATGGATCTTGGCATCTCCGCCACCACCAATACCGACCGGGGCAACAATAACCGATGGCAACAACTCGCGCTGACGCTGAACTACGGCGGACTGAAAGTGACAAACCCCCAGGAGCAGCTCCGCACCGTTGTCTTGCAGAATGGTTCTTGGAATACGGCCATATTCAATCCCAGCCCACAATACGTCACCGCCAACGGACTGCGCTGGGACCACAGCCCAGAGCTAATATTCCCTGGAGGTAACGAATATCGCAAGTTCGAGACGCTCGACGTGAACCACACCACCATGGGACTGGAGCGAATGGGATGGGACGGAGAGCGATTCCACGCCTACGTATTCCCCGACGAGCCACGCCCCAACTACGTTTACGACGAGAGCGCCAAAGGCTCGTTCCTTATCCGCAACAGCGACAATGTGGAGAACGACCGAGCTTCCGACTATCTGTGGGTGCACTTCACCCTGGAGACCAATCCATCCACCAACCCTATCTACCTCTACGGCGACTGGACTTGCCAGCAACTCCTGCCCCAATACAGGATGGAGTATGACCAACGAGACCAACGATACCACGCCGCAGTTCTCCTAAAGCAAGGCTACTACTCCTACACTTACATGGAGCAGCTACCCGACGGCACGTTGCGCTATCTTCCCAGCGAGGGCAACTTCCACGAGACCGAGAACATCTACCAAGTCCTCATCTACTATCGTTCCCCTGGCGAAAGAGCCGACCGACTGGTGGCCTACCAGCAGTTCCGTTTCCGCCAAGGAGAACCATAATCCCAAATCGGTCATTAGAGTTTGAATTAATCGAGGCAATCCCTCAATCTCTCAGCAATGCCAAAAGACTTCCAAGCTTTGGCAGTGTGACTCCCAGGCTTTGGCAGTGTGACTCCCAGGCTTTGGGAGCGTGAGTCCCAGGCTTTGGGAGTGTGAGTCCCAGGCTTTGGGAGTGTGAGTCCCAGGCTTTGGGAGTGTGAGTCCCAAGGCCTGGGACTGAGGCTGGCGCAGAGGATATGGTCAACAACTTACAGATAAAACCACGGAAAGTCTATATTCTAATGTGAGTTCGACGAATTCCACTTTATGTGCGCAGCCCTGTTATTGCCAAACTGTAGAGACGCCTTCTTGCGTCTCAGACAGCTGCCAAGTCTTCGCGACAGGCGATTTTATTCGGCAATCTTGCTTGCTGAGACGCAAGAATGCGTCTCTACAAGTTTTCGTCGAACTCACGTTCCACAAGATCTAGAATAGCCCGAAGGGATGTCACAACTTCTTGAAGCGGGCAAACTTCAAGAGCAATTGCTTGCGCCCGCAATTGACAAACTCGATGGTGGCCTTGGCGTTCTCGCCCTCACCTTCCAGCCTCTTCACCTCGCCACGCCCAAATCGCTCGTGCTGTATGTGGTCGCCCACCGTCAATCCCATCACGGAGCGAACAGTGTCTCCATCGTTTCCAGGCTGGGGCGCGGGCATAATAGACACCTTGCGCAAAGGCTTAAGGTGGTGGCCCGTGATTTTCTCCTGACGGTCAGCCATAAACTGCGTAGCCACGGGCCTAGAGTTCTGCTCACGGGAAGGGAAACGGGGCGTATCTTCGCCAAAGAGGGAACGGGGGGCACGACGCTGGCTCTCCCATGGCGGAAGCGAGGAAGCCTCGCTCCCCTCCTCTATCACCTCCACGAGCAGAGGGTCTATCTCACGCAGGAAACGGCTGGGATTGGCGAATTCCATCTTCCCATACCGCCAACGGTTCTTGGCACTGGTGAGCACGCAATGACGCTCGGCCCGGGTCAGGGCGACGTAGAAGAGACGACGCTCTTCCTCCAGTTCCCTCATGCTCCCCGCAGACCGCTGGCTGGGGAAGATGTTCTCCTCCATGCCCACCACGAAAACCACGGGGAACTCCAAACCCTTGGCGGCATGAATGGTCATCAGGCGCACTCGGTCGTCTTCCTCACCGTCATCGCTGTCCAGGTCAGTCAAGAGAGCCACGTCTTGCAGGTAGTCTGCCAAGCCTGTTTCATCCTCACGCCCTTCCTCCTTTCGCTCATCCACAAATGAACGCATGGCACCCAGCAGTTCCTCCAGGTTCTCCTGGCGGGCGAGCGACTCGGGATCACGCCCCTCGTAAAGGTCTTTGGCGATGCCCGCACGCTCTATGATGTCGTGGCCCAACTCGTAAACGTCAGCGGTGACCACGCGCTCCATGAAACCCATGATCATCTGGCGGAAGCCTTCGAGTTTCGAGAGCGTCCCCTTGTTGACTGAAAGTCCGTGACTCTCGGGGGCGCAAATGACCTCCCAAAGACTGGTATTATGTGCCCGAGCGCAATCCGCGATCTTCGCCAGTGTCGTTCCGCCGATACCCCGGGCGGGGTAATTGATAATGCGCTTGAAAGCTTCCTCGTCACTGGGATTGGCGACCAAGCGGAAATAGGCCACTACGTCTTTTATCTCCTTGCGTTGGTAAAAACTCAATCCGCCATATATGCGGTAAGGGATGCCCTGGCGGCGCATCTCCTCCTCGAAGCCACGGCTTTGGGCGTTGGTGCGGTAGAGGATGGCGAAGTCCGTCCAGCGTATTCGTTCCTTTTTGCGCCACCGCTTAATCTCCCGGCATACCACGGAAGCCTCCTCCTTGTCGCTGTAGGTGGGGAAATAGCGCAACCGGTCGCCCTGTTCCTTCTCGCTATATACCTGTTTGGGTATCTGCCTGGCGTTGTGGGTGATAAGGCTGTTGGCGGCTTCCACTATGCGCTGCGTGCTGCGATAGTTGCGTTCCAACTTGAAGAGCCTGGCGCCTTCGTAAGCGTGGGTGAAGTTGAGTATATTGTCGATATTGGCGCCACGGAAGGCATAGATGCTTTGCGAGTCATCGCCCACCACGCAAACACGCTTTTTCTCCTCCGTGAGTTGCCAGACGATTTGTTGCTGGGCGTAGTTGGTGTCCTGGTACTCATCCACAAGCACGAAATCGAAAAGGTCGACATACTTCCGCCTCACGTCCCGATGGTCTCTGAAGAGGCGGAAGGTGTGGCACAACAGGTCGTCAAAGTCCATGGCGTTGGCCTGCAGGCATCGTCGCTCATACTCCTTGAAGATGTTCGCCACCTCGGGCATCCGCGCGACACGGTCTCGCTCCGTCTCGTCACGGTCATCGGCATATTGTCCAGCGGTCACCAGGCGGTTCTTGGCCAGTGACATGCGCGCCATCACGCTGGCAGGCTTATACACCTTGTCGTCCAGTCCCATCTCCTTCACGATGGTCTTCACGAGCGAACGGCTATCGCTCTCGTCATAAATGGTGAAGTTGGAATGGAAACCCAAGCACTCCGCCTCAGCCCTCAAGATACGGGCGAACACGGAATGGAAGGTGCCCATCCGCAACTTGGAGGCCAAGTCTTCACCCACCAAGTGGGCAATACGTTCCTTCATTTCCTTGGCGGCCTTGTTGGTAAATGTAAGGGCCAATATGCGCCAAGGATGAACGCCCTTCTCCAAAAGGTAAGCTATTTTATAAGTCAGCACGCGGGTCTTGCCCGAGCCAGCCCCAGCTATCACTAGTGAGGGGCCGTCTATATACTCCACGGCCTCTCGCTGCGACTCGTTCAGTTCTCTTTTCAAGTCCATCTTCTCAAAGTCTCTCTACTCGCCCCAACATATCTCAGTGGTTTCTCCAACCCAAGGCGGTGCTGGGGTCTACGTCCTCCCCCTCTTTTGGGAAACTGGGAATGAATTTCATCTCGCGCTCTATCTGCCGCTGCCGTTTCCTCATGTAGGTGCTGGGGTTGGCGGAATCGTAGCGCAAGGGATTGGGCAGCGTGGCGGCTATCAAGGCGCATTCACTGCGGAAGAGGTCCGCGGCCTTCTTGTCAAAATGTCGCCTGGCCACGCTCTCCACGCCATAGATGCCGTCACCCATCTCGATACTGTTAAGATACACCTCCATAATACGCTGCTTGCTCCACATCATTTCTATGAGGAACGTGAAGTATGCCTCCAGGCCTTTCCTTATCCACGAGCGTCCCGGCCAAAGGAAGACATTTTTGGCCGTCTGTTGCGAGATGGTGCTCGCCCCGTGCATAGTGCCACCCTTCATGTTGTGGGCGGCGGCTTTCTGTATGGCATCGAAATCAAAGCCGTGGTGTTTCAGGAAGCGTGCGTCTTCACTGGCCATTACGGCCACGGGCATGTGGCGGGAAATTTTCTCCAGCGGCACCCACTTATGATGCCATCTGGGAGACTCGCCTGCCGAAATCTGCTGGAAGCAACGTATGAACATCAGGGGCGTGGCGTAAACGGGAACAAACCGATAGGCCACAACAGCAAGGATGGTGGTACAGAAAAAGAGCACCACCATCCATCTAATGGCCTTTAAGGCCCATTTAAACAATACCATGTTATCCCAGCTGGCCAGCGTTGGCGGCGTTAATCATCTCCTCGCTGGCATACAGGTATACCTCCACGCGGCGGTTGGCCTGTGACACTTCCTTGTCCTCTATCTCGTTCTGGCTGCCATAGCCCATCACGTTCTTGAATTGCGCGGCACTCACGCCACAACTCTTCAAGTAGTCGGCCACGGCGTTGGCACGCTTCTGGCTCAATGGCACATTGATACCATCACCGCCCGAGCGGTCCGTGTATCCCTGCACGTCGATGGCCAATTGACCATTGCCCTTCAACACCGTGGCGAACTTGGCCAGGTCGTTCTTGCTGGAGCTGCTCAGCGTAGACTCATTCAGGTTGAAAAGCAAACCGCTGTCAAAAGTCACCTTCACCGCCTGCAAGCCATTGGCATCCGTCACTTGGGTCACCGTAGCGTTGCCCACCTCCTGGGCCACCTCCGCCTGCACCTTGTCCATGTGCTTGCCAATGGCCGCTCCAGCGGCGGTACCCACCACGCCACCTATGGCGGCGCCTATCATCGTGCCTTTGGTGTCCTTGCCTATCAGGTTGCCAACTATACCACCGAGCACGGCGCCTCCGCCCGCTCCTATCAGCGAGCCCGTGCCTTGCTTCGTGCTACAGCCGCTCAGCAACATCAGGGCGGCCAACGCACCTACGTAAAATCTACTCGTCTTCATAAACCTTACTTGTTTTAAGTCCATAATAACATGGCAAAGATACGTATTTTTAGGCAATAACATGATGATTTCAACATTTTTTTGTAATTTTGCAGCCAATTCAACTATAACACATACCTTATTATATTATGGCAGTAGAACTGAAAGAATTGACCAAGCGGGCTGACAATTACAGCCAGTGGTACAACGACTTGGTCTACAAGGCAGACCTGGCCGAGCAGTCCCCCGTGCGTGGCTGCATGATCATAAAACCTTACGGATATGCCATCTGGGAGAAAATGCAAGCCCAGCTCGACAAGATGTTCAAGCAAACAGGCGTGAGGAACGCCTATTTCCCCATGCTCATCCCCAAGTCGTTCTTCTCACGCGAGGCAGAGCACGTGAGCGGCTTCGCCAAGGAGTGCGCCGTGGTAACCCACTATAGGCTCAAGGCCAGCGAAGACGGAAAGGAGGTGAACGTAGATCCCGCCGCCAAGCTGGACGAGGAACTCATCATACGCCCCACCTCGGAAACCATCATCTGGAACACCTACAAAGGCTGGATACACTCCTGGCGTGACCTGCCCATACTCTGCAACCAGTGGTGCAACGTGATGCGCTGGGAGATGCGCACACGTCCCTTCCTGCGCACGTCGGAATTTTTGTGGCAAGAGGGGCACACCGCCCACGCTACCAAGCAGGAGGCCGAGCAAGAGGCCAAGAAGATGCTGGGCGTTTACGCCGACTTCGTGGAGAACTACATGGCCGTACCCGTGCTGCAGGGCGTGAAGAGCGAGACCGAGCGATTCGCCGGCGCGCTGGACACCTACACCATCGAGGCCATGATGCAAGACGGCAAGGCACTGCAGAGCGGCACCTCCCACTTCCTGGGACAGAACTTCGCCAAGAGCTTCGACGTTACCTTCCTGAACAAGGAGAACAAGCCCGAGTACGTATGGGCCACCTCATGGGGTGTCTCCACCCGCTTGATGGGCGCGCTCATCATGGTCCACTCCGATGACAACGGACTCGTGTTGCCCCCGAAGCTCGCCCCCATACAGGTGGTCATCATCCCCATCTCGAAGAACGCCGAGCAACTGAAGGCCATCTCCGACAAGCTCGCCCCCGTGATAGAGAAGCTCACCGAGCTGGGCGTAAGCGTGAGATTCGACGACAGCGACAACAAGCGTCCGGGCTTCAAGTTCGCCGACTACGAGCTGAAGGGCGTGCCCGTGAGACTGGTGATGGGCGGACGCGACCTGGAGAACAACACCATAGAAATCATGCGCCGCGACACCCTGGAGAAAGAGAACGTCTCCTTCGACGGCATCGTGGAGTGCGTCACCGCCATGCTCGATGACATACAGGCCAAGCTCTTCGAGAAAGCCCGCCAATACAGGGACGCTCACATCTACGAGTGCGACAACTACGAGGAGTTCAAGGAGCGCGTCAAGGACGGCGGCTTCTTCCTCTGCCACTGGGACGGAACGCCCGAGACCGAGGCCAAAATCAAGGAAGACACGCAGGCCACTATCCGCTGCGTGCCCTTCGCCTTCGAGCAGACCGAGGGCGTGGACATGGTGAGCGGCAAGCCCGCAAAGCACCGCGTCATCATCGCCCGCAGCTACTAAACATTCCCTTTCTTATAATATATGTATCCCCCGCCAGCCACCAGCCGGCGGGGGATTTTCTTTCACCACGAACGTGAGTCCAAAGAAAGTTGATTCGCGAGGCAATTCAACTTAATTTGCCAAGCAAAACAAATTAAATTACCGACTAAAACAAGTTATTTCCCTGGAGCATATACATGGGCGGAAAAGACAGTACTACTGAAATCAAATATCAGTACTATTGAAATGAAAAGTCAGTAGTAATAACTTTCAATATCAGTACTACTGACTTTCTGGAATGTATAATATCTATTTCCGTCACGCTGGATTTGCAATTCAACGTAATAAAACCCTAGGGTTCATGCCCAAGAACCCTAGGGTCAAAGGCGAAGTTCCCTTGGGTTAACGGGCAAGTACCCAACGATGCTTTTGGGACAATGCAATAAAGCACATAGTTCGTGCCGTCGTGGTACGCCATACGTCCATGGACATGTAAATAGTGAATTCGACGAAAAGCTGTAGAGACGCATTCTTGCGTCTCAGCAAATCGCCAGGCCTTCGCAATTGCCAACTTTATTCGGCAATCTTGCTTGCCGAGACGCAAGAATGCGTCTCTACACTTTGGCAATGACAGGTTATGGGTACAAGCTGAGATTCGTCGAACTCTCGATTAGTATATATATATATTCATTTTTTATTAAACTATAAATAATGAGAATATATTCCAGTTGATTTATTTAGATTGTTTCAGTAACGTACAGTCTTCATCTTTATAGTCTTGTAGCCGGGAATTGTATATTAACAAATCCAGTCTTTTATGATTTAAGACCTCCAATGCAAAGGCAATTGAAATAGAATCTGTATCTATACAATATGTAGAATCGCATTGATAAAGCACTGTTTCATCTGTACTATTATAATCAGACCTGAGACTTCCTTCAGGTATTTCTCCATCAATCATAACTAATGACGGAGTAAAAGCCAGTTTAGAGTTTGTCTCTTTATTTGAAATAATGAAACCTACAATGATATTGGACTTTTGTTTGAGCGTAATTTTGTATCTTTTATTTTCATAATTTTCATATGAAATACGTGATGAACAAGAACATGATAGAAGCACATTAAATAGCGCAATTAGATATATAAAAATTTTCATAATTCATATACTATTAATTAATTGTTTCGCAGAGCATGAAAATTAAATGAACATTAAACTTATCGCTGTATCCCCAAGGGTGACCAAACCCATAGGAAAAGAAAGCCCTCTGTATGTCATGTGCTGACAAAGATACAAAAAAAGAAATAGTATCACCTCTTCCAACAAAAATAAACGCGATTATGCGTAAAAAAGCTATAATGAATATCCACGTTTCAACAAGGAGAAAGATGAAGATACCTTCGTGGGGCGATGAAGGTGTCTTCGTGAAGTGGTGAAGGTATCTTCGATGGCGGATGAAGGCACTTTGATTATGACTGAATTTACTTCACAGATTATTTGT
>FR882153.1:54010-80432 GCA_000435635.1 Prevotella sp. CAG:1320 | reverse complement strand
TGAGCCAGGATCAAACTCTCCATAGTAAAATATGAGTATTACGTCCATCCCGTAAAAGGAAGGACGTGAATTGACTGGTTAAGAACATCTCCGAGACTACGCTCGGGAATGAAACTTGTCACAATGACTGCCGTCTTAAGACAGCAATCATTACTCGCTGCTAACGTATCTCCGTCTATGTAAATCCCTTCAAAGAACTCTTTCTTGTGTGCTAGCGGATGAATTTCCGAAAGCGGTTGCAAAAGTACGGACTTTCCCGGAAACCACAAAATATTTCCCGGACTTTTTTCTAAAAAATACATCATTTTTCATCTTTCTTTACAATTTAAGAGCTTTTCTCAGCTCACGGCATAACAAAATGCCATCAACATGCCCCTATCGCATGAGTCGGCCTCTTCGTCATTTGTCCCCCACCCTCTGCGCGATACGCGCGCAAGGCATGCGCAGGCACATGCGCAATAATTTAGGAGGAGAACTCTTGCCCACGCTACGCACGAAGGGAAGCGGGCGCACAACTTCCCAAAAGTGTAATGAAACTTCCCAAAAGTGTATCAACACTTCCCTAAGTTGACATCGATACTTCCCCAAAGTGTATTGATAGTTCCCAAAAGTGTATCAACACTTCCCGAAAGTGTATCAACACTTCCCCAAAGTGTATTGAAAAAGTAGCGTAAACAACTGGAAACCAAGCGGTTTCTCTTCATCTATAATCGATATATTATAACTATCTTTCAGATAGTATCGAAGATAAGATAATATTATACCAGATATATAATTTCGAGAACGCTTCGCGATACGATTGAGAGGAAGATGATGGAGCCGCGAGAACGCGTCTCCACTCACTAGAGGCTCCCCGAATTGCCTATATGTGGCTTTGTTCACCCATCTCGCGTAAGGCCGGACGACCCGTTTGTCCGTGACAGCCCCTTGCGGAAATAAGTTGTTTTCCCGGGCAAAACAACTTATTTCGCTTGGCAATTCAACTTGTTTCGCGAGGGAAAACAAATTGAATCGGCAAGCAAAACAAGTTGAATTGCCAAGCGGGCGGGACGGTGCTCCAACAGTCGTGTAGCGGCGCACTGTAGCACGCCGGTCACAAGCGGGGAACAAGGGGCTGGCCGGCGGTTGCCTTCCGGCTGTTTCCCGCCATCCATTTCCTCCCCAAACTCCTTGGAGATGACTTCAAACACTTGGCAATTTTGTTAAATCTTTAAGAAGTTAATACTTTTTAACACTTATGGGGGGGTAGTGTTAACATTTTTAGTATATTCGCGGAGTTGACACGAAATGTTCTTACAAAAAAGAATGGAAAAAGTGGCTCACGCCACTCACGGTCATAAGCGATTCACACTAAAAACTGAGACATTTGCCCTCGGGACAAATCGTTCTCTCCATATATAACTACAAACGCGCCGACTTATGCGCGACTATATTAACCAAAACTGAATATGAAGTCAGGATTTTACGGGGCACTGATAGGGGCATTGTTGCTATGTGGTATATGTTGCTTACGGGAACTGCCTTTCTGAAAAGAGGGGCCATCTCCTCGTCCTTAAAACCTGCGATACCGCATCCGATACGTGTAACGAGAAACTTCATATCTGGATTTCTTGAAGCAAAATTTATAAATTGATTAACGTATGGTCTGATGGTTTTTCAACACCTCCCTGCATGGTCGGTATGGCATAGGACCTACCAGTGAGTCCTACACCTACTCCCCACTCGGCACCGAATTTCTTGTGAGCAGCTTTTGCTGCACCGCCCATGTGATGACCGGCGAGGTTGCTGCCGAAGACGAAAATCTCACCCCTTTTCAAGGACATCTATTCTCTCTGAGGCAATATTGGGGTCCTCTGTTCTGTTTTTATTCATGTTTGTTAGGCTTTAATACATTGACAAGTTTGTCGAATCCATTGTCTTTTTTGAGGTTCCCTCGCGTTATCTTCTGAGACATCCCTTTATGCCCCTTGGTAATCAAGCGACCTTCTTCTTCCAGTTTATTCCACACTTCTTCACCAAAGGTTTCCTTCCAGAGGGACTCAGAGCGTAGAATGAGAAAAGTCTTGTCTGTTTTCGTAGCAAGATACTTTGCCAACAGGTTGGTAAATATCGTCGAAGGCAAATGCTTTATACCTGCTGAGTACTTGAACTTCTCGGAGTGATAGCCGATGAGCTGAAAGAACGCAATGTCATGGTAGATAGGATGATATATCTCTGATGAAGGACTTCCGTATGCCTCCATTGCAAGTTGATCAAAAGCCTTTTGCCAGTAATAATCACCTTGAACTCTCGAACATTCATATCCGTCATAAATGCCTTCTCCCTGAAAGGTCAATGCGTTTCTCATTAAGCTCAGCAACTGCTCTTTTTGGGCTGGTATCATTGCCATACACTGAGTTTTGTTGACCTTCTCCACATATCCAGGATTCAACGTCAGAATGACAACCTTGGCATCGAGAAGGTTACCTGAGAATGGCATGGGAGGTACACCCACAACATACTTATACTTTGATTCAACCTTATTGTTGAAATCGTGAATGAATGAGTCATCGCCTGGATATATGCGTTCATCCTCTTCCTTGTCAGACCATAGAGTATACCCGTAAAGATCCTCGGCAAGCATTGCCCAGCCGTTTTTCAAGTCCAGGTTGTACTTCTCTACTTCAATGTTACGGAGTGTTTCCTGAGAGGTTGAGATATACTTGATAAAGTCACGTTTTAATGTTGGCGAATTGGCATAGCGTGAGGCTATCTCATTGTAGCTATAATGCACATCATCGAAATGACACACTACCTTATCATCATTGACATTCTCCTCCCAATAGCGATAGAGTATCTCTTCTGTCAGTAACTGAAATAATTTTTTAAAGCTGTTGCTTTCTGCTAACTCTATCGTAAAGATGTGGTTTTCGTCAATGCGCAGTAGTTCGATATAGGAAGCTATACTCTGCTTTGCCGTATTCTCATAACTCTGATAAGCAGGGTGTTCCATGTGTCTCTCTATGTCTTCCAAAAAATCAGGCAACAGATTTGCTCCACGCTTTAGTCGATAAGCTAATTGCGCAATTTTTGTCCAAGGATCAGTCTCGGAGTATTCATGCGCACAGCCGTCTGTGTAAGAGCGTACCGAATGAGGTAAACTCAAATCCGAAGTTCGGATAACTGTAATTGATTTCATAACCAGATATTATTAAAAGTCAAAAGGATATTTTCTCCATTCCTTGGATGCACTCGCCTTATCAAACGCTTCTTCGTCAAAAGAATACACATAGAGGGTACGTTGGGAAGCAACTTCATCCATGTCATCAGGAAGCATAGTATTGCATACGCGATTATCTTCCTGTTCTTTTTTTGATAGAAAGCCAGAAGCCTCCATCTTACGCATGAAGTTACGCCGGTCGTACTTCTTCTCATGTATCAGTTCGTAGATACGCTGCAGTTCGTCCATCTTAAACTCATTGTCCAATAGTTTGAAGGCGATGGGCGACACTCTCAGTTTCTCCTGTAGTTTCTTTCTCGCCATACTGATAATCTCAGCATGATCAAAGGCTAAAGGTGGGAGGTGATTCCACTCATGCCATTGCGCCTTGTTTGCATCGTCACCAGCCAACACCTTGAAGTCATTTTTGCTCACTAAGGCAAAGAATGCAACCGTCAGCACCCTTTCACGAGGGTCACGATTGACACCGCTGAATACATGGAACTGCTCCAGATAGACATCTTTTATATTTGTCTCTTCGCAAAGTTCTCGTTTGGCTCCCTCCTCTACCGTTTCGTCCATGCGGAGGAAACCTCCTGGCAAAGCCCAGCTACCTTTATATGGTTCCAGACCTCGCTCTATGAGGAGAATATTTATGCTTGACCCATCAAAGCCAAATATTACACTGTCTGTAGTGACAGCAGGATGAGGATATTTATATGTGTACATACTACATGGTTTTTCAATTACTGGTGCAAAGATACTGCGTTATTTTGACGCAAACAAATATTTTGGCGTAAAAATGACGCGATAAGCGAAAATTTTGATTATTCCGAGTTTTTGAGCATAAATGGCGAAGAATTATCCGCTATCTTCTGTAATGTTGTCACCATAAAAGCAAAGGTGCCTACTCATCACGAGCAAGCACCCAGTTATGATGAAAAAAGTTATTAGTGCCTTGATTATTCATGGAACAAGCATTGTCAGTGAATATGTACACATGTATAAGTGTGTACATGTATTCATTAACACACTACTGAACGCCTGCTTCAAGCATAGGACTACTTGTACAAAATCACGATCGTGAATCGGTTGGCTTCATTCGCGTCGTACTTGTCTATACCACCATAATTCTTAATCTGTATCTGGGAGTCTTTTATACCACGTTCCACGAGAGACTTGGCAATATAGTTGGCACGTCGTTGGCCGAGTTCCTGGTTTCCTGACTGAGTACCTGTAGCACTGTCTGCTGCACCTGATATTGACACTTTCAGATTCTCATCCTTTGCGATACGCGCAATCTCATCGAGATTGACCATTTGAGAATCGTCAACGAGTTTGTCCGAGTTGATTTGAAAGAAGAAATACACAGGTGTTCCCAGACCTATTCTTATCTGGTTAGTGTGACCATCTTCATCTGTCAATCCCGCATTCTTGCCATTGCCATCCGCTTTCCAATCCTCAGAGTCCATGTTGCTGTCCTGTAAGTTTGAAGAGCCAGACATGGAGAGACGGGCACGGAGAGAATTAAGACCGCTGTAGCTGTTTTTCGGATAGATGGCTTTGACATCATCTTCTCCAGCCAGTCGTTTTTGAAGACGGGCATTCTCCATTTTCATCTGGTCGATGTAGTCTCTCAGATATACATTTTCCTCAATATAGGGAGCAGCGTCAATGACACGCTTCCATCCAGTCTTGCCGATGGTAAAGGACAGGCCTGCTGAAACGGTAAGCATGTGGTCCCCGAATTTTGTTGAAGTACCGATGTCATCAAAGTTCTTGGCTGTTGTCATTCCGCTTATCCCAGCCACGAGATGAATACGGTCATTGAGACGGTATCTGGCCTCTATGCCGTATGAGAAGGCGAACGGATGGCTGCCACTTGAACCTCCTGAGCAAGTACATGAGCCCGACCAGTCAGAGTTGTGTATCATACCAACTCCAAGATATGGTATCACATCCCAAAGAGGTATTCCATTCTCGTTACAGCGTATGCCGGATGTCAGGTTATACATGAAGTCAGCGTGAATGAACTGATATTTCATGCTTTTGAACTCGGCATTCTTGAATGACAGCCCCTGAAATCCTATACGTCCACCGATTGCGGGTGTGAACCACTTGCCGAGTCCCACCTGCAATGCAGGCTTCACTCTGTCGAACACATCCCCACAACCGATGGGCGACCCAAGAAAAGCAGAAGCCCCGCCTTTTACTTCGATGAACCAATTTCTACCCCAGTTGGCTGCTTCGCTGACATTCTTGAGATATGTAGGATTGCCAGACAAGAGCATAGGCTCCTGGCTGAACGATTTCTGATGAATGATACTGTCCTCATACTGGTGGACAGGTTCTGCCTTTATCGTCATTGCTGCAAGGCAGAACATAGACATGATAAGAATTTTCTTTCTCATTTTGTGTTATGGATTTAATTGTTAATACGAGGTGTAAACAAACGAGCTGATGTCACATCTTCTTTCTTCTACTGATAGAAGGCTGGCACATCTTACGAGCCATGGTCAGTGGCCAACTATTACACGGCAAACATCAGCGGCTTCAACCTAAGAGCTTTAGGTTCATTTTATACACATGATAGCTACAACACTGCATTTACCTTCATGACGGGCAAAGCCGTAATTATGCTGAAAAACCAAGATCCTAATCAAGGTGGCATAGACTATATGACCATCAATATGTGGTCTCCATTCGAGGCAAACAACTTCAGTGATTGCAAAGTGATAAATGATTGTAGGCCAGAACATAGCCAACATCCCACCCATTTCTTCGCCCAAGTGCGCATGGTGATGAAATTCCGCAACCAGTTAGACAATGGCGGGGCAGCCAATTACACGACCACCCACTATGCGGGAACAAGAGCGAGTGACAAAGCAGAACCAAGCCGCCATGTATGGCTGCGGTTGAAACCATAGAAGCAAGGCTATCCCCCTAGGGAGAAGCACCGAGAACATAAAAAACGACATCAAGGCCAGGAGCGGTTCGCTCCTGGCCTTGGATATTTCGTTACGATCCCATCCATCAAGTCCCATGACGGGATAATAGATGTGTCGACCGTTTGTGTTTTTCATCTCTATGCGACCTTGAATACATGATATGAAAAACCGCGGGAATATAGCTTCGCAGAGGTTTTATACCGGTCACCAACGGTTTATAATATATGTTGAATGATTTGGCAACCAGTCCATTCGCCCAATTCCGGCAATCACCTCACGCAAAAAATATAGCGATGCGCTGTAGCACGTCGGGCACAAGCGAGGCTTGTGTCCTGGCTCAATCAAACGATATGGTGCCCGGCGTGTCACTGCTTGTATCCACCTTGTCGCCGGCACCCGTGGAGATGGCCTGTATCTCCTTCAGCTGTTGGCTGGAGCGACGGAAAGTGGGATTATTCTCCACAATGGATATCACGTCCTCGTTATCCAAGTCCTCTGGCTTGAAAAGATAAATCTTAGGACTATGCTTATACTTAGCGGTGAAAGAGCCATCCCCATAATATGTCTTCATGCGTTCCAACCGTTCCGCGTCTTTCTCTTCTTTTTGCGCACGGGCGATAGCCTCTTCCTGAGCATGTTTGCCGATATGCTCGCTCATGCCTTCCACATCCTTAATTCCAAAACCTGTAGCCAAGAGCGTGACTTTCACTTTATTTCCCAAATCAGGATCTGTGGACAATCCCCACTTGAAATCAAAATCAGCGCCAAACTTGGCCATGAAATCATTCACGTCGTTCATCTCCTCCATGGTAAGCATATCGCTATCCTCCTTCTTTCCCGAGAAAGCGATGCTCAAGAGAATCTTCTTGGAATTGAAAACATCATTGTCATTGAGTAGCGGAGAATTGAGCGCGTCTTCGATAGCCTTGCCAACACGGCCTTCACCTTCTCCGTAGCCCGTGCTCATGATAGCCACACCGCCATCCTTGAGCGTAGTTTCCACATCACGGAAATCAAGGTTAATAATGCCATTGACAGTGATAATCTCAGAAATACTCTTAGCGGCCACACTCAACGTGTCATCCGCTTTGCCAAAAGCCTCGAACACGTCCAGATTAGGATATATCTGGCGCAAACGCTCATTGTTAATGACCAAAAGGGCATCGACATGCTTAGCCATTTCCTCCACCCCATCCAAGGCTTGATCTATCTTTTTGGCTCCCTCAAAACGGAAAGGTATAGTAACAATGCCAACAGTAAGAATGCCCATAGACTTGCTAATACGCGCGATAACAGGGCCTGCTCCCGTACCAGTGCCGCCGCCCATGCCAGCCGTGATAAAAGCCATTTTGGTGCCGTCATTGAGCATATTACGTATCTCTTCTTCTGTTTCCTCGGCAGCCTCCTTCGCCCTTTCGGGCTTGTTGCCCGCACCCAAGCCTTCCTTTCCCAACTGCAAATGGACAGGAACGGGAGAGTCATTGAGTGCTTGGGCATCCGTGTTGCACAAAACAAAGTTCACGTCGTGAATACCTTCACGATACATGTGATTAACTGCGTTTCCGCCACCTCCGCCCACACCAATCACCTTAATGATGCTGTTCTTCTTGTCGGGTTCACCGAAGTCTAATATGTTTGTCATACTCGTTTATTCTATTGGTTAATCATATCCGTGTATCACTCTTCCGGCTCTATCATCTTCTTGCCAAACTGCTTGATGCGCCTGCCCATCTTATGGATAAAACTATTTTGCCTTCTTTCCTCCTCCAGGCGGCGAGCCTCTTCAGCCGCGGCTTTTTGACGAGCCTGTTCTTCCTCCTCGCGTTTCTTCTTGGCTTCTTCCTCCGCTTTCTGCTTTTCAGCGGCGGTCAAAACCACGCCTACCTTATTGGTATCGTTCGGATTGCGCACTGGCTTGGAATTGTTATTGGAGTCAAAAAGGTCATTGCGGATTTCTTCACCTGCGCAATTCATATTGCCTTTGGCCAAGAGTCCCAATATGGTATTCATCATACCCTTTTGCTCCGTCACCTTTTGATCGTTACTATTCACTGACTGGCTGATAAACTTGGCAATCCGGATTTTCTCTATATGCGTATGCTGTTGAAAAGCCTTTTGAATCTCGGGCATATTGCTACCGCCTCCCGTAAGGACAATACCACCTCCAAGTTTGTCCGCATACTCACTAGGCACCTGGAACCACGCATTCTGGATAATCTCCGCCAATCTTCCCTCCACCAACTCGATAAACTTGCGACTTTCCATCTGTCGCTCTTGGTCTATCACGTAATTGGGCATATTCTCTATGGAACTGTTATCAGTATAGGCCGAAGCGTATTTCAACTTCATCTCCTCCGCCTCGTTGTCATCCAGCTGGAACGTATTAACGAGATCTTTGTTAATGTTATTGCTTCCCAATGGTATCACAGCCAAATGGCGGAGAATGTTCTTGTGATACACGCACACCGTAGTGGTATCTGCCCCCAAGTCCACCAACAAGCAACCCATGCGCTTCTCCGCATCAGTCAGCACGCTGTCCGCCAAGGCAAGGGGAGCCAAATACATCTCCGCGATGGGAATGCCTGCCATCTCAAAACAAGTGTTGATGTGATGATAGAAAGACTTGCGCCACAAGATGTTGAGGAAATTGCCTTCCAAGTGATTACATTGTATACCAACAGGATCCAACTGGTATTGTGCATCCACCCTATATTCCTGTACGGCAGAGTCCAATATCTCCTGCTCTGGATAGGTCATGGCCCTGTTGATGTCCATGATTTCATTGACCATGTCCTGCGATATTATCGTTCCGTCAGGGAAGTCCTTGATAATGACATTCTTGACGCTACGGATGGATTGGCCGCCTACACCTACATATACCTGAGTGATCTCATGCTTGAGAATGGTCTTGAGCCGCTGGATGATATTGGTCAAGCACTGTCCCGTCTTGTCCAAGTTGTAGACGACTCCCTTGCGTATGCATGCATTGGAGTCCTCCTCGACGATGGCATAAACCGTGATACTTCCGTCGATGTTGTTCTTTCCGGCAATGCCGGTCATCTTGGATGAACCTAATTCAATAGCTACAATAAAATCATTTGGCATAGTCCTAATATTATCATTTCCTTATTTCACAATGCTTCAAAGAAGTCCTACAAATGAGGACTTCCCTTCTTACAAATAATTTGGTTGTCAAACTCCAAGTTGATGTAGGAGTACTTGTTCCAACCAGCTTGAGAGAGGCCATACTTATAGAAGAACTCAAGTCGCTTCATCTTCTTTTCCACATAAGCGCTCACTTCCTCTTTTCGTTTAGCGGCATTTGTAGACTCAGGCAGTTGCCCGATATACACCACGTGATTACCCACTCGGGGCACCAGTTCAATGCCCTTATCGGGCAAGACATTGATTTGCTCTATTTGATTCCTCCACAATTCGCTTGCCATAAGACACTTGCTTAGAACAGAGACATAATCCTTGGCGAAAGCCTTGTTGATATGTCCTGTGGCAATAATCAAATCACTGGTATAGCGAGTATTAGGCATTACCTGATCTTGGTCATCCAAATAGTAATCATCATTGTTAAGGCTCTTGATACGCACCACGGGCATGCGCTGCGTCAGGAGAATGTGCACCACTCCATCTTCTGTCTTATAGCAATCCGTAGTCTTCACGAACGGGCTTCGCTTCAACATAGCCTCTATCTCTCGCGTATTAACCTGAGCCATAGGTTTATTAAGTGGATAAAGTTTGCAAGCCTGTAACCTGCGCTTGATATCACTGGCATCCAGAAAACCATTAGTCATCTCATCTTCTATGTTGATGGCCACCTTCACGCAACGTTTCCTCGTTTCATCCGGTTTGTTGAACGAGGTGAATACAAGCACGAGATATACGGCAAGTATAACATCGAGCGTGACGACGAAGGTTTTCTTCCAGTTTATCCTCATGGATTGTTAGCATTCAATATCTTGGTAATTTGCGGAACGTAATTGTCTAGATCTCCCGCTCCCAACACAATAAGCACATCAAACGATCGACTGGCCACCAAGTCCAGCACGTCTTCCTTATGTATCATGCTCTTCTCTATGCCCGGGCGCAGATTGTCGTATATCAACTGAGAGGTCACACCAGGTATCGGTTGTTCCCTGGCGGGATAGATATCGCAAAGAATCACCTCGTCCAGCAAACTCAGGCTTTGGGCGAAGTCTTGATAAAAGTCCCTTGTACGGGTATACAAATGGGGCTGGAAAATGGCCGTAATCTTCCTGTCCCGATAAAGTTCCCTTATGCTCTTGGCACTTTGGAGGATCTCCTTGGGATGGTGCGCGTAATCGGAAAGGAAAACCAGCTTGTCCGTCTTGATCTGGAAATCAAAACGACGTTCCACTCCTTGGAATGTACCCATGCCCTGTCGTATTTCTTCGGCAGTACAGCCATTAAGCTGGGCCATAGCCATAGCGGCAATACCATTTTCTATATTAATAGGGACAGGCTGCCCCAATACAACGTTGGGGATATTCTCAATGGGAGAAATAAAGTCAAAAGAAATTTCTCCATTGGAAATGATTATATTCTCAGCATGGAAATCACCTTTGTCAAGACTGTATTCGTAAGTAATCACTCCCTGACAAACATTGGGCTTCATTTCTAATCCTTGATGGATGATCAGCGCGCCACCAGGTTGTATCAGTTCCGTATAATGACGGAAACTTTCCAAATAAGCATCCTTGGTGCCATAGATATCCAAATGGTCTGGATCAGTAGAGGTAATGACCGTCATCCATGGACGCAACCAATGGAAACTACGATCAAACTCGTCGGCTTCTATCACGACATAATCACTTTTATCGGATAGGATATAATTTGTATGGTAATTCTTGGTGATTCCACCCAAAAAAGCATTGCAATCCACATGGCTTTGATGCATGATGTGAGCACACATAGAGGAAGTGGTGGTCTTGCCATGCGTTCCCGCCACGCAAAGTCCCTTATGGGCTTGGGTAAGTCTTCCTAACACCTGTGCCCTTTTCTCTATCTCGAAACCTTGTTCACGGAAAAACACCAATTCTTGATGATTATCCGGAATGGCGGGCGTATATATCACCAACGTAGACTTCGGGTCACGGCAAGCTTGGGGAATAGCGTTAACGTCTTCCTCATAATGGATGTCCATACCTTCCCGTTCCAAATCTTGGGTAAGCTTGGAAGAAGTCTTGTCGTATCCCGCGACAAGCAGCCCCTTGCCCAGGAAGTAGCGTGCGATAGCACTCATGCCTATGCCGCCCGCTCCGACAAAATATACCGATTTTATTTCTGATAGTTTCATAAACCTAACGCTAGTTTGATTACCTCCTTCGCAATAGTGTCGGCAGAATCCTTCCTGCCCAACTTCTTGATGTTGTAACTAAGAGACTCCAGCTTGGCACCATCGTTAACGGTCTTGATCGCAAGGTCAAGCAGCTGGTCTGGAGCTTCATTGTCTTTCACATAAAGAGCAGCGTCTTTATTCACCAAAGCCAAGGCGTTCTTTGTTTGATGGTCTTCTGCCACATTGGGGCTAGGCACCAATACCACAGGCTTTCCTATCAAGCAGAACTCACTGATACTGCTCGCTCCAGCCCGGCTAATCACAAGGTCTGCCGCCTTATAGGCCAAACCCATGTCACTAATGAAATCGGAAACGTGCAGCATAGGCAACTCACGATGCGCCTCCAAGGCCTTCACGATATCTGCATGATAATACTTTCCTGTTTGCCAAATAAATTGCGCCCCACACTTTTCCACCAAGTCCAGATGCCGCAATACGCTTTCATTGATAGTACGGGCACCGAGGCTTCCCCCTACAATCAATATCGTCTTTTTGTCGGGCGACAATCCCAATCGAGTCCTGGCCTCTTGCGGAGTGAGTGTATTCTCCAACAGGTTCTGCCTTACGGGATTTCCCGTGACGATAATCTTTTCCGCCGGGAAGAAGCGCTCCATATTGTCGTAAGCCACGCAAATCTTGGCCGCCTTCTTGGCCAACAGTTTATTGGTCACCCCTGCGTAAGAGTTTTGTTCCTGTATCAAACAAGGGACACCATGTTTAGCACATACATTCAGCGTAGGGCCACTAGCGTAACCACCCACGCCTACAGCCGCCATGGGTTTAAACTGACGTATAATTTTGTTGGCCATACGTTGGCTCTTCCATATCTTAAATAATACGGCAATGTTCTTCAAAAGATGCTTGCGGTCAAACCCACAGATTGGTAAGCCTTTAATCTCATATCCCGCGGCTGGGACACGCTGCATCTCCATGCGTCCCAACGCTCCCACAAATAAAATCTTTGCCTCAGGGCATTGTGACTTAATGGCATTAGCGATAGATATAGCGGGAAAGATATGCCCACCAGTTCCACCTCCACTGATGATGATTCTTAGTTCTTTATCCATAACCAATAAGTTTGTACCGCGAAAGTAATTAAAATATTCCTCTTAGAGTTATTTTTAGACAAATTTCTCCAAACCTTTTACGATTTAGGCACTTCCTGCTTAACGGGCATGGTTTGCAAACCTTCCCGCTTCTTGGCAGAACGACTCACGCTCAATATCACACCTATATAGATACAATTCAGCACGGATGAGGTTCCTCCTCTGCTAATAAGAGGAAGCGGTTGACCTGTAACGGGAGCCAAGCCCACCGCCACCATCATATTAAATAAAGCCTGCGTCACAAGCATAATACATAAACCCATCGTAAGAAACGCGGGGAAGTTGTTCTCGCAACGATTAGCTATTCTCCCTCCCCGGAAAAGCAATATCACGTAAAGTAACGCCACAAATGTGGCTCCCGCTATGCCTGTTTCCTCAATAATGATAGCATAGATGAAATCGGAAAACGCCTGGGAAAGGAAATCCCGCTCATCCGAATTGCCAGGCCCTTTACCTATATAATTAGAGGAAGCTATGGCGATATTGGCATGTGCCACTTGCATATCCTTGTCCATGATATCCACATCCTCGGGATTGACAGGTTTATCATCCAGAAATTTCAAAATACGAGCTTTCCAAGTATCAGCCCTATGCAGCAGTTTAGCCAAACCGCCTTCCTCGGCTTCCTGCTCTTTCTCCTCCACCTTAGATATTTGCTCTGTCAGTTCCTGGCGCGGATTAGCGGGAGCCTCATCTTTGCCCACCAACAGGACAAGCGCCACGATGCCCACGATGATAATCGTGCTTACGCCCACGAGCTTTCCTATCTGGCTGGCCGGAACACGTCCCACGATCATCATCAACAACACCGTAAGCGCCAAGAGCATCCCCGTGGATAGATTCTCAAGGGCAATAAGCGGGATGATGAGTGCGCATACGATAAGAATATAAGTGAAAGCCCTCTTGTCGGCACCCTTTTCCGTTTGCGTGGCACTCAATATCTGGGCAACCGTAAGCACCAAGGTTCCCTTGGCTATCTCGGAGGGCTGGAACCTGAAGCCCAATATCTCCACCCAGCGGCTGGCATCGTTGGCATTATGACCCGCGATAAGTGCCCAAAGCAACAAGATGACAGACAGGAACAGCAAGAATGGGGTCAATATCTTGAAGTACTTGCACTTGATATTGAGCGTGATGACCATAGCCAGCAAACCTAGCAACAAGAAACCAGAATGCTTGATAACAGGCAAGGCGTACTGGCCGGATTTATAGGTAAGCGAGCTGGAGGCGGAATAAACCTCCACGATGCTGATCATACAGAGGAAAAAGAACACCATCCATATGACCTTGTCTCCCTTGAATATATTTCCCAGTGTCTTGTTGATCATTCAGCTATAGGTTTTTAACGAGTTCCTTGAATTGCTCTCCACGGTCTTCCATGTTCTTGAACAAGTCAAAGCTGGCGCAGCAGGGACTCAGCAATACGGTGTCACCTGGAGTGGCCATGGCATAGCAAGCCTTCACGCACTCCTTCATGCTGTGAGTGTCCTTGACAGGAAGGCCCAACTGGTCGAAGTTATCATGCAGTTTCTGGTTGTCCGCGCCTAGATAGACCAAAGCCTTGCACTTCTTTTTCACCAGGTCCATGATGGCACTGTAGTCATTGCCCTTGTCCTTGCCACCGATAATGAGAATCGTTGGGGTGGTCATGCTTTCCAAAGCATACCAACAAGCATCCACGTTTGTGGCCTTGGAGTCATTGATGTATTGCACACCAGCCACCTTGCATACCTTTTCCAGCCTATGCTCTACGCCAGGGAAGTCTCCCAGGCTCTTGCGGATAATTTCCTTCTGTATACCCGCTATGTTGGAAGCCAATCCTGCTGCCAGGCTGTTGTAAATATTATGCTTGCCCGTAAGACTCAGTTCCTCCTGCTCCATGTTGAAGGGCGTGGGGTATTCCAATTTATAGATGCCTTTCTCTATATAACCTATGACTCCATTTTCCTTGATTTCGGAGAATGGACATCTCACAGCCTTGATGTCATACTTGCCCAATTCCTTCCGGATAATGGGGTCATCATTCCAATAGATGAAGCTGTCGTTGCTATCTTGATTCTGTATGATGCGCATCTTTGCGTCCACATAGTTCTGCATACAATTATCATAGCGATCCAAATGATCGGGCGTGATATTAAGCAAGATGGCTATATTCGCGTGGAAATCATACATGTTGTCCAACTGGAAACTACTCAACTCTATCACATAATACTCATGAGGAGACTCCGCCACCTGCAAGGCAAGACTCTTGCCGATATTGCCTGCCAACCCCACATCGTAGCCCGCGGCCTTAAAAATATGGTAGATAAGAGAAGTTGTCGTGGTCTTGCCATTGCTGCCCGTAATGCAAATCATCTTAGAAGAGGTATATCTACCCGCGAATTCTATCTCGCTGATGATATGAGTTCCCTGCCCCATTAACTTCTGCACGATGGGGGCCTCCTTAGGGATGCCTGGGCTTTTGATGACTTCGTCCGCATTAAGAATTTTATCCTCTGTATGCTTGCCTTCTTCCCATTCTATGCCATGCAAGTCGAGCAGCTCCTTGTATGTGGGCTTGATGCTTGAACTGTCGGACACAAACACGTCAAATCCTTTGGCACGCGCCAGTACGGCAGCGCCAGCTCCACTTTCTCCCGCACCTAAAACAACGATTCTACTCATATTAATGCTATATATTTAATGTATATCTGGTTATAATCACCTAATCTTTAACGTGATGATAGTCAATGCCGCCAAAATGATGCTGATAATCCAAAAGCGGATGGTAATCTTTGATTCGTGCACAGCACCACGAGGACGTTTGAAAACGTAAGAACAATCAGGATCTAATTGGCATTCCTGTGTACGGAAATTATCATGGATGGGCGTACGTTTGAAGATACGCTGTTTCACTCCTCGACGCTTACCAAGCTTGTAATACCAAACTTGCATGATAACACTGAGACTTTCCACAAAGAAGATACCGCATAAAATAGGCAACATCAACTCCTTGTGAATAATGATAGCTCCTACGGCGATAATACCACCGATGGTCAATGAACCCGTGTCGCCCATAAACACCTGGGCTGGGTAAGCATTATACCACAAGAAACCTATCAGCGCCCCTATGAAAGCGCAGAAGAACACCACCAATTCCTCACTGCCCGGGATATACATGATGTTAAGATAAGAGGCAAACTCGATATGCGAACTGACATAGGCCAATATGCCTAATGCCACGCCTATGATAGCTGAGTTGCCCGCACACATGCCATCCATTCCGTCATTGAGATTGGCACCATTGGAAACAGCTGTTACCACCAGTATCGTCATGACAACGAATAAAACCCATCCCGCCGCGGTTTTGTATTTACCGCAAAACGCGGTGATGCGGGAGTAGTCCAAGTTATGGCCCTTAACGAAAGGAATAGTTGTTTTCAGCGATTTTGAGGCTTCTGTGCGATGCTTGACAATAGTCTCCTGTCCTTGTCGGTCTATGGCAAGGTTTTCATTCATTTTCACGTCAGGAGAAGCCCATAATACCAAGCCCACAATCAACCCTATACCGACTTGTCCCACTATCTTATATTTACCTTTCAGGCCTTCTTTATTGCGCCTGAATATCTTGATGAAATCATCCATTCCTCCTAAGAAGCCCAACCACACGGTAGTGATAATCATCAGGATGAGATAGATATTACGCAATCTGCCCAACAAGAGAACTGGAACCAGAATAGCCAAGATGATAATCACACCGCCCATGGAGGGCACGCCAATCTTTTGGGTGCCAAAAGGATCTATACTGGCATCGCGCTGCGTCTCCGTGATTTGTTTTTTGCGCAGATACTTGATAAATCTCTCGCCAAACCACGCCGAGATAACCAGCGAGAGCATCAACGCCAGCAAGGAGCGGAAAGAAATATATCCCCACATGTGAGAACCCGCGATTCCCCATTGCTCCAAAAACCTAAATAGATAGTATAACATCTCCTTGAAATTATTTTATGCCCATGATTTCCTTCACTACCTCTTTGTCATCGAAGTGGTGCTTTACGCCTTTCACCTCTTGGTAATCCTCATGACCCTTACCCGCAATGAGAACGACATCGCCTTTTCCTGCCAACATACAAGCAGTGCGAATAGCCTCCTTGCGGTCTACGATGGTCAACGCCTTGCGTTTTTGGTGGTCATTCAGTCCCGCCAACATGTCGTCGATGATATCTTGCGGCTCCTCGAAACGAGGATTATCGCTCGTGAAAATCACCTTATCACTCTGTTTAACCGCTTCTTGCGCCATCAATGGCCGTTTGCCCTTGTCCCTATTGCCTCCAGCACCACACACGGTAATTACCTGCCCTTTGCCATTGAGCACTTCATGAATGGCATTGAGTACATTCTCCAACGCGTCAGGCGTATGGGCATAGTCCACCACTGCCGTATAACCTTCGGGAGAACGGATTGGCTCCAAGCGCCCGCTCACACTATGCAAGGTACTCATCACCAACAAGATATCTTCGGGATGCTTGCCTAACATAACGGCAGCGCCATAGACCGCCAGCAGGTTGCTCACGTTAAACTTACCTATGAATTGCACGCCTACTTCCCGATTGTCTATCTCCAAGTACATTCCCTCAAAATGGCATTCCAATATCCTTGCCTTAAAATCGGCGGCACTTCTAGTGGAATAAGTTTTCACGACGGCCTTCGTGTTTTGTGTCATCACCAGTCCATTCCTGTCGTCAGCATTGGTAATGGCGAAAGCGCTTTTAGGCAACCCGTCAAAGAAAGCCTTTTTAGCATTCCGGTAATTCTCAAAGGTCTTATGATAATCCAAATGGTCTCGGGTGAGGTTGGTGAAGATGCCACCCGCGAACTTCAAGCCGCCAATGCGTTTCTGGGCGATAGCATGGGAAGAACATTCCATGAAGGCATATTCGCAACCCGCTTCCACCATTCTTGCCAGCAACTCGTTCAGCTCAATGGGGTCAGGCGTGGTGTGGTCGGCGGGTATAGCCTCCTCCTCAATATAGTTGCACACTGTGGACAGCAAGCCACATTTGTGACCAAACTTGCGAAACATATTATACAACAGGGTGGCAATCGTTGTCTTGCCATTAGTGCCTGTAACTCCCACCAACTTCAACTTTTCAGAAGGATTGCCATAGAATCTAGTGGCCACCTCGCCAACGATATCTTCCGTATCGGGTACTACTACATAAGCAACTCCCTCTTCCAAATTATCAGGCAGGTTCTCGCAGAGAATGGCGGCGGCTCCCAGTTCGATAGCCTTGGGAATAAACTTGTGGCCATCGACTTGCGTACCTTTCATCGCGACGAACAAGCCTCCCTTCGTAACCTTACGAGAATCTATAGCTACGCCGCTTATCTCTGTCTCCTCGCTGCCAATCGTTTCCATTACGCGGATACCCCGCAATAAATCTTTCAATATCATTTGCGTACTCCTCTTTGGTTTCTTGTTTTATTTTAGCCTTATCTCACAGATGGCGTTCTTCCTGCATGAGCTACCTGGGGCAAGCGATTGCTCCACCACTTTTCCCCTACCCTGTATCCTCACCTTGATGCCTCTGCTTTCCAGCAAATATACCGCGTCACGAGCACCCATGCCTTTCACGTCGGGTACCTTGGCGAGCGCAGGTAACTTTTGGCTAGAAAGCTTCACACGATTATGTTCCTTATGAGCCACTCCCCACACGGGACCACCCTTAGTATAGCTTCCTGACCAAGGGGTATCGGTGGTGATGCCTAAGTGACGCAACACATAGTCGGCCGCAAGCACATTGCCTCGCTTAACATCGGGTACACAAACGGAAAGGGAATCACGGGCATCTTTCACGTCCAATTTCAAACTTTGGGCCATAATGCCTTCCGCAATATTGTGGAAGACTAATCCGCTCATACCTCCTCCAGAGGCGGGAAGCCCGCTCTTCTGTATACAGACAATACAGCTATAGCGAGGTGCGTCGGCTGGGAAATAACCCGCAAAGCTCAACAAGTAGTTGGTAATGCCTACCTTGTAACCACCCGCCCCCTGAGAGATTTGCGCCGTGCCTGTCTTGCCAGCCACCTTGAACGAGGGTGAACCCGCTTTCTTTCCAAGTCCCTGGCTCACCACGTGCTCCAAGATCGTCTGTATCTCTCCTAGAGTTTTCTCCTTACATATCCTCTCCCTCATGACCACGGGCGGAAATTCCATGATGGTCTGGCCGTCTTTCTCCACCCTTGAAACAAACCTTGGACGCATCATCTTACCATTATTGGCAATCGCGTTATAGAACGTCAAGGTAGATATGGGCGGTATTTGCGTCTCATAGCCGATGCTCATCCATGGCAAGGCGGTCTTGCTCCAGTTATCGTATTGCCCACGCTTGTTCTTGTGAGGCATTCGAATACGCGCCGGAGTAGATCCCATCAACGGAATTTGCAAATCATCGGCCAACCCCGTACGATAGATACCTTCCACAAACTTCTCGGGATGGTTTCTGTAATGATCATCGACTATCCTGCTCACGCCAACATTAGAGCTAAACATCAAGGTCTGTGGCAAGGTGAGCATGCCATAGCCGCCTTTGCGCCAGTTGTGGTCCTTCATATCCCGACCATACATATTCCATACACCGGCCGCGGTCTCTACATGATATGTGGTATCCACCACTCCGTCGTCGAGAGCCACCATAATGGAGGCTGTCTTGAATACAGACCCCGGCTCCAGCAAGTCACTGACCGCATGGTTGCGCACTTCACGGTATTCTCCATCGATACACTTCTCCATGTTGACGATAGCCTTGATGTCTCCCGTGCTCACCTCCATCACGATGGCCACGCCCACATTGCCATTAATCTTCTTTAATTCATCCAGCACCGCCCGTTCAGCCAAGTCCTGGATTCCCACGTCTATCGTAGTCACGATATCGGCACCATCTACAGGAGGCGTATCCGTAATGTTCAAGAACTTATTGCGTATCTTGCGACGATGCACAATGCCGTATTTTCCGCGCAAGATGGAATCATAAGACAATTCCAGGCCGAATCTCGCCGTGTCTTTCGCGCCATACATGGCGCCGATGGTCCTGCCTGCCAGCGAACCGTAAGAACGTTTGCGGGCGTTGAACTCCTCCACATGAAAACCACCTTTATAGGAAGAGAGGCGGAAGACGGGCAGCTTCTTCACCTCTGTATATGTATTATAATCCACGCGCCGGTTCCATATCGCCCAATGCATGCTCTGCTTCTGGCGTCCTTCCTCCAAGTCTTCCCGGAACTTCTTGGCGGATTTCTCGGGAAATATATCGTTGAGTCCTTGGCAGATAGAATCCAGTTTTACCTCCCATAAACTATCGTTCTCGGCTGTGCGCAAAGCCTTGAAGTCCATATACATCTTGAATTCAGGAAGTGAGCTGGCCATCAGCTGCCCGTCGCAACTCAAAATGTTGCCGCGCGCGGGTTTCACGGGAACGGAGTCGTTCTTTACCCTGTCAGCCACCTGCATCCAGAAATCCCGCTTCGCGCTCATAGTGTAGAAGGCCTTAGCCACCACACAGATGGAGAGCAACGTCATGACAATGGCGATGGCGTTATATCTTGGACTGACTTTCTTGTTATCGAACTTGCTCATTTTCTGGTATATTGATAATATATGGAGGCTGCGTGGACATGTGCAACAGGGAGTCTTTGTTGGCTCTCAACTGTTCCAGCACTTTGCTCTCCCTGCTTTTCTCGGTAATCTGGCTGCTACTGGAAAGCGCTTTATACTTAGCGTCCTGCAATTCCTTTTTCAACCGATCTATCTCAATAAGGCTTTTTTGCACGTGATAGCGGTTCGTTATATATATAAAGGTGAAAACGACAACGATGACAATAAGCCATATCTGCTTGCGGATAACCTGGGCGGACCAAATATCGCCACCCAATATCTTCGCCAAAGAGAAACTGGAGGAGGAAGGCCTTTCCTCTTCAACGGCCTGCTTGGCGATAGCTTCCGACAAAGTCGTGGCTTGCTTTTCAGCGGACACGTCGGATTGTCCGTCCGCGTTCTCACGCGCTTCTCCCTCCATGGTTCCTCCACTGAACATGTTTTGTTCCGCGGCGTTCATGTCATGTATCTCGTCTTCTTTCATTTCTTCTCGGCTATTCTTAATTTTGCGCTTCTACTCCTGGGATTGTTGGCTTGTTCCTCTTCGCAAGGCGTTATCACCTTGTTGTTGACCAACTTAAATGGCGTTTCCACCCTACCATAGAAATCTTTCAGGGCTTTTCCTTCGCAATTCCCTGTTTTCATCACATTCTTCACTATTCGGTCTTCCAACGAGTGGTAGGTAATCACCGCCAACCGACCTCCTGGCCTCAACACTTCAGTAGCCGATTGCAGCATTTCCCTCAAGGCATCCATCTCGTGGTTCACCTCTATGCGCAAGGCCTGGAACAACCTGGCCAAGTCTTTCTTTTCCCGTTCCCTTCTGAAAAGCGGGCTTACGACCTGCAGGAAATCTTGCGTGGTGACGATGCGCTGCCGCTTGCGGCATTCCACGATAGCGGAAGCGATACGGCGGGAATCGCGCAATTCGCCATAAAGGTAAAACACATCCGCCAGCCTGCCTTCCTCGTAGTCATTGACGACATCCGCGGCAGAGACTCCTGCCCTTTTGTTCATGCGCATATCCAACGGGGCGTCGAAGCGAAAAGAAAAGCCGCGGGAAGCATCGTCCAGGTGGTGGCTCGACACGCCAAGGTCCGCCAGCAAGCCATCTATCCGCTCCACGCCATAATAGCGCATCCAATTGCGAAGATAACGGAAATTGGAGCGCACGAAGGTAAATCTCCTGTCATGGGGAATGTTGGCCTCGGCGTCAGCGTCCTGGTCAAATCCGTAAAGATGGGCATCCCCCTCCAGACGGGCAAGTATTTCCCGGGAATGGCCTCCGCCTCCAAAAGTGACGTCCACATAGATGCCCCCGGGCTGGATATTCAGTCCGTCGATACTCTCATGAAGGAGTACTGGCACATGATATGTATCTGCGATGGTAACCATTTACTTGCTATCAATCTTCCTTTTCCCGGCCCAAGACGTCCTGCAAAGCCTTGCCGAACTCATCGGAAGGCAGCAACGCCTTACTCTCTGCCTCGCTGGCCCATATCTCGATGGTGTCTCCCATTCCTATAAAACGTATGGCCTGCTCGATGCACGCCAGTTTCATTTGTCTTTTGGGTATCAAGAACCGGCCGTTTCCGTCCAGTGTAATGGACACGGCATCGGCTATAAAAGTGCGGTAAATCTGTTGATGCTCAGCGTTCCAACGGTTAAGACGGGAACGCAGGAAATCCAATTGCTCGTTCCACACCGACTCCGGATAGAGCACCAAACATTCTTGGAAAACGTCTTTTCTGAGCACCAATGTTTCCTCGCCAGACATTTGCAGTGCCTTGCGGAATACTGACGGGAGGAAAGCCCTGCCTTTCGCGTCAGTCCTGGCTTCTATATTGCCCAGAAATCGCATGCTATATACATTATAATGTAATTCGGCTTCAAAGTTACACAAAAATCCCCATATCCCTCCACTTTTCCCCACTTTTTTCACAAAATACTTGAAAATAACCTTTCAAGGCATGCTTTTTATCCCAAAAACGAACTCTCCACTTTGGCGGAACACGCAAAAGGCGGGCAATCAGCCAACAGGGAAATCGTCTCCACTATGAGAAATAAATCTTTTCTCCTAGTTGGGAAAACGCAAGATAATAATTTAAAAACGCGGGCAAGTAGCTAAAAAAGCGCATTCCACGACGTGGAACAGACTTTTCTACTATCTTCTTGGAGTTTATTCAGTAAGAGAAAGGGATTTGCCTACATAATTCTGGCGGTTTATCCACAGGCTGTCTTGAAAAAGCGTTCCAAGAGACTGCTCGCGGATAAAGCGAAACGGCATGGATACGCCAAGGCTTCCCTGGGCAGGAAGAAGATATTGCGGCAAGATGACGAAATCAAACAAAATCCGTAAAAATTGATTATTTTTTATACAAAATGTGCCATATTTAAAAAAGTTACGTTACTTTTGCAACTAGTTTCATGAAAGAGACATGGAGAAACCCATAGAGAAGACCGTTGACATTGAGCAAATCCTAAAAGGGAAGATGGGCAAGAAAGCCAAGTTCGTGCCACATTTTCTCGTCTCATGGCTCAAGCGCATTGTTCACGAAGACCAAGTGAACGACTTCCTTTATCGGACTAAAGGCATAACCGGAACGGAATGGCTGGAGGAGTGCGTGCGCTATCTCGACATGACCTTGCAAGTGGAAGGCTTGGAGAACCTGCCCCGCAAGGACGACGGAAAACTCTATACATTCGTCTCCAACCATCCGTTGGGCGGAGTGGACGGCGTAGCCTTGGGCTCCATCATCGGCAAGCACTACGACGGCAGGTTCCGTTACTTGGTCAACGACTTGCTGATGAACCTTCCCGGATTGGCTCCCCTCTGCGTGGGCATCAACAAGACGGGGCACAACGGGCGCAACTTCCCCGCCATGGTCAAGGCGGCTTTCGAGGGAGACAATCATATATTGATGTTCCCCGCGGGTCTGTGCAGCCGGAAAATCAATGGGCAGATACACGACATACCATGGACAAAGACCTTCATCGTAAAAAGCGTGGCTTACCAACGAGACGTGGTGCCCATCCATTTCTCAGGGCAGAACTCAGAACGCTTCTACAGGATTGCCAACCTATGCAAAACACTCAAACTGAAGTTTAACGTTGCCATGCTTTTCCTGGTGGACGAGATGTACCTGAATGTGCACAAGACTTTCAAGGTGTCCATAGGCAAGCCCATCCCTTGGCAGACATTTGACAAGAGCAAAACGCCGATGGAATGGGCAAAATTCGTGGAAGACAAAGTGTACGAATTATAAACCAACCAAGATATGGAAGAAATCATTCAGCCGGTAGACAAGGAACTATTGAAACGGGAGCTCACTCCCGAAAAGCAACTCCGCATGACCAACAAGAGTCATAACGAGATTTACATTGTCACCGACAACGATTCCCCCAACGTGATGCGCGAAATAGGCCGTCTACGCGAAATAGCCTTCCGCACCGCTGGAGGTGGCACTGGCCTATCAATGGACATTGACGACTTTGACCGGGGAGACAATTGTTATAAGCAACTGATAGTGTGGAACCCGGAAGCCGACGAGATAATAGGTGGATACCGCTACCTGCTGGGGCGCGACTGGCGGCTCAACGAACAAGGGCAACCCATCTTGGCCACTAGCCACATGTTCCATTTCTCTGACAAGTTCCTCAAGGAATATATGCCTTACACCGTGGAGCTGGGTCGCTCGTTCGTCTCTTTGGAATACCAGAACGTAAGAAAGAACACCAAAAGCATCTTCGCGCTGGATAATCTTTGGGACGGATTGGGAGCGCTGACGGTGGTTTACCCCGAGTTGAAGTATTTCTTTGGCAAGATGACCATGTACCCCTCCTACATCCGCAAAGGCAGGGACATGATACTCTACTTCCTGAAAAAGCATTTCGACGACAAAGAAAACCTGGTAATACCGATGAAACCGCTGGTTATCGAGACCCCGGAAGAGGAACTGGCCGCCATCTTCACCGCCGATGACTTCAAGGAAGACTACCGCATCTTAAACCGCGAGATAAGGGCGTTAGGTTACAACATTCCGCCTTTGGTTAACGCCTACATGAATCTCAGCCCCACGATGAAACTCTTCGGCACTGGCATCAACTATGGCTTCGGGGATGTTGAGGAAACGGGCATTCTCATCGCCATCGACGAGATATTGGAAGAGAAAAGAGTGCGCCACATCAACAGTTTCATCAAGGACCACCCTGAAGCCCTATATTTCACTAGCGGAGCTAATAATATTATCTATAAGGAGAAGCAGCCATGAAACAATTCAGGTTTTTCATTATCGCCATGGCTTTCATGCCCTTTGCGGCCGTGGCACAGTCTGTGGACAATTCCGCCCTGCAACAAAACACAATCAGTCTCTCTGAGCTGCAGACCAGCCAACTGACCGAAGAGGAAAAGGCGTATCTAGAGGATTTCAAGGCCGACTTGCAAAACACTGCCGCCAAGATAAACGAGAACGCCGACCAGTGGGCGCAAGAAACCGCGAAGCGGGGATATCCCAAAAAGAAGACCGTAAAGGAGAAGGCCGAATTGGTAGACCATTATATCTTCTTGCTCAGCACCCAGCTGAGCGATTCCCTACTCAACCGTTTCCTGGACAAGGAGAAAGCGGAGCAGAAGCTGATATTCTGGCAAAACTATCGACAAAGCTTGGAAAGGCTATTATAGCCCTCCCTTTTAGCGAGAAAAACCACAGTCTGCGCCCAAAAAAAGAAACAACGACATCGTCGCCAACTGTCAACATAGTGAGAGGCCACGCCCAACGGCGTGGCCTTTATCATAGCCGTTAAATAATGGAAAGGCTGATACCGTTAATCTTCTGATAAATATCCAGCGCGTAAACGTCCGTCATGCCGCTGATATAGTCCACCACGGCCATCACCCTGTCTTCCAGCTTTTCGTTGTGTATGTCGTACTGGTCACTCACCCGCTGTATCAACTGGCGTGAATAGAACTTGTCGGGGGCTTTAGCCGCCTCCACAAACACATCCATCAACGTAGCCATAATCTTATAACCCGACAACTCTACATCCAGCACTGGCTTGCTTTGGTATATCTTTCGCTTCGAGACGGACATACATTCACGATAAGCCTCTTTCTCACGCTCGCCGATATTGTCTACAAGACTTCCTTGAAAAGTCCCGGAAAGGATTTCCTCTTCATGTTCGGTAAAAACCCTGACGCATTCCGCTTCCAATCTGTTGATAACACATGAACGGGCATACACTACTTGCTCATTCTCGTCGTCAACGCCTTCCGCACGTATCCTGTCCAGGATATGGCATTGCGTCTCTTGGTCAAAAAATCCCAACAGCAATCGCATAGTTTCCTCGTAAGTCAATATCTTCAACTTATGGGCATCCTCTATGTCCATGATTTCATAGCAAATATCATCAGCGGCCTCCACCAAATAGACCAACGGATGACGGGCATATCGTGATGCGTCTCCTTTCTCAGAGAAACGAATTATGCCCAATTCATCGGCTATCCGTTCATAATATTCCCTCTCAGAGGAGAAAAATCCAAACTTTCCATGCCTATTAGCCACGCTGCTGGCGAAAGGATATTTCACCACGCTGGCCAATACCGAATAAGTCATGACGAAGCCCCCCTTGCGCCTGCCTTGAAACTGGTGGGTCAACAACCTGAAAGCATTAGCGTTGCCTTCAAAATGAGTGATGTCGTCCCAAAAGCCTGGATTCACCTGTTCCTTGAGCGAGCGACCATTTCCCTCCAAGAAGAATGCCTGGATGGCTTTTTCCCCAGAATGGCCAAAAGGAGGATTGCCCATGTCGTGCGCCAAACAAGCGGTTGACACGATAGTGCCTATTTCCTCAAAAAGAGTCGAGGCCAATTCTGGATGTTTTTTCTTCAATTCACGAGCCACGTCATTACCTAACGACATGCCCACGCATGACACTTCCAGGCTATGGGTCAGTCTGTTATGGACAAAAACAGAGCCTGGCAGAGGAAACACTTGCGTCTTGTTCTGCATCCTGCGGAAAGGCGCGGAAAAGATGATCCTGTCTTGATCACGCTTAAATTCCGAGCGGTCATCATGGCGCAGGGCATGATAGTGCTCCTGCCCCAATCGCTTGCTAGAGATAAGTTGATTCCAATTCATACCACAAAAGTATGATAAAAAAATGATA
>FR882153.1:41587-53967 GCA_000435635.1 Prevotella sp. CAG:1320 | reverse complement strand
TGATAAAAAAATGATATAAAGTCTGTGTTTCCCTACAATCCGCGTTTATCTGCGGAGAATTTCTTATTTTTGCATCCTTAAAGCAACAGACAGAGCGACCATGATAGAAATCAAAGTCATTAACAAAGGCCACCATCCTCTACCCGCTTACGCCACAGGGCAAAGCGCGGGATTAGACCTGCGGGCCAATATCCAAGAGCCTATCGTGCTCCATCCCATGGAACGAAAGCTGGTTCCCACTGGGCTTTACATAGCTTTGCCAAAAGGTTACGAAGCGCAAGTAAGACCTCGCAGCGGCCTGGCCTTGAAGCATGGCATTACCGTGCTCAACTCTCCTGGCACCATTGACGCTGACTACAGGGGGGAATTGGGCGTACTGCTCATTAACTTCTCCCAAGAAGACTTCGTGATAGAAGACGGCGAACGCATCGCCCAAATGGTAGTGGCAAAACACGAGCAAGTATCTTTCACGGCTGTGGAGACGCTCGATGAAACCGAGCGCGGAGCAGGTGGATACGGCCATACAGGCGTGAAATAACAAAACAATAAATGCTAGGTTGATGTCCATTCTATTAAGACATATCGTCAAGCTATCATTGCCCATGTTGCTATTTTTGGTAGCGATTCCTTTGGGCGCGATTCCCATTGGTGGAAAAACCGACACCCCGTCCGTTAACGGCAACCGACGCTTCGACTATTTCTTCATAGAAGCCTGTTCACAGCAGGCTCAAGGTAATTACGCTGCCGCTTTTGACCTTTTCGAACACGCGAGAAAAATCAACCCGCAAGCGGCAGAGGTGTATTACAACATGGCTCCCTACTATATGTCGATGGGCAAAGACAGCGTGGCATTAGCTTCTATTCTCAAGGCGGCAAGCCTGAATCCCGACAACGCCACCTATCAAGAACGGGTGGCTGAGCATTATCTCAATGCCAAAAACTATCCCGCGGCCATTACCACCTATGAGAAGCTTTATCAACAAGACCATAGCAACACGGAAATCCTGAGGACACTTCTGCAACTATACCAAATTGACAACCAATACGAGGAGATGTTACATACGTTGAATCGACTGGAAACGCAGGAGGGAGAGAGCGAGGAGATCACCCTTTCCAAGATGCGTGTCTACGAGATGATGGACGACAAGAAAGCGGCGTATAACGTATTGCATTCCTTAGTGGAAAAACATCCCAACGATTTCTTGTATCGCATCATGCTGGGCAATTGGCTAATGCAGAACAACCGGCAAAAAGAGGCTTATCACTATTTCAATGATGTATTGAAGGAAGATCCCGACAACGCCTCCGCCTTGGCCTCCCTCTATGATTACTATACGGAGATGGGAGACAAGGACCAAGCTGGCCGATTGATGACACGCATTCTGTCAAGCACGAAAACCGACCAAGACACCAAAATCACTCTCTTGAGGCAATACCTCTCAGGGAAAGATGTCAGCGACACGGACTCCACTGAAGTATTAAGGCTTTTCGACTTGGCGCTATCCACCCCACAACCCAACGCTGATATCGCCGAATTCAAGGCATCTTATATGTACCTGAAAAAAATGCCAGAGGACTCACTTTACTCCGCTTTCCAAAAAGTGGTAGACCTCGCGCCTGATAACGCACAAGCCCGCCTGCAATTGGTATTGTCCCACTGGGACAAGCAAGAATACGACAAAGTCATTGGCCTCTGCCTTCCCGCACAGGAATATAACCCTGACGAAATGGTGTTTTACTATTTCGCGGGATTAGCGTATTACCAAAAAAACGAATTGGACAGCACTTTAACCACATTCAGGAAAGGTGTGGCGCAAATCAACAATGAAACCAGCCCAGACATGGCTTCAGACATCTATGCCATCATGGGAGACGTTCTTTACCAAAAAGGACAGACGCAAGAAGCTTTCAAGTCATACGACAAGAGCCTCTCCTATAAAGAGGACAACATTCCCACCCTCAACAACTACGCCTATTACCTGAGTTTAGAGAACAAAGATCTCCAGCGTGCGGAACAGATGAGCTACAAAACCGTCAAGGCAGAGCCTAAAAACGCCACCTATCTAGACACCTACGCCTGGATTCTCTTCATGCAGGAGCGTTATGCGGAGGCTAAGATATACATAGACCAAGCCCTGCAAAGCATGGATTCCACCGATCTTTCGGGTTCGATTTATGAACATGTGGGAGATATCTATTACATGAATGGGCTGAAAGAAGAAGCCATAGGCTTTTGGGAGAAAGCTGTGGAGAAAGACGCCACCCTAGAAACCGCTCTCTGGAAAAGGGACAACAAGAAATACATCACCGAACAAGAATACAAGAAGAAATGGAAAAAGGATTGATTATACGTCTCGTCTTAGTGGCCTCCATCATCTTCATGGCATCTTGCGGCAGCAAGAAAACGCTCGTGCAAGACACGTCCTCCGTGTCCATCACTGAACCAAAAGCGGTTTCGCCACAAGTACGCAAACTTACTTATGTGCAAAAAGTCTATGACAACCAAGTGTTCTCCAAAAACATCGTAGGCGACATGACCTTCGAGATTAAGATGGGCTCCAAAGAGATATCTGTGCCTGGCAACTTGAAAATGCGGAAAGACGAGGTGATACGCATTCAACTCTTTGTCCCAATCTTGGGCACAGAGGTGGGCAGGCTAGAGTTCACGCCTGATTACGTATTGATAGTGGACCGCTTGCACAAAGAATACATAAAAGCAGACTATAGCCAGGTGGATTTTCTCAGGGATCAAGGCATCTCATTCTATTCTCTTCAGGCCCTATTCTGGAATCAACTGCTCTTGCCTGGCACACAAAAAGTAAAGGAATCGGACCTCAAGCGATTTGATGTGGACTTCAACGTAAATTCCGATAACCTGCCAGTCTCTTACCGCCAAGGTTCCATGACCTATCAGTGGCAGACTGACAAGACTACAGGACGCATCACACAAGCCTTGGTAAATTACCAAAGCACCAATCATGGCAATTCCTCTTTGCGGATGGATTATGCCAACTTCAAGGCTGTAGGCTCCAGACAATTCCCCGCGGACATGTCACTGCGCCTATCCACACAAGCCACGGGAAAGCCTAAAGAAGTCAGCATCCTATTCAGTATGGACAAAATCACTACAGACAGCAAATGGGACACCCACACGGAGGTCTCCAGCCGATATAAGAAAGTAGAACCCCAAGACGTGTTGGGAAAAATCTTGAACCTATAAATGAGACGCCTGCTTATACTCCTTTTCTGCCTCACCATGGCTTTGGCTCCTTCTGCGCAAACCAACAAACAGCGCGCGAAGAAGGCAAGCACTACCGCCACCTCAAAAAAGAAAAAACAATCCACCTCCAAGAAGAAAACAACACAGACAAAGAAAAAGAACACCACATACACCAACTCCTCTATCCGTGGATTGCAGGGGCAACGGGCAGCGGTGCAAAAGAAAATAAAGGAACAGGAAAAGGCATTGCAGGCCAATCAACAAGACGTGAAACGCCGATTGCAAGAGCTCTTTGCCCTTAATTCTGAAATTGGCGACCGGGAAAAAAACATTGATGACATCGAGAAAGATATCAACCACCTGAACGACAATATCGCCATCTTGCAGGCGCAACTCAACACCCTGGAGGCGCAGTTGGCTTCCCGCAAGGCAAAATACATACAATCCATGCGCTTCATGCGCCGCCGCCATTCCGTACAAGACAAGTTAATGTTTATTTTCAGCGCGGAAAGCTTCTCGCAAATGTACCGTCGTTTGCGCTTCGTAAGGCAATATGCGGCTTTCCAGAAAGCGCAGGGAGAAGCCGTCATGGCTAAACAAGAACAGGTCAACGCCAAACAAAAGCAACTCCTGAATGCCAAGAAACACAAAAATGACTTACTATATAAAGGCAAGAAAGAAAAAGAAGAGCTGGAGGGCAAACATGCCGAACAACAGGAAATGGTAAATGGATTGCGCAAGCAACAGAAAACCATCCAAGGACTCATTGCCCAACAGCGACAAAAAGACGCCGCTCTCAACGCCCAAATAGACCGTCTAGTGGAACAAGAAATAGCCAAGGCAAGGGCAAGAGCCGCAGCGGAAGCGAAACGAAAAGCAGCTGCTGAAGCGGCCGCAAAGAAGCGTGCCGAGGAATTAGCCAGAAAGAAAGCCGCAGCGGAAGCTGCCGCGCGAGAGAACGCACGCAGAATAGCCGAAGCCAAAGAGCGCGAAGCCCGCCTGAAAGCAGAGGCGGAAGCAGCGGCCAAAGCAGAAAAAGAAAGGCGAGAGCAAGCGGCCGCGGCGGAAAGCAAGAAAAGAAAAGCGGAAGCGGAAAGAAAAGCCCGAGAGGCCGCAGCTAAGCGAGAGGCCGCGGAACAAGCTGCCCGAGAGGCACGTGCCGCCCGTGAGGCCGCGGAGTTAAAAGCACGCGCAGAGGCCGCAGAAAACAAGAAAGCCATCGCGAGAGCCACTGAAGAAGCCAAGGAAGCCACCGAGCTTAGCACTGTAGACCGAATGCTAAGTGGCGGATTTGAGTCGAACCGAGGACGCTTGCCAATGCCCATCACAGGCAGTTACCGTATCGTAAGCCATTTCGGTCAATATAACGTGGAAGGACTGAAAGGCGTGAAGCTTGACAACAAAGGCATCAACATCCTTGGAAAATCTGGATGCATGGCCCGCAGCATCTATGACGGGGAGGTGAGTGCGGTGTTTGGCTTTGGCGGCACCATGGTTGTCATGGTGCGTCATGGTGCCTATATCTCCGTTTACTGCAACCTAAAATCGGTGAGCGTGCAGAAAGGGCAGAAAGTAAGCACACGCCAGGCACTGGGCACAGTGGGAGCCGACAACATCTTGCAATTCCAATTGCGCAAAGAAAGAGCCAAACTCAACCCAGAGACTTGGCTTGCCCGATGACACGAGATGTCTGCCCGATAAAAAGTCAGTACTACTGATATTTAATTTCAGTACTGCTCCTTTCCAATATCAGTAGTACTGAAAACGAAAAGCAGTAGTACTGACTTTTTCGGTGGGGTAGCGTTCTCACACAAGGCCAAGCCAGGCAGAAATCCTAGATGTTGGCCCCATCCAACAATTGAACATAATCTTCCAAGGCGGTAGCCAATTCACTCACCTTGATAAACTCATTGGCAGAATGAGAACGAGCAGAGTCGCCAGGTCCCATCTTGAAAGAAGGAAAACGCATTAACGCCTGGTCGCTAAGCGTAGGGCTGCCAAAAGGTTTCTTCCCCATTGCCAGACATTTCCTCACAAGCGGATGGCTAGGGTCGAAACGTGAAGATTTCAAGCGGAATGAATGAGCACGGCATTCACCTTTCACGTGTTGGCAAATCCATCGAAACACCTCCTCATTGTCGTAGTACTCGTTTGTCCTCACGTCTACCACCATAGTGCAAGTGTCAGGAATCACATTATGCTGGGTTCCCGCATTCACCATGGTCACGGTCATCTTCGTGGGTCCAAGCAAGTCGCTAACCTTCTCAAACTTATAATCACGCAACCATCTCAGGTCGTCCAAAGCTTCGTAAATAGCGTTTACTCCTTCTTCCCTGGCGGCATGGCCACTCTTGCCATGTGCTATGACATCTATCACCATCAACCCCCTTTCCGCTATGGCGGGCTGCATGCCCGTTGGTTCTCCTACGATGGCCATATCTATTGGGGGCAGAAGCGGCAACACCCTGGCAATTCCATTGGAGCCAGAAACTTCTTCCTCCGCTGAAACCAGGTAAATAAGATTGTACGTTTGTGGAGTTTGGGAAAGGTGAGAGAACACTTGCAACAATGTCACCAATCCACCACCGCAATCATTACTGCCAAGACCATAAAGCAAATCGCCTTCTAAAGCAGGCTCAAAAGGATCTCTCGTCCAGGAATCCACAGGTCTCACCGTATCAATATGAGCGTTCAATAACAAAGTAGGGCGTTTCTGGTCTATCCCGCTCATTACCCAAACGTTGTTTCCTTCCCTATGAGGGTGCAACCCTCGCCGCGCCAAATACCCTTCCAAGATATCCGCGGCTTGCTTCTCCTCTTTACTGAACGACGGGGTAGCAATCAGCTGACGCAATAATTCCAGCTCGTCATTCAAGTAATTGTCTCTCTGGTTTGGTGTCATGACGCGAAGATAACAATTTCCCCAGAAAAGCGGGCTAAAAAAACCTTCATATTTTTTTGCGGTCTTGTTAATTTATATTATCTTTGTGGGCAACAAAACTCAAATATATATGCAGACCAAATGCCATCTTTCCGCGCTTATTCACCGCCAAGCGGAGAAATACGGAGAACGTCGTGCGCTCCTGTATAAACTTTTCGGCGGCGATGTTTGGAAGTCGGTTACTTGGAAAGAGTTCGCCTTCCAGGTGTCTAGAGTGAGCCGGGCCTTTATGGCTTTGGATTTACACCCTCAAGAAAAGATTGCCGTATTCTCGCAAAACTGTGTGCAATACCTCTATACTGATTTTGGCGCGTATGGGGTCAGGATTATCTCAGTGCCGCTCTATGCCACAAGCAGTGAGCAACAATTGCAATATGTCATTAACGACGCGAAGGCACGTATCATCTTCGTGGGCGAACAAGAACAATATGACAAGGCATTCCGGGTTTTCGCCACAAGTACCTCTCTCGACCGCATTGTCATATTCGACAATAGTGTCCGCCTGTCTCCACAAGACACTGTGTCAATGTATTTTGACAACTTCTTGAAACTGGGCGACAACGAAAGCCTACAGGCAAGCGTGGACACACACATGGCAGAAGCCAACGATGACGATCTTTGCAATATTCTATACACAAGTGGCACCACAGGGGAGAGCAAAGGCGTGATGTTGACCTACGGGCAATATGCCGCGGCATTAGAGGCCAATGACAAGTGCGTGCCTGTAACAGAAGAGGACAGGGTCATCAATTTTTTGCCATTCACCCATATTTTCGAGCGAGGATGGTCTTACCTTTCTCTTAGCGAAGGAGCCCAGCTCATCATCAACACCCATCCTCACGAAATACAGGAAAGCATGCGCCAAACCCATCCCACATGCATGAGCAGCGTGCCAAGATTTTGGGAAAAAGTCTACATAGCGGTTCAAAACAAGATAGACAGGGCAAGCGCCGCCCAACAAAAAATATTCCGCCATGCCTTGGAAGTAGGCCATAAGCGTAATGTGAAGTGTTTGGCCGCGGGGAAGAAACCATCTTTCATGCTGGAGATGGAATACCAGTTTCTCAATAAAACCATCCTCAGCATGGTAAGAAAAGAATTAGGCCTCATCAATCCCAACATCTTCCCTACAGCGGGAGCTTATGTCTCTCCAGAGGTGGAATCGTTTGTCCACTCGGTAGGCATTCATATGGTTGTGGGATATGGCTTGACTGAGAGCCTGGCCACCGTTTCTTGCGACCACAGGGATGAGCCATACACCATCGGTTCCGTAGGTCGCCCCATCGAGGGGATACAAATCAAGATAGGTGAGAACAATGAAATCTTGCTCAAGGGTCCAACCATCACCAAAGGCTATTACCACAGAGACACCACCAATGCCAACGCTTTTGATGAGGAAGGATATTTCCGCACAGGCGACGCAGGTTATCTAAAGGACGGCGAACTCTTCTTGACAGAACGTATCAAGGATCTCTTCAAGACCTCCAACGGGAAATATATCGCTCCGCAGATGGTGGAAGGCATGTTGTTAGTAGACAGGTTTATCGACCAGGTTGTTGTCATTGCCGACCAACGCAAGTTCGTCTCAGCCCTGATTGTTCCCGAGTTCAACATGCTAGAGGAATGGGCTCGGGAAGCTCGCCTTTCATTTGACAGCCACGAGTCACTTTGCGCCAATCCCAAGGTGCATGACATGATGATGGAACGCGTCAACACTTTGCAGCAGCCTCTTTCCCAATATGAGCAAATCAAGCGCATCACGCTCTTGCCCCGCCATTTCTCCATGGAGTCTGGCGAACTGACAAACACGCTGAAAATAAGGCGTTCCGTCATCAACGAGAATTACAAAGAACTAATCGAGGCCATGTATGAAGAAGACCCCATCATGGTTTAGACCTGGAAAAAGTGAAAATTGACAATGATAACAGCAGACCAACTGAAAGACGTCATGGAGCGTGCCGACGCATTGCACCGCTATTTGAACATTGACAAAAAAAAGATTGAATTCGAAGAGGAGCAATTGCGCACCCAAGCACCCGACTTTTGGGAAGACGCCACTCGGGCGCAAGAACAAATGAAAAAGGTGAAGGCTATTGAGAAATGGCTCAAAGGCTACCAAGAAGTACGACAATTCGCTGACGAGCTAAGCCTTGCTTTCGAATACCATAAAGAAGGGATGGTGCCTGAGGAGGAAGTGGACGCCGATTATGCCAAGGCCATCGAAGCCATTGAGGCACTAGAGTTGCGCAATATGTTGCGCCAAGAGGAAGACCCCATGGACTGCGTGCTGAAAATCAACTCAGGGGCTGGTGGCACGGAAAGCCAAGACTGGGCTTCCATGCTTATGCGCATGTATATGCGTTGGGCAGAAGCGCATGGCTACAAGTGTACTATCACCGATCTGCAGGATGGCGACGAGGCTGGCATCAAGAGCGTCACCATGACCATTGAAGGCGGTGAGTACGCCTATGGCTACCTAAAAAGCGAGAACGGAGTCCACCGCCTTGTACGTGTATCTCCCTTCAATGCCCAAGGTAAGCGCATGACCAGTTTCGCAAGTGTCTTCGTCACCCCCTTGGTAGATGACACCATTGAAGTTTATGTAGACCCCGCGCGGGTTTCCTGGGACACTTTCCGTTCCAGTGGAGCGGGTGGACAGAATGTCAACAAAGTGGAATCCGGCGTTCGTCTAAGATACCTTTACCAAGATCCAGATACTGGCGAGGAAGAAGAAATATTGATAGAAAACACCGAAACCCGGGACCAGCCCAAGAACAGGGCGAAAGCCATGTTGCTCTTAAAGAGCCAACTCTACGACCGAGCCATGAAAAAACGCATGGAAGAACAGGCCAAGATAGAGGCGGGAAAGAAGAAAATAGAATGGGGAAGCCAAATCCGCAGCTATGTTTTCGATGACCGAAGGGTGAAAGACCACCGCACGAATTACCAAACATCTGACGTGGATGGCGTGATGGATGGAAAAATTGATGGTTTCATTAAGGCATACCTCATGGAATTTCCCATTTCTGAAGAACAAGCATAACCTCCAATCGTATAACCTTTAATAAACACAAAACACTATGAGCTCTAATAACACATTGAGAAAATCTAAGCGCGCGGCCTATGAGAAACGCCAAGAGGAAAAAGGGAAAAAAGTTGTCAACTGGATCTTCGGTGTCTTGGTGGCACTGGCGGTAGCCTTCATGATTTATTCTGTTATCCTTGCCTCATGAGTGGGCTAGAGATAGAACGCAAATTCTTGGTTCATAAAGGCGGTGCCTATCGTGACATCGCCTTTTCACGCAGCCACATCCAGCAGGGATACATCCCCGCCCAAGGAGTTACGATACGCATCCGCTTACGTGACGAACAAGCCTTCCTCACCATCAAGAGCCATTCCACTGATGGCGGCCTTTCCCGTTATGAGTTCGAGAAAGAGATTTCCTTGGAGGAAGCCTCCCAACTATTAGCGCTCTGCCAAGGCGGTGTCATTGACAAACATCGCTATTTAGTGCGTTGTGGCAATCACACCTACGAAGTAGATGAATTCCATGGGAACAATGAGGGACTCGTAATAGCGGAGGTGGAATTAGCCGACCCCAACGAGACTTTCGATAAACCAGACTTCTTGGGACCAGAGGTCACGGGTGACCGCCGCTACTATAACTCGTCGCTCCTTACCTTCCCTTATGCCGCTTGGCGAGACGACGTGCCAGAGGAATACAGATAAGTTGCGCCAACAACACTCCTACCGCGTCGGCCAGGAAGTCTATCCAGTCACCACTGCGCCTACCACCTGTGCAATAGGCCTGCAATATCTCTATCACTCCACCCATCAGCATGGGAAGTAGACACCCTCCTATAGCGGCCCACACCTTATTATATATATATGCGTGCGCACGTACGTACTCCCACCACAAGACGAGACATAGTCCCAGATACATCACGATATGTGTCCACTTGTCTATGAGCGACACATTGTCAAGAGGGGTCTCTGGAATATCAATGAAACATAGTATCCATATCGCGACACAAATCAAGAGTGAAAGGGGATATTTTCTGATGAAATGACACATCTTATGGCATTTTTACTTACTAATATGACGCAAAAGTACAAAATAATTTGTATTTTCGCGTTGACTCAAGTAAATTTCTTATAAGAGAACAGAAAATTAACAATTATGGCAGATACTGGTAGAGCGAACTTTGGCAGCAGGCTTGGTGTCGTATTGGCAACGGCTGGCTCGGCTGTAGGCCTGGGAAACATCTGGCGTTTTCCCTATCTTGCCGGCGAAAATGGTGGAGCGGCCTTCATTTTGATATATATCGCATGCGTCTTGGCACTCGGTATTCCCTGTATGATCAGCGAGTTCATCATCGGGCGCAGAGGTGCTTCCAACACCGCGAGAGCCTACACCAAGCTGGCTAACGGAACGGCTTGGCGATGGGTGGGTTATCTTGAGGTACTTACAGGATATCTCATCACAGGTTACTACGCCGTAGTGACCGGCTGGTGTCTCAATTATATTTACGCCTCCATTGTGGGCGAACTCAAGGGAGACCCCGCTTATGTAGTGGACTACTTCAACGCTTTCGTGGCATCGCCAATAAGACCCATATTCTGGACTGTGGTCATTTTCCTGGCTACCCATTTCATCATTGTCCATGGCATACGCAATGGCATCGAGAAAGCATCCAAGCTCATGATGCCCACCCTCTTTATCCTGCTTTTGGTGGTAGTAGTATGCTCTTGCCTGCTTCCCAACGCCGACAAGGGCCTGACGTTCCTTTTCAAACCAGACTTCTCCAAGGTGTCCAGCAATGTTTTCCTCAGCGCGCTGGGGCAAGCATTCTACTCCTTGAGCATCGCCATGGGATGTCTATGTACCTACGCTTCCTATTTTTCCCGACAGACCCACATGGGAAAAGCAGCCATTCAGATATCTGTCATTGACACATTGGTAGCCGTACTCGCGGGCATGATGATATTCCCCGCGGCTTTCTCCGCGGGTATCTCTCCCGACAGCGGCCCCTCCCTCATCTTCATTACACTTCCCAACGTATTCAATCAGGCTTTCGCCTTCATGCCCGCCTTGGGCTGGGTGGTAGGATTGCTATTCTATGTACTGCTTTCCCTTGCCGCCCTCACTTCGCTGATGTCGTTGCATGAAGTAAATACCGCCTTCGTTACGGAAGAGCTACATATCTCCCGCAAGTGGGGAGCATTGCTAGTCACTGTTACCTGTTGTGCCGTAGGAACTTTATGTTCCCTTTCCTTGGGTATATGGGATGGACTCTCCATAGGGGGCAAATCGCTCTTCGACGCATTGGATTACGTCACGGGGCAATTCATGTTGCCTTTGGCAGGTTTCCTGATGTGCCTTTTCGTGGGCTGGTATGTACCCAAGAAAGTAGTTGAAGAGGAATTCACCAACTGGGGAACACTTTCCACAGGCCGATATCTGGGCATTTACCGCTTCTTTGTGCGCTTTGTCTGTCCGTTACTCATCTTGTGTGTCTTCCTGCATCAATTTGGGCTTATATAAAATCTAGTTTTATCATCAACTATCACCATGGAAAACAGAGGTAGTTTCGCCAGCAAATTGGGCGTAGTGTTAGCCACGGCAGGTTCTGCCGTGGGTTTGGGAAATATTTGGCGCTTCCCTTATCTCACGGGAGAAAATGGTGGTGCCGCATTCATATTGGTATACCTAGTGTGCGTGTTCATCCTTGGTATTCCTGGCATGGTAGCCGAATTCATCGTGGGGCGTCATTCCGCCTCCAATGCCGCCAGGGCATATCGTTCTCTTTCCAAGGGAGAAGGATGGGGTGCCATTGGCTATGTAGGCATGGTCACCTCCATGCTCATCCTGGGCTTCTACGCCGTAGTGGCAGGATGGTGCATGCAATATCTCTTCGCAAGCATCATGGGTGAACTGAAAGGAGATGCGCAATTCGTGGCCAATTATTTCCAGGAGTTCTCATCAGACTTGGTGCGCCCCATGCTGTGGGGCGTGGGCTTTGTCTTGCTCACCCATTTCGTAGTGGTAAAGGGCGTGCGCAATGGCATCGAGCGGTTCTCCAAGATACTTATGCCCATGCTTTTCGTCCTGCTCTTGATATTGGTGATAGCTTCATGCTCCCTGCCTGGAGCCATGGCGGGCGTGGAGTTCCTGCTCAAGCCAGACTTCTCCAAGCTCTCCTCCGATTCATTTCTCG
>FR882153.1:0-41570 GCA_000435635.1 Prevotella sp. CAG:1320 | reverse complement strand
AGCTCTCTTCCGATTCATTTCTCGATGCCTTGGGCCAGGCTTTTTTCTCTTTGAGCCTGGGAACGGCTTGTCTCTGCACTTACGCATCCTACTTCTCCCGTCAAACTCACCTACTGGGTTCCGCTACCCAAATAGCGTTGCTTGACACCATGGTAGCCATCTTGGCAGGGCTCATGATTTTCCCTGCCGCCTTTGCGGTGGGAGTCAATCCCGACAGTGGTCCCTCGTTGATATTTATCACGTTACCCAACGTGTTCCAGCAAGCCTTCTCGTCCGTCCCCATCTTGGGCTATGTCATCGCCATTCTCTTCTACGCCCTCTTGGTGTTAGCCGCCCTCACTTCCACCATCTCCATGCATGAGATAGGCACAGCCTTCTTCACCGAGGAGTTTCATCTTCCCCGCAAACATGGCGCATGGGTGGAGACCATTGTATGCGGCCTTTTGGCCATCGTATGTTCTCTTTCCTGCGGTGCGGTGCCAGGACTGAAGTTGTTTGGAATGACATTTCTCAATTTCTGCGATTATCTTACGGGGCAAATCCTTCTGCCCCTGGGAGCGCTCTTTGTCTGCCTCTTCGTGGGATGGTACTTACCGCGCAAACTGGTAAAAGAAGAATTCACCAACTGGGGAACGCTCCATGGAGGGCTCTTTGGCATATTCCTCATCATGGTGAGAGTGGTTTGCCCTGTCTGCATCACGGCCATTTTCCTCCACCAACTTGGGGTGATTTAGCCGTCAACATCCTGTAGACATGCGTAATTATATAAAGGAGTTCTTCTACTTGCAACGTGACGACCGCCGTGCGGTACTCACGCTCTTGGCTTTGGCAGTGGTCGCCCTCTCACTGATATTCTGGCTTGGCGAAAGTTCTTCTCCCCCACCCACCGCTAAAAAAACAAACTCTCGCAAAAAGGCCAACAGAGAATACGCCAATGGAAGAACCAACTCCGCGGAAAAATATTACAGAGTAGAGGAGGTAAAAGCGGAGCGTTTCCCCTTCGACCCCAACACGGCAGACAGCACACAGCTACTGCGCCTGGGTCTCGCCCCATGGCAAGTGCGCTCCATCTATCGCTATCGAGCCAAAGGTGGCACATTCCGCCAACCGTCTGACTTCGCCCGGCTCTATGGACTGACCCGAAAACAATACCGGGAGCTGAGACCCTACATCCGCATCTCGCCCGACTATCTTCCCGCCGCCGATTACTACGCACCCCGCCGCACAAGCAATAACGCTAGATCCATGGACTCATCCGCGACGAAAGCACCCCGCTACACCTATACGGCAAGGCACAAGCTGAGGCCTGGCGAGCACATTGCCATCAACTCAGCAGACACCACTCAACTGCAAAAGATACCAGGCATAGGCAGCGCCTATGCCCGCATGATCATCCGCTATCGTGAGCGCCTGGGCGGTTTCATCACTATGGCACAAGTCTTGGAATCAGGCCCCGTGCCCGAGTCGGCCTTGCGATACATCACAATAGACGCTACCCAGGTACGCAAGCTCAACATCAATAAACTTTCGCTCAACCAGTTGCGCCGCCACCCCTACATCAACTTCTACCAGGCCAAAGCCATCTGCGAGTACCGCCGCCTGCATGGTCCGCTTCACAGCCTGGAAGAATTGCGCTTCTCGCCAGACTTCCCGCCAGCGCAGATAGAGAGACTCCAGCCCTATGTAACTTTCTGAGAACGTGACCGCGCCAATTCCTTCAACCTTTAACACCAAAACCTTGGCACACATGAAAAACCAGGAAAACTCACGAAACCAGCTTCTTCTCCTCCCCTGCGCAAAGGAAAGGGATAGCCATCTCCCTGCTCTTGACCATAGCGGCCTTCACATCGCAGTCTTGCTCCAACGGCAGCTATGCGTTCACACCAGGACGCATGTCTTTTCAGGAGACTCCCTGTGTGGAAGTGACAGACACAGTAGGCGCGGGCGACTCATTCACGGGTGCTTTTTGCGCTGCCATACTGAAAGGGCTACCCGTAACGGAAGCCCACAAGCTAGCCACAGAGGTATCCGCCTACGTATATACTCAAAGTGAGGCGATGCCCACACAGCCCAAGGAAATCATAGGGAAAGCAAATAGGTGAAAAGCCAAAAGGCAACCGCTCCAAGCACAGGTAAAAAGGAAAATATCAGGAAAATAAAACAAGAGCGGCCTTCCCCGCAAAAGAAACGCCACCTTTATCATCCCTAGCCCAGCCAACTTGTCTTTCGAAAAAAGAAAAGACGGGTTCTGGGCAGCTCCCCAGGGCAAACAAACATAAGCAAGAAAGGCTGCCCAAAGGCAGCCTTTCTTGCTTGCAGTCGGGATTAGGCGACTCGAACGCCCGACCCCTACGTCCCGAACGTAGTGCGCTACCAACTGCGCTAAATCCCGTATTGCGGTGCAAAGGTACATCATTTTTTTGAATTGACCACGATTTGCGGTGGAAAATAAAGTTTTTCCGCTTTATTGGTAGTTTTTGGCATAGATTGCACTGCGTTTTTGTACCTTTGCATTCAAGAAACACCTTTCACAAACAATGAGAAATGAGCATGATATGTCGCTAAACATAAACAACATGAGAAAACCTTGGAGCAGAGAGGAAACCATCGTGGCTTTCTATGTGTATTGCAAGGTTCCTTTCAAGGAAAGCGGAAAAGAAAACCCCATCATACGACATTACGCCCAGATACTCGGCAGAAGTCCCAGTGCCTTGAACATGAAAGTGGGAAACATCGGAAGGCTAGACCCTGATTTGTGAAAGAAGGGTATCACGGGGTTGAGACATGGGGCAAGGATGGAAGAAGAAGTGTGGAAAGAGTTTTCCTCTGCTCCCGAGCGTCTTGCCTATGAGAGCGAAAGAATCATCGCGGAATTACAAGGAAAGACTCTAGAAGAAAGAATAGGGCTTGACACCCATGCGCTGCCATCAGGAAAAGAACGTGAAGCCGTGGTAAAACAACGCATCAACCAGCAATTCTTCCGCACGGCCGTATTGAGCGCTTACAACAACAAGTGTTGTGTCTCGGGCGTTGGAAGCACGGAATTGCTAGAGGCGTGCCACATTGTTGACTGGGGATGCGACAGCGTTAACAGGACAAATCCCAAGAATGGCCTGTGCATGAACCCTTTCTTCCACAAGGCCTATGACAAATTACTCATCGGCATCTCGCCCGACTTGGTTATCACCATTTCCGACGAGTTACTGACAAAGACCTATGAGGGGAGATTCCTGACATACCTTAAAGGTCTGCAAGGCAGGAAAATAACGATGCCCGATAGGTTTCTTCCCGAAAAAGACTTCCTGCAAATGCGCTATGAGCAATTCAAGAAGCGGTGAAGAAGATACAATCTGTTCCCTATATCAGCACGGCAGTGCCGCTTACCGCCACCATGAGCATGGAACCGCTTTGGCCTACGGTCTCGTAATCGATGTCTATACCCACTATGGCGTTGGCTCCCATACTGCTGGCGCGCTCCTGCATCTCTGCCATAGCGGTGTCCTTGGCCTCGCGGAGCACTTGCTCGTAACTGCCGGAGCGACCTCCGATGATATCGCGTATGCCCGCGAAGAAGTCTTTCACGAAGTTGGCGCCAATGATAGACTCGCCAGTCACTATGCCCTTATAGGCCAAAATGGGATGCCCCTCTATGGTCGGGGTTGTGGATAGTATCATAATCGTATGCTTTAAATCATCGGGGCAAATATAATGAAATATATCCAACCCGCAAAATCCCAGGCTATAAATTCCACGTTCAATGAGGGGAACTGGATGGAACAGAAGGGGCAGACCAGCAATCAAAGGCAAACCAGGCATTATAATAGATTATGAAAACAGCCAAGACGAATTTCCACCACTTATTGCCACCTCGCAACAGCTTGTAAACAGCCTAAACACTGAATAACCCCGACAAGTAAACGATGGCATCCACGTGGAGACGCCAACCAATGGAAGTGCAGATGTAAATGCACAAGGCGGTAGACCTCAGGTCCATAAGCGTATGGTTATTCAAACTCGAAAAACATTGTCACAAATATAGTGAAAAAATCGGTGCCATGTATCAACGAGCGACATCTTTGCGATTAGCGAAGCGCGGATTTAAGTCTTTTTCACAAGAAGCAGACAGAAGGACAAGCAAACCCATGGGGAAAGAAAGGCATCAAAACCATGCGGAGGGCGGCAAGGGGAAGCGGCAAAAACATTGGGTCACGGACCTTGCCTCACAATTCAACTTGTTTTCGCGGACAATTCAACTTATTTTGCTCGGCAATTTAAGTTATTTTGCCCGACAAAACAAGTTATTTCGGTCGACAAAATAACTTGTATTCAAATGCCCCCAAAATTGCCCTGCTGAACACCTCCCAAGTGATCTATAGAGATGAGGTCAACTGCTCTATAGAAATGACATGAAGTGAACTATAGAAACCATAACAAGTGATCTATAGAGCACTTGAGACGCCAAAATAAAGCGCGATAAAATGCAATTAAACGCATTCAAACGAAAGAAAGCGCAAACTTTTCCTCCCATTCACGATAAAGGCCTGAAAAAGTCAGTACTACTGCTTGGCGATATCAGTAGTACTGGCTTTTTCGGGCATTTCGTTTCTCATCCCAGTCCCGAAGTAATTTCCCGCAAGACGGAAAAGGATTTCAGGTCGGGGAAGTCTGGCACGTGGAGCTTGTAATAGGTAAGAAGAGCCTCCGTACAGCGGTTGCGCTGCTGGCGGGAAAGGGCGAGACGGGCCATGTTCTCATAGCGCAGGCGCAGCAAGACGGAAAGGAAGGCCGACTCATCCGCGGGCAGGAACTCGGGATGCAAGGGCACATGACCGCGGAAAGCACCCTCACGCAGGTCGAAGACATAGCCCGGGCGATAGTCCTCTGTGTTGGGCATGAAGCCGAGAAAAGCCGTGAGCCGCGTCATGAACACCACGTGGAAGTTGGCGAAGCCTTCCCGCGCGCCGTCCAGCCAGGTGACACTCTCGGCAATGAAATGGAAGAGCGGCAGGTTTTGCTGTTCATCCCGGGTGGCATGACAGAGGAACTCGGAGAGGAAAAAAGCGATAGGCAGCTTATGGGGATGGGTCGGCAGGTCGCTGAGAGGGTACGCGAGACTTGCCTCGCGCAGGGTCTGCAACCCTGGTTTCAGCCTGTGGTCATACCTTATATATAATAAGGAGAGCGGCTGGAAGAGCCTGCGCTTGTTTCTTCCCTTGTGAGAATTAGAGGCAGAGACCATGAAAGCCACTCGTCCATGTTCCTCGGTGAACATGTCGACCACTAGTTTGCTCTCGCCATACTTTACCATGCGCAACACCACGGCACGCGTCTTCGTCTCCATAAAACAGCCTCGGAAAGGGATAAAACACCGCAAAAATACCAAAAAAAGACGATAAAAGGAAAAAATCGGCGGAAAAATTTGCACAATCAAAATAATTGGGGTAACTTTGCACCCGCAAAAGAAAAGGCTTATCCTTTATCGGTCCCTTCGTCTATCGGTTAGGACGAGAGATTTTCATTCTCTAAAGAGCAGTTCGACTCTGCTAGGGACTACCTGAATAAAACGAAAGAAACAAAGATGGCAAATCACAAATCATCACTCAAGAGAATCCGTCAGGAGAAGAAAAGAGCTTTGCATAACAAGTATTACGCAAAGACCATGCGCAACGCCGTTCGCAAGTTGCGTGCCATGACTGACAAGGAAGAGGCCGTAAAGCTCTATCCTTATGTGCAGAAGTTGTTGGATAAGTTGGCTAAGAACAATATCATCCACGACAACAAGGCCGCCAACTTGAAGTCTGGCCTGTGCAAGCACATCGCCAATTTGGCATAAAAGGTCTACGGTGAACTAAAAATACTCAGAGCCGTGTCCCCTTCGGGGCACGGCTTTCTTTTTGCTTTTTTTACTATCAATTCTTTCCCCGTCTCGTCTTTTTTTGTTATCTTTGCGCGTTAAATGTATGAATCACAATAATGGCAGAGAACATAAACGCAGAGAACAACTACTCGGCCAGTAACATCCAGGTGCTGGAGGGCCTCGAGGCCGTTCGCAAGCGCCCCGCGATGTATATTGGCGACATATCGGAAAAAGGCCTGCACCACTTGGTGAACGAAACCGTGGACAACTCCATAGACGAGGCCATGGCGGGCTATTGCACCGACATAGAGGTGACAATCAACGAAGACAACTCCATCACGGTGGAAGACAACGGCCGCGGAATACCAGTGGACGAGCACGAGAAATTGCACAAATCGGCCCTGGAAGTAGTCATGACCGTGCTCCACGCTGGCGGAAAGTTCGACAAGGGCTCCTATAAAGTTTCCGGCGGACTGCATGGCGTGGGCGTAAGTTGCGTAAACGCCCTGTCCACCCACATGAAGTCGCAAGTGTTCCGTGACGGCAAGATATACCAACAAGAATATGAAAAGGGAAAGCCCCTCTATCCCGTGAAGGTGGTGGGAGAGACCGACAAACGAGGCACCAGGCAGCAATTCTGGCCAGACCCCACGATATTCACCACCACGATATACCGCTGGGACATCATCGCCAACCGAATGAGGGAGCTCGCCTTCCTGAACGCGGGCATCAAGATTACCCTTACCGACTTGCGACCCGACGAGGAGGGAAAGACCAAGCAAGAGGTATTCCACGCCAAGGACGGACTGAAGGAATTCGTGCGCTACGTGGACAGGCACCGCACCCACCTCTTCGACGACGTGATTTACTTGAAGACCGAGAAGCAGAACGTACCTATCGAGATAGCCGTGATGTACAACACCGACTATTCCGAGAATATACACTCCTACGTGAACAACATCAACACCATAGAGGGCGGTACCCACCTCACGGGCTTCCGCATGGCGTTGACTCGCACGCTGAAGGCCTATGCCGAGGCAGATCCCACCATATCCAAGCAGATAGAGAAAGCCAAAGTGGAGATAGCCAACGAGGACTTCCGCGAGGGACTGACCGCCGTCATCTCCATCAAAGTGGCCGAGCCCCAGTTTGAGGGACAGACCAAGACCAAGCTGGGCAACAGCGAGGTGCAAGGCGCGGTGCAGCAGGCCGTGAACGAGGCTCTCTCCGACTACCTGGAAGAGCATCCCGACGAGGCCAAGAAGATTTGCGAGAAGGTAGTGCTGGCCGCCACGGCGCGTATCGCGGCACGCAAAGCCCGCGAGAGCGTGCAGCGCAAGAACTTCATGACAGGAGGAGGATTGCCCGGCAAGTTGGCCGACTGCTCCAACAAAGACCCCAAGGAGTGCGAGATATTCTTGGTGGAGGGAGATTCGGCAGGCGGCACCGCCAAGCAAGGCCGTGACCGTTACCACCAAGCTATTCTCCCATTGAGGGGAAAGATTCTCAACGTAGAGAAAGTGCAATGGCACAAGGTGTTCGAGGCCGAGTCGGTGATGAACATCATACAAAGCATTGGCGTGCGCTTTGGCGTGAACGGCGAGGACAGCAAGGAAGCCAACACGGAGAAACTGCGCTATGACAAGATTATTATCATGACCGATGCCGACGTGGACGGTTCCCATATCGACACGCTGATCATGACGCTTTTCTATCGCTTCATGCCTCGCGTGATAGAGGAAGGACATCTCTACATCGCTACTCCGCCCCTCTACAAATGCACTTACAAGAAGGTGAGCGAGTATTGCTATACGGAGCAACAGAGGCAAGCCTTCATAGACAAGTACGTGGAAGGAGGCGAAGACGACAAGGCACTGCACACCCAGCGCTACAAAGGTCTGGGAGAGATGAACGCCGAGCAGCTGTGGGAAACCACCATGGATCCCGCCAGAAGACTGTTGAAGCAGGTAACCATAGAAAACGCCGTACAAGCGGACGAGGTTTTCTCTATGTTGATGGGTGACGACGTGGAACCCCGCAGGGAATTCATAGAACAAAACGCCACCTATGCCAATATCGACACATAACGCGTTCACATATCGGGGGCAGGCAAGCAAGTCTGCCCCTTCTCATTCCCGGCAAACCGCCTTGCGCTATCACCGCTAATCCACTGCCACTCTCATTCACGCTCTCCATGAAAAGAACGCCACTTCTCGCCCTTTCGCTTTTCTGGGCCACCAACATGGCTTTCGCCCAACAACCGCCTACGCGATTGTGGTATGACAAGCCTGCCACCTGCCTCGAGGAGTCCTTGCCCATTGGCAATGGAAAACTAGGGGCGTTGGTCTACGGCAATCCCAATGATGACGCAATCCACCTCTACGACCTGACCTTTTGGACTAGCATGCCCGTGGACAGCACCATGGACGCCAATGCCCATGAATGGATACCGAAGACAAGGAAGGCTCTCTTCGCGGAGAACTACCCCTTGGCGGACTCACTGCAAAAGCACGTACAAGAACCCGACAGCCAGTTCCACCAACCCCTGGGCACGCTGCGCGTACGCGACCTAAGCCAAGCTCCCTGCGAAAACTATCACAGGGAACTGGATTTAGACAGCTCCCTGGTGAAAATCAATTATCAAAAGGACGGCATCCGCTATACCCGGGAATACTTCGCCAGCTATCCCGACAAACTCATCGCCCTGCGCATAAAAGCCGACAAGCCCGGAGGCATCAACTGCGAGATAAGCCTTACGGCACAAGTGCCTCACAGCGTGAAAGCCTCGCAAGCCCAACTCACCCTCACGGGGCATGCCGTTGGCGACCCGAAGGAGAGCATACACTACTGCGGGATAGTAAGGACTTTTCACGAGGGAGGCCACATGTCGGTCTCTGGCAGTACGCTGACCCTGAGAGGCGCAAACACCTTAACGCTCTATTTCATCAACGAGACCAGTTTCAATGGCTATGACAAACATCCCGTAAAAGAAGGCGCGCGTTACCTGGAGAAAGCCATGGACGAGGCTTGGCACGTGCAAAACGACAGCTACGAGAACTTCCGCGAACGGCATATCGCCGACTATCGTCGCCACTACAACCGACTGAGACTCCATCTTGAGGAAACAGGAGAGAACACAGACCTGCCCACCGACAAGCGACTCAAGGAATACACCGACAAAAACGCCAATGACACCTACCTGGAGACACAAATCGTGGGGCTAAAGCCCGGTGTCAACAAAATACATTAATCCATGAGACGTTTCGCCACATTGCTATCGCTCATATGCCTCTGCGCCATCCAAGGGTTCTCTCAAGAGTGGGGAACACGTTGGATCTGTCATCCTCATGCCTCAGACACCGCCCAAGTATGGTTTCGCAAGCGGGTGAAGACCACAGCCCCCCAAGAAAAAGCCTTCATCACGGTGGCCAGCACGGGACGTTTCCGCCTCTATGTCAACGAGCGGAACGTAGTGACCGACCCTTTCCTTGGCGCCATAGACAGCCTGGAGAAACACATAAAGCAATATACCATAGACGTGTCCCGCTTCCTGGAAGGCAGGGAAACCACTATCGCCGTCTGGTATGCCCCCACGTCAAAGCGACGCTCAGACAAGCAACTTTCACTGGAATTTTACGGCAAAGACCAGAGGGGGAAGCCTTTCTACGCACAGGCGGACGGTTCCTGGTTATGCAAGGAAGCATCCTCCGCCACGCTCGGGCCAGGTCAAGAGGCCATCAACGCTACCCGATACGATAAGCTATGGCATTCCACGGAACTAAAAGAAAAAGACTGGTTGCGACCCATGGACAGCGCGGATACGCTCACGCTACCTCTCCAAGACTCCTCCCCACTCTACCAAGGCATCCGGATGAGCCATGTGCTGAGCGCGGTGGATGAGGTCGCGGACAGCACGGGGGTGACATTCGACTTCGGAAGATCTTTCCATGGTTGGGTGCGCATTACGCTTAGAGGAGCCAAAAAAGGCGAGCGGTTATGTTTCGGGGAGCATTCCTACATCTGCGGCGGGCAAATGGACGAGCAGGCCTTTCCTCGTTTCACGATCACGAAACAACGCTTTGTCAAGGTATCGGGAGATGAGCGTTTCCGTCGCGAGCAGATACAAAACATAGAGGGTGTGGAGGTAGAGACCTACCCGCACACCCACTATCAATACTAATACCCGCAATCTTAGCCAGCGTGGAGGGTTAATCCGGCAAGGGGCAGGAGACGCCCTCTCCCCTTACCTCTATCACGCAATTCGCGGGCTGACGGATATTCTTGTCAATGGTAACAGAGCCTATCCTGTCGGCCACGATATGGCCCGAGGTGGGATTCTTCACATTGGTGATGGCGCCGCGGATGTCCGCCCGCAGCGTGGTATACTCAAACGCACGGTCGCAATCGGGGCCGAAAGTGCAATTCTCCAATATCAAGTCGTCGGCATAACAAAGTGGCTGTTCTCCCGTGATGTGACAATTCACCAACCGCAGGTTGCGGGAATGCCATCCCAGATATTCTCCATTCAGCTCCGAGTCGTAGACGGTAACGTTCTCCACTTCCCAAAAAGCGTCCTTGGTGGTAATCTTGGCGTGGTGAAGCTCCACGTTCTTCACGTACTGGAAGACGTATTTGCTGTCAGACTCAAGTCCGTCCACATAGATGTCTTGGCTAAACATGAAAGGATAGGTACCGCCATGCAATTCAAGATTCTTGGCCCTGATACCCTTACAACGCCAAAACACCTCATCCGCATCGGTCATTCGCACGTTCTCCAAGTCTATCTCCTCCATCTCGCGAAACATCTTGGGCGCGTCTATCAGCGTATCCTTCATCTTCAAATGATCGGAATACCAGAGGGCGGAACGCCCGCCCACGTCAAAATAACACCTGTCTATCTCGAAGCGATGCACGTGCCAAAAAGGATAATTCCCCTCAAAGCGGCAATTCCTGGCCACAATGTCGCTGCACTCCTTAATAGCGGACTCGCCCTCACGGATGACAACATCCTCCAAGACCAGGTCATGGGAAGCGAACAGCGGGCGCTCCCCTCCAAACTCCTTACCTTTTATCAGTTCCATATAGCTTAACCTCCTAATGGTTTCTGTTCTTGCCGCGAAGGTAATAACTTCCTCTCGATTTACGGCTAAACAGATTACGTTTTTTCTGCCCTTGATTACCGAAAGGCCACGCAAGCCACACCCCTTCGCGTGGGAAAGGCGCACAGCATATATAGCTCCATGCTGCCGGGAGTACAGTATCCTTTTCAGTACCAGCTAAGTGGTACTGGAGTTTCAGCTAGCTGGTACTGGAGTCTCAACTAGCTGGTACTGCAGTTTCAACTAGCTGGTACTGAAAAGGATACTATACTTCCGGCAACATGAAGTGTAGCTTTGTAGAAAAGGTTGACTACTTTAAGTCGTATTCGCAGTATGGGTTGGCTCTTATTATTACTATTCACGCACAGGGTTAACCCTATGGCTGACTTTCAAAGGGAGTAGTGCTGGATACCGCCAGGAGCATTACCGCGAGATGGCGACAATACGTAAACCGCAATCCGCAAGACTCGCGATAAAATAAGATAAAAGACTTGCGTGTGTCAGCGGGATGATGTAACTTCGCGATACCAACGTGACACGAAAAAGCCACTAACACTAATATCCACTGACATGAAAAGAATATCCTCTCCACTACCCTTCCTTCTTAGACTCATGGTTATGGGCGTACTGTTACTTTGCGACTCGCAAGTCATCGCACAAGAAAACTTCACCGCGGGCACGGGACGTTGGGTAGGAACATGGGCTACAGCTCCCCAGCCCTGCGCCAAACGGCTAATGCCTTATAACAACAACCTGACAGGAAAGACTGTGAGACAGGTCATCAAAGTATCGATTGGCGGTCAGCTCCTCCGCCTGCGCTTAAGCAATGAATATGGGCAGCAACCCGTCAAGGTGAAATCCGTCTACATCGCCAGCTATAAAGACTCCTGCGACATCGTGCCTTCAACCGCTAAATACCTGCGCTTTAACCAAAACCACGAAGTCACTATACCCGCTGGAAAGGCAGTGGCTAGCGACGCGCTGAAGTATGATCTCAAACCTCTCCAACGACTTACCATCACCATCAACTATGCCCAATCGCCCGAATGGCCCACAGTGCATCCAGGTTCCCGCACCACTTCTTATATCATGAAAGGCGTATGCACGCCCCGCGGCAAGTTCCAGCCTCAAGAGAAGCGAAATCATTGGTATACCATCGCGGCCTTGGAAGTATATGACAACCATAGCTCAAGTATCGCCATCATAGGCAATTCCATCACCGACGGAACCAATTCCACCACCAACGGGCATAACCGCTGGCCAGACATGCTCAGCGAGTATATGCAAATGAAACACAAAGTGACCAACCAAGGCGTGCTCAACCTGGGTATTGGCGGCAACAAAGTGGTGATGACAGGCGGCAATGGCGACCAAGCCTTGAAACGTTTTGACCGCGACGTGCTGCGGCAGGCAGGCGTAGGGAAAGTGGTCATCTTCGAGGGCGTAAACGATATCGGCCAATCCAAGGGCAACAGCGAGCAAGTGGCACAAAGGCTTATCGCCGCCTATCAAGAAATGGTAAACAAGGCGAAAGCAAGGAAACTGAAAGTCTACCTGGCCACAATCACTCCTTTTGGCAACTCTGGCTATTTCACCTATTTCCATGAGGCTGCCCGGCTATATGTCAATGAATGGATACGCGGGCAAAAAGGGAAAGTGGACGGCATCATTGACTTCGACCAAGTGGTGAGAGACCCCTCCCATCCCAATAGGCTAAGAGCGGAATTCCAAAGTGATTGGCTCCATCCGAATCCCGCGGGATACAAAGCCATGGGGCTTTATGCAGCGGAAATCTTGAAATAGAGAAAAAAGCGCGGAACCAGAAGCGATTAGCTGCGTACCCGAAAAATGCCGCCTTCGTTGAATAAAGCAGATAGATTCATTCAGCGAAGGCGGCATCCTGGCAAAGAGGCGTTGCGCGCCTCTTTCAATACTCGTACAGCTTTACGTGCAATATCTTATAATCGCCACAAGAAATGCGGGCATGCCGACCTTGATGGTCTTGGTCACCATTTTCCCTGCGAATATATCTCAACGTCCCGTCCTCTTCTACCGACACTTGGTCTACGAAGCCTATGCCCAGACGCTTTCCCTTAAAGCGACCAGTTGTCTTGGACTGGTTCGCTGCCTCACCTTGCAGGACGAACCCGTCTTCTCCTCTCACGACATTTCCCTCCTGGGCTTTCTCTGTAGCTGTCTGGAATGTCACCACCACGCCATTGCCCGCTATGAGATATTCATGCTTGGCCAATCTCACGACGATAGCTCCACCCTCTGGCCATGCGCTGCCATCGGTAGCTCTAGGGTCCCAAGGCAGGGTAAAGAAATGACGACAAGTCATGACCACGTCTTCGTCAGTGATGATACGTTCCTTATCAGCCTGGTCAAAGAGCAGTCCCCACGTATCGCCCCTGCCTTGACGAGGCAAAAGCAATGGTTGCAGGTTCTTCACCATGGCATAAGCCCGCGTCACCTCTTGCGCGGCCGCGGTAGAGGCTTGGTCTATGGCGAAGGGGCTGAAGCCCAATGCGTCGACCTCGCCAAAGGCGTAAAGCGCACGAACGCCGCTATTCTCGGAACACTGCGTCTCGGGCGTAAAGAAAGGATTGTCTGGTCGCTTATAAAGTGCCACCCAGTCCTTGAAACCTGTGTCATAGATGTCGGGGGCATAGATTTCTATATGAGGAGCCGCGCACTTCCATATTTCCATCAAATGGGCAAGCGGTCCCGCCGATGGATATTCGCCAGGCTTACGCCCACGACTATTCATGGCGGCGTTCACGTAAAGCGGTATGTCATATATTTCCTTAGCCGCCAAACAGAGTTGCTCCACATATTTCGCATAGTAGTAAGCTTGGAACTTCTCTTGCGCATACAGGTCTGTGCCAAAGATCTCTGCCCAAGTTCCCTTCTTTTTGATCTTCAGGGCTTTCAGCAACTCCGTTGGCACAGCGGACTTCCACGCTTTATCCGCCATGGGAGAATAATCGCGGGCAGACTCCAGCATTCCTATCTCGTTCTCCACCTGCACCATGATAACGGTCTGCTCCGCCCTGTCCGTATCAGCGATATGGCGCATCAAGGCAGAAAAAGCTTTCTTGTCTGCCTGCAGTACATTGTCAGAGAAAGCAGACGCTATCTCCAGCGGTTTCCCCGTCTCGGTCACGGAACGAGGAAAACGTTTGACATCTTGCTTGAACCACAAGGGAGCGTAGCAACTCATGGAATTCTTCCATGCGCCAAACCACAAGAAGATAACCTTCAAGTCACTCTCTCGCGCCTTCTCTATCACCCTATCCACCAAGGCAAAATCAAACTTTCCCTCCGTAGGTTCGATGAATTCCCAGTAGGCAGGAACAAACACCGTGTTGAGACCCAACGCCTTCATGCGAGGCATTACTTGGTCAATATCCTCAAGGCTCGTGGCGGCAGAGTTGCTCAATTCTCCACCCAGCACCATCATGGGCTGCCCGTCTACCAACAATTGGGTGGCGGTGCCCTGCTTTTTTAGCTTAATGTCCGCCTGGACCGTCAAGGCCAGCAAAGCCATGCAAATGAGCAAGACAAGTTTCCTATTCATGGTTAACTTCTATATTTATATATAATGTATAAGGTTACCTCTGTTCCTCAGGCACGAAAGAGCCAAAATATCCCAGGCAGACATCTCGCCACTCCTCCGCGTCACGGATTTGCGTTTGCAACAGATTGTTGGTATGCGCCCATCGCTCTTCGTCCACGTAGGGCTTCATGCGTTGCCACGTGTCAGAGAAACGTCTCACCTCATTGACACCACGTTGATACCTTGTCCGCAGGTTCTGCCATAAAGTCTTTCCGTCCCGCATCACGTAATTCCAAGGCACACGGTGGAACCACAACAGAAACTCCTCTGGGCAGGTTTCCAGGTTGTCATACAACGAGGCGAAAGGCGCACGATATTGACTCGTGGCTCCTGACCCAGTAGCCACCGTCCTGTCAAAACCTATGCCCAGGCTATCTGCCTTGTGGTAATAAACTGGGCACCACTCCAAGGGATATTCCGCCTTGAAGCCTTCTGGTTCAGGACCATAATGATGGTCAAACTTAAAGATATGGTGCAAGCCCAAAGGCATCATGTAGTCTACGCAAGCCTCTCTACTATCCATCATCACATCTTCCATCTCCGCGAGGAACACGCTGTCATCTGTGTAAGTCTGCGTCAACCACTCCTTGGCAATCTCCTCTGCCGTGAGATCTGGATTCCATGCCAACCTTCCATAAGCATACCAGTTAGCTTGAGAGAAATCGTGGCCGCACCAATTAGCGTCCATACCCACGTTGCTCACGCCAGCGATACCCCGCAACAGGCCTGGCTCAATATAAGTGAAGAACTCCTTCCACATGGGAGCCAGGTAAACCAAGTGCTTGCTTTGCCCTAAATACTCCTGGGTAATCTGGAACTCCACCATCTGGTCGGTTGCTTTCATCTGGTCAAAGATAGGAGCATAAGGCTCCCTGGGCTGGAAATCGAGCGGGCCATTCTTGGATTGCAATAAGACATTGTTCGCGAACTTCCCGTCCAGGTCATGGAATTCGCTGACAGCCTGCTTTACTCTATCTTCTCCTTTATGGCGAGCGCCATAAACGAAACTCCTCCACATCACGATACCACCATAAGGCCGCAAGGCTTCTGACAGCATATTTGCTCCATCAGCGTGTGTTCGGTTATAATCAAACGGACCTGGTTGCCCCTCGGAGTTCGCCTTCACCAAAAAACCTCCGAAATCGGGCACTTCCTTATATAGCTCTTTCACCTTCTCTTTCCACCAATTCCTCACGGCGGGATCAAGTGGATCCGCGGTCTCGGTCTCTCCTAGAGACTTCGGCGTTCCAAAATTGATAGACAGGTAAGTCTTGATGCCGTAAGGACGCAAAATATCGGCTATCATTCTCACCGAATCTATATAATCGGCCGTGAGCATCTTAGGCGAGGCGTTAACATTGTTGAGCACGCTTCCATTGATGCCAATAGAGGCGTTAGCCCGTGCGTACTGGCGGATATGCTCCTTCCAGACCTTCCTGTCAGAGGGACAACTCCAGAAAATGCTCTTGCCTGCGTAGCCCCTCTCTATAGAACCATCCAAGTTATCCCAGTGGTTTAACACACGTAAGGGGAAAGCTGGCTGAAAAGTTTTGTCAAACAACACGGCTTCTCCATTCACTTTGTCCACGGACAGTTTCTTGAGTTGCCCAGTCTCCTGCAAGCGCAACAACTCATATACTCCATAGAGCACGGCCCTGTCCGACGCGCCTTTCACCGTGGCCAAGGGTTGCCCGTTTTTGTCCCTATATAATATTATATGGTATACTTCTTCATTGCCCGCGCTCTTTTCCACGGCCAATGTCACTTTTTCACTCCATTTCCAACCCTGGCGCAATTCTTCTTTCGCGCTCTCCAGGATGGCAGATTTTTGTTTGCAAGTCACCTTCACCTTGGCGGCTTCTTTGTTCATGGCCTGCGAGGGGAGCCACAAGCGTGACCCGTCATCAGCCCAACTAAGGGTAAACGTCATGAGCATGATGCCCAACAAGAATAGCTTTTTCATGTCTTTATGTTTATGGGTATTAGGTTTCTCTATGCTTCTCGGCATACTCGCTCGGAGGAACACCGAAATGTTTCTTGAACACGGTAGAGAAGTGTGCTTGATTGCTGAAACCTACGGCATAAGCCACTTGGGTCACGTTGACAGTTCCTTCACGTATGAGCCTTGCGGCTTGTTCCAATCTCAAGTTACGTATAAACTCTCCCGTGGAGATGCCGGTAATCTCTTTCATCTTGCGATGCAAGTGGGCACGGCTGATTCCGACTTCCTTGATAAGTTGCTCCACGTTGAAATCGGGATTGCTCAAATTCTCGTTCAAACATTTCATGATACGTTCCATGAGCTGGTCATTGTTGCCCTTTAGCTCTACATGTTCCAACTTCTCTTCCTGCTTCTGCGCACCGGAGAACTTTCCTCTCAGCCTGCGCACATTATCTACCAGATTATCGATAAGCACATGCAATTCCCGCATATTGAAAGGCTTTGAAAGATAAGCGTCCGCTCCTTTCTGCAATCCCTCCAACCTGCTTTCCACCTCATTCTTGCTGGTGAGCAAAATGACAGGAATTTCACAAATATTGGGATTCCTTTTCACCTGCTTCAACAAGCTGAGACCATCCATTTCGGGCATGATGATATCACTTACGATAATGTCATATTTCCCTTCCAGCAATTTCTTCAAGGCCTCCTTGCCATTGGGAGCGTAATCAAACTTATACCATGTGCTCAACTCATTCTTGATATAGCGCACGATTTCGAAATCGTCATCCACTAACAGCACTCTCAAATTGCGGTTGCCTTGTGATTTCTTTTCGTCCGCCACTCCATTCTCGTCATCACGAACCACTATTTGCTCGGGCTTCAAGTGGTCTTTACCTAATGGAAGGTTGATTTGCAGACAAGCCCCTCGCTTGCCATCCAAGCGGTTGTAGGCTTTTATCTTTCCTCCATGCAACTGAACGATAGAACGGCTCAAGTTGAGTCCTATTCCCGTCCCTTCTTTCTGGAAGATATCATCCACCTTTCCCTGGTAGAAACGTTCGAAGAGCTTGTCCGTACTTTCGTCCCTAAATCCTTCGCCCGTGTCTATAATCCTGATTTCCGTCTCTCGCTTATTGGAAGTGATATAGACATCGATGCTGCCATTGGTGAAGGTATATTTCATGGCGTTGCCTATCAGGTTCGCTATCACCTTGTCAAAGTGGGTATGATCTATCCATGCCTTTATTGCCCTGGGCTTCGACTGGGTACTGATATCCACGCCGTCTACCCACAATCTCATGTGAATATTCCGCTCCTGTGCCTGGAATGAGTAGAGATTCATGATGTCATGGATAAACAGCACCAGGTCAGTCTCCTCACAATGCAGCCTCATCTGGTTCTTGTCTATCTTGCGCTCATCCAATATCTGGTTCACCAACAACAGCAAACGGTGGGCGTTTCTGTCTATGGTGTCTATGTCCTGTTTGCTTTCAGGATCTGTCAGTCTGCCCCGCAACTTTTCCAATGGCCCCATGATAAGGGTTAACGGAGAACGGATGTCATGGGTGGCGTTGATGAGAAAACGCATCTTTTGTTCTTCCATGTCTATGCGTCTGTGTTTCTCATAACTCCAGATGCCAGCCGCCACGATTCCTCCTATGATGGCGATATAGAACATATAGGCCCAAGTGGTGGCATACCATGGTGCCAATACCCTGACAGGAATGATAGTGGTGTCTTCGGAATAGACTCCATTGTTGGTGGCTCTCACCTCTATGCTATAATAGCCTGGCGCCAGCTTCGTGAAAGAAATGGAGTTATTGCCTTCATTAGTGGATAGCCAATCACTGCCATTGATACGATACTGGAAAATGATATCCTCGTCGTTCTTGTAGTTAAGCATAGAGAATTCCAACGAGAAGGAGTTTTGGGAATAAGGCACGGAAAATTCCTCCTTCATGAAATCAATGCTCTTGCCATCCACGATGAAATTGGTGAGATATACCTTTCCCATCTCCACATTCTGGTTTTTCACCTGGTTGGGATAAAAGACGGTAATACCATCTGTAGTTCCTATGGCGATTTTATCGTCAGGCCAACTTACCACAGCACCCATCACACATTCTGGAGAACGTAATCCATTACCGCTCACATGCCCGATGAATTGGGCGTTTGCGGAATCATAATACCATATTCCCTTGGTAGTGCTTATCCAGATATCTCCTTGTTTGTCTTTCACGATACCGCAGATAGGCATAGTGGCCAGTTTTTCCGAATTGGGAAAAGCCTTCAGGGTGTTTTCCTTCACTTGGAAGCGATAGAGACCCTCACTGGCTCCTATGATGATATTACCCTCATTGTCTTCGCAGAGGCAGTTAACCTGGGTCTGGGGCAAAATATAATTCCAGCCAAAGGTACGGAAAGAGTAAGTCTTGGTATCCAAACAGGAAACGCCATTGCTGGTTCCTATCCACAACAACCCTTCACTGTCAAACATCATGGCGCGTATCCAGTCATTGCAGAGCGCTCCCTTGTTGGAGCGCATCGAGCTACTCAATATCTTCACGTCACCCGTTTGGGTGTCATAGATATAGAGGCCTTTGCTGTAAACAGAAATATAGAGTTTGCCTTCTTCGTCTTCTGTCATGCAATAGAAACCTCCTTCACTGGCAAATCTCAATTTCTGCTGATAAGTGCCAGTGTGCGGTTGATAGCTGTAAAGGCCATTGCTGGTTCCTATCCAGTAATTACCTTTCTTGTCTTTATAGATATAGCTGGTTCCCGCGGGCGAGGCGGGATGGCTCACTATCTTTCCATCTGGGTCAAACTGGAAAACGCCGCTGTTTTGCACCGTGCACCATGTATAACCCGCCTCATCGCTGACCAAAGAAGAGACACTGCTGCCTATCACGTAATTTTGTCCCGAGAAGTTCCAGCTGTTGAAAGCCTGCTCTTGGTTGTTGATGAGATAGAGCCCTTTCTTGTAACAGGCTATCCAAAGGTTGTTGTCTTTGTCCTCAATGATATCGTTGACCCACGAGTTCGCTAGGCTGAAACGCTGCTCGTTTTGGTTAACATAAGGGACAATGGACTTACTGCCGTTAGGAGCCCAAAGCACCCCACTTTCCGAAGTGCCCAGATAAAGATTACCCAAATGGTCGAAGGTGGCGCTGTTGATAGTCACCTCCTCATAACGCCCAAAGTCATAGCCCGCGTCCAATAACTTACCCGTAGGGAAATCATAATAGAGTATGCCATGCATGCAAACTATCATCAAGGCGTTGCTACGTTGCTGGAAAAAAGCGACGGGAGCTCCTTTTGGAGAATCGTAAGGAGTGATGAGCATCTTGCCGTTTTGCCGATGGAATCGGTAAAATATGGGCAAATGACTGCCCTGCCACAGGTCTCCATGCGTATCCTCAAAGATGTGGGTATAAAATAAGTTCGAGTCCTTGGGGCAATATTCTTTCTCTCTTCTCAGATAATCTGTGCCTTTGCGCACAGAATAAAGTCCATAACCCGCACTACCTATCAACACGTCGCCTTTCCTGTTCTCAATGATGGAATAGACACGGGGTGAGCGATTGTCGGGGAAAGGATAGCGCACAAAACAATTGCCATGGTAATCGTAGCGCATGAGTCCTTTGGCCGAACCTATCCACAAACGTCCTTGCTTGTCTACATGGAATTCCGTGATGATATTGTCCAGTATTGAGGTGGTGTCGTTTTTGTCGTGCCGATAGTTGACAAAACGATAACCGTCAAAGCGGCTCAAGCCAAAATCTGTCCCCACCCATATAAAACCATAACGATCTTGAACCACGCAATTGATAAGCGAGCTTGAAAGCTTATCGGAATGAAACAGCTTACCATTGTCCGCATAGACGAGCAAGCTTGCCAACAGGCAGGCTATACCTATAAATATATAATAAGATTTCCTCAAGTTCATGGTCAACATCACTGCTTAGGCGATTGGTTTCATAGCGTAAGTCTCACAGATGCAAAATTAGTGAATGAGATTTTAAAAAAAGAATTTTTCGCCTAGAAAAAGCATTTATGAAACAAATAGAAAAGTATCAGCTACGATTTTTTGCCCGTAAATTAAAAATATATGCGTAAATTTGCAACATCCTTAACTTTTTACCTTAAATTCTGAAAAGCAAGTAAATATGAGCAACAAATCAACCAAACAGGAAGAGGCTGGCTTCTATCGCCTCAATTGGTTGCAGCGCATAGGATTCGGAAGCGGAGACTTGGCGCAAAACCTAATCTACCAAACGATCAGCATGTATTTGCTGTTCTTCTACACCAACGTATATGGTCTAGATGCGGGTGCCGCCGCCACGATGTTCTTGGTGGTACGCCTGATTGATGTTTTATGGGATCCCTTGGTGGGTACGTTCGTTGACAAGCATAACCCTCGCTTGGGTAAATACCGTTCCTACTTGGTGTTGGGCGGTATTCCATTGACTGCTTTCGCCATTCTTTGTTTCTGGGATGGCTTCTCTGGCTCATTGCTATACGCCTACGTTTCCTACGTGGGTATGTCGATGTGCTACACTTTGATTAATGTTCCTTACGGAGCGTTAAACTCCTCTTTGACAAGAGACACCAACGAAATCACCATCCTCACCTCCGTGCGTATGTTCTTGGCCAACCTTGGCGGATTGGCCGTAGCGTCTGGTATACCTATCGTGGTAGACTTCTTCGCGCCTAAGGATGCCAATGGAGAAGGCATTATCAATACGCCCGAGGCAAGTTCCGCTTGGTTTATCACCATGGCCATCTATGCCGTTGTGGGTTTCCTCCTCCTGCTCTTCTGCTTCTCCCAGACCAAAGAGCGCGTGGTGATGGATGCCAAGGAGACTGCCAATGTCAAGGTAAGTGACCTTTGGCAAGAATTCGTTCGCAATCGCCCCTTACGCATCATCGCTTTCTTCTTCATCACGGCCTTTGCCATGATGTCCGTGGGCAATGCCGCCGGTTCTTATTATATGACCTATAATATGGCTGCCACCTCCGACCAATTGGCCATCTTCATGGGATTGGGTTCCATTCCCGCCTTTATCTTCATGCCGATGGTTCCCGCCATCAAGCGTGCGGTAGGCAAGCGAGGCATGTTCAACATATTCCTTTCCATCGCCATCCTGGGCATGATTATCCTCTATATCGTTTCCATGGTTCCATCGCTTAAATCGCATCTGTGGATTGTATATGTAGCGCAATTCATCAAATCCACTGGTGTCATCGTGGCAACTGGATATATGTGGGCATTGATACCAGAAGTCATCTCTTATGGTGAATACACCTCTGGCCGACGCATATCCGGTATCGTCAATGCGTTGACGGGCATCTTCTACAAAGCAGGTATGGCTTTGGGCGGAGTGGTTCCAGGCTTGGTTCTGGCCTATGTACAATTCAACCCGAAAGTACCTACGCAGACATTGTTTGCCGAGCAAGGCATACTTTGGTTGGTATGCGTCATACCCGCCTTGTTGCTCTTGCTGGCCATGTTTATCATATCCAAGTATGAGCTAACCGACGAAGTCATCGATAAAATCAACCGCGAAATAGAAAAAAGATCCAACTAACCTATAACAATTACGCATTATGAAAAAAACTTTCGTGACTTTAGGCTTATGCCTTTTGGCCATATCTCCCATGTGGGGACAAGGACTCAAGGATGTAGTGGGCAAGTATTTCCTCATAGGAACTGCCCTTAACTCCAGCCACATCAATGGCACCAACACCAAGGAAGTGGAATTGGTAAAGGAACAATTCAACGCTATCGTGGCGGAAAACTGCATGAAACCCGAGAGCCTATCCCCCAGCGAGGGCGTATGGAACTGGGATGAGGCCGATAAATTCGTGCAGTTTGGCATTGACAACAACATAACTGTCACTGGACACACGTTGCTTTGGCATAGCCAGGCCGCCCGCTGGATGTTCAAAGACGAAAACGGAAAGCTGCCCAATAGGGAAGTGCTCATCAAGCGCATGCGTGACTATATCCACACCGTGGTAGGCCGCTACAAGGGAAAGATTAAGGGATGGGATGTCATCAACGAAGCTTTCCTCGACAACGGAGACTACAGGCCCAGCCCCTGGTATCGCGGCATAGGCCCCGAGTATTTCGAATTGGCGTTTAAATTCGCCCACGAAGCAGATCCAAACGCAGAGCTTTATTACAACGACTATTCCATGTCCAACCCCAAGAAGCGTGAGGCCGTGGTGAAACTCATCAAGAGACTGAAGGCAGCTGGTTGCCGCATCGACGCGGTGGGCATGCAGAGCCACAACGGACTCGACTATCCCGACATGGCAGAATACGAGAAGAGCATCCAGGCTTTCATCAACGCTGGTGTGAAGGTGATGGTAACAGAGCTGGACATCAACGTGCTGCCCAACCCCGAAGGCTTCAGCGGCGCGGACATCAGCAACAACTATGAGTTGCAGGCAAAATACAACCCCTACACCAAGAAGTTGCCCAAAGAGGTAGAGGAGAAATTCAACGCCCGCGTGTTGGAGCACTTCAAGATTTACAAGAAGTATGCCGACAACATCTTGCGTGTGACCTGGTGGGGCGTAAGCGATGGCGAGAGCTGGCTCAACGGCTTCCCCGTAAGGGGCAGAACCAACTATCCTTTGCTCATAGACCGCAAGGGAAAAGTAAAGCCTGTAGTGAAAGAAATCATCAAACTGTTTGAAGAAGAAAAATAAACCATAACATCTATGAAAGCAAGATATCTATTCCCTCAAGACTACATGGCTGACCCCTCAGCTCATGTATTTGGTGACCGTCTCTACATCTATCCTTCCCATGACTGGGATAGCGGTGAGAGTTTCGACGATGACGGCGGACATTTCCAGATGAAAGACTACCACGTGCTGTCTCTCGATGACGTAATGAACGGCGAGGTAACCGACCATGGCAAGATATTTGGCGTGGAAGACGTTGCCTGGTGTGAGAAACAGCTGTGGGACAGCGATATCGTGGAGCTGAACGGCAAGTATTACCTGGTGTTCAGCGGCAAGGACTATAATGGTTGCATGCGCTTGGGCGTGGCTATAGCCGATAGACCCGAAGGCCCATTCAAGCCTCTGCCCGACCCCATCCGCGGTTCCTACTCCATAGATCCTTGTGTGTTCAAGGACGATGACGGCAAGATTTACACCTACTTTGGTGGTATCTGGGGCGGCCAGTTGCAGTGGTACAAGGACAACAAGATGCTCAAGGACGAGTATCTGCCCACAGGCAAGGAGCCCGCGTTGCCTTCCAGGGTGGCCTTGATGGCTCCCGACATGCTGCAATTCGCCGAGGCGCCCAAGGCCTTGTTGATTGTGGACGAGGAAGGAAAGCCTTTGACGGCGGACGATCCCCATCGTTTCTTCGAGGCCAGCTGGATGCACAAGTACCAGGGCAAATACTACTTTAGCTACAGCACGGGTGACTCCCACCTGCTCTGCTATGCCGTGGGCGACAATCCCTATGGTCCCTTCACCTACCAGGGCGTGATACTGGAGCCGGTAGTGGGCTGGACCACTCACCATTGTATCACGGAATACAAAGGCCAGTGGTATCTCTTCCACCACGACTGCGTGCCCAGCAATGACAAGACATGGCTGCGCAGCCTCAAGGTGATGCCCCTCACCTACGACGAGAATGGAAAAATCTTAACCATGAAGAGCGAATAAAGCCAGAGGCCAAGCCCATATCCTCATAGACATACATTATGTGACTTGGTCTTACGATTACCCTTGGCAAAGGACGCTAGCCGTCCTTTGCCAAGTTTTTTATATCATTCCGCCACAGATTCGTCGTAGTGAGCGACAAAGCCATCAAAGCAAACCTATCAACAAATTGTAGAGTGGGCATTAAAAATAAATATCGTTTTGCTCATAAAGTAAAATTATATTTAATAAAATATCATTTTATCTCATAACTCAATATCTGTTTTCAGAAAAATACATATCTTTGCAATTGCCAAGCATAAACAAGATTAACATGAAAAAATATATCAATTATTTCCTGATAAGACTAGTATTTGTGTACGCTATATTAGTCGCGCTGGGTGTCTTAGACCTCATCCCATGGAGAAGATTAATAGCTCAAGGAAAAGACCGAAGCCCTGGAAAATGAGCGCAAAATAGAATAAAAAAGCGCACAATCATATTAGTTCGATAAATGTAGAGACGCGTTTTCGCGTCTCGGCAAGCAAGATGGCTGAATAAAATCGCCACTTGTGGAGGCCTGGCGGTTTGCTGAGACGCAAGAATGCGTCTCTACACTTAGCACTCGCTATATTGGCATTAGAAACCATGGCTATTCCGCCGCTGGCCCATCGTAATGTACGAGCAACAGCGTGGCAACAATGGCGATCAACAAGGTGGCGGTAACAACACTCATCATATATTTCTTTTTTGGTGTTCTACCGCAAAATTAGCCATTGTTTTTGACTCCCGCAAGCCCACAACCATATCGTACCTGTTTCTTCAAATTTTCGAAACAACCAAGGGCAAAAATCTCCCCCAACACCCCCAAATCATGCACGCAGACGCATAGCATCAGTCCCGCGACATAAACCTATAATTAGCATGAGTTCGACGAATTTCTACTTGTGCACATAATCTGTCATTGCCAAAATTGGAAAAGCATGGTTATAAACTCCATTCACTAGCTATATAAACCTGGAGAATACTATTAACAAGTCTATTTTACGACGTGGAATGGCTGTTTCACGTCGTGGAATGGAGTTAGATAGTAGCTTCATGGGATTTATATAGCCTGTGAGAGGAACTTATATGCCTAGTTCCCGCGACTTTAGAAGAGAGTGACGGGAACTAGAGACAAGGCAGCATGAGGAAGGAAAAGAAGGCTCAGCGATGGGCGAAGCGCACCAGGAGGATGCTGGCCTCATAAAGCAGCCAGATGGGAACCGCCACCAGCATGAGAGTGAAAGCGTCTGAAGTGGGCGTAATGATAGCCGCCACGAGCAAGATGACTATAATGGCGTGGCGACGGAAACGGGACATGATAGCCGATGAAATCAGCCCAAATCTGGCCAAAAGGAACGAAAGGACAGGTATCTCGAACACCACGCCCAGCATCAACGACATCGTCGCCAACGTGTCCATATAGCTTTGCAGGGTAATGAAGTTGTCCACCTCCGCCGCCACTTGGTAGGTGCCCAGAAAGCGAAACGTGAGCGGGAAGATGAGAAAGTAGTTGAGCAGTACGCCCAAGGCAAACATCACGTAGCCCCCACCCACTACGCCATAGGCGTATTTTCGCTCCCGGGCGTAAAGGGCGGGCGAGACGAAGCGGAACAACACATATATTATATAGGGGGAAGCGCAGATGATGCCCACGTACAGAGAAGCCTGCATGTGGATCAAGAACTGCTGCGCCAAGCCCGTATTGATGAGCTTGACGCTAAATGGAGATACGCCGCCGAAATCGGGAAACAGGCAGAGGCTAACATCGTGAAGCCATCGGAAAGTGACGAAGCCTGGCTCCTTCGGGGCCAACAACAGCGCGAAGACCTGGTCTTTCAAGAGGAAAGCCACGACCGCGCAGGCCACCGTCACCGCTATCACACGGATAAGGCAGCCCCGCAACACGTCCAAATGCTCCCAGAAAGTCAGCTCGTTGGCGGTCTTCGAGGGATTCATTCCTTCTGCTGTTCCTCTTTCTTGGTATTCGCGTCGTCAGCGGGAGCGTCCACGTCGAGGTCTTTCCGCACCTCGTTCATGCCGTCCTTGAAGCTGCGCACTCCCTTGCCAAGCCCCTTCATGAGTTCAGGTATCTTGCTGCCACCGAACAGCAAAAGGAAGATGAGCAGGATGACAAGCAGTTCTTGCCCGCCAAGTCCCAAAATCAATGGTGTAAACATCATGTTCACTTACGGATTAAATGTTTGATGACTAAGTATCCACCCACTACTTGGAGCGCCATGCCAGGCAAGCCGAAGCGAAAGTCCTGTGCCGCCAGGTAGAAATCTCCCTTCATGGCCCATTCGCCCAAAGTACCCAGCACCTGGTATCCCAGCACCACGCCCAGCACAAGCAAGAGCGATACACGTTGGAAACGATGAGCCGTGTAGCCGGCGAAGAGCACCAACAGAGTGGACTTCAACAGGATGGCGGGCAAGGCGGAAGCGTGGGGCATGGTGAAGAACAGTGGGGGGGAAAGGGGGAAGCGTGGGGCAGGGTGAAAAACGGGCTGTTGACCACGGGCGAGAGCACCGCCGTGAGCAGTCCCACTTGCCAACCATACTTGTAGGCACCCACCAATGTGAAGAAATAAATGGGCAACCACATCACGCCGCCTTGCGGCACGAGGTGGAACAACTGCGGCAACACGATATTGCCTATCACGAAAAGGGATGCCACCAAGTAGGTCTTGGTCTCACGGTATCCCAAAGTGCAGAGTCGGTTTGCTATTTCCATATACAATATAACTTTAAACGTTTACTTTTATTGCCAAGTCGGGGAACATCCGCTTCACGAAACCATCCACCACAGGCATGGCCTCCTCCGCGGTTGACGCCTCACGGCAAGCGGTCTCCAAGGGACACCATCCATCCCCTGCCCTGTTGCGGATGGCAGACACCCGCTCTCCCCAACTCACGGAGACACCCGCTTGGCGCAAAAGATTCACGGCGGGCAGGCTAATCACCTCCGCATACACCTCCTTCACGCCTGCCGTGGCCACCACGGCGGCCGCTCCCTTTCCTATCACCTTATCCGCGAGGAGAGCGTTCCGCATATAGCCCGGGTCTTCAACCAACAATGTATAGAGGTCTATCACGCCCCGGCGATGAAAGGTTCTCACTTCCCCGTCCTTCTGGAGCACGCAGGAATAGCCGCCTTCCCTTAACAAGCGAACGAGATCGGCCATCATAGCGAGTCTTGCTTCAGCTTTTCCACGAACTGGTCTATGCGCTGCATCTCCTCGGGGATGTTGATGTTTTGCGGGCAGTGGGGCACGCACTGGGCGCAGCCTACGCAGTGGTCGGCCTGGCGCAGGCGGGGCACGCTGCGGTCGTAGCCCACCAGGAAGGCCCGCCTGGCCTTGCGGTAGTTCTCGTCTTGCGCGCTTTGGGGCATGTTTCCCTCGTTGATGCAGCGGTTGTAGTGCAGCAACACGCCCGGTATGTCTATGCCATAGGGACAGGGCATGCAGTACTTGCAGTCGTTGCAGGGTATGATGGAGTAACCCAAGTAGAGTTTCGCTATCTCCTCCAGGAAGGCGTTGTCTTCCTCCGTCAATGGTTTCAGCGGGGAATAAGTGCGCAGGTTGTCTTGCAGGTGTTCCATATAGGTCATGCCACTCAGCACGGTGAGCACGCCGGGCCAAGTGCCCGCGAAGCGGAACGCCCAAGAGGCGACGCTGCGTTCCGGCTCTCTTTGCCTGAGACGGGCCATGAGATAGTCGGGCAAATTGCTCAGCCTGCCTCCCAAGAGGGGCTCCATGATCACGGCGGGAATACCTCTCTTCTCCAACTCCCCATAGAGGTAGACGGCATCGGTGTTTCTGTCGTTCACCTCCTTGGCGTGCTTCCAGTCCACGTAGTTAAGCTGTATCTGCACGAAGTCCCACTTGTATTCGTCGTGCTTGGAAAGCAGGTAGTCGAACACCTCCACGTCTCCATGATAGGAAAAACCCAGGTTGCGGACGCGCCCGGCTTCACGTTCCTGGAGCAGGAAGTCCAGCATGCCGTTGTCGAGATAGCGCTTGTGGAGATTTTCCATGCCGCCTCCGCCCACGCTGTGCAAGAGCATGTAGTCGATGTAGTCCACCTTCAGTTCCTTGAAGGAGTTATGATACATGGCGAGGGCACCCTCCCGGGTCTGCGAATCGGGAGAGAAGTTGGAGAGCTTGGTGGCTATATAGTAGCTCTCGCGGGGATGCCTGCTCAGGGCGATGCCCATGGCTCGCTCCGAGAGGCCTTGGCAATAGGCGGGGGAAGTGTCAAAATAGTTCACGCCATGCTTGATAGCGTAGTCCACCTGGCGGTTGACCATCTCTTGGTCTATCTCCTCCTTCTCGTCACTCACCTTCTTGGTGGGCAGGCGCATGCAGCCATATCCCAGGAGGGAGACTTTCTCCTTGGTCTTGGGATTCTCCCGATAGGTCATCTTGCCCAAGGGGACGGGGCTGGTCTCCTTGCCTGGCTCGCCCGTTGATTGCACTTTGTCTCCACAGCCATAGAGAGCGGCCGTGGTCACGCCCGCGCCTATTCCCAGGGTCTTGAGGAAACGGCGGCGGGTTATCTCTTTCTTGTTTTGCTTGTCCATGGTGATAGTCTGGGATTAGTTTACGCGATGCGCCTCATGCCCTTCCACGTAGATTGCGCTGAAAGGACGGGCTGGGCAAAGATTCTCACAAGCTCCACAACCAATGCAACGCTCAACGTTGACGGCCGGGATGCGCAGTGATTTCTCGTCCTTGGGGTCTATGGGTATCATCTGAATGGCACCCGTGGGGCAATGGCGAGCGCAATTACCACAATTGACGTTATCGGTGAGCACCACGCAATTCTTCTTTATCCATACGGCATGACCTATGTGGATGGCGGATTTCTCTGAACGCTCAACGGGCTGGATGGCACCCGTGGGACAAACCTCACCGCACTTGGTACACTCGGGACGGCAATAGCCGCGCTCGAATGACATTTCCGGCTGCATCAATGTCATCAGGTTACCAGAAGGACGCAACACGCCATTGGGACAAACGGAGACGCAGAGCTGGCAACCCGTGCAATGTTGCGCCATGTGCTGGGCACTCCAAGCTCCCGGCGGCAACAGGGGTGTCAGCCTGTTGGGGATTTGCTTATCTTCTATCGCCGCCAATCCTCCGTCCACTTTCTTGTCTTGCGCCTTGGCGACGGCGGCGACAGCCGTGGCAGAAGTAAGAGCGAGGAAGGAACGCAGGCCTTGGTCTACCTTTCTATCCCCAGTCGAAGTATCTTTCCGCTTGGGGTGCGTATAATGGATAGCGTTGACATGGCAGTTTTCCAGGCAATCCATGCAAGCCACGCACCTGCTGTAGTCTATCCGGTGCTCCTTCGTGTTGATGCAGGCCGCCTTGCAATTGCGTCCGCACAGGCCACAGTTCACGCACTTGGAGGTGTCGATGACGGGTTTCAACCAGGAATACTTGGTCACGAAACCCAAGACAGTGCCTACGGGGCAAATGGTATTGCAATAGGTGCGCCCGTGTCGCCAAGCCAGGAAGCCCACCGCCAGCAACGTGAAAACCGCTATCAGGAAAGTGGGCAGGCTACGCAGCCATACATCCGCGGAGTAGAAAGCGTAGCTGTCTACTCGCTCGGCGAAGTAGGCCAAGAGGTTGTTGCCCCACATCCAGAGGGGTTGTAACAAGTTGTTGGCGATGCGCCCATAGGAACTATAGGGAGCCAAGAGAGCGGCGATGGAGGTGAAGCCCGCCAGCAACAGGACCACGAATGCCACCAGCACGCCATAGCGCAACCATGACTTGGCCGGAGAATAACTATAGGGATTACGTTTACCCCGTTTGCCCAGCCATGCCACGATGTCTTGGAGGACACCCATGGGACAGATGACAGAGCAATAGACCCTGCCCAGCAGCAGGGTCAACAGCAACAGGATAACCACCACCGCCACGTTGAGTCCCAACACGGCAGGAAGAAATTGCGTCTTGGCCATCCACCCAAACCACGCATGCGCCGTACCCGTGAAGTCAAGGAACAGCAACGTGATGAGGGTGAAAAACACCAACGCCAAAATGATTCGGATTTTGCGTGACATTGCGGGAAGTCTTGTTCTCAGCCGCAAATTTACCAATTTTTCCGAGTTCCAGCCTAATACATTTTACAGAAAATACTACCTTCATTACGTGGCGAAAGTTTCTTTCACTAAACGCGGAGGCTTTTAGTTTTTTTTTAACCCGAATCGGCCAGTTCCCGCGAAGTTTCTCACGCTAAGTCCAAAAGAATTTGACAGATGAATGAGGGAATAACCTGTCGGAAGTTTGGTCATTAGCGAAAAAAGAACTAATTTTGCGAAATATAACCATAAAAACCACACATGACCAACAACATACGAGAGCTGACCTTGGCTCAAATCCAAACTCTCTGTGAGGGGGCAAGCCACATGGACGATCTGCTGATACTCACCGATCACTTCCCTCGCACGCCCCTCAGTTCTCCGGTTAGAATGGGGTACGTCATGATATCCCTATGCATCTCGGGCATGGGGCATTATACCATCAACGCCAAGGATTATGAGTTCAAGCCCCATGACTTCCTGCTGCTTAGCGAAGGACAAATATTGACCGGCTATCATGTAAGCGATGATTTCTCTGGCCTCTCCTTCATCGTCAGCCCAGAACTTACGGAGGAAATCATCAAGGGCGTGCAAAACCTCTCGCAACTCTTCATGTTCTTCCGTTCCCGCCCCGTTTACCGATTGGGGGAGGAAGAAGTCGACACTTTCATTTTCTATTTTAACCTCATCAAGCAAAAGATAGATGGCCAGCAGCGTGTCTTCCGCAAGGAGATAATCACCGCATTGCTGAAAGCCACGCTCTACGAGCTGGGCGAGAACATCTGGGAAGAGGGGGAAATCAAGACCGTGCAATACAGGGCGGAAAGAGTGTTCAACAACTTCATCAAGCTGGTGGAAGCCAACTTCCGCAGGGAAAGGCGCGTAGGCTGGTACGCGGAGCAACTCTGCATCTCGGCCAAATACTTGTCGGAATCAGTAAAACAGGTTAGCCAGCGCACCCCCAACGAATGGATAGACCATTACGTAATCGTGGAAATGAAAGTGCAGCTGAAAAACACGATGAAAAGCGTGAAAGAGATAGCGCAGGCGATGAACTTTCCCAACCAGAGTTTCATGGGCAAGTATTTCAAGCAGCATACGGGACTCTCGCCCCTTAAATACCGCAAAAGCTAAGCCTCATCACCCAGCAATTCCTTGGCCACGAGACAAAGCTCATCATACCATTCTTTCCCGAAGCGGCGGATAAGAGGCCGCTCCAAGAATTTATATACGGGCAATCCTATTCTCTCCCCCTTCGCCACGGCGGCGGCGCATACACGCCAGCGATTGTAGTTTAGCCCGTAAAGACCATGGCCAAAGTATTTCTCGCGAATAGGATAAAGGGCACACGAGACAGGCTTCACGAAAGATGTCTTTCCCGCGCGGTGTGCTTTCTCCAAGGCGCATAGGCAAACGCCATTCTCATAACAAGTGAAGACGCAATCTCGGCCATTGACGATACTGGTCACCAAGTCGCCTTGCTCGTCTATGTATGATACGCCTTGCTTGTCTATCACCGCCTGCGCCTGGGCGGAAAGGTCGCCCCACACTTCGTCCAGCGCGTCCTCCATGGCGGCTATCTCGTCTAACGTGACTGGAGCGCCCGCGTCTCCCTCCACGCAACATTGGCCTTTGCAGGCATCCAGGTCACAACAAAATTTCTCGGTGAATATATCGGGAGACACCAACACGTCTCCCACCTGTACGATATGTAGGTCTTTCTTTTCCATCTGCTTGTGGTTTACCATGCGATAGGCGCCAGCCCTTGCTGCCTCAAATATTCGTTGCAACGGGAGAAGTGGTGATTGCCAAACCATCCTCCCCGGTTGGCGGAGAGCGGAGAGGGATGCACAGACTGCAACACCAAGTGCCTTGACTGGTCGATGAGGCTTACCTTGCCGCGGGCATATCCTCCCCAGAGGATAAACACCAGGTGGTCTCGCTCGGCGTTAAGTGCCTTGATGGCGGCATCGGTAAAGGTCTCCCAGCCTTTCCGCTGATGGCTGCCAGCGACATGTTCCCTCACCGTGAGCGTGGCATTGAGCAACAGCACGCCCTGCCTGGCCCATCGGGTAAGATTGCCTGACGCGGGAATGGGCGTGCCCAGGTCTAGCTGTATCTCCTTGAAGATATTCTGCAACGAGGGAGGAAAAGGAACGCCATCGTTTACCGAGAAGCTCAAGCCGTGAGCCTGGCCTGGCTCATGATAGGGATCTTGTCCAATGATAACCACTTTCACCTCGCTGAAGGGGCAGAGATTGAAGGCATTGAACACCAACCTGGCGGGCGGATAGCAACGATATTGCTGGTACTCGGAGCGAACAAAGTCGGCGAGTTCACGAAAGTAAGGTTTCGTGAACTCGCCTTGCAATTGTTGTTTCCAACCGCTCTCTATCTGTACGTCTTTCACCAGAAGGAGCGGAATTTATTTGTCTTCTATCAGATTCTCACCCGTCATGTCCGCGGGCTGCTCCAGTCCCATGATGTGAAGGATACTGGGTGCCACGTCTGCCAAACGTCCGTTTTTCACCTTGGCGGAGTTGTTGTCGGTCACGTAGATGAAAGGCACGGGGTTGAGTGAGTGTGCCGTATTGGGCGTGCCATCGGGATTGATGGCGTTGTCGGCGTTGCCATGGTCCGCGATGATGATAGCCTCATAGCCCACTTTCTTGGCGGTTTCTATCACTTCTCGTACACATTGGTCCACTGCCCATACAGCCTTGGCGATGGCGTGGTAAACGCCCGTGTGCCCCACCATGTCGCCATTGGCGAAGTTCACCACGATGAAGTCGTACATGTCTTCCTTGATGGCTCCCACCAGCTTGTCTTTCACCTCGTAGGCGCTCATCTCTGGCTTCAAGTCATAAGTAGCCACCTTGGGACTGGGCACCAAAATGCGGTCCTCGCCCTCATAGGGTGCCTCGCGGCCACCATTGAAGAAGAAAGTGACATGGGCGTATTTCTCGGTCTCGGCGGTATGCAGCTGCTTCTTGCCTAACTTGGAGAGATACTCGCCCAAAGTATCTTCCACGTTCTCCTTGGGGAAAAGCACGTCCACGCCCTTGAAATTGGCGTCATAGGGAGTCATGCAATAATAGTGCAAATCCTTGATGGTATGCATGCCTTCCTCGGGCATGTCTTGCTGCGTGAGCACTTGCGTCAACTCCTTGGCGCGGTCGTTGCGGAAGTTGATGAAGATGACCACGTCGCCCTCGCCGATGGTTCCGTCTACGGAACTGTTGTGGATGGCCTTCACGAACTCGTCGGTCACGTCCTCGTCATAGCTCTCCTGCATGGCCTTCACCATGTCGGTGGCTTGCTTGCCCTTGCCTTCCACCAAAAGGTCGTAAGCCTCTTTCACGCGATTCCATCGCTTGTCACGGTCCATGGCATAGAAACGGCCGATGATGCTGGCGATATGGGCATCGTTGGCCTCGCACACTTTCTGTACGTCCTCAATGAAGCCCTTTCCGCTCTTGGGGTCTGTGTCACGACCGTCCATGAAGCAATGCACGAAGACCTGGTCTTTCAGTCCATACTCCTTGCCCACCTCTATCAGCTTGAAAAGGTGATCCAAGGAGGAGTGAACGCCTCCCGTGGAGGTAAGACCCATCAAGTGAAGTTTCTTGCCCGTCTCCTTGGCATAACCATACGCGGCCACGATGCCAGGATTCTTCAGGATGCTGCCGTCCTTGCAGGCGCGGTTGATTTTCACCAAGTCTTGGTATACGATGCGGCCTGCGCCGATGTTAAGGTGACCCACCTCCGAGTTACCCATCTGGCCATCGGGAAGACCCACGTCTTCACCGGATGCGTTCAGCTGGGAATGAGCGGAAACAGCGTACAAGTAATCGAGGTAGGGCGTGGGAGTGTTGTATATCACGTCACCCTGGCCATGCTGGCCAATTCCCCAACCATCGAGAATCATCAATAAAGCTTTCTTTGCCATAACGTTCTTCCTTATATTTTAGTTAAGACTTTCCACACGCGAAAGTAGTGATTTTATTCGAGATATCCACATCATGTCCACAAAAATCAAGGTTTTGCGTGGAAAAGTTTCCGAGCACGGATAGGCGGGCTGGGCGATTGGCAAGTGCCAGGGCATGCTCTCGACTATCGCGCGTTTCCTCACGCGCGCATATTATATATAATGTAACGTGAGTTCGACGAAAAGTTGTAGAGACGCATTCTTGCGTCTCGGCAAGCAAGATAGCCGGATAAAGTCGCCTGTCGCGAAGACTTGGCAGCTGGCTGAGACGCAAGAATGCGTCTCTACAGTTTGGTGATAACAGGGCTGCGCACATAAAGTGGAATTCGTCGAACTCGCGTTAATGTATAGGGACACGGGTATCAGGCGTAAGAAAAGATTTTCCCACATGGGCGTTGCGTCTTTACGGGAAAACGCGTATATTCGCGGAAAACATGATTGCGCCATGCCACGAAAAGAATATCAAGAAATCAACACTTGCGCCGAGCTGACAGAGCGGGTGCAAGAACTGGGCATTCTTCCTTTCCTGCGCCTCCTTGGCGATGGGTGGTCTGCCGAGGAGATGGGCAGCGAGGAAGTGCAATACACTACGTTGCCTGATGGCGGGTGGGAATGGCCCATGTGGAAATGGAAAGGCGAGGTGATACGGGAAAGCGGATGCGCTTACGGTAAGTTCATAGATGGCAAGGCCTGTTTCATCAGCAAGGAGTGGTGGCCGGATTTCTGCAACTATCGCCGCCATCGCTTCCCTTTGCCAGAGGAAGGTAGCTTGGACGACATGATCTTGCAGACCCTGCGGGAGAATGGTAGCCTTACAACAAGGGAGCTGCGTGCCGCCTGTGACTTCGTGGGCAAAAATATGAGGGGCAAATTTGATACCTATGTCAGGCGCCTGGAGATGGCGTGCCGTGTGGTGATAGAAGACTTTGTCTATCCCGTAGACCGTCATAGCCGGGAGTATGGATGGGGATGGGCGTTGCTGACCACGCCAGAGGAACGCTTTGGTAAAGAGGCTTGCGCCCCCGCTCGCACGCCAGAGGAGTCCCGGGAGCGTTTGGCTTGTCATCTGCGAGACATCCTGCCTCGGTGTGACGAACAGTTGCTGGATTTTATCCTGAAATAAGCTTGGCGGCGATTACACATCGCCGCCACGGGATTCTCGCTTTTAGAGGTGCGAATGCGCGTCTCTATAGCTTTTGTCGAACTCACTTAAATATGCGTCTTTACCCCTGACCCTTTCTTGGCCTGTAGACAAAACCGCCAAATCATACAATAAAAATCCGCCATTTGCTACAATGAATTCTCGCCATTTACTACAATGAAAATCCGCCAAATGATACATAGCCGTGGCGGCATTGGGGCTCGGACCGGATGATTTGTTGGCCGACCTCAACACGTTCGGGCTGTTGTTTGAGACGATGTGCGTCAGGGATTTGCGCGTCTATGCGGATTCCTTGCAAGGCAATGTGTACCATTACCGTGACAAGAACGGGTTGGAGTGCGACGCGGTGGTACATTTGCGCAATGGCTCCTATGGGCTTGTGGAAATCAAGTTGGGGGGCGACAGGTTGATAGAGGAAGGAGCTCAAACGTTATTGAGACTTGCGAGGAAGATTGATGTCACCAAGATGAAAGTCCCGTCTTTCCTCATGGTGTTGACGGGAACAAGCAAGTATGCCTTCCGGCGGGAAGATGGCGTGTTGGTGGTGCCCGTTGGTTGCTTGAAAGACTGACCATTCCCGGCCATCTCCGCACTTTCAACGAACGAGGCATATCTCCATCATTGACAAGCGACCCATAGGCTCGCGGATGGCTGTCGGGAAAGGGCTTCCCAAGTGATTAACTGAACACCCCCGAAGTGAACAACTGACCACTCGTCAAGTGAACAACTGAGCACTTGGCATAGTGTCAACTGAGCACTTCAAAAGCCCCGTTTCGTTACTCTGGAAGGTGTCGTTCTCTGCTCGTGACCGATGCGCAGCAACTCTGCGCTGTAGCACGCCGTTATCCGTCCCGTGAGGCAAAACACGAGCGACTCTCACTTGCTCGCTGCTTGCGGTCGACGTGCTACAGCGCGTCGCTACACAATTGGTTGGGAACACGCACTCCCTACGCGCGCGTATATTAATATGGTATAGGGAAAACAAAACTCCCAAGAGCGGATGCCCTTGGGAGAAAAGCGAAACCTAATCGATAAGGGCGGGCGTGAAGTTTCACGCCCGCCCCCGTTCACTATCATAACTGTCAAGAACGTCGGTTAGTCTCCATAACCTTCATTCTGCACCATTTGCTTATTGGCGTTCATCTCAAATTGTGGGATGGGATTAATTGACTTCAACGACGTGCGATCATAACTTCTCGCGCTCTCTGTCAAGATGTCATGCCAACCCCTGTCGCTCTCGTTTGTATAGCGAGTGATGGTCTCGCCACGGCGCAAAGCGTCAAAGTATCGATGGCCTTCGCCCACCAATTCTTTGCGACGCTCTATGTAGATGCGGTCGGCAGTGATGGTGGCGGATGTCACCAACTTGGAGGCATCTGTCGTACGATGGCTGATAATCTCGTTCAGGTAATTGGCGGCCGCACGAGGATCTTTGTCATTAAATGCGGCCTCAGCGGCGGTGAGGTAAATCTCGGAGAGGCGCATCATGGGGATGTTGCTGTAACGTACATCACCATTCGTGGCGGGCATCTTCTGCAAGAATACCTTATTGGTGCCATATTTGGCGATGTCATCGTCATTCTTGGACTCCACGAAGATGTCATTTCTTATGTCTTGCGGGTCGGAAGTCAACATGTTGACAAAAGCCTGAGAGGCTACCAGGTCACCATAGCCAGGATAGTCACCGCCATTCTCTGCGTATAGATAGGCGATGCCTTCACGGTCGGTCCAGTCGGTACTGCCGGTAATGGCGAGCTCGAAAATCATCTCGTTGCCGTGGCTGGCGTTGGTCTTGTTCCAAGCGTCTACATACTGGTCACGGGTCCATAGCGTATAACCAGAATTGTCGATGATGTCTTTCGCTACGTTCAAGGCCTCTCCCCAGTTGCCCATGGTCAGGTAGACACGAGAGAGGATGCCCTTGGCCACCCACACGTTTACGTATCCAGCCTCTCCCTCCGTGGGCAGGGCGTTGGAATTGATGGCAGCGGTCAGGTCGCTGATAATCTGCGTGTAGCACTCCGCCACGGTGTTGCGGGGTAATTTGGCGGTGCTTTCTACCGAGGAGGAAGGGGCGGGCACGCCCAGCGACGCTCCATTGTCCATGGTATATGGCTTGCCGTAGACACGCACCATGTCGAACAAGGCAAGCGCACGCAGCGTCAATGCCTCCGCTTCATATTGGGCTACCAGAGCTTCGTTCTCCGCTTGGTCGGAGATGCGTCCCTGCTCTATGGCATCCAGCATCAGGTTGGCGCGGCTGATTACCATATAAGGAGATTGCCACGGGGTGAAGTCCCTGCTAAAGTTGCTGGCGGTGGAGTAAGTCTGGTAATAGTACATGGAGCCGCGGTTGCTGCCCGTCACGGGGTTGTACTGTATGTCCTCTCCACGCACGTCGCCATAGACAAAGAACGTGCGAGCATAATAATCCACGTTAGTGGAGTTGCCTTTCAAGGCGGCATACAAGCCCACGCGGGCGGTTCCCAGCGACTCCGCGGAAGTGATGGCTTGCTCCTGGTCTACGCCGCTAGCGGGAAATTCGTCCAGCCAATCATTGCCGCAAGCGGTAAGACTGGCAGCCATGGCCAGAGCGAAAGCTGTCTTATACAAGGAATTGAATATATTCATTTTCATATCTCGTTCTTTATTTGATTAAAAACCTATTTCCACACCAAAAGTCAATGTTCTCAAGGCGGGTGTCTCTAGCGTACATACTCCGCTTACAGGCATCTCAGGATCTACCAGCAAGTCATCAGACTTCCAGGTCAGCAAATTGGAGGCGGAGAAGTAAATCCTGGCCTTGCTTAAGCCGACGGTTTGCAGATAGCGTGTGGGAACGGAGAAGCCCAGGGTGAACGTCTTCAGGCGAAGGTAGTCCGTGGGCATCAACCAGCGCGAGGACATCTGGCCCGTGTTGCCATATTGGAATTTTGGCAACTTGGCATCTTTGTTCTCGGGAGTCCAGGTGTCTGCCGCCTTGTAGTAGCTGGGCACGGCTCCTTGGTACAGGTAGCTGTCGCCATTGCTGTGCTGCCAGGTGGCGTAATCCACCGCGTCGCCTCCCAATGAGAACGTGAACGTGAAGCCCAGGTCGATGAACTTCCAGCGCAACGTGTTGGTGAGGCCTCCCTCGATGGTCGCCTCGTGGTTGCCCACGATGACGCGGTTGGCCTTGCTCACGTCGCTCGTGGTCTTTCGGGCGTTCTCCGTGCCGTCGTTGATGTAGTAAAGCTCTGCGCCCGTCTCGCGGTCCACGCCTGCGTACTCATACATATAGTAGGAATAGTAAGGCTCTCCCACGCGATGTATCAAGATGCCGCTGATGACCTCGTTCTCCGTGCCGGTGAGCTTGTCTACCTTGTTGCTGTTGTGCGCCAGGTTCAAGGAGGTGGTCCAGTCAAAATCCTTAGTGCGGAAGTTGGTGGAAGTCAAAGTCAGCTCAAATCCCTTGTTCACCAACGAACCAATATTGTAGGGCACGCTGGGTGTCTCATCTTGCACGAAGCCTGGAACGGCAGACATGGGCATGTCATAAATCAGGTCTGACGTGGTTCGGTTATAGTAATCGAAGGTCAGCGAGAGGCGGTTAAAGAATGTCATGTCCAAGCCAATGTTGAAACTTTTGTTCTTTTCCCATTTCAGGTCGGGATTTCCGATAGAGGTGACAGCTCCTCCCGCGATTCCTCCGTAATTGATGCCTATGCCATAGTTGAACAAGTTCATGTAGCCATAGGCATCAGAGGGCTGGGTGCCGTTTACGCCATATGACACACGTATCTTACCGTCCGTGATGACATCAGAAACGGCACTCATGAATTTCTCCGCGGCGAAACGCCATGCGGCGGATACAGACCAGAAGCTTCCCCAGCGGTTGTCACGGGCTAGACGGGAGCTGCCATCCAGGCGATAGCTTGCGCCAGCGTAATACTTGTCGGCATAATCATAGTCTACACGTCCCAGGAAGGAGGTCATTTTCGAGGTGACCTTATCAGACTGGGCACTCGTTGTTCCCGCGAGGCTAAGTTCATACTGGTTGCCAGGATAGTCTTGTCCCACGAGATAGTTGAAGCTGTAGTTGTACTCTTCGGTCTCAAAGCCCAGCAAAGCGTCTACGTGATGGTTGCCGAAATCGTTGATATAGGTAAGCTGGGTTTGGGTGTTCAAGGTGTTGTAACCGTTCTTTACGCGTTGCATGACACCTCCAGGTCCTCCGTTGTTGGAGTACCTGTCCCAGAGCACGTCCTCTTGTCCCTCGGTGAAGTCGTAGGCTATTTTCTCGCTCAGGTTCAGCTTGTCCCAGATGTTGTAGGTCACTTGCAGGGTGTTGAATGCCCTCTTCAGCACGTTCCTGTCCTTGCTGTGTTGTTGCTCGAACAGGGGATTCACCCCGAAGAGGCCGCATCCTCCCAGTAAGTTGCCATCCTCATCATAGGGAGTGGAAGATGGGTTTTGCGCCATGGTATAGTTGAGCAGCGCACCAGCATAAGAGGTTCCCTCATTGGCCATGTCTTGGTTCATCTTGGAAAGCAGGGAGGTAAAGCGCAACGTGAATCTGCCCCAAGAGTGGGTGATGTTGGCGTTGCCAGTAAATCTTTCCAATCCCTGGTTGGCCACGATGCCCTCCTGCTTGGTGTAGGCCAAAGAGGTGTAGAAGCGAGTCTTGTCGCTACCTCCCGAGAGGCTTACTTGGTAGTTGGCGTGGTTGCCCGTCTTGAAGAGCAAGTCCTTCCAGTCCGTATAGCCACCTGTGGGCATGGCCGCATAATTGTCTATGTTGCTGTCGGCGTAAGCCACTGCGTCTTCAGTGCTGTAGCCATTGTCCAAGGCATAGTTTTTCAATCCCAAAGACAGCAGTTCTCTGCGGTCTGCTCCGTTCAGCGTGGGACGATAATCTACGGCCATGTCAGAGAAGCCCCAATCGCTCCTGAAATCTACGTGGGTCTTTCCTGCCTTTCCACTCTTGGTGGTAATCACGATAACACCATTGGCGGCGCGAGAACCATAGAGGGAAGCGGCCGCCGCGTCCTTGATGACGGTCATGGACTCTATGTCGTTGGAGTTGATGGAAGCGAGAATGTCCGTTCCTGCGTCATTATAGCTTGATCCCAGTTCGCTGATGTCACCCGAGTTGACGGGCGTTCCGTCTATCACGAACAAGGGGTCGTTGCCTGCGTTGATGGAGCCCATACCTCTGATGCGGATGCTGGCCACGGCACCAGGAGAACTTGAAGAGGAGGTCACCTGCACACCAGGAATGCTTCCCGCCAACTTATCCGTCAATGAGACTACGGGCAAGTCCTCCAACTTGGTGGCGTCCATCGTGCTGGCCGCACCGGTAAACGATGATTTCTTGAAAGTACCATAACCTGTCACGATTACTTCGTCCAAGCTCCTGCTGTCGGAATGCAAGGCGATGCTCAGGTTGTTGCCGGCCTTCACCTTTTGGGTTTCCATGCCCAGGTAGCTCACCACCAGGGTGCTGCCTGCGGGAGCGTTCAGCTGGAAGTTACCGTTGATGTCTGTCACGGTACCTGTTTTCGTGCCCTCCACCAGGACGGATGCGCCAATCACTGGCTCGCCATCGTCAGCAGAGGTCACGGTTCCATTGACTTGTGTCTGTGCCAAGGCTACTCCCATGCTCAGGAACAGCCCAGCGATAAACATCATGAGTCTTTTTTCCATAAATCTCTCTCTTTTTACTGAAAAATAATTGTTAATAAACGTTTATGCCTTTTCCCCAATCGCGCGGATTAGGGATGAATTCTAATAAAAAATTAAAACCCAATCAGCATTTACGGCGGCAAAATTAAGTATTATTTGCGAATATGCCAAATTTATTATAAAGAAATTGCATTTTTACTAAAATAAACAAACGATTTTTCGGCGGTATCGCGTAATTATGCGATGATTTAGAAGATAGAACCATGAAATAGAATAAAAATGATAAGGAAAGGGGCTTTTAAACTGATAGGCGTAAGGGCAATCGCCCAACTGAGTGATAAAATGATTTTTACATTCTCTTTGCGTCAACGCCAATACGGTAAATAACGTGAGTTCGACGAATCTCATCTTGCGCGCATAATCTATA
>FR882152.1 GCA_000435635.1 Prevotella sp. CAG:1320 | reverse complement strand
GCCCTCGGGCTTGCCTTCCCAATATTCCTTCGCGGCTTGCAGCAGCGTCAGCGTGCCGATGACGTTGGTGTGGGCGAACGTGAACGGGTCTTTTATGCTTCTGTCCACGTGGCTCTCGGCCGCCAGGTGGATGATGCCGTCGATGCCGTACTTCGCCATCAGCGACTTGATGGTCCCGTAGTCGCAGATGTCGGCCTTCACGAACACGTAGTTCTCCCTGTCCTCCACGTCCTTCAGATTGGCCAGGTTGCCGGCGTAGGTCAGCTTGTCCAGGTTGATGATACGATACTCGGGGTATTTGTTCACGAACAGGCGCGTGCCCTCGTAGCCCTCGGGCTTGCCTTCCCAATATTCCTTCGCGGCTTGCAGCAATGTCAGCGTGCCGATTACGTTGGTGTGGGCGAACGTGAACGGGTCTTTGATGCTTCTGTCCACGTGACTTTCGGCGGCCAGGTGGATGATGCCGTCTATGTCATACTTCCCCATCAGCGACTTGATCGCCTCGTAGTCGCAGATGTCGGCCTTCACGAACACGTAGTTTTCCTTGTCCTCCACGTCCTTCAGGTTGGCCAGGTTGCCGGCGTAGGTCAGCTTGTCCAGGTTGATGACGCGATACTCGGGGTATTTGTTCACGAACAGGCGTACCACGTGGGAACCGATGAAGCCCGCGCCGCCCGTTATCATGATGTTTCTCTTAAATTCCATTTCGTCTTTGTTTTTGTTTTGGGTGATGTTATTTGATGGCATCCATGTTGCCCATGCAGGCCTTCAGCGAGTCCGTCCAGTAAGGAACTTTCACGCCGAACGTCTCTTTGATTTTTGTCTTGTCAAGCACCGAATACGCCGGCCGCTTCACGGGGCTGGGGAACTCGTCGCTGCGCCACGTGGGAACCGATGAAGCCCGCGCCGCCCGTTATCATGATGTTTCTCTTGAATTCCATGTCGTCTTTGTTTTTGTTTTGAATGATGTTATTTGATGGCATCCATGTTCTTCATGCAGGCCTTCAGCGAGTCCGTCCAGTAAGGAACTTTCACGCCGAACGTCTCTTTGATTTTTGTCTTGTCAAGCACCGAATACGCCGGCCGCTTCACGGGGCTGGGGAACTCGTCGCTGTGGCAGGGCTGTATGTCGCAGGCCGTGTTGCCCGCCAGCTCGGCTATCTTCTTCGTGAAGTCGAACCAGGAGCATACGCCCTCGTTGCTGAAATGGTATATGCCCTTCTTGCCGTAACCCGCTTCAGGACATTCCTTCTCGTAGTCAGCTAATACCGTCTTTATGGCAACGGCCAGGTCATAGGCGTAAGTCGGCGTGCCCGCCTGGTCGAAGACCACGTTCAGTTTCGGTCTCGTGGCCGTCAGGTTGAGCATCGTTTTCACGAAGTTCCTGCCGAACTCCGAGTAGAGCCAGGCCGTGCGGATGTGCCGTATTCGGAGTAGAGCCAAGCCGTGCGGATGATGACGTAATCGCAACCCACGGCCTTGATGTTCTCCTCGCCATCAAGTTTTGTCTGGCCGTAAACGCCCGTAGGCGTGCCTTTCTGGTCTTCCCGGCAAGGCGTGTTGTACGGGTCTCCGCCGAAAACATAGTCCGTGGAAATCTGCACGAGCAGACCGTTTACTTCCCTCATGGCTTCTGCCAGTATTTTAGGTGCCTCGGCGTTCAGCTTCCGGCATAGTGCTTCGTCGCTCTCCGCCTTGTCCACGTTGGTGTAAGCGGCGCAGTTCACTATGCACCGGATGTCCTTTTCTTTCACGATTTTCCGTATGGACTCCGCGTCGGTTAT
>FR882151.1:84726-99735 GCA_000435635.1 Prevotella sp. CAG:1320 | reverse complement strand
GTCGCTGGAAAAGTTCGCCAAGCACATCTCCGACCACAACGGCGTGTATTCACGCGGTACGGTGAAAGGCGTAATCTCCGATATGTGCGAGTGCCTGGTGGAGCAACTGCTCAACGGCAACAAGATCCAACTGGGCGAGCTGGGCACTTTCGGAATCTCCATCAGCAGCGAAGGGGCGGAGAGCATCGAGAAGTTCGCGTCCAAGAACATCAAGGAGGTGAACATCCTCTTCACTCCCGGCGTGGACTTGGAGAACCTGATAGGCCGTGCCGAGTTCAATCCGGTGGCCAGCCGCGCTGCGCAACAGGCTACGCTAAAGGCCGAGAAGGCGGGCGAGACCCTGGTGGACCTGGAAGCCGCCAAGAACAAGGGCAATGCCGACGGTGGCTCGGAGGATGACTCCACCGAAGAGGAGGATGACTCCACGGGCAGTGGCACGCCGGTAACTCCCGGAACGGGTGGCACTGGAGGAGCTGGCGCTAGCGGCGAGGAGTAATCCTCGCGGAGAAAGCCATTGGCGCACCTGCGTCAAAACTTGAGAGTATGGAGTTTATATTGTTCATTTATCTAAAGACGAAAAGTATGAAGAAATTGTTCATATATCTAAAGACGAAAAGTATGAAGAAGTGGAATTGGAAGAGCGTGTTGCTCTATGTGGTACGCATCGTGGAACTGATCATCACGGGCGCGGCGGGAGGAGTCGCCGGGAGCGTGTTATGAGAAACGTTACGCTGATTGTCGTGCACTGCTCCGCCAACAGGGCGGGCAGTGCCCTCCGCCTGCGGGACATTGACCGCTATCATCGCTCGCTGGGCTGGAAGGGCTGTGGTTATCATTTCGTGATTCCCGCGGATGGCGCGGTGGAGGAAGGGAGGCCTCTCTCCCAGGTGGGCTCCCACTGCCGTGGGCACAACAGCCACTCTATTGGCGTGTGCTACGTCGGCGGCCTGGATGCCCGGGGCAATCCCGCCGACATGCGCACCGAGGCGCAGCGGGTGGCCTTGCGGAAGTTGCTGGAACGGCTGCATCGGGAGTTTCCCAAGGCGGTCATCGTGGGTCACAGAGACCTGGATGGGCACAAGGCTTGCCCGTGCTTTGACGTGGTGAGGGAGTATCGGGACTTGGAGCCGTAGTGTTGTCTTGTTTGGGGGCCGCTCAATCTTCTAGAGGTTGAGCGGCTTTTTTGCTTCGTTCTTTTCAGGGGGAGACGCAAGAATGCGTCTCTACAATTTATTTGCTACAGAAAATGGTGACCAGAAAGGCTTAGGGCATCAAAGCTTGTGCCCATTCGGGCATAACCACCACATATCTTTTGCGAACCGCTCCATCTACAGTGCGGAGCAACCCGGGTTGATATACAGACTGTTTTCCGCCCACTCATTGCTCAATAATTGTATGGTCGTGGAGGTCTTTCCTGCCCCATTAGGACCAGCGACGACGCACAAGGTTGGTTTTAGCTTTTTCCCCATGCCCCTATTCTTTTCCCACTTCCTTGACCGCTTCCTGCTCACGGCGTATGGCCGTGATTCTCTCGCGGGTTTCCTGCATCATGCGCTCCAAGGCTTTCTTGGCATTGACCGACTGCTTACGAGCATCCTCTGCCACTTTCTCCATAAGGGCGTTCAATTGTTCATCGGTGGGTTCTTCCATTGAGTTCAGCCGGTAGTCTTTTAGTCCAGGGTTCTTCATTGTCCATCCTTCCGTTGATTTATACGACAGCAAAGATACGCGTTTTTTTCTGAAACAACCATCTTTTGCCCGTTTTTTGTATGTCATACGCATGGTTTCCCGCCCAACGGTACATTGTCATTGCCATGTGTCTGTATGACACGTTCATTATGCCTCGTTATTTGTAGCAACATCACTATAACTGACGAGGAAATCGAGGACGTCTGGCTCGTCCCGATAGATGCCCTGGGCGGCCAGGCGGGCTTCCTCTGGGTCTTCAGGAAGGGTGTAGAGGTCTTCGTAAAGGCTGAGACGCTTGCCGAAAGGCGTGGTGAAACAGGATCGACTTGCCGCTTCCCGCTCTTTTCGGAAGATGTCTTGCCAGATGATTTCTCCGTTCCAACGCTCCGCTTGTCTATCGTCCATCCACCGCAGCGGGCCGCATACGTAGGTATTGCCGGCGTAGGTGACCAGCTGGGCGACCAGGACTTGGCCTTGAGCTTGGCTGGGAACGGGCGTGGGGAAGATGACGCCACGGAACACTCGACCATCCCCATGGCGCAAAGTTGCCACGCAGTCGTCTTCGCGCTCCCTATATATATAGGTGTCCAGGCGTTCCGCCTGGATGGTGCCGAGGAGCTCGGCCGCTTCCCGCAGCGAGGTTCTTTCCCGCTCCGTCAAGGCAGAGGAGGAAAGGCGGAATTGATGGGCGATGGTGTCCGAAAGGGACTTGCCCCGCTTGTCGCGCCAGCAGAAGGCCATGTCGCCCCACAATGCCTCTTGGGCCGTCCGCCTGTCACCCGTGAGCCGCAGGAACATCTCCTCCCGATAGCGCAAGTCGGGGAAGACGCGGCGCAGCTGCCTGTCCTCTTCCGCGAAATAGACCAGCATCTCGCTTAGGCGGGAGAAGTCGCGCGACAATACGCTTTCCGCCATCCACCGTCTGAGACCACTGCGGGAAGAGGAGGCATCCGCCACGGCCTCGGAGACGAGGGCGTGAACCTGAGAGGTGGCGTTGGCGTCCATGCCCAGGCGGTCACACCAACGGAACACCACGTTGCCCAAGCGGCGGTAGAGATATTCGTAAACGCCGTCAAGGCCCACGGCGATGGTGTTCTCCGTATAGAGAAGCAAGGAGAGGAGGGCTTGCCCGTCGACAGGCCGCGCGTTACGCTCCGTGAGGTCACGCAGGCTCGTGTAGAGCCGCCAGTAGAAAGCCGCGTCATCCGTCACGTCCATAGAGGGACGGTGGAGGCGTTGCCAGCGGAGAGTGAATTCGTCAGGCGTATACATATATCTTCCTTGTTTGCCTTCCTTGCCCGCCGAGATGCGAGAACGCGTCTCTACAGGTCTCTCGTGTATCTCACTTGAGAAACAGGATGAACTCTGGTTGCACCTCCACGGAGGCCGTCAGGACGCTCGGAATCTCCACGAACAACCGCTTGACGCGAGAGCCCTGCATCTTCTGCAAGCGTCCCTCATAGCCGTCCAAGGGGCCTCCCACTATCCGCACCTTCTTGCCTATCATGTCGGCGGAGATTTCCTCAGGGGTGTAATAGCATGGATTCTCGGAGGACTTCACGGCATGGACGAAACGGCGCATGTCCGCCTCCCGCACGGTCATGGGGACTTTATAGCCGCCCCGCACATAGCGGTATTGCAAGGTGTCCGTCCTCTCCACTATCGGGTCGAGGGTGGCGTGGGTGTCGTGCGCGAAAAGCAGGTCCCGCATGAAAGGCACCTCCTCGCGCACCCGCTTGCCATTCCTCACCAGGATCTTCCAGACCATGGGCGTGAAGACCTCTATCCCCATGCCCTCAAGCAGCCTGTACGCGGGCTGCTTGGCGTTGCTCCTTTTCAGGTCGCGCATGACAAACCATTGCAGGGGCTGAATCTCGTCCATCGTTCAGGCAGGGACATTTTCTCTAATCCTGCAAGCTATCGTAAATCCCACAATAACAAGCAGTTATGAAATGTTGAGCACTGACTTTCCCTATTTCCATAAAGATTGTCCTATCTCCGTCACTACTCATAACGGCACTTGTATTGGGGTTGACTTTCGTGACGTTTTCCTTGTCCATCTCCTGCCAAGAGATGGACATTCCCGCAAAACACCTAATTGCCAGGGGACTGCGGATTTATCCCCCAAAAACTTCGCCAACAAAAAGCCCGTTCCGTTGACACTCCATGCAAAAATAAATATAAAAAAATCCTCCAAAATGACGGATGATGAATAATTTTTACTACCTTCGCGAAATTGGGGGATAAATCCGCAGTCCCCTGGCAATTAGGTGTTTTGCGGGAATGTCCATCTCTTGGCAGGAGATGGACTTCTCTTGTTTGTTCCGCCCTTGTTGGCGGAGATGCGGCACGCCTCTATGGTTTGGCAATGATAGTGTTACGCAAATCTTCCCTGGCTGACGACCCATGTTCGTCTGGCCAGGGAAGATATGAAATAAATTTAGGGATAATAGGAAAGGTCTCGCTTTAGAGCGAGGCCTTTAGTATGCTGAGGATATCAGCCTCAGTCAGGGGGACGAAATTGCTGGCTTTGTCCAATCCCTCGTTGACCGCGATGTGATGGGCCATTTCTTCCAATCTGCTGTCGTCTATTCCTACCTCATGCAGCGTCATGGGAATATTCAAGGAGAGGAAGAAATCGTAGGTCTTTTGTATGGCTTGCTCCGCTATCTCCGCTGGAGTGAGTTCCGCGGAGATGCCAAATACGTTGGTGCCATAACTTACGAAGCGGTCTATGGTGTTCTCGCTGAGGACGTGGCGCATCCAGCGAGGGGTGATGATGGCAAGACCCTCTCCGTGGGTGATGTCATAATAGGCTGAGAGGGCGTGCTCTATGCCGTGCATGGGCCAACCGGAGTGCGTGGTGCCCAGTGCCAGCAGACCGTTGCAGCCAAAGGTGGCGGCATACATGATTTCCGCTCTCGCGTCATAATCGTCTGGCTTTGCGATGGCGATGGGAGCGAACTTTATCAAGGTTTTCATCAAAGTCTCGCAGAATCCATCGCTGACAGTGTTGTTGGGCCTGGAGAAATACTGCTCCAATACGTGGTTGAAAGCGTCAGCCACGCCGGCGGCCGTGTGCTTTGCGTTTACCGTAAAGGTATAAGTGGGGTCCATGAAAGAGCAGACGGGATAGATATGCGGGTCAAGATATCCCACTTTGTCATTGGTCTCGGTGCGGGAGATGACGCTAGCGCAATCGTATTCGCTGCCCGTAGCCGCCAAGGTGATGATGTCCACGATGGGCAAAGCGGCCTTGGTAGGCACTTTCTTCGTGATGAGATCCCAAGGGTCTCCGTCATATAGCGCACCTGCCGCGATGGCTTTTGTGCAATCGAGCACAGAACCGCCGCCTACCGCCAATATGACTTCTATTTGTTTCTCCTTGCAAATGCGAACGCCGTCCAGCACGCTGGGATTATAACGGGGATTGGGCTCTATGCCGCTCAGTTCATATACCTCGAAGTCTTTCATCAGCTCCTTCACCTTGTCATAGAGGCCCATGCGCTTGATGCTTCCGCCACCATAGGCCAGCAACACGCGCTTGCCAATGGCGCTCATCACCTCGGGTAACTGGTTGACCACGTCCTTACCGAATATCAACCTGGTAGGGGTCATGTAATCGAAATTGTTCATCATAGTCTATAAAGTGTTTAGAGTTTACATCCGCGAAGATAGGAAAAAATAATGAAAGCGGTGTAGACGGATTACGGAAGTTCCGCATGGAATTCCGTGAGGGCACGCCAAAAAATCTCCGGCAGGGGAGGCAATAACTTGGTTCCTATAACGTTAAAAGAAGAAAGGGGGCATACAGTCATCGTCCCCCCCTGATAATAGTTATGAGCTTGATTATTATCATATTGATAGTAGGCGCGGTGAGCTATTATGCCGCTTACTGGTTCTTGGGCGGCGAGAAATAGCGCTTGGCGAACTCCCAGACAATGATACCTGCCGTGACACTTACGTTCAGGGAATGCTTGGTGCCATATTGCGGTATCTCCAGGCAACCATCACATTGGTCAATCACTTCTTGGTGAACGCCTTTCACCTCATTGCCCAATATCACGGCGTAGCGTTGCCCTTGTTTTGGGCTGAGGTCTTGCAACTTTTCTGAGCCTTCCACCTGCTCTACACCATATATATATATATCGTGCGCGCGAAGGTCTTCTATGGCTTCCATGGCCGATGGGAAATATTGCCAGCTCACGCTGTCCTCTGCTCCCAGAGCGGTCTTGTGAATCTCGGCATGGGGTGGGGTGGCGGTGATGCCACAAAGATAGATGGCTTCCACGCGGAACGCGTCGCAGGAGCGGAACACGCTGCCTACATTGTAGAGCGACCTTACGTCATCCAGCACTACGATGAGGGGCAGCTTTTCCGCCTGATGGAAATCTTCCAGCGACAGGCGGCGCATTTCCACCGTGCGCAATTTCCTCATGCTTGCGCCTCCTCTTGTTTTGCTTGGTAGGCCACGGCATAGGCGCGTATTTGCTTCACCATGGCCAGCAGTCCGTTGCTGCGGGTGGGGCTCAGGTGCTCTCTCAGTCCTATGCGGTCTATGAAGTATAGTTCCGCATCGAGAATTTCTTTTGGGGAATGTCCGCTGAGAACCTTTAACAGCAGCGCGATAATGCCCTTCACGATAAGCGCGTCGCTGTCTGCCGTGAATATTAATAACCCGTCTTGGCAGTCGCATTGTATCCACACGCGGCTTTGGCAGCCGTCTATCAGGTTTTGCTCTGTCTTGTATTTCTCGTCAAGAGGCGCCAGTTCATTGCCCAAGTCAATGAGCATCTGGTATTTGTCCATCCAGTCCGTGAAGTCCTCGAACTCCTCTATGACTTCGTCTTGCAGTTCGTTGATTGTCATTTCGCTATTTCTCGTTTTCTGTTTTCACTATCTTGAAGAGCTTGTCGTTGGGTCTTACCTTACCTTTTACGGGTATGGATACCCGCCAGCCTTTCTCTGCCTTGTTGATGGGCTTCAGCTCATATCTTATTTCCTCGGCCTTTAGGTACATCACGCCAGTTGTGGGACCAGTGATAAGCAGGCTTTCGCCCAGGCTTATCTCGGCGGCTTCCACCGAAACCTCGGCCACGTTCAGCTTGGAGAAATACTTGATAACCTTACCTACCAATACTTTCTTTTCAGTGGCGGCGGAACCGTAATGCTTATTCCATTCCCCTAAAGTCTGTCCTTGGTAATATCCGTCCCAAAAACCTCGGTTGAACACGGTGGCCAGCCGTTTGTCCCATTCATCCTTGCGTTCTTCGGTAAAAGTGCCATCCAACACGGCCTTGATGGCTTCCTTGTAGCATTTCGCCACGGTGTAGACATATTCCGGGCCGCGAGCCCTGCCCTCTATCTTGAACACCCTGACACCCGCTTTCATCATGCGGTCCATGAAGCGAATGGTTTTCAAGTCTTTCGGGCTCATGATATACTTGTTGTCTATCTCCAGTTGGTTGCCCGTCTCGGCATCGGTAACAATGTAGCTCCTGCGGCATATCTGTACACACTCCCCCCGATTGGCGGAGCGATTGGCGTTGGCCAGGCTCATGTAGCATTTGCCCGATACGGCCATGCACAAGGCTCCATGGCAGAACATCTCTATGCGTATCAATTCTCCTTTGGGGCCGCGAATGGCTTGCTCCTCTATTTGCCGGTGTATCTCCGCCACCTGGTCCAGGTTGAGTTCCCTGGCCAAGACCACCACATCCGCGAAGCGGGCGTAGAAACGCAAAGCCTCAATGTTAGAGATATTGAGCTGGGTGGAGAGGTGAACTTCCATTCCTTTGCGCTGGCAATAGTCCATCACCGCTACGTCGCTTGCTATCACGGCGGAGATTCTCGCTTCCACGGCGGCATCTATAATCTCGCGCATGGCCGTCAAGTCCTCATCGTAAATGATCGTGTTGACGGTGAGATAGGTCTTGATGCCGTGCTCCGAGCAAGTCTGGGCTATTTCCCTCAGGTCCGTGATGTTGAAATGGTTGGCCGAATGGGAACGCATATTCAGCTGTCCAACGCCGAAATATACAGAGTCGGCTCCAGCCTGTATGGCCGCGGCCAACGACTCCTTGCTTCCCACGGGAGCCATTATCTCGAAAGCGTCTAATGTCTCGTTCATGCCGCGAAATTACGGAAAAATTCGTAACTTTGCAAAGAAATGAATAGAAACACCATTATAATAATAGGTATGCTGACGCTCTTGGCTTCTCTGTTCGGATGCCGAGAAGCCAAGAAGCGGCAAGCCCCTCGCGGGGAAGGCCTTATCATTCCAGCCACGCCCGTGAAAGATTATCCCGGCGGGGGTATGGGGAGCGTCTACGCGCTGTTGGCTACGCTGGAGGCCGAGCATCTTTCCCGTGGAGATTCCGTCAACCTGTCCGCCCCCTATCTGGTAAGATGCTGGCTCAAGGAACAGGCTTTGTCCGCGTACTTCTCGGGGCAATCTCTCCCCGAACATCTTTCCTGCCCAGTGCCTGTGGGGATACATCTGTTGTCCACCTATGGACTTTATCCCTACGACTCCTATCCTGAACGTGACGGCTACCAGCAGTCAGTGACCGTGAGAAAGTTGCAATCGGTGATAGAAGGGGCAAGGAAACGTCCCACTACGCTTAGCCAGCTTTCCCGGCGGATAGACGACGTGCTCGACCGCGCCATGGGTTATCTCCCCGCCGACAGGGTGCACTTCTTGGGCGCGGACTATACGCCTGGTGAGTTTGCCCGTAGCGTATGCTCCCCCGATGAGTACCTGCGTTTGGTGAGCTTCCCTTCCTTGCCTTTCGGGGAACTTCATGCGAACTCTCCCGCTTGTTCCTATCCTTTGGAGTTAGGGCAAATGCTTACGTTGAACCTGCCGTTGGATAGTTTAACGCACCATTTGAGGAAGGCCGTGGAGTCGGGACATGCCGTTTGTTGGGAGGGAGACACTACCAACGCAGCTTTCCGCCACAGGCGGGCAGGGTGGGTAGAGTCGCTTTCTCCCTCTGCCGAAGAGGCTTCTCTGCGCCAGCTGTCTTTTGAGCGTTTGTCGCTCACCCTTGACCATGCCTTTGCCATTGTAGGTTTGACGCACAGGGACGGAGAAATCTATTATCGCTGCAAGAACAGCCAAGGCATAGCGTGGGGCGAGGGAGGTTATGTTTATCTTTCGGAGTCTTATTTGCGCCGATATACCTTTGCGCTCACCATGAACCATGCCGCTTACCGGGGTGAACCCTGGTAGACCTGTCAGAACTTCCAACGCACTTGTATGTCCAGGTCGGTTTGCGAGCTTTGGTTGATTTGTTGGTATCCGCTGGAGATGTGGTCTCGGTCGAAGTAGTCGGTAATTCCCAGCTTGGCGATGATGAGCCAATGTTCGCCCAGCTCCGCCCGCAGCCTGGCGGCATAGCGTATGCCCTCGCCATAGAAAGACGTGAAGTTGAGCGTGTAGAGTGTACCTGCCTCGTAGGTATAGACACGGCTGGCGTAGTCAGCGGTATGGAAGTAACCAAAAGTGCCATCCACCCTCAGCCAGCGATAAGTATATCCCATTTGTTGCGTCACCATCCATCCAAAGCTGTTGCCGTCAAACTGGCTGAGGCTGGCATCATATTGCGTCTTGGCCGTGAATCGGGCTCCCGCGTAGGCGGCGGATAGTCTCGCGCGGTGCTCCTTGCGGTATTCCAACGCGGTCTTGTCGGCGTTGTCCCGTTCCTTCATCTTGTATCGGTAGCGGAAAAAGAACGAGAAATCGCCAGGATGGTAAGTGGCGGACACCATGCTGTCGAATGCGTGGGAGGCGGCGGAAGCCATGTATTTAGCCCAGGGAAAGTAAGCTATGTCGGCATAGCCCATCAGGTTGAACTTGGAAGAAGGTGTCCAACTGGCGCCCAGGTATATTCCGCTCTCGTCTTGCGCGTCGCTGCCCTCGCAGAAAGTGTTGCTGAAAAGAGAGTAATATTTATAGGAGAAGAAGCGTTGCAGGGTCACTAGCGACAACTCCTCGGTGAGCAGGTAGCTCAAGGTGTTGATGGTGGCCAGGGCTTTGCAGTCTCCCGTGGCGGTCTCTCCGCTGAAGGACAGGCGATGGCTGGCATATCCATAGTCCGCGCTTACGTTCCAAAAGCCGTTCCCCTCAGGGTAATATCTGCGGTAAAGGGAAGTCTTCTTGGGCAAAAGAGGTTTGTCGAACTTGGTGTAAAGTCCCGTCACGCCCACGTGAAAACCTCCAAGGGTATAGTTCAGGTTGGCTCCCGCCAGTGTTTGGCTGCTGTTGGCCTTCTTGGCCAGTTCGGTGTCGGTGCGGTGGTAGCCGTCTGTCAGTATGGTGGCTATGCTCTGCCCGTCGCTGTTGAGCGTCGCGTCTATTTCGCGGTAAGAGAAAAAGGCCGTCAAGTCCAGTCCTTTCAGTGGCGTGACCGTGGCCGCCCCGCCTTGCAGGAAGTTGCCTGAGGAGCGGGAGGAGTGAACCCTGATGGCGTTCCCGTTGCGCCCCAAGGTGGTGAGGGTGTTTGTCTTGCCCAGTCCGAAGTCATTGTTGATGACCAGCCCCATGCCAAACCGCAATCGGTAGCGACCTAACGTGAGATTCTTCAGCGCTCCCAGTTTCCTGACCTGGAAATAGAAAGAGTAGAAGTCGTAGCCCAGGTTGTTGGCGTTGCTCAGGAAGGGCTCGCCGGCGTCTTGGCTGCCCAAAAGCCCCGCTTGCACATAGTCGCCGTAGTGGAACTTGTAACGCCACCAGTGTTTATACTTGTAGCCTCGATAGCCCTCTATGTCCCCTTTTCTATTATAGAAAGGTATCTTGGCGGCGGCCACCACCTCGTGCTTGCCATGGCGCAGGATGTTTTTCAGGGTGGGATAACTTCTTTGGGGCACGCTCCCCGCGTAGGTGAGACACTCCAACAACTTGCGCTGGTACCAGTTCAGGGAGCGTATCATGGCCAGTTCGCCCAGGCTCTCCATCTTGCCATACTGGTAAATGTAGGCCTGTATGTCCTCTATCTGTTGATTGCCCAGGAAGGGAAGCCGTTCCAGGTCTTCCCGTGTGGCCGTGTTGATGTTCATGGGTTGCTCGGCATATTCGGCCAGTATGTCGTGGTATTGTTCCCAAGACACGTTGTCCATGTCTTCCATGTCGGAAAGCTCATTCAGGTATTCTTCCCAGTTTTTCGTTCCTTGCGCCATGCATCCTAAAGCGAATAGGGCGAGCGCAATCAGCAGTATGCGTTTTCTCATGGGTGCTCTTGTGTGTTTTCGCAAGGCAAAAGTATAAATAAAAATCGGAATAATGGTGAAATTCGTTCCTTTTTCTTTCGCCATGCGGGAATTTATGTTTACTTTCGCGATAGTTATGTTGACGAGGCTTTTTTTCTCGGTTTGGCTTGCCATGGTGGCTGTAGGCACTTGTGCGCAAGAGGTGGTCCAGGACGAAGAGAATCTGGACGAGGAGGCCGTGGACGCTACGCCTTCGCTTGACCCTATGCTGAAGTTGGGCAGGGTGTTGGATAATGGCGACAGCATACAGTACGTGGAGGTCAATCCCATTTATGTCTATCCAAAGCCCGTGTTCAAGAACGCCAAGCAGCGGCAAGCCTATAACCGCTTGGTGGCCAACGTGAAGAAGGTGCTGCCCATAGCCAAGGAGGTGAACGTCATCATACAGGAGACCTACGAATATCTGCAAACCCTGCCCAACAAGAAGGCGAAAGACGAGCACATGAAGTACGTGGAGAAGAGCATCATGAAGGAATACAGGCCCCGCATGAAGAAACTCTCCTACCAGCAAGGCAAGTTGCTCATCAAGTTGATATACCGCGAGTGCAATTCTTCTTCTTACCAACTCATCCAGGCATTCCTGGGTCCCGTGAGGGCGGGCTTCTACCAGGCTTTCGCCTGGGCTTTTGGAGCGAGCCTCACCAAGAAATATGACCCAGAGGGAGTAGACCGCCTCACGGAGCGTGTGGTATTGCAAGTGGAGGCGGGGCAGATATAAGCGTTTTCCACCGCGATATCGCGGCGTTTCAATTCCATTTGTTTTGCTCACCGAATCAACTTGTTTTGCTCACCGAATCAACTTGTTTTGGAATCCCCCTTATTCCAGGTTCTGGGGCAGTACTACTGAAATTGAATATCAGTAGTACTGAAATCAAATATCAGTAGTACTGCGTTGGCGATGTCAGTAGTACTGCGTTTTTACGGGACATAAAAAATCCCGCCCTCTCCATCACGGAGAGAGCGGGATAAAAAGTGTTATGTGAAAAGAAAAAACTCTAGCTTAGAGCTGAGGACCTGCGGCTACCAAAGCCTTGCCAGCCTCGTTGCCCTCATACTTCTTGAAGTTCTTGATGAAGCGACCAGCCAAGTCCTTTGCCTTCTCCTCCCACTGAGCTGCGTCAGCGTAGGTGTCACGAGGATCGAGGATGTTGGGATCTACGCCCTCGAGAGCCGTAGGAACGGTGAAGTTGAAGTAAGGAATCTGCTTGGTGGGAGCTGCGTCGATGGAGTGGTTGAGGATAGCGTCGATGATGCCACGGGTATCGCGGATAGAGATACGCTTGCCTGTTCCATTCCAGCCAGTGTTAACCAGATATGCCTTAGCACCGCTCTTCTCCATGTGACGAACGAGCTCCTCAGCATACTTTGTAGGATGCAGCTCGAGGAATGCCTGGCCGAAGCAAGCAGAGAAGGTAGGAGTCGGCTCAGTGATACCACGCTCAGTACCTGCGAGCTTAGCGGTGAAGCCGCTCAGGAAGTAGTACTTCGTCTGCTCAGGAGTCAGGATAGATACAGGAGGCAGTACACCGAAGGCGTCGGCGCTCAGGAAGATCACCTGCTTTGCAGCGGGACCCTGGCTTGCAGGACGCTGGATGTTCTTGATGTGGTAGATAGGATAAGAAACACGGGTGTTCTCGGTAACGCTCTTGTCTGCGAAGTCGATCTTGCCGTCCTTGTCAACGGTAACGTTCTCCAGCAGGGCGTCACGGGTGATAGCGCCGTAGATATCGGGCTCAGCCTCCTTGTCGAGGTTGATAACCTTAGCGTAGCAACCGCCCTCATAGTTGAACACACCCTCGTTGTCCCATCCGTGCTCGTCGTCACCGATCAGCTTACGCTTAGGATCGGTAGAGAGAGTAGTCTTACCGGTACCAGACAGACCGAAGAAGATAGCGGTGTTCTCACCGTTCATATCTGTGTTGGCAGAGCAGTGCATAGAAGCAACACCCTTCAGGGGGAGGAAGTAGTTCATCATAGAGAACATACCCTTCTTCATCTCACCGCCGTACCAAGTGTTGATGATCACCTGCTCCTTAGAAGTTACGTTGAAGACAACAGCAGTCTCAGAGTTCAGACCCAGCTCCTTCCAGTTCTCTATCTTTGCCTTAGAAGCATTGTAAACGATGAAGTCGGGCTCCTGCTCGAAGTCAGCCTCTGTCTTAGGACGGATGAACATGTTGGTTACGAAGTGAGCCTGCCATGCTACCTCAACGATGAAACGCACCTTCATACGGGTGTCCTTGTGAGTGCCGCAGAAACCGTCTACAACGTAGAGCTTCTTGCCTGACAGCTCCTCGAGAGCGATGTTCTTAACAGCTTTCCAAGCCTCCTTGGAAGCACGGTGGTTGTCATTGTGATACTCCTCAGAATCCCACCAGATGGTGTCGTGAGAAGTCTCATCGTCTACGATGAACTTATCCTTAGGCGAACGACCAGTGAAGATACCAGTCATCACGTTGACAGCGCCGAGCTCGGTCTCCTGACCTACCTCATAGCCCTGAAGACCTTCCTTGGTCTCCTCGTCAAACAGTACCTCATACGAAGGATTGTACAGAACCTCAGCGGTACCCGTCTTGATTCCGTAGCTTGCTAAAACTGACTTGTCAAACTTTGCCATTTTTGATAATGTATTTAAGGTGAATAATCGCTAGTTTTAAAACCGCTGCAAAGTTACGCAATTTACCCGAAACGCCAATGACGGGCAAATGAAAAAAATGTAATCTGGGCTTGTTTTATGGTTAAAGTTGCTAAAATCATCCGTCGCCACTTGATATTTGCCACGTGGAGTTGGCAAATAATGAAAATTAATTCCTATCTTCGCGAATACCACTCAAATATCCGCCAACTATGGAAATTATCAATCTTAGCGAACAAAACTCCATCATGAATCAATACATGGCGGAGATCAGGGACAAGGATTACCAGAAAAACCGATTGCTCTTCCGCAACAACATCATGCGTATAGGGGAGTATGAGGCTTTCGAGATATCAAAGCGCATGGATTACGAGATGAGAGACGTGGTGACGCCGTTGGGCATCTCAAAGGTAAACGTGCCCGTGGACAAGGTGGTGCTGGGCACTATCTTCCGTGCGGGTTTGCCATTTCACCAGGGTTTTCTTAACGTGTTCGACCACGCGGGCAACGCTTTCGTGTCTGCTTACAGGGCGTACAAAGACGCGGAGCATCACGAGGTGGGCATCCATGTGGAATATCTCGCCACGCCCAGCATAGAGGAGAAAACGCTTATCATAGCCGATCCCATGCTGGCCACGGGCGGCAGCATGGAATTGGGATACAAGGCATTCCTTACCAAGGGCAGGCCCAAGCGCATTCACGTGGCTTGCGTAATAGCCACGCCACAAGGTATAGACCATGTGGTGGAGGCTTTTCCTGAGGAGAAAACCACTATATGGTGCGCCGCCATTGACCCGGGACTCAACGAACATAAGTATATAGTGCCAGGGTTTGGCGACGCGGGTGACTTGTGCTACGGCGATAAGCTTTAGCGCTTGCCCTTTTATGGGTCAATACTCAAACGAGCTGCCGCCCAGGAATTCTCGTAGCAGGGAAGTGGGCGGGAGTTTGTCGTAGGGTATCGGCTTGAAGTAGCCAAGGAACTTCTTCAAACGATAGGCTTCCGAGTATTCCTCGCAGTTTTCGGGCACTTGCTCCAGCAGTGGTTCCGCCTGGGTCTTGATGACAGCCAATTCATAGAGCATGGCGGTGTTGAACATGGCGTCGGCATTCTCTTGGTAGGGGAATATCCATTTGTTTTCCCCTGCCCTTACCGATGGCCAACGGCGAATGGTCTCCCTTGCGCTGACCCCTCTATATTTGTAGTCGCGAATGATGCGTCGCAAGAGACGATTGTCGGTGGTGGGAATGTAATTGTGGTTATCCAAAAGGATGGTGGTCAACGCTGAGGCGTAGACGGTGAACTTCTGTTCGTTGGGAATTTGCGCTGTCAATTCAGGGTTGAGAGCGTGAATGCCTTCCACTACCACTACGTTGTCGGGAGCCAGCTTGAGGCGTTTGCCGCTTCGTTGACT
>FR882151.1:5438-84686 GCA_000435635.1 Prevotella sp. CAG:1320 | reverse complement strand
CTCTTTCCCAACTGGAAATTGTAATGGGGCAATTCCACCTCTTCGCCACGGAAAAGCGCGTTGAATTGTTCGTTGAGCAGGGGCAAGTTGAGGGCATAAAGGCTTTCGTAATCATACTCCCCATTCTCGCCGAGCGGTGTTTTCTCCCTGTCTACGAAGTAATCGTCGAGTGAGATTTGCAAGGGTTTGATGCCGTTGGTGAGCAACTGGATGCTAAGTCGTTTGCAGGTGGTGGTCTTGCCCGACGATGAAGGCCCAGCCAACAATACTAGTTTCACGCCCTTACGATTGGCGATTTCGTCCGCGATACGGGCAATCTTCTTTTCCTGCAAAGCCTCGCTCACGTTGACCACCATGCTGCCTTGCCCCTCGTTGATGGCGGCATTGAAGTCTCCCACGGTGCGTATGCCCAATATTTTCTGCCAGCGATGATGTTCGAGGAAGATGTCAAACATTTTATCCTGACGGGTCATCTCGCCCAATACGCCTGGGTTTTTCAGTGAGGGAATGCGCAAGAGCAATCCATCGTAGTATTTCTCCAATCCAAAGAGATAGAGTTTGCCCGTGTGGGTGAGCAGGGAGCCATAATAAAAGTCCACGTAGTCTTCTATTTGGTAATAAGTGGTGTAAAGCGCCCCAACGCTTTCGAGCAGCCTTACCTTGGGAATATCCCCTTTTTCCCGAAACAGGTTGATGGCATCCTGGGTAGGTACTACGTGCCGTCTGACGGGCAGGTTGGCATCGATGATTTCCTGCATGCGCTTGCGTAATTTGTCAACGTCTTCCAGTCCCACGGGATGGTCGATGTCCAGGTTGACGTAATAGCCTTTTGACACAGGGATGTCTATGACGCAGGTGCTGTTGGGATAGATGTCGTTTACCGCCTTGCAGAGTACGAAGAAAAGCGTGCGGGTATAAGACCGGGAGCCGGATGAGGTGTAAAGGTCTTGATATTCTACGTCTTTGTTGTTGTATACCCGGTAGTGCATGCCTTCCACTTTGTTGTTCACCTTGGCGTTGATAGGGCCATATTGTAACCGTAGTCCCGATTGCTCGTATATCTCGGCCAAAGAGCTGCCTACGGGTACCGTAAGTGTTTGGCCATTGTTCTTGCATCTTATTTGAAGTGCTTGTCTCATAGTGAAGAGGTTTAATCGTTGTTGGTTTGTGAGGCGATTGTTTCCATCAGTTCTCTCATGCCCTCGCTGGCGCCTTTGCGGATATGGACTACTTCTCTTAGTCCATGGGTGGTGGCCACAGGGCTGGGGTCTATCAGGTAGATGGGCGTGCCAGGCTTGGTGTATTGCAGCAAGCCCGCGGCGGGATAGACGTTGAGCGAGGTGCCGATGATGACAAAGAGGTCCGCCCTTCTTGCCTCTTCTGTGGCAGGCATCATCATGGGAACGCTTTCGCCAAAGAATACGATGAAAGGACGCAGCAAACTGCCGTCTTCCGCTAATGTGCCAGGTGCCACTTCGCAATTGTCTTCTGGCAACTCTTGGATAAAACGTTCATCGTAAGGGTCTCGGGAAGAGCATACTTTAGTCAGCTCTCCGTGCAGATGGATTACCTTGGAGGAACCAGCCTTTTCGTGCAGGTTGTCCACGTTTTGCGTCACCACGGTCACGTCGTACTTCCGTTCCAGCTCGTGTATCAGTCGATGTCCCTCATTAGGCTTTGCCGCGTAGAGTTTCTTGCGCAACATGTTATAGAAGTTGGTCACTAATGTGGGGTTCGCTTCCCATCCCTCATGTGAGGCCACTTGCTCCACGGGGTAGTTTTCCCATAGGCCATCGTTGCCCCTGAAAGTCTTGAAGCCGCTCTCCACGGACATGCCAGCTCCAGTCAAGAATACGATCTTCTTCATAGTCTAAGGTATTAAGAATACACAAAATTAGCAATTTTTCCGCAAATAACTTCTGTATAAAAGAAAAAGTATTAACTTTGCACCCGTTTTTAATACAGAACACCTTACAACAATTACGGATTATTTATGGATAAAGTAAGCTACGCCTTGGGTCTTGGCATTGGCAGGCAGTTGGCCCAAATGGGTGCCACAAGCTTGGACATTGACGATTTTTCCCAAGCCATCAAGGATGTAATAGCGGGCAATTCATTGCAGGTGAGTGATAGCGAGGCTCAAAAACTCGTGCAGCAGTTCTTCGCAGAGCAGGAGGCCAAGCAGAGAGCGGCGGCCGAGGAGAAAGGTAAGGCGGCGAAGGTGGCAGGCGAGAACTTCTTGGCGGAGAATGGCAAGAAGGAGGGCGTTATCACCCTGCCCAGCGGACTGCAATACCAAGTGTTGCGTGATGGCAACGGCAAGAAGCCCAAGGCAACAGACCAGGTGGAATGTCATTACGAGGGCACGCTGATAGACGGCACTATATTCGACAGTTCTTATAAGAGAGGCCAAACGGCTACGTTCCCCTTGAACGGCGTGATCGCTGGATGGACGGAGGGGCTGCAACTGATGCAGGAAGGTGCCAAGTATCGTTTCTTCATCCCCTATCAACTGGGTTATGGAGCTAACGGAGCGGGCGCGTCGATACCTCCCTATGCGGCTTTGGTGTTTGACGTGGAGTTGATAGCCGTAAAATAAGTTGGAAAAACAAATAAAGACAATAAAACGAACAACAACAATGAGAAAGTTAATTATCGGAGCCTTTATGGCTTTAGCCGCTGCCACTTTCGTGGGTTGTGGCAATTCTACTCCCAAGGCAAACTTGAAGACCGACATTGATACGATGAGCTATGCGCTCGGTTTGTCCCAAACGCAAGGTCTGAGGGATTACATCGTGATGCGCTTGGGCGTGGATACCGCTTATATAGACGAATTTATCCGTGGTTTGAACGACGGTGTCAATGCGGGTGATGACAAGAAGAAAACCGCTTACTATGCCGGTATACAGATTGGCCAGCAGGTTGGAGGCATGATGATTAAGGGTATCAATCACGAGGTTTTCGGTGAAGATTCCACCAAGACCATCTCCATGAAGAATTACATGGCCGCTTTCATCACCGGTGTCAAGGGCGAGGAAGGCCTGATGACGTTGGACCAGGCTGCCTACACCGCTCAGCGCTTGATGCAGGAAATCAAGGCTAAGAGCATGGAGGAGCAGTATGGTGACAACAAGAAAGCCGGCGAGAAATTCTTGGCGGAGAACAAGAAGAAGGCTGGCGTGGTGACTCTCCCCTCTGGTGTACAATATAAGGTAATCAAGGAAGGCAAGGGTGAGATGCCTAAGGATACCTCTTTGGTAGAGGTGAATTATGAGGGTCGTACCTTGGAAGGAAAGGTGTTTGACAGCTCCTACAAGCGTAAGGAAAGCGCCAAGATGCGCGCAAACCAGGTCATCAAGGGATGGAGCGAGGCTTTGACCCACATGCCTGAGGGCTCTGTATGGGAGGTATATATTCCCCAAGAGCTGGCTTATGGCCCTCGTCAGCAAGGTGCCGACATCAAGCCTTTCTCCGTGCTTATCTTCAAGATTGAGTTGATCAAGGCTAACGCCAAGAGGTAATCTTCATTGACAGATATGAGAAAACTGATGATATGGGCACTCGTCTTCATGGCGAGTGCTTCTTTTTGTAGAGCGCAGAAGGCGGATGGAGCGGTGACATTGGCCTCGGAGTCTGACTCTTTGAGTTATGCCGCGGGTGCTTGCTCCACGGAGGGACTCATTCCCTATGTGCAACAAAGCTATAGCGTAGACACCGCCTACATGGCTGACTTCGTGAGAGGTTACCTGGAGGGGATAAAAGTGGCAAACGACCCCAAGGGCACGGCTTATATTGTGGGCATGCAGATAGCCCAGATGGTAGAGCAACGCATTTTGCCCAGCATGAGAAACCGCCTCAAGTCCACGGGAGATTCCATAGAGGAGGATATTTTCCATCAGGGATTTACCGCCATGTTGTTGAAAGACCACGATATCTTTACCCAGCGGGATGCCATGCGATATCTGGATAGCCTGATGGCCGCTCCTGGCAGGGAGTGGTTGGAGGCCAATGCCAAGAAACCAGGCGTGCAGACCACCGCCAGTGGATTGCAATATAAGGTGCTCGTGAAAGGCAATGGTCCGGTTCCCACTGCCGAGGATGAGGTGGAAGTGGTATATGAGGGTCGGTTGATAGACGGCACAGTATTTGATTCCACGGCCAAGCATAATGAGGAGTCGGACAAATTCAGGCTGAAACACCTCATTAAAGGTTGGGCGGAGGCACTTACCTTGATGCCCGTGGGCAGCAAGTGGGAAGTCTACATCCCGCAGGAGCTGGCTTACGGCTCCCGCCAGAGCGGACAGATACCTCCTTATTCCACGCTTGTTTTCACCATGGAATTAAAGAGCATCGTGAATCCTCCTACGAAACCAGAGCCACTTACGCCTAGACAGAAGACGCAGGAAAAAACGGGGCAAGTGGAGAAGAAGTAGTGTTTATGCCATGGGTCAATATCTCCGTGGCTTCCCTTAATGTGGGATTGCTTTTTAGGGGGAATTTAGCCCAAAAGTCTTAAAATAACTTACATGATGCACGAAAGTCGAAAGATTTTCGTGCATTTTGTTGATGGTATCATTTATAATTACTATATTTGCTACCAAATTAAAGGAATTAACTATAAATCTACGAACTTATGGAGAAAATTGACAAGCTCGATAAGCAGATACTCAGCATTCTCTCGAAGAACGCACGTATCCCTTTCAAGGACGTGGCAGCGGAATGTGGCGTATCCAGGGCGGCTATTCACCAGCGTGTACAACACCTTATTAAAATAGGAGCCATCATGGGCAGCGGCTTTGACGTAAACCCAAAGAGCCTTGGTTACGCTTCTTGCACTTATGTGGGTATCAACCTGGAGCGAGGCAGCATGTACAAGAAAGTGGTGGAGCGGCTGATGAACATTGAGGAAGTCGTGGAATGCCATTTCACTACGGGGCCTTACACGATGCTGTTGAAGCTTTACGCGAAAGATAACGAGCAACTCATGGATTTGCTCAACAATAAATTGCAATCCATTCCCGGAGTGGTCTCCACCGAGACGCTCATCTCCCTGGAGCAAAGCATCAAGCGCGAGATACCTGTCATCATAGATTAATCATGGCGGCATTTGACCTAGGGTCATGCTTGGATTGTCTCCACACGACTCCTCCTGCGACCAACCACCGACCCGTGGTTGGTCTTACGGGTAATTTTTCAGACATAGACGTAACACTGCGAGCTGTTTACCATCAGCAGATAGTAGCGGCTGGCGGTGTTCCTGTGTTGATACCTCCCGTGACAGAGCCCAGGGTTATCGTTGACACTTTAGACCGTATAGACGCGTTGGTGTTCACTGGCGGTGGAGACCATAACCCTTTATGGTATGGGGAGGAGCCTATCCCCCGGTTACACCATATTAATAAGGAGCGCGACGAGGCGGAGCTGGTCATGGCTCGCTTGGCTTTCCAACGGCAGATACCCATGCTGGGCATCTGTCGGGGCATACAAACCTTGGCCATTGCCTTGGGTGGGAAAGTGGCGCAAGATATCCAGGTGAGCGTCAAGCATGACCAAGACGCAGACCGCTCGGAGCCTACCCACACGGTTCAGCTCATGGATGGTTCTGTCTTGCGTGACCTTTACCAAAGAGAAAACATCTTTGTCAACAGCTTCCACCATCAGGCGGTGAGCGATCCAGGGAGTTGTTTCTGGGTAACCGCCAAGGCGGTGGATGGTACGATAGAGGCCATGGAGAGCCATGACGGAAAGTCCATCATAGGCGTTCAATGGCATCCCGAGTGGCTAGGGGAAGATGGACAGCCCCTTTTCCGCTGGTTGGTGGAGCGGGCCAGGGAATTTGCCCAGGCCAAGGAGCTGCATCGCCAAGTACTGACACTCGACTCCCATTGCGATACGCCTATGTTCTTCCCCCAGGGCATCCATTTTGAGCGGCGAGACACCAGGGTGCTGGTAGACCTCCACAAGATGACGGAGGGCAAGTTGGATGCCGTGACGATGGTGGCTTATCTGCCGCAGCCCAAGGCGGGAGAACGTTTTGCCGATAAGGTAGACTACCGCAAAATCAATGGCGGGGAAAAGTACGTTGACGGCATCTCCCCGAAAGCCTATGCGGATTTGATATTCGACGAGATAGAGCGTGTCACTTCCTCCTATCCCGACCATGTAAGTATCGCCCGTACGCCCGCTGAGTTGTATGCCAACAAACGGCGGGGGCGCAAGAGCGTCATGCTGGGCATAGAGAACGGTTTGGCATTGGAGGGCAGTCTTTCCAATATCGCCCATTTCGCCCGACGGGGTATAGTTTACATCACGCTTTGTCATAATGGCGACAATGATATCTGCGATAGCGCAAGAGGCGAGAAGACCCATCGTGGGTTAAGCGATTTTGGGGCGCGGGTGGTGAAAGAGATGAACAGGCAGGGCGTCATGGTGGACTTGAGCCACGCCAGCGAGGAGAGCTTCTACGATGCCATGCGGGTGAGCGAGTTGCCCATTGTCTGCAGCCACTCCAATTGCAAGTCGCTTTGCGACGTGCCGCGCAATCTTTCCGATGAGCAACTCCGTGCGCTCGCTAAGTCTGGCGGCGTGGCGCAAACCACGCTCTATCACGGATTCCTGCGCCAAAATGGCACGGCTACCATAGAGGATGCCGTAGCCCATTTGGAGCATGCCATCCAGGTGATGGGTATCGAGCACGTGGGTTTAGGTACCGATTTTGACGGAGATGGAGGAGTGAGCGGTTTCGCTGACGCTTCCGAGGCCATTAATTTCACCATCCGCTTGTTGCGCAAGCGATATAGCGAGCGGGATATTGCCCTGATATGGGGTGGCAATTGGCTGCGTGTGATGGAGCAAGTACAAAACAAGAGAAATCAACAACCAAGATGAAAACCAAGATGAAGATAGTGGCAACCGCTGTCGTTGTGGCGGCGTTGGCGGGTGGCTTTTGGGCATGGAAGTCCATGAGCGGTGATACCTCTCAAGTGGCTGAGATGGAGGAGGCGGAGAAAGTCAATCCCGTTGGCCCCACGTTCAATGCCGACTCGGCTTATGCTTTTTGCGCCGTCCAATGCGACTTTGGTTACCGCTCCATGAATACAGAGGCGCACGACCAGTGTGCCGACTGGATAGCTGACAAGTTTCGTTCCTATGGCTGCGAGGTGGTGGAGCAGCGTGCGGACCTCAAGGGTTACGACGGTACCACGCTGAAGGCACGTAACATCATGGCATCCTATCGTCCGGAGGCGACCACCCGTATATTGCTTTGCGCCCACTATGATTCCCGGCCCTGGGCAGACAACGACCCCGATAGCGCCAATTGGCGCAAACCCATCATGGGAGCTAACGACGGGGCCAGTGGCGTGGCCGTGATGCTGGAGATAGCTCGCTTGTTGCGTTCGTCTGCCGAGAAGCCTGGGCAAGGAGACTTGGGTGTGGACTTCGTGTGCTTTGACGCGGAAGACTGGGGAACGCCTAGTTGGAGCGATACGCCTGATGATGGCAACTCATGGGCACTGGGGGCGCAATACTGGAGCAAGAACCTGCCCCAGGGCTACGAGGCTCGCTACGGCATCCTGCTGGACATGGTGGGAGGCCAAGGCGCACGCTTCTACCAGGAGGGCATGTCCTTGCAGTACGCGCCGGAAATAGTGAAGAAAGTGTGGCGGGCTGCCCGCCAGGTGGACTGCGGCAGCTATTTCCCCCGCGAGGCGGGAGGCATGGTGACGGATGACCATATTCCCGTCAACGAGAACGCCAAGATACCCACCATCGACATCGTGCCCTATTATCCCGACTGCCAGCAGAGTTCCTTTGGCCCCACGTGGCACACGGTCAGTGACAATATGGACCACATAGACAAGAACACTTTGCGGGCTGTGGGGCAGACCGTCATACAAGTGCTCTACACGGAGGAGTAGGCACTCCCTAACAAGGATATTAGTCTCGAAGGGCTGCGATACTAGTCTCGAAGGTCAATGAAACTAGTTTCGTAGCCCTTCGAGACTAGTATCATCTTCTCATGGGTCTTAGTGGCCTGCCCGCGGGTGCCGGCATCCGTATGGGCACCGTATACCATCGCCGCCTGTAGAGGTCGTACTTGTGCCTTGCCCCCCAGTTTCAATCCTTTGGTCTTGTCGTGAATGGAGAGATAGCCAGCCTGTCCCTTGGCAATATTCTCTTGGGCATATAGCGTTATGGGTTCTAAAGCTACAAGCACAAGGCAAATGATAATCGGTTTTAGTATATTCATGCCGCACCCTTTCATTGATTTTTCCACGAATTTAGCAAAAAAGACCTATAATCCAAAGCGATTTTATAAAATTTTTCGTGCTACGAAAAAAGGTTGCGCTCACCCTTTCTATCTTCGCGATGTCAAAACAAAGGAAGTATGGGTGAGTGGTTGAAACCAGCACACCGCTAACGTGCTAGACCGTGAAAGGTCTCGAAGGTTCGAATCCTTCTGCTTCCGCTATCCTGGTGGGGTAGCTCAATGGAACAAGAGCGGGTGCCTACGAAGCATCAGGTTGCGGGTTCGCCTCCCGCCCTCATCACTTGCAAGGAGCTTTGGCAGACTTGGTGTATGCGCGGGACTGAAAATCCCGACAACGTGGTTCGACTCCACGAGGCTCCGCTTATGGAATCTTTTATGATTTCCCCTTTCAGTGGAAACGAAACCTTTTGCAGTCTAATGATCGATTCGGTTTTACCTCCCCAATCAATCTATTAGAACGAGTTGGGCAAGAGGGAACACGATGCACCTTTTTGTATGCGCACGTGGACATTATTATATATGCGTACGATGAATGCCCATTCCTCTACCAACTTCACGCAGGCTTCTCGCCAGCGTAGCGTTACGGGAATGGGATTACACGTAGCTAAGGATGGACCTTAGCCTTGCTTTTACCTTTTCCAGCACTTCGATAGTCTCGGTCTTTTCCCTGTTGTTTTCCGACAATAAGGTGATGGCTTTTTTCAGCAGTTTGCAATCCTCTATAGACAAAGGCATATCTGAGATAGAGTAATCAGGGTCGGCATATCTATAATATATCTTGTCATATACTTCGATGGGGGCATTGTAGCCCAGCTTTTCAGACCTCATGATTTGCATGTCCATCTGTACGGTTCTGGCGCACACGCCTTTTTTGATGCCCTCCATGTCGTAGAGTGCGTCACAGCAGGCTTGCACAAGGTCGTCAAGTGTCCATCTTCTGTACCTGTTTCTCAGGCAATTGTCTATGGTTCTATATCTTATCAGGGCGTTTTTGTTCGCAGGCATAGTGTTTTCCTCTTTTAAGCATAAAAAATAGTTGGATTTTTCCGGCAAGGAACTTCCAACTACATCGTGCTTACTTATACTTCCAATGGGTTTTATCTGAATTGCCCAAAGGGAATTAACTATGCGTGTGAGGTCGGGGAAATCCCATGTCGGCAGTACATGAAGCGCTAAACGCATACACATGACTACTTCGCTCAAGGCGTCGAAAGCTTTGGGCAAAAGACCATGATGTTATGTGCACGTTACGTAACATACCGCTAGGGTTTCTTCGTGGCTTTATATCTGTTTAGTCTTGTTCTGCCGCGAAGATACAAAATATAGGTGAAATCTTTTTGCGTGGTTGTCGAAAAATGATGTATTGTATTGAATTTTCTTGTCATTTGCCTTGATCTCACGGGGATTTTTTCATGGGGTCAAGAGGGAAGACTCTATCTTACGTGCGGAGGAATGGCGAGCTCAATTTGAAAACAAGTTATTTTGCCAAGGAAAACAACTTGATTTGCCAAGGAAAACAACTTGTTTTCGTGGGCAAAATAACTTGTTTTGTAAGGAGATGGGTTTGAAAGGGTTACGTAAAGGACTAGTCCAGCAAGCGCTTGCTGAGATACCGCACGGGATACCAAACGGAGAGCCATCCCACGGCGATGACCGTGAGGAAGACAAGGAGTACGTCGGTATAGTGAACGCTTACGGGATAGGCGTTGATGATGAAGGTGCCCTCGCTCTCGCCCAGTGACACGAAGCCGAACTCTTGCTGCAGCCAGCAGAGCAGCAGGCCAAGGGCTACGCCAATGACGGCTCCCATGGCGGATATCATCCTGCCTTCGAAGAGGAACACGCGCACTATCTGGTGGTCGCTGGCTCCCAGGTTGCGGAGCGTTACCACGTCGTCTTTCTTGTCGATGATGAGCATGGAGAGGGAGCCTACGATGTTGAAGCAGGCCACCACCAGGATGAAAGTGAGGAAGATGTAGGCCATCAGCTTTTCGATGGACATGATGCGGAAGGTGTCTTCTTGCTGCTCGAAGCGATCCATCACGCGGAACTTGTCCCCCGCAATGGATTGCATTTCCGCTTTCACCGCGTCTAGGTCGCTTCCTGGTTTAAGCCTCAATTCCAAGGAGGTAAGGCGGCCTTGCAGGTCGAAGAGGTTGCGGGCGAAGGAGATGGAGGTGAGGATATAGTCGCGGTCATATTTCGCTTGCTTCACGTTGAATACCACGCCCGACGTGATGAGCGAGTCTACCACGAAGCCTTGCGTGGGGTTAGCCATGTCCAGTTGGCCTTCCCGCTTTGGGGCGAAGATATAGAGATTGCCCTCCCACGCTGCGCTTAGCCCCAGGTTGTAGGCCAGTTGCAGTCCGGGAGTGCCATATTGCAGGTTGGCGGCATGAAGTGAGAACTCACCGTCGCCATATAGGATTTCGTTGATATGGGAAAGTTCCGCGAAGTTGTCCTCTACTCCCTTCACGGTAACCATCGCTTGTTTGTCGTGGTAAACGGCCAACGCTTGGTCTTCCACGCTCTCCGTGGCTACGTCCACCTGTGGCAGTTGCCTTATTTGAGTAAGTATGGGGTCGTTGCTGGCGGCCGTCTTTCCCTTGGTGGGGACAACTTCCAGTTGCGGGTCAAAGTTGGTGAAGAGTGAAGCCACCAAGTCATGGAAGCCATTGAAAACGCTGAGCACGATGACCAAGGCCATCGTAGCTACCGCCACACCTATGACGGAGATGGCGCTTATCACGTTGATGGCATGGGTGCTCTTGCGGGAGAAGAGGTAGCGGCGGGCGACGAAGAGGGGGAAATTCATTGCTTATTTCTTCAGCAACTCATCGATATGCTCCAGGTAGTCGAGACTGTCGTCGAGGAAGAAACGCAACTCGGGGATTATCCTCAATTGATTGCGCACCTTGGTACCCAGCTCGTAGCGGATGGATTTCTCGTTGGCCTTGATGTTGGTAAGTATCTCCTCGCTTTTCTCCGAGGGGAAAATGCTCAGGTAGGCGGTGCAAATGCTCAGGTCTGGACTGACACGGGCGCGGGTAACGCTTACCATTACCCCGTGGGTCATGCGTGTTTGTGACTGGAATATCAACGCGAGCTCTTTTTGCAGCAGCCTCGCTATGCGGTTTTGTCTGGTTTCTTGCATGGTGTCACTGTATATTTGTTAGGTCTAGTTGGCTTACGAGCACGTCCTCACGCAGGAAAACGCGGGCGCACTCCTTGAACTTCTCGGGATTCTCGGTGGTGTAATAGGTGCATTGCCCTCCTCTGGAGCATTTGTCGTCTATTTCTTTGTGACGCTTCAGGTAGTCTTTGAGGCTTTCCGCCACATAGTCTCCTTGCGCTACCACCCGTACGCCAGGCTGTGCGTATTTCAATATCTTCGGCATCAGGAGCGGGTAGTGGGTGCATCCCAATATCATCGCGTCGATGTCCGGGTCTAGGCGCATCAGCTCGTCGATGCGCTTCTTTACGAAATAATCCGCCCCAGGGCTGTCGGCCTCATTGTATTCCACCAGCGGCACCCAAAACGGGCACGCTACGCCACTTACTTTTATATCTGGCCAAAACTTGCCTATCTCCAGCTCATAGCTGTGGCTTTTCACGGTTCCCTCCGTGGCGAGCAGGCCTACGTGGCGTGTCGTGGTGAGTTGGCCTATCACCTCTGCCGTAGGCCTAATCACTCCCAGCACCCGGCGGTTGGGGTCTAGCTGGGGCAAGTCTCTTTGCTGGATAGAGCGCAAGGCCTTGGCCGACGCGGTATTGCATCCCAATATCACCAAGTGGCACCCCATATCAAACAACTTGATGACGGCTTGGCGGGTAAAACGATACACGATGTCGAAAGAACGGCTACCATAAGGGGCGCGGGCATTGTCGCCCAAGTAGATATAATCATATTGGGGCAACAACTGGCGAATACCATGCAAAATGGTCAGTCCGCCATATCCGGAGTCGAAGACACCTATAGGGCCTGGCGCTGACGGTAATGTCATTTCAGTTTCTCCGTGAGCAGGGCGTTGATGTTTTCGCCCATGAGTTCATTGACGTAGGGCAGGGAGTTGTTGTCGGTGTTGAAGATGAAGGCGTAGCCCTTCTCCTTTCCCACGGCCGTGAGCGTGGCGTTGAGTTTCTCCTTCAGCGGGGCCAAGGCCTCCTCCTCGGCCTGCTTGATGAGTCTTCTGGCCTCCTGCTTGAAGGCGATGTTCTTTTCCATCATTTCTTGTAGCTCTGCCTGTCGTTTCTCGCGGATGGAGGGGGCGAAATCTTTTTGCCCATCGAGGAACTCCTCGTATTTCTTGTTGAATTCCTCCTCGACCCGCTTCATTTCCGCGTCATATTGTTTCTTGAGGTCATCGATATGTTTCATGGCGATGGAATAGCCCGCCATGGACTTGAAAACCTCTTGATAACTGAAGTAACCAAAACGAAGCTGCTGCGCGCTAGCTAGGAGCGGCAGCAGCATTATAGATAGCGTGAGGATGGCTTTTCTCATCATGCCATTACTGGAGCTGGGCCTTGACCTCAGCCGTTACATCCTTGCTCAGCGTAGTGCTGATATAGGGAATGCCAGCCGAAAGGTCCATGATGTATACATATCCACCCTTGTCGCCTACAGCCTTGATGGCGTTCACCAGCTTGGTGGTGATGGGCTGCATCAGCTCTTGCTGCTTTTGAGCCAGCGCCTGCTGGTTGTCTTGGTAAGCTTGCTGAATCTTCTGGTAGAGCTGCTGCAGTTCCTGCTCCTTCTGCTGCTGGGCTGTGGCGTTCATAGTGCTCTTGCCCTTCTCATACTCATCACTTTTCCTGGTAAGCTCATCTTGCATTGACTTGAGGTCATTCTCGTATTGCTTTGCTTGAGCCTCGATGTCCCCGCGAGCCTTGATGAACTCAGGCATCTGGGCCATGATCTCCTGGGAATTGATGTGTCCGAACTTCTGCGCGAACACTGAAAGTGGTGCGATGAGCATCAACATTAAGATAAGTTTTTTCATTTCTTGTTTATGGTTTTAATGATTTGATTACTGTCAGGGCATTCCTCTAAGGGAATTATAACCGCTGCAAATATACAACTAATTATTGAAATAACCTAATTTTATGAGCACTTCGTTGCTAATGTCTATTCTTGGATTGCCATAGATAATGCCATTGTCGCTCGCCCTGTCTATCACAAGGGAATAACCGCGTTGCTCGGAGATTTCCTTTACGGTGTTGTATATATCCTCTTGTATAGGCCCCATTAAGCTTTCGCGTTTCTTGAAAAGCTCACCTTCAGGGCCAAAGTATTTTCTCTTTAGCTCGCTGGCCTCTTTTTCTTTTTCCATGATGGCCTGCTGGCGGTCTTTCTTCTGTTGCTCTGAGAGGAAGACCACCTCGTTTTGGTAGTTCTTGTACATGGTGCTCGCCTCGTTGTTAAGTGCTTCTACCTCGGCTTGCCACTTCTTGCTGGACTGTTGCAGCTGCTCGTTGGCACGCTCATAGGCGGGCATGTTGCTCAAGATGTACTCCATGTCTATCAAGGCGAATTTCTGCGCTTGGGCAGAGATGGCCAATAGCGCGAAGGCGCATAAGGTGATTACTTTTTTCATCCTCTGCATATTTATATGTTAAACATTTTCTCGTTTAGAATTCCTGTCCCAGGATAAAGTGGAACTGGCTGCCTCCCTTGGTGCCGAACACCTTGTCGAAGCCGTAAGCCCAGTCGATACCCATCAAGCCCACCATTGGCAAGTAGATACGCACACCAACTCCCGCCGAGCGTTTCATGTCGAAAGGATTGAAATCCTTGGTGTCATTCCAGGCGTTACCAGCCTCCAGGAAGGTCAGGCCATAGATTGTGGTATTGCCTAGCAGGAAGGGATAGCGCAACTCCAACGTGAAACGGTCATAGGCATAGCCTTCATAACCATAGGGAGTCAATGCGCCATTGTCGTAACCACGTAAGCCGATGGTCTCTTCCGCATAGCTGGAAGAATAGCCGCTCATACCGTCACCACCCATATAGTAGGTCTCGAAAGGTGATTTCTTGTGCTTATTGTAGCTGCCGAGCAAGCCCAGTTCAACACGTGTCATCAACACGAAGCACTTCTGTCCGCCAGAGAGTGCCGTATAAGTACGGGCGCGGAACTTCCACTTATGGTATTCTATCCATTTATACTTCTCGCTTTGTTCTGCGGAGTAGTTGGCCGATTGTGGATTAGTGGCCAGGTGCTCGTAATCCTTGTTGTCCCACATGCTCCAAGGCGGAGTGATGGTGACACTTGCCTCAAATTCAGAGCCACGGCGTGGGTAGAGTTGGTTATCTGTGGAGATTCGATTGAGTGATATGCTCAGGTTCAGGTTGTTGGCTGTACCATCTGTCATCAAGAAGTAACGCCAGTTCTTCAAGATATATCGCTGGTAAGACAACATGACGGATAGCTGGAAGTAGTCATCGGGCCAGCGCAGGCGCTTACCCCATCCCAGGCTTACACCAAGCAATTTCACGTATTTGTCAGGGTCATAATAGTTTTCATAACTATTGACGTAACTGCTGCCATAGCCGTACAAGTAGTTGTAATAATTATACATGTAGGCGTTGTTGTAGTAATTGCTGTTCACGTCAGTTTGCTTGCTGTAGTATGCGCCTACGCTGAACTGTACGGGTCGCTTCCCGCCAAACCAGTTGGTGGAATAGCTGATGTTGTAGCTTTGGTAATAAGAACCGTTGGTTTGCGCTCCCAAGCTCAATACCTCACCATCACCGATTGGCAAGATGCCACGATGTTCTTTGTTTTTGTTGAAGAGATTGCGCATGGAGAAGTTGTTCAGTTTCAAACCGATACGGCCTATCACGCCCGTTTGACCCCAACCTAGCGAGAACTCTATCTGGTCATTGCTCTTTTGCACCAGGTTCCAGTTGATGTCCACGGTTCCGTCTTCGTAGTTGGGCACTACATCGGGTTCTACCTGTTCCGCGTCGAAATGTCCCATGGAAGCTAATTCACGGGCGGAACGCATCAAGGCATCCTTGGAAAAGAGGTCTCCAGGTTTCGTGCGCAACTCACGGCGTACAACGTTCTCATAGAGACGGTTATTGCCATTGATGCGTACACGGCTGATGTGGGCTTGCTGACCCTCAATGATGCGCATTTCCAAGTCTATGGAGTCGCCCACGATATTGACCTCTGTGGGATGCAGTTGGTAAAAGAGGTAACCATTGTTCCAGTAGTTGTTGCCCACGGCATCCTCGTCATCTACAAGTCGCTTGTTGAGCAGCTTCTGGTTGTAAACATCTCCTTTCTTCATGCCCAACACACTGTTCAAGTAGTCTGTGGGATATACGGTGTTGCCCACCCAAGTGATGTTGCGCAGGAAATATTTCTTGCCTTCATCTACCTTGACGTATACATTGACATGTTTCTCGTCGTGGTTAGAGATACTGTCATCTACGATGCGTGCGTCGCGGAAACCTAGCTCATTGTATTTCTCGATGAGTTTCTGTTTGTCTTCTTTCCAACGCTCGGGGGTGAACTTCTTAGATTTGAAGATATTGGCGAACTTGCCCGCCTCGTGGGTCTTGGAGAAAGCGCCTTTGGTGAAAAAGCCTCCTTTTATCTTTTTGTCACTTAGCTGGTCATTGCCCTCTATGATGATGTGGCGTACCTTTATCTTTTCTTTCTTGTCTACGATGACATCCAGTATCACGTGATTCTTTTCCGCCACGTCATCTCTTTGCACAATATTTATCTCGGCGTTCTTGAAACCTTTGTCATCGAAATATTTCTTGGCCAATATCTTGGCACGGTCTAGCATGTTGGGGGTGAGCTGGCTGCCCTTCAGCAGTCCCAGCTTGGTCTCCATGTCCTCACGCTCGCTTTTCTTTAATCCAAAATAATTGATATCAGACACACGGGGGCGTGCGGTAAGATAAATGTGTGGGTATACTTTGTTGCCCACGATAGAGTCGATGGCTATGGTCACGTTAGAGAAGAGTCCATTCTTCCAATAACGTTTCACGGCATCGGTTATCTCATCGCCTGGCACGGAGATTTCTTGTCCCACGGTGAGGTTGGAGATGCCAGAGAGTACGTAGTCTTCATATCCCTCTATGCCCGATACGTTGATGCCGCCCACAATCAAGGTTCTTGGCGTACCGGCATACGAGATGTCGGGGTTTACGATTTTCTCTTGCGCGTTTGCTGTTAGCGTGGCCAGCATGAACGCTCCTAGCGCTATTATTTTATTGATAGGTTTCATCACCTTTGTCATGTTCACTTATTGATTAGATTCCACTTGGGCTTCCGTTTTGCCAAATCTGCGCTGGCGTCGTTGGTAACTCGCTATGGCCTTGTGAAGGTCTTCCTCATAGAAGTCCGGCCAATAGGTATCACAGAAATACAACTCAGTGTAGGCTATCTGCCAAAGCAGGTAGTTGGATATGCGCAATTCTCCGCCTGTTCGTATCAGCAGGTCGGGGTCGGGCATGAAAGCGGTGGCCAGCCGTCGGCTAATGGACTCTTCCGTGATGTCCTCGGGGCGCAGCAGTCCGTCCTTCACTTCCTCCGCCAAATGCCGCATGGTGTCGGTTATCTCCCAACGGGAAGAGTAGCTCAGTGCCACCACCATGGTCATGGCACTATTATTGGCCGTGTGCTCCATAGTCTCTTCCAACTTGGCCTGTACCTCCTTGGGAAGTCTTGCCATGTCTCCGATGACACGGAAGCGCACGTTATTCTTCATGAATATTTCGTCCTCCAGCGAGGAGAGCACCAATCCCATCAAAGCGGCTACTTCTTGGGAAGGTCTGTTCCAGTTCTCCGTGGAGAAAGTATAGAGCGTGAGGTATTCCACGCCCAACTTGGTGCACTCGGCTGTAATCCTGCGCACGGTCTCCACGCCCGCCTGGTGGCCATAGCTACGCTCCTTGCCTCGCTCTGCCGCCCATCTGCCATTGCCGTCCATGATGATGGCGATATGGCGCGGGATGTTGTTATTATCTAATTGTTCCATTAATAGTCTTTGTTGCAATTTGCGCATTTGGGACTGAAACTGTAAGTGAGGGACAGCATCAGCGCTGAGTAGCAGTCGGTGTTCTTGAAGATGCCTGTGCTTTTTACGCCATAAGGATCTTCCACACCGTCCAGTTTATCGCTCAGGGAGAAGTGCATGGCCCATTCAATACCCAGGTTCAGTCTTTCTCCTATTTTGTATTTCAGGCCTAACCCCAAGGGGATATTGGCCGTAAAGACGTTTTTCTCGCCTCCTGTGACCATGGTGGCTCCCAGTCCCGCGAAGACAAAAGGCGTGAGACGCTTGCTCCCGCGGTAGTCTCGTCCCGTTCCGTAAGGCCAGAAGTTGTATTCATACACTAAGCTGGTATCCCACAGCGTGTGGCTGAACTCATAGGGAGTCTCGGCCTCCGCATAGTCGGGCAGGTAGGTTTCCACGTCAGCGGAAGAACCTTTCAGCTTGCCATAACTGGCGGACAACTTCAGCCCCATGTAGGGATTGAACACATAGCGGGCCACGATTGCCCCTGCGGGTTGCATGTTGCTCACGATGCTGCCATTGAAGTCTCCCTCATAGCTTACCACGCCTGCGCCTACTCCTATCTCCATGCGATACTCCGTTTCGTCTTGCGCATAGAGAGGCGCGACGGTAAGGAACGCAAGGAGTGAGAAGAATAATTTACGCATGTCTACACCTTATATATAATATATAATGTATAGCGATCAGTTCTCGAAGGCGGTCTCCTCTTTAATCCATCCCTCGGAATTGTGGCGGCCTTTCCAGGCGCTTCCCACTCCGTCTATGTTGATAATCCACAGGTAGTTCTGTTCGTCCTTGACGAAAGCGAAGTTACGTGCGCCATTGAAGCCCGTGGGCAGACCCACTGAGTCTTTGCGCCAAGTGATGCCTTTGTCCATGGACACCAACAGGCTGTCGGAGTCGCAATGTAGTGCCTCAAAGCCACCTCTATAGGCCGTGGCCAAGAACTGGCGGCCATAAGGAGCCTTGAATTTGTCGCCTCGGTCATAGACCACGTAGCTCCAAGGTTGGTTTTCCGAACCTTCCGCGTATTCTTGCACCTTGGTCCATACCGTGGAGGATTCTTGTCCTGCGCTGGCGGCTGGCCTTCCCATAAGCAACAGGTGCTCCGTTTCCTCGTTCACCAAGTTCTCCGTATAGGCTAAGCTTATCTCCGCGCTGGGCAGGAATGTGGCGTCTGTATCTATTGGCTCGGCCTCCCAGGTGAACCCCTCGTCTTTCGACACGGAGATGCCCGTGGGTGTCAAGGCATATAGGTAGCGGGAACTGGCCCCGGCCAAACAAGTGAGCCCGGTGGCGGTCTTTACGGTTTCCCAAGTCTTGGCGTCAACGGAACGCATCAAGTTGGTGCCTGTCATGTCATTGGTCAAAGTATTCATGCCATTGGTCAAAGTATAAATGTAGCCGTTAAAGCTGATGGCATTTTGGCAGGCGTTAGGGGAGAGGGAAACATCGGGCGTTACTTCTTCCCATTCCACTCCGTCCGTGATGTTTGTGGCATAGATGTGCAAGTTGTTCGTGGCATCTATGCCAAACAAATATATCCGCTCGTTCACGCTCACGGCTTTTGCCTGGGCTAATGCCGCCAACTCAGCGTTGTTTTGCGCCAAGGTATGCCAGCCAAAGGAGTCTGGGTCTTCCTTGTGTACATTCACGGTGACGGTATAGGCGGAGTAGGCGGTGCCTATCACGTTGTAGGCTCTTATCTCCCGTGGTACGGAGAAGTCTATGGAGTCACTGCTGGAATAGGCGGCGATGGAGTCACTCTTCGTGTCCTTGATGCCGATGACTCCGCTGTTCTTGGAACTGATGGTAGCCAATATGCGTGTGGCGTCACAGCCTTTAGGCAAGGAGTCTGGGTTGTAGATTATCTTTTTTACCTGGTCAATGTAGAACTTGTATTCGCTGCCGTCCACGTCTTCCGTGTAGACGCTGTCTTCGCCTTTTGAGGAAAGGGTGTGCACATATCTATCCACTGTGCCCAGCGAGAAAGCCGTGATGGCAGTGTCGTTGGGGTATTCATATTCGTATTCGTTGTCATCCAGGCAGGAGCTAGCTATCCATGCCATTGAAATCAACAGGATGAAAACCTGAAGCTTATTTCTCATTATGCGTTATACAATATTTTTATTTTGCGTGCAAATTTACGGAGAAATATCCGAAAACAGTCCCTTTAGGGCTATTATTATGCGATTTATCAAATAAAATTTATTTTTTTAAGGTTGTTTAGTGCTTCTGGTATTGTTGCCTGAGACCGTTTTCGACTCACGACTGAATGCCCATTTGAAGTGATTTGCGGGGTGGTGAATGAGGCAAATTCTCAAAAAGTGTTGATTTTACATCAACAAGGGTTAAAATGCTCACGGGTTAACCAATCTTAACAGGGGGGGGGGTAGAAGTTCGAACAAATAATGTTATCTTTGCCATCGATTAGCATATCCTCTCTAATATGAAGCGACATAAAGAGGGATGCGGAAAAAGAATCAATCTTTAAAAAGCGCTGCCGTGAGGCAGTTTTCATTTCGTGCGTATCCGCTTCCCGCCAGTTGTTGTGGGAAGCGGATTTTCTTATCCTTTACTGTTGCTATGCCTTTTGGAAGGGCGAACAGTAAAATCTCCTGTCTTTTATTTTGATTATTCGCGGAATTGCATTACCTTTGCGCGATAAACGAATACCCATCAATCGCACATGGATATGGAACAGAATCTAGTCTTATATAATACGCTCAAGCGTGCCAAGGAGCGTTTTGTCCCCCTGCATGCTCCCCATGTGGGGATGTATGTATGTGGCCCCACTGTTTATGGCGACCCCCATTTGGGCCACGCCCGTCCCGCTGTCACCTTCGACGTGCTTTTCCGTTACCTGAAGCATTTAGGTTACAAGGTGCGCTATGTGAGGAACATCACAGACGTAGGCCATATGGAACATGATGCCGACGAGGGCGATGACAAGATAGAGAAGAAAGCCCGGCTGGAGCAGCTGGAGCCTATGGAGGTGGCGCAGTACTATACTAACCGCTACCACGCCGCCATGCGGGCGCTTAACGTCTTGCCGCCCTCCATAGAGCCTCACGCCACGGGTCATATCATTGAGCAAGAGCAGCTCGTGAGCCAGATATTGGCCAATGGTTATGCCTATGAGAGCAACGGCAGCGTTTATTTTGATATAGAGAAGTACAACCAAGACCATCACTATGGCGTGCTTTCGGGTCGTTCCTTAGAGAACGTCATTAACGAAAGCCGTACTTTGGCTGGCGTGGGCGAGAAACGCCATCAGGCTGACTTTGCCTTGTGGAAGAAAGCTACACCCGAGCATATCATGCGTTGGCCAAGTCCTTGGGGAGACGGCTTCCCGGGATGGCATTGCGAGTGTACCGCCATGGGCAGGAAATACCTGGGCAAGCAGTTCGACATCCATGGCGGTGGCATGGACTTGGTGTTTCCCCATCATGAATGCGAGATAGCGCAAGCCGTGGCAGCCCAAGGAGAACCCATGGTGAGATACTGGATGCACAACAATATGCTCACCATCAATGGGCAGAAGATGGGCAAGAGCCTGGGCAACTTCATCACCCTGGAGCAGTTCTTCAAGGGTGAGCACCCGTTGCTCTCCCAGGCCTATTCGCCCATGACCATACGTTTCTTCATGCTCTCAGCCCACTATCGCAGCACGGTAGACTTCTCCAATGACGCTTTGCAGGCCAGCCAAAAGGGACTGGAACGGCTGATGAATGCCATTGCCGACTTGGAAAGACTGCCCGTCTCCCAGCAGACAGACAAGGAAACGGAAGATTTCGTCAGCGCTTTGCCCCAGCGTTGCTATGACGCGATGAACGATGACTTGCAGACCCAACTGATCATCAGCTACCTTTTTGAGGCTTGCCACGTGGTCAACAACTTGCTGGATCACAAGGCGACTGTCACCGCTGAGGTGCTGCGGAAGCTGACGGATACCTTCCATCTCTTCGCTTTCGACCTGCTAGGCCTGAAAAGCGAACGTGCTGCCAACAATGACGCAAGGGAGGAAGCTTACGGCAAGGTGGTGGACATGGTGCTCAGCTTGCGTGCCAAGGCAAAGGCCGAGAAAGATTGGGCTACCAGTGACCAGATACGTGACGCGTTGGCCCAGGCGGGCTTCGAGGTGAAAGACACCAAGGACGGCGTTACCTGGAAGTTAAACAAATAGCCGATTCTTTTAGTGGTTATACAATACACGTCAAGGAAGTCTCTTCGGAGGCTTCCTTTTCTTGTCTCGCACTTTTTGAACGCATTTACAGAATCTGTGGTTCTACCTTTGTCCCACTCGCCTTTATTCACATTGACGATTTTGCCGTTTTGAATGCGTTGTTTGCAAAATTATTAATTTTTCCTGGAAATCGTGTAAAATAATGATAATCTTGGAAGAATATGCTTGTTTTATGTCCTTGTTCCCATTTTCACAAGTTGTTTTGTTACGCTGCTTGGCTTGCCGAAACGCAAGAATGCGCTGTGTCTTGGAAGCGGAAGTGCCATTTTCAGATATTGTAATTCTTCGATCTCAAGTTTCATTGTAACCAGAGCACGATGCTATTCCTCTTGAAATGCAGTACTACTTCAACCCCAGTACCAGCTAGTTGGTACTCCAGTACCACTTATGCTGGTACTGCAGTTTCACTTAGTTGGTACTGGGGAGATACTAGAGTTTCTCTCCGCAAGCAATAATAATACCTTTTTCTCCCTTATCTTCTCCGTTGGCTGGGATGTGCTTCCGGTGGCGGAAAGGCGCATTTGCCAGATAACAAGAAATAAGACATTCCGTTTCTTTCCATTTTGCGAGAAGCGGAAAGAATTGGAATGTCTTGGGTTGGATAGAGGGGGTAAAGGAAATCAAGTTGATTTGTTTTTCAATTTAAGTTATTTTGCCCATGAAAACAAGTTATTTTCGCAAGGAAAACAAGTTGTTTTCATGAGCAAATCAAGTTGTCTTGAAATGAATATAGATAACATTGGCCGATCCACGTAAGTGGATCGGCCAAGTCATTTATGTGAATCATTCAATTTACTTATGTGTGTTTCCCTGGCTGGCAGGGCGGAAAAGCGAGGGCGGCGGGAATGTCGCGGGGACCGCGTGCGCAAGTTGACAAGCCAGGGAGGTGGTATCTTGGCATTTCCCGCCTACGCCCAGGTCACTCAGGGAAGCGGTTGAGCACTTGCTGGATGATGGGCGCCATGTCGTAATACTTGTATTCCGCCAGGCGGCCACCGAAGATGACGTTTTTCTTGCGGTCGGCCTCGGCCTTGTATTTGGCGTAGAGCGTGGAGTTGCGCTTGTCGTTTACGGGGTAATAGGGCTCCATGCCGTCTTGCCATTCCACGGAGTATTCTCGGGAGATGACGGTCGTGGGGCAGTCGTAGACCTCTTGGCCGAACATCTCGAAGTGCTTGTGCTCTATGACGCGGGTGTAGGGCACTTCCCGTTCGGTATAGTTCACCACGGCGTTGCCCTGGTAGTTGGGCGTGTCAAGTATCTCTTGCTCAAAGTTGACGGTGCGGTATTCCAGTTTGCCATGGTCATAGCCGAAGAACTCGTCTATCTTTCCCGTGAAGACGATTCGATCGGCTTGGCTTTCCCAGAAGCTCCTGTCCTCGAAGAAGTCTACGCCCACGCGGGTCTCCACTCCTTCCAGCAGCCCTTCAGTCAGCTTGTTGTATCCGCCGACGGGGATGCCTTGGTATTTGTCGTTGAAGTAGTTGTTGTCGAACACCAGCCTTACGGGCAGCCGCTTGATGATGAAGGCGGGCAGCTCGGAGCACTTGCGGCCCCACTGTTTCTCGGTGTAGCCTTTGATGAGCCGCTCATAGATGTCCTTGCCTATCAGCATCAGGGCTTGCTCTTCCAGGTTGCGAGGCTCGATGATGCCTTCCGCCAACATCTTGGCTTGGGCTTCCGCGCGCTGTTCTTCCAGCTTCTCGTGCGCTTCCTTAGGCGTGGTGACTCCCCACATCTGCCAGAAGGTGTTCATGTTGAACGGCAGGTTGTAGAGTTTTCCTTTGTAGTTGGCCACGGGGGAATTGGTGTAGCGGTTGAACTCAACGATGCCGTTGACGAAATCCCATACACGTTTGTCGCTGGTGTGGAAGATGTGGGCGCCGTACTTGTGTACGTTGATGCCTTCCACGTTCTCACAATAGATGTTTCCTCCCAAGTGGGGGCGCTTGTCGATAACTAAGCATTTCTTGCCCATCTTTCGTGCTAAATGGGCGAAAGTGGCTCCATAGAGTCCAGAGCCAACAATTAGGTAATCATAACTTTTCATGTGCTATTCAGGGTTAATCCGATAGTGGATGCTTTTCGTTGTTCCGCAAAGATACGCTTTTTCTTTGAGACCGCAAGTGTTTTGCGGATATTTTTTTGGTTTGGCCTGATATGAACCACTTTTCTACCTGTATACATAGTATTGCATGAGGGGATAGAGGGCGGCGCGTACCCACTTCACGGGACTGGAGCCTGGAGTGTGGAAAAGGCGGTGGCGATTGCGGAGGAGGTGACGTTGCAACTGGAGGGCTGCCCAGGGGCCAGGCCGCAGTTCCAATTGGAGCAGGCGGATGGCCTCCTGGTGTACTTCTGTCTCCGCGGGGATGGCGGAGAGGTAAGCCAGGCGAGCGTGCCAGTAGCGGCAAGCCTTGGGGCGAACCTGGCGATAGTGGCGCAGGCTCCAAAAGAGGATGTAGAGGAAGTTGCCCACGCCGGGCAAGCTGTGGTGGAAGTCGCTGTAAGTCGCCGCGGAAGTGTGGCGACGGTGGTCTACCAAGGCCTCGTCGGCAAAGGCGATGCTGTCTTTGGCTGCCGCCGCCAGGCAGAGCGCCACGTCGTAGTAGGACACGTGGTAGAGTTCGTTGTCCCGCGGCATGATGTCGGTCAGCAGCTCCTTGCGAAAGAGGAGCGTGTGGCCAGGCAGGCTGTTGAAGAGCAGTCGTATCAGGCTGGTGTTGGGCAGTCGGGGGTCATAGTGGGCGTAGGCGCCATTGTCGCTGAAGGGGCGGGAATGGCAAGCGCAGAGCAACTTGTCTCCGATGGCCTGGAGTTGCGCGCTGAGCTTGTTGGGCAGCCAGCGGTCGTCCTGGTCGGAGATGGCGATGTAGTCACCTGTGGCGCGGCGCATGGCGGAGAAGAAGTTGCGGTTCACGCCCAGGGAGGAAGCGTTGCGGAATACTTTCAGTTGGGGATAGCGTCGTGCGTAGTCTGAAAGGATGTCCATCGTCCCGTCGGTGGAAGCGTCGTCTTGCGCGATGATTTCCGCCGCGGGGTAATCTTGCCGCAGGATGGAGTCAAGCTGCTCTCGCAGGTACTTCGCTCCGTTGTAGGTGCATATCACTACGGAAACGCTGGGCTTGTTCATGGCGTGACGAGATATTGGACGAGCAGGGAGCCATTATAGATGGTAAGTCCCGCGGCCAACAGGGCGCAGAGCCACGACAGCGGGCGGTGCCAGCGGCTGCCTTTGGCCTGGAGCAGGAGGTAGGCGATGGCCACGGGAATGACGAAGAGGAAGTGGGGGCTCATGATGTAAATCTCGTTGAGCCCGAAGCCCAAGACGAAGTGGATGAGCATGTCGAACAGGAAGAACGAGAGGCATAGCCACAGGAAACGGGCGCGCCGCCCGAACCAAACGCCCAACAGGAAGAGGGCGGCCACCACGGCCTCCACGGCGTAGTTGGCCCAGTAACTATATTTCACGAACACGGGCCGTCCTATCAGGGTGTCTCCCAGGAGGTGGTCGGTGTGCAGCTGTATGGACTCCCCGAAGACGTTCTCCACCAGCGATGCCCAGCGGTCGGTGGTCATGTCTGTCCACTGGCTGAACTCCCCCTTGCCCATGGGCTTGCCGGCATGGGCTACGGAGGGCAACTTCTGCCTGCGCTGGAATTTCTCCCAGGCTCGCTCCTGCATTTCCCGCTTCACGGCTTGGTCTATGGCGAAGGAGCTCGTGTCTTGTATGGTGTCTCTCACCATGCGGTAGACGGCCTCTTTCTCCGCTTTCGCTTTCTTCACCTTGGCCACCTGGCGGGCGTGGAAGCGCGGATACTCGTAGTGTCGCCATTCTACGCGGGCCACCAGCCACAGCAAGGCGGCGGGCAGAATGATGGCGAAGATGAGGTTGGCGGGGCGGAAGAACTTCCTCACGTTGGTGAGCATGTTGGCCAGGAAGACCTTGATGCCGTTGTTGAGTGAGATGCCCGCCGTGAGGAAGAAGAACAGGACGGTCTGCCAGATGGTGTAGGGTTTCCCCTTCTGCATCTTGCGGCCGCTGACGTAGACGGTCAGAATGAGTAGCATCATGGAGAGCACGAAGTGGTCGGGGGCGCAGGAGGCCACCATCACGTAGCCGAAGGAGTAGGTGAGGAACACCAGGGCGCAGGAGTCGAAGTAATTGAGCTCCAGCACTTCCCTGAACACGCGGAAGAGGAGCAGCAGGGCGTAGAAGGCGCTGAACACCACGAAGGCCGCCACCACGATGGTGGCGCAGTTGGTGCCCGTGAGGGCGATGAGGCCATGGTTGATGGCGTAGGGCACGTACATGAAGAAGGCCAGCAGCGGGTGGCGATAGATGTTGTAGGCGGGCGACCAGTCGGTCACCAGGGCGTAGGTGAGCGGGTCGAAGCCCGAGAGGTGGAACTGCTTGATGACCAGTGAGTGGTAGTTGTCCACCACCTGGGAGAACTGCGCCCAGTGGCGCGCCACCACCAGGGCGTTGGTGGCCACTATCATCAGCAGCCAGGCCAGGGCGGGCCATCGCTCCTCCTTGCGGACTCGGAATATGTCGAATACTCTTCTAAGCATTTTCGGTGACGGTTATAGGGTGAGCAGGTAGTAGACGAGCTGCCCGCCGTTGTAGAGCCACAGGTAGGCGGTGAGCGCGCCCACCAGCAGCCTGAGCCAGCTGAGCGGGCGGGGGCGCAGGCCGCGGGCCATGAAGCCTATGGAGAGCGGGATGATGAAAGCCCAGCCTGCGGTCATGATGTATACCTCGTTGATGGCGAAGCCCATGACCAGGTGGAGCGTCACGTCGCAGGCGAACCAGGACAGGAGCATCCACATCAGCCTTTCTCGCCAACCCCAGGCAACGCCCGTGATGAACAGCAGCACAATGATGATTTCCACCAGGTAATTGACCAGCCAGTCGTAGTGCACGAAGATGGGGCGGTCGTGCATCACGTCTTTCAGCAAGTATTGCTGGTGTAGTTGTATTGACTCGCCGAAGAAGTTCTCCACCAGCGTGGCCATTCTTGGCGTGGACACGTCCATGAGCTTGGTGATGGGGCCGTCGCCCGCGGGCTGCCCGTTGTGGGCTTTCAGCCAGGCGTTGCGCTCTTGCTCGTGCTGGGTCACCTTCACGGAGTCTTTCTCCAGGTTGGCCTGCTCTATGTTGGCGATTACCTTCTGCTGCGGCACCTCCAGGGCGTAGTATTGCGACTGCTGTATGCCCAGGATGATGAGTATGGGCAGGGCGATGCCGAAGAAGAGGTTGCGGGGCGTGAAGAAGCGCTTGCCGTTGGCGAAGAGGCCGGCCAGGATGGTCTTCACCCCGTTGGAGGTGGCCATGCCCGCGGTGAACACCATCAGCACGCACGACTGCCAGGGCTTGAAGAGGATGCCCCGCTTCATCTTCTTGCTGGCGATGTAGATGGTCATCGAGAGCAGCATGAGCGAGATGACGAAGTGGTCGGGGCAGATGGCGGGCACCATCACGTGGGCGAACGAAAAGAGGAAGAGCGTGAGCAGCGACGCGTCCAGGCGCCTCAGCTCCATGTTCTCCCGCAGCGTGCGGTAGATGAAGATGGCCGCGTAGACCGTGGAGAAGAGCAGGATGACGGCCATGAAGTAGACGGCGAAGTTGTAGTCGAACGTCTCCATCAGCCACTTGTCCACCAAGTGCATGGGGTAGAGGAACGTGAGGTAGAGCGGATGGCGGATGGTCTCGAAGTGGATGCGCATGCCGGAGATGGTGATCCACGACCAGCAGTCGTAGCCCGACATGCGGTAGTGCTTGGTGAAAATGCTCCAGAAGCCGCCTGGCGCGCCCATGGTGTACCAGCGGTACTCGCTGGCGATGAACAGGGCTTGCAGGGCGACGAACACCAGCAGGATGGTGGCCGCCAGCCACCGCTCCTCTTTCTTTATCAGGAATATCTTGAACGGGTTGGTCATCTTGGGGGATGTTTACATGGCGGCAAAGTTACTACAATTCGAAGACAACGCAAAACAAATCTTCCGCTTTTTCGTCATCAGCGCTCTGCCTTGCCGCGAGGTATGTCCCAGGGAGGTGGGGAATCATCTTAGATGATTCTAGGAATAGTCTTAGATGATTCTGGGAATAGAGTAAGATGATTCCTGGAAAAGACTAAGATGATTCTCCTCCTGGCCGTGGACGAATGCCCACCTCTGCAGTTCCTAGGTCGCAGGTCTCCTTACCCATTCTTGGGGCGGAAGGTGAGTTTTTTCCGTCCCGGTACCTCTTTGTGGGAAAGAATGTCTATCTTCGCGGCAGAGAACCAACGACAACGAAGATGGAAGCGACGGATATCATCACCCTGCTCTCGCGCCACGGCGTGAAGCCCACGGCCAACCGGCTGTTGGTGGCCAGGGAGCTGGACCGCGAGCGCAGGCCGCTCTCGCTCATGGAGCTGGAGCGCGGGATATTGACCATGGACAAGTCGAGCGTCTACCGCGTGCTGACGCTCTTCAGGGAGCACGGGCTGGTGCACGTGGTGGAGGGCAACGAGGGCGTGGTGAGCTACGAGCTGTGCCGCGCCGGCCACGCCAGCGAGGACGACGACTTGCATCCTCACTTCTATTGTGAGCGGTGCCACGAGCTTACCTGCCTGGAGGGTATAGCCATCCCCGACATCCCCCTGCCCGGGGAATATCAGCGGCGGGCCGTGAGCTATGTAGTGAAGGGGATCTGCGGCAAATGCGCCCTCAAGGAGCGAGGGCATCGGTAGTCGCGGGAGTCAAGAGCGGTTGGCCTGCCTGCCGTGCGCCCATATCTCCACGCTGTTCACGATGTTCTGCCATAGGATGTAGCAGCCTGGGCCTACGGCTGAGAGCGGATTCAGATAGGTGTTGGCCACCCAGATGGCGAAGGCCGTGTTCTTCTGCATCAGTGCCTGCCCGCCGTTCACCGACGCATTGAACGGCTTGCCCAGCGTCCTTCCCAGCCAGAAGAGCAGCGCGCAGGCCATCATCACGGCCGCGGCGATGAGCAGCAGGAAGGGACCCGAGGTGGGTGCGTTGGCGATGTTCCTCACCGTGATGCCCGACACGAGCACCAGGTTGACGCACCACAGGTAGTAGGCCAGGTCTCTCACGCCCACCACGCGGCGGTGGAGTCCATGCAGGTAGTGCTTCGTCACGTAGGCGCAGGCCAGGGGCAGCAGCAACACCAGGGCCACGTCGGCCGATATCTTGCCCACGCCCTGCAGGAAGGTGATCTCCTGGTTGTCGCTGATCAGGGTGAAGCTCACGGGGATGAGCACCGCCGAGAGGATGTTGGAAAGGAAGGCGCAGGCGGTCATCTCCTCCAGGTTGCCGCCCAGCTTCTGTGTCACCACGGGAGCTGCCGTGGCCACGGGGCTGATGGCGCAGGCCAGCAGGCTCTCCATCAGCAGCCTCGTATTGCCGGACAGCTCCAGGAAATAGGTGAGCGACACGATGGCGGCCACTATCAGGAACTGCGCCAGCAGCACGAGGAAGTGCCACCTGGCGGGGCGCATCTTGTGGAAGTCCACCTTGCAGAACGTGACGTAGAGCACCCAGAAGGTGCAAAACGGCAGGCACATCTCCCAGAATGGCTCCAGCCCCGAGGTGAGCCCGTCCAGCGAGCGGATGTGGGAGAACACCAGGTAGATGGCCGACCCCAGGCCGATGGAGATGGGGAGCGTCCAGTCCTTGACAAATCTGATTACCCTTGATTTCATTTTACCTTTCGCTTATGAGGCGGGACTTTCCAGCCCCGCCTCTATACATTATATATAATATGTGTCTCTTGTTGACTCCCTCGCCGTCCTTACATCAAGCCTATCCAGCGCAGCACGTCGTTGAGGTTGGCCACCACCATCAAGGCCAGCAGCAGGAAGAAGCCCACGGTGACGGCCTTCTCCATGAACTCGTCGCTGAACTTGCGGCGGGTAATCATCTCCAGCAGCAGGAAGAGCACGTAGCCTCCGTCCAGCGCGGGGATGGGCAAGATGTTCATGAAGGCCAGGATGATGCTGAGGAAGGCCGTCATCTTCCAGAACATGTACCAGTCCCACTGCGCGGGGAACATGCTGCCGATGGCGCCGAAGCCGCCCAGGCTCTTCACGCCGTCGGAGCTGAACAGGTATTTCAGGTCTCCTACGTAGCCCGCCAACACGTTGTAGCCATACTGTATGCCCGCGGGGAAGCTCTCCCAGAAGCTGTAGCTCAGGTGGGTGACCTTGTAGGAGGCTAATACGTTCGTGGGCGAGAAGCCCAGCTTCAGTTCCGGGGTCAGCGTGGTCTGCAGCGTGTCGGTCTTGGCCGTTCCCGCCCGCTTCACGGTCAGCGTCACGGCTCTGGTCTTCAGGCTGTCCGCCCTGGTGGAGGAGGTGCTCATGATGTCCTCCAGCCGTCCCAGCTCATTGCTGAACTCGTTGAAGGAGTCCACCGCCTTGCCGTTGATGGAGAGTATCTGGTCTCCCTTCTTCAGTCCTATGGTGGCGGCGGGCGTCTTCTCTAATACGCTATCCACTTCCAAGGGATAGAACGGTTCCACGAACCGGGGCTCCGCCTTCAGCATGTCCAGCAGGTTCAGGTCGCCTGGCAGGGCTATGCTTACCTGCTTGCCGTTCCTCAGCACGTCCACCCGCTTGGCCTCGGCCAGGTCTCTGAACATGTCGGCGCTATAGTCCTTGAACGCGCCGAGGTCGGTGCCCAGCAGTATGTCGTGGTCTTGGAAGCCCAGTGCCTTCGCGTCGGCGTTGAACTTCATGCCCAGCGTCATGTCTTTGGTGGCGATATAGCTGTCTCCCCAATAGAAGAGTATCATGGCGTAGATGAGAAACGCCACGATGAAGTTCATCAGCACGCCACCCACCATGATGAGCAGCCGTTGCCAGGCGGGCTTGCTGCGGAACTCCCACGGCTGCGCCGGCTTCTTCATCTGTTCCATGTCCAGGCTCTCGTCCACCATGCCCGATATCTTGCAGTATCCGCCCAGCGGCAGCCATCCAATACCATAGGTGGTGTCGCTCTTGCGTGGCTTGAAGCGGAACAGGCTGCCGTTCCACTTCCCTATGGATGGGTCGAAGAAGATGAAGAACTTCTCGACACGCACGCCGAAGAGCTTGGAGAAGAAGAAGTGGCCTCCCTCGTGGAGGAGCACCAGCAGGGATATTGCCAATATGAATTGCAATGCCCTAATCAGGAATATTTCCATGTCTTACTCTATTTTGCTTGGTTCATGATTTCTTTGGCCTTGCGCCTTGCCTCCGCGTCAGTGTTTAGGTATACCTCGTAGTCGGGCAGGGCGTCATAGGTGGCGCACGCCATGGTGCGCTCTATGATGTCCGCCATCCGCGGGAACGTGCAGGCTCCCTTGCGGAAGCCCTCGTTTACCACTTCGTTGGCGGCGTTGAGTATGCAGGGCATGTTTCCTCCCCGCTTGATGGCTTCATAGGCCAGGGCCAGGCACCTGAACTTCTCCAGGTCGGGGCGGAAGAACTCCAGCGGATGTTCATACAGGTTCAACCGCTCGCCTTGCAGGCTCAGCCGCTCAGGGAAAGAGAACGCGTATTGGATAGGTAAGCGCATGTCGGGCACGCCCAGTTGCGCCTTTACTGCGCCATCCACGTATTGCACGGCACTGTGGATGATGCTCTGCGGATGGATGAGTACCTCTATCTTCTCGGCGGGCACGCCGAAGAGCCACTTGGCCTCCATCACCTCGAAGCCCTTGTTCATCAGCGTGGCGGAGTCGATGGTGATTTTCGCCCCCATGTTCCACGTGGGATGGCGCAATGCGTCAGCGGCCGTTACGGTGAGTAATTGTTCTTGGGAATACTTGCGAAAGGGTCCTCCCGAGCAGGTGAGCAATATTTTGTCTATCTCGTTTCGCTCCTCGCCCACTAGGCACTGGAAGATGGCTGAGTGCTCGCTGTCCACGGGCAGGATGGGAGCGTGGTGCTCTTGCGCCAGTTGGAGTATCAGCTCTCCTGCCACGACCAGCGTTTCTTTATTGGCCAGGCATATCTTCTTGCCGGCCTTGATAGCCTTGATGGTGGAGGGCAGGCCCGCGAAGCCCACCATCGAGGCCAATACCATATCTATGGGTTCTGCCTCCACGATTTCCTCCAGGGCTTTCTCCCCCGCGTACACCTTGATGTCGGGCAAGTCTGTCAACAAGTCTTTCAGCTTGTCGTAGTGGGCTTCGTTGGCGATGACCACTGCCGCGGGATGGAATTCCCTGGCTTGCCCGGCCAGCTTCTCCACGCTGTTGTTGGCGGTGAGGCAGTATACTTCATAGCGGTCAGCGTGCTGCCTGATGACATCGAGTGCTTGCGTGCCGATGCTGCCAGTGGAGCCGAGTATGCATATTTGCTGTTTCATATTTCAGTTCAAATTCAATAGTCCATCGGGAACAGCTATCGTGATTTCCCGTTTTTGCTTGTTTATCGCCGTAATCAGTTCTTCTGGGGCGGGTACTAATAGTATGTGGTTATCGGGTGTTTCCACTTCAAAAAGAATGTTTACCGTAGCGTCATCCACCGAGCGGATGGTGCCAACTGGCTTCCCGTCTTTGTCGTCGATTAGCCGATAGCCTATGATTTCCGCCCACGAGGCCGACTCCTGTTCTTCCGCCAGATGTCGGGGGAAGTACACCTTGTGACCAGTTAACTCCCTGGCCCGCTCCTGGCTGTCGATGCCCTCAAATTTCACCAGTGCGGTCTCATTGCTCTTGAAGCGGTATTCCTCCAGGAAGAAAGGCACCAAGATGCCTTCCATGTCCAGCACGAGATAGTCGCAGTCGGTGGCGTCGAACACGTCATCGTCAAACATAAATGATATTTCACCTTTTACCCCGTGTGGTTTCCCGAGTTTCCCTATTTTGTATACGTCCTCTGGCTTAATCATCTACACGAACAATCTTGGCTCCTAATTGGTTGAGCCGGTTCTCTATGTCTTCGTATCCTCGGTCTATTTGGGCGATGTTGGCGATGCGGCTGGTGCCGTCTGCGCTCATGGCCGCTATTAGCAGCGCGATACCCGCACGGATATCGGGACTGGTCATCCTGCCCGCCCTCAGTTTCTTTTGGTGGTCATGCCCCACTACCACTGCACGATGGGGGTCACAGAGGATGATTTGCGCCCCCATGTCTATCAGTTTGTCCACGAAAAAGAGGCGACTCTCGAACATCTTTTGGTGGAAGAGTACGCTGCCTCTCGCCTGTGTGGCCACTACCAGCAGGACAGAAAGCAAGTCTGGCGTAAGCCCAGGCCATGGCGCGTCAGACAATGTCATGATGGTGCCGTCTATGAATGAGGCTATTTCATAATGGTCTTGCGCTGGAATGAAGAGGTCGTCTCCTTCCACTTCTATCTGCACGCCCAATCGGCGGAATGAGTCGGGAATGATTCCCAGGTTGCGCACGGAAACGTCTTTCACTCTGATTCCTTGCCCGCACATGGCGGCCATGCCAATGAAAGACCCTACCTCTATCATGTCGGGCAATATGGTGTGGGTCGCGCCATGTAATTGTTTTACCCCTACGATGGTCAACAAGTTGCTGCCTATGCCGCTGATACGTGCGCCCATAGCGTTGAGCAAATGGCAGAGTTGTTGGATATAGGGCTCGCACGCGGCGTTATAGATGGTGGTGGTGCCTTCGGTCAATACCGCTGCCATAATGATATTGGCCGTTCCGGTAATGGAGGCTTCGTCCAGTAACATGTAGCATCCTTTCAAATGATGACCTTCTATCTGGTAAACATCACGGGTACTATCATGTACGAAGTTCGCGCCAAGATACTTGAAACCCAAAAAATGGGTGTCAAGCCTGCGACGCCCAATCTTGTCGCCTCCAGGTTTGGAGATGGTAGCCCTGCCAAAGCGCCCCAACAATGGACCAAACATCAGTACGCTGCCCCTTAATGAGGCACACTTGCGCACGAAATCTATGCTGTCCAGGTAGGTTAAGTCCAATTCATCACTTTGAAAAGTGTAGTCATGCCTGCCATTGCGGGTCACTTTCACTCCAATATCCTGCAATAGCTTGATGAGGTTGTTCACGTCCAGGATGTCAGGCACGTTTTTGATGCGCACAGGCTCACTGGTCAATATGGCGGCGCATATTACTTCCAGTGCCTCGTTTTTCGCGCCTTGGGGGTGGATGGTTCCCGATAAAGGATGCCCACCCTCTATGATGAATGACTCCATAGGCTTATTTTTTCTTCTTGTTCTTGGAGGCTGTCTCGGTTTCCACTATCTTGTCAAACTTGAAAGTTTCCAAGTCTAGCTGTATTTTCCCGTCTGTGAAACGAGCCAAGTCGGAGGCTACCTTTTCGTCATCGGCTGCCCCGTGGCTCCACATGTATAGGTCGCGTTTCATTTGGTTGGCGGTAATCTTTGCCAGTTCATCGCGCTCCTCGCCAGGAGACATGGACTTCAGCTTCTCGAAAAGCTCAAACACCAAGACCCCATAATGGCGCACGGGTATTTTGCACATAGGGTAGGGGATGGGGCTGGGCTTCTTTGCCATGCTGGTGGCTTCACTCACGTCATAAGGGTAGTCTATGTCCAGCTGGAAGTTGCTCATGATGGCCAGGTGATCCCATAGCTTGCGCTCATGGTCTTCTGTGTTCTTTCCTTCTGGAGACATTCTGTCCATAATGGAAATAATGGACTTTGCGCACTTCAGTCGTTCTTCCCTGTCAGGAATGGTGATGGCGTATTCTACCATCTTTTGCACTTCCCGTCCATATTCTGGTAATATCAACCGGTCGCGTAGCGTATTGTAATCCAGTCCTTCTATATTCATGTTTCGTGTTATAATAATTTTCTTGGTGTCTTGGCGATGAAATCTTTCAGGTAGAAAGGCACGAAGTAGGCCACATCCTCAAATTTACCTTGCGCCAGTCTCTTTTCTGCCAAGGGGAACATGTTTTTGGCCAATGGTTTTATGCCTTTGATGAAATGGGCATTGGGATGTTGTATGGTTTCCATGCATTTCTCCGCGCCATTGCCGAAGAAGTAGACAGGGCCTTGCTCCAGGTATTCCTGATAGGTATGCTCGTCCACGACATCTGCTTGGATAGGCCTTATTTCTCGCAGTCCCCTGTCCAGCACTTGGGCATAGACTTCCATTCTGCGTGCGTCGAGCATGGGCACTATCAATGCGTTGTCTTCCATTTCCATGTCGCTCAACAGAACCGGCACTGCTAATATTTCTAGCGTAGGGATGCCAATCAGTTTTACGGAACGGCCATAGCAAATGCCTTTTGCCATGCTTACGCCAATGCGCAGCCCCGTGTAGGAACCAGGACCGCAACTTACCGCTACCGCGTCAAGCCTCAAGTCGTTGTTGTCCAAAAAAGCCAAAGCCTCGTCAATGAATGTACCCAGGCTGACAGCGTGGTTTGGTCCGCTATGGTCTTCCTTGTTGAAGACGCACGTCCCATGGTGGCTCACCGCTACCGAACATATTTGTGTGCTTGTTTCTATATTGACAATCGCCATAAAAAACAAATAACTAATTAAATAAAGTGCAAAGTTACTTATTTTCCCGTATTTTTTTGTACTTTTGCAGAAATTTAACGCGAAAGAAACTATGATACAGTCAATGACCGGCTTCGGAAAGGCAGTGCTCACTTATAACGAGAAGAAGATAAATGTTGAAGTGAGATCGCTGAACGGTAAGTCTTTGGATCTCTCCACTAGGATTGCCCCTTTATACAGAGAGAAAGAAATGGACATCCGCAAGACCCTTTCCCAAAGGCTGGAACGAGGTAAAATAGATTTTTCCATTTGGATAGAGAAAGATGAGGCTGTGAGTGCAACCCCAATCAACGAGGCGTTGGTGGACAACTATTACAGGCAATTGAAGGCGATTTCCCAGAAGACAGGTATTCCTGAGCCGACAGATTGGTATGCTTCTTTGTTGCGTATGCCAGATGTATTGGCTAAGGCAGATGTGGAAGAGCTGGCGGAGGAGGAATGGAATGTGGTGGCGCAGGCCATCCAGGAGGCACTGGATAATTTGATAGCTTTCCGCAAGCAGGAAGGTGTGGCGTTAGCCAAGAAATTCCATGAGAAATTAGACAACATAGAGCGTTTACTCGTCAGTCTTGAGCCTTTAGAGAAATCTCGGGTGGAAAAGATTCGCTCGAATATCGTAAAGAGTTTGGAAAAGATACCTGAGGTGGATTATGACAAGAGCCGTTTGGAGCAAGAGCTTATTTATTATATAGAGAAGCTTGATATCAGCGAAGAAAAGCAACGTCTTGCCAACCACCTGAAATATTTCCGTGAGACCATGGAGGAAACGGGACGTGGTGTAGGCAAGAAACTTGGCTTTATAGCGCAAGAGATGGGGCGTGAGATTAACACCACGGGTTCGAAGAGCAACCAGGCCGAGATGCAGAACATCGTGGTCAAGATGAAAGACGAATTGGAGCAAATCAAGGAGCAAGTACTCAACGTATTGTAAGATGGCGAACAAACTCTTGGTATTCAGTGCCCCTTCGGGGTCGGGGAAAAGTACGATAGTGAATTGGCTTATGCGTGAACATCCAGAGTTGCGCTTGGCCTTCTCGGTGAGTTGCACGAGTCGTGCGCCTCGCGGTACGGAGCGTGATGGCGTGGAATACTTCTTCATCTCCCCCGAGGAGTTCCGCGAGAAGATAGCCCGGGGAGAGTTCCTGGAATATGAGGAGGTATATGCCGACCGTTTCTATGGCACGCTGAAATCACAAGTGGAACGCCAATTGGAGGCAGGCCAGACGGTGGTCTTCGACGTGGACGTGAAAGGCGCGCTCAATATCAAGCGTTTTTATGGAGAGCGGGCTTTGAGCCTCTTTATTCAACCTCCCTCGTTGGAAGAACTGCGCAAACGGTTAGAAGGCAGGGCTACTGACGCTCCCGAGGTGATAGAGCAAAGATTGGCCAAAGCCGACTATGAGCTTTCATTTGCCCCGCGATTTGACAAGGTTGTTGTAAATGATGACTTGGAGACCGCGGAGCAAGAAGTTTATCGCTTGGTAAAAGATTTCCTTGATGACTAGAATATAAAGGTGTGGAAAGTATGGAGCGCAAGACCATTGGGATATATGGTGGAAGCTTTAACCCCATCCACATGGGTCATGTCACATTGGCCCGCCAACTTCTCGGGAGACATCTTTTGGATGAGGTGTGGCTGATGGTGTCGCCGCTTAATCCATTGAAAGCCGATAGTGGTCAATTGTTGTCTGATGAGATACGTTTGCGCTTGGCGCAAAAAGCTGTAGAGGGCGAGCGGGGCTTGCGAGTGTGTGACTTGGAGTTTCATCTTCCCCGTCCTTCTTATACATGGAATACATTGCAGGTTTTGCGAGAACGCTATCCTTTGGTGGATTGGGTGTTGCTTATAGGTAGTGATAACTGGCGGATTTTCCCCAATTGGTATCGTCATGAGGATATATTGCGGACATTCAGGTTGCTGGTTTATCCTCGCAAAGGGACAGAAATAATTCCAGAAAGTTTGCCTAAGGGAGTGACTTTGGCGCCCACCCCCTTGATAGATATCAGCAGTACGCAGGTCAGGCAGCGGGTGCGTTCTGGTCTCTCCATCACGGGTATGGTGCCGCCAGCGATAGAACGAGACGTAATAAGCTATTATAAGAACATAAAATAGATAAGACATGAGAAAGAGAAATCCCATCGGAAGCGTGTTGGGCTGGTTGTTTGAGCCTATTAGGCGAAATCCCAACTTCTTTGTCTTCATGTATTTGCTCGGCGTGATTAGCGCTGTTTGTACTTTGCCCCGCAATGGCGAGTTGTATGATAATCTTTTTGTCGAGCTTTTCCTTGACATTTATTTGGTATGTGTGGTGTTGGCCTTGATTCCCCGTAAGGTGAGGTTTTGGTTGCGCATACCTCTTTATATATTGCTATACTTCACGGCCTTGGCCGATTTGTATTGTTTTGTGAGTTTTGACTCCACGCTCAACCCTTCCATGCTGATGCTGGTGGGAGAGACTAATACGCGAGAAGCGGGCGACTTTCTTTCTTCTTGTCTTTCCCCCAATGTCATCTTCAGTGATGTAGGTTGGGTGCTTTTGCTCATCTTGGTGCATATAGCCCTGTTCTTCATTCACAAGATTTTTCTTTCTCACGTCCGCTTACGCAAAGAGATTGTCGATGTGGCTCGTCCCGTTTTGGGCTTTTTCACTTTGGTGATTATTGTCTTGGCCGTATGGTTAGGCTGGTCCAACAAGGTCGCCACTCACAAACTGATGACAGGTTCTAATATCGGGGAGGTGGAGCACATTCTTACGGATGCCCATCATGCCGTTCTCTATACGCCAGTTCATCGCTTGGCGTTTAGTCTCTATGCCAATTCCTTGGCGGCAAAGCAAATTGAAGTGCTTTTCGAGACGGCACAAAAAGTAACTGTGGATAGTTGTTCGTATCGTTCGCCACAGATAGTGCTTATCATAGGAGAAAGTTTCGCCAAAAACCATTCCCAGCTTTATGGCTATTTCAAGGAAACCACTCCATGGCAGGTGGCTTTGCAAAAGACGGGGCTTTTAGTGCCTTTCACCGATGTGGTTTCTTGCTGGAACCTTACCAGCTTCGTGTTCAAGAATGTGTTTTCCACCCATGTGATAGGCCAGAAGGGAGAATGGTGTGACTATCCGCTCTTTCCCGAGCTTTTCCGAAAGGCGGGCTATCATGTCACTTTCCTTACCAATCAATACTTGCCTAAGGCCAAACAGGCAGTCTATGACTTCAGTGGCGGCTTCTTCCTCAATGACCCGGAGCTAAGCGACTTGCAGTTTGATACTCGTAATACACAGCTTTTCACGTATGATGCCCAGTTATTGGAGGACTATGATCGGAATTGGCGTAAGGAAGAGGGGAAACATAATCTCACCATTTTCCATTTGATAGGGCAGCATGTGAACTATCGCCAACGCTATCCTCGTGAACAGTCACATTTTTGGGCAAGCCAATACGAGGAGGAACGTCCGGAATTGTCCGCGCGCCAGCGTCAGGTGCTTAGTTATTATGATAATGCCACTCTCTATAATGACTCCGTGGTCTACCAGATTATCAAGCGCTATAGCGACCAAGACGCTATTGTCATCTATATGCCGGATCATGGGGAGGAATGCTATGAGGAGAACCGCGGTTTCATCTGCCGCAACCATTCGGCCGAGATAGATTGGCCTTTGGCCCACTATGAGTTTGAGGTGCCTTTCTGGATATATTGTTCCCATACCTATATCAAGAACCATCCGGAAATATACCAACAGATAGTGGCTGCGCGTAACCGCCGCTACATGACAGACGCTCTGCCCCATTTGTTGCTTTATTTGGCGGGCATCCATACTCCGTGGTATCAGGAGCGTTATAATATATTGAGCCCCAAGTATGACGAGAAACGGCCTAGGATATTGAAGGGAAAGACCGATTACGACAAACTCAGGGATGAACATCTGCGTCAAAAAGGCAAGAAGCTATGAAAGAGGAGTTGTTGTCTAGGGCGGAGTGCAATGCCTTGCGAGGCTTGGCAATCGCGGGTATTTTCCTGCATAATTATGCCCATTGGCTTGGCCCCATCGTCAAGGAGAATGAGTATCAGTTCTTTCAGCGTAATGTTGACTGGTTTAACCAGGTGTTGATACATCCCGACGCGAATTTGTTGCTGCACCTGCTCTCTTTCTTTGGCCATTATGGCGTACCCGTTTTTCTTTTCCTGAGTGCTTACGGACTGGTGAAAAAATATGAACGAGTCATGCCTTCCATGCCCGTCGCGCATGAAAATGTTTCTCTCAGGGAGAGGGGGACAGGGACGTTCCGTTTTCTGCGTTACCACTTCCTTAAGCTCTTCAAGATGATGATAGTGGGCTTTGTGGCTTTCACCATGGTTGACGCTATCACGCCTGGTCGCTGGCATTATGACGTGCTGAAGATAGTGGCCCAACTGGGCATGTTCAACAATCTCTTGCCCACCCCCGACCGCCAGATATGGCCTGGTCCTTATTGGTTTTTCGGCTTGATGCTACAGTTGTATATCGTCTACCGCCTTTTACTTTATCGTCGCCATTGGGGAGTGACGGTGGCTTTGATGGTGTTGTGTGTAGCCTTGCAACTCTGTCTTTCCCCTGAAAGCGAGTCTCTCAATAGATATCGGTATAACTTCATGGGAGGCATGTTGCCCTTTGGTATGGGATTGCTGGCGGCTCGCTATGAGCGGTATGTGCTCTCTTGGCGAGGGCCAGGTAGCCAAGTGCAGTGGGATGCCTGTCTTTTCGTGGTTTCCTTGGTGCTGGTATATCTGATGAGCCTCGGCTTTGTCACCTGGACATTTGTGCCTGTGATGGTTTGCGCCAGCTGTATAGGCCTTGTCAAATTGCTTACCGACGCGGCATCGTCTCGTTTTGTCCGCTCCTGCTCTTGGGGTTTAGAGTGGTTGGGTAGCATTAGCGCGGCACTTTTTGTGTGCCATCCCATTACCCGCAAGATATTCATTCCCATCAGCAGGCAAGGGGATACTTACACGGGGCTTCTGCTCTATGTCATTGCCAGCCTCTGTTTGGCGTGGGTTTTCATGCAACTGATGAAACGTATTCCTAATCCTTCGATGAAATGAGATTGAACATCAAAGACATAGAATTGGCCAACATCAGTCGTTTCCGGGCGCAACAGATGGGTGTCGCCATGCTTATCATCATTCTTTTCCATGTAGGTTTGCCACGTTTTGACCCTTTCTTTGGCTTGCGCCGTATGGGTAATATCGGGGTGGACATATTCTTGTTTCTCAGCGGTGTGGGTCTATGGTTTTCTTGGATGAAGACCCCTTCTTTCCGCCATTTTCTCATGCGGCGTTATTTGCGTGTCTATCCCGCGTGGCTTTTGATAGCGTGCCTTTATTATATTCCCCGTTTTCATGGCGGTGATTGGTTTGCCTGGCTCGACTTGGTACTCGATATCACCATTAACTGGGATTTCTGGTTGCACGATGAGCTGACTTTCTGGTATATTCCCGCTACGATGATGCTTTATCTTTTCGCTCCCGCTTACATGGAGTTGATACGTCGTCATCCCATCTATCGTTGGTTGCCTGTGGCCATGGTCGTGTGGTGTGTGCTCGTGCAGTGGGTTACGCCTATCCATCAAGCGGTAGGACACCTGGAGATTTTTTGGAGTCGGGTGCCCATCTTTTTTATTGGCATCAACATGGGAGAGATGGTGCGTCGCAAGGCTACCGTGGATGGCGCGGGCATTTGGATGATTCTTTTGCTCTTCGTTATGACGTTGGCCTCTTGCGTCTTCTTGGAACAAGTGCGCCATGGTGAATTTCCCCTTTTTATCGAGCGCATGCTTTATATTCCCTTGACGGTGACTTCGGTGCTGGTGCTTAATAGGGTGTTTCGCCGTTTGCCTCAGTGGTGTAACAATGCGCTCGGTTTTGTGGGTGCCTTGAGCCTGGAGGCCTATCTGATACATAGCCATTTCGTGTTGGCTTATCTTGAGCCGTTGGGTTGGACTTATTGGCCTACTTTCCTCTCCTGTGCGGTTATCACGTTGCCCGCGGCTTGGCTGTTGAGCAAGGCCATGGCGTTTGTGCGTGGGCGTCTTACGGCCTGTTTGCCCGCTTCTTTGCGTTAATCTTCTCATTCAAGAAATGAAAATGATGAAAATGTTTTCCCTCATACGCCCCAAGCAATGGATTAAGAATTTTTTCGTATTCATGCCTATGTTTTTTGGGGGCAATTTGATGGTGGCTTCCGATTTGCTTTCGGCCTTTGTCACTTTCGTGGCGTTTTGCCTCGCCGCCTCATCCATCTATTGTCTCAATGACATCATCGACATGGAGGCAGACCGCCAGCACCCCGAGAAGTGCCATCGTCCCATTGCCTCGGGGCAAGTCTCTATCCGTCAGGGTTATATCTTGATGGCAGTGTTGTTCATTCTTTCCATGGCCTCGTTGCTTTTGCTGCCTGCCCACGGGTGGAACGTGATGGTGGTGATCGTTCTCTATTGGCTGCTGAATATCGCTTATTGCTTGGTGTTAAAGCTGTATTCCATTCTTGATGTGTGCGTGGTTTCCTTTGGCTTTGTGTTACGCATCTTGGCAGGTGGCGAGGCCACGGGTGTAGTGCCTAGTCATTGGCTGGTGCTCATGACTTTTCTCGTGGCGCTCTTCATGGCTTTCGCCAAGAGGCATGATGATGTCTGGCGCATGAACGAGACAGGGAAAGCGCCCCGAAAGAACACAAGTCGTTACAACCTGGTGTTCATCAACCAGGCCATTACCATTACCGCTTCGGTCACTTTGGTGTGCTATGTGATGTATACCGTCAGTCCTGAGGTGGTGAATCGTTTCCAGTCTCCCTATCTTTATCTTACGACTATCTTCGTGCTTTTGGGCCTGTTGCGTTATATCCAGATAGCCGTGGTTGACCGCAAGAGCGGAGACCCCACGCAAGTAGTGACGCATGACCGTACCATTCAACTTATCATCTTGGCCTGGGCGTTGTCGTTTGCCTTGGTGATATATGTGTTGTAGTCAATGAATACAATGGATAAGAAACGGCTCTATTGCTTCGACTTTGATGGTACGCTGACCAGCCATGACACGCTCTTGGCTTTTATCGCCTACGTACATGGAGGGTTTAAGTTGTTCATGACGCTCTTGCGGTTCAGTCCCCAGCTAGTGGCCATGAAGTTGAGGCTCTATCCCAATTGGGTGGTGAAGCAGCGGGTGTTCTCCCATTTGTTTAGGGGCATGTCTTTGGAGGAGTTCAATCGCCATTGCCGTGACTTTGCCGCCAGCGATGGACATCTGATAAGACCACGGGCCAGGACTTCTCTTCATTCCTTGTTGGCTGGCGGAAACAGGGTGGTGGTCATCAGCGCGAGCGTGGAGAACTGGGTGCGCCCCTTTTTCGAGGCGATGGACGATGGAAAGGACATTGTTTTCCTGTGTACGCAAGTGGAAACAAGGGATGGCCTGCTCACAGGGCGTTTCCTTACCGCCAACTGCTATGGCTCCGAGAAAGTCAATCGCCTGCGGGCGATATTGTCCGCTCCCCGTGAGCGATACTTTATTATTGCCTATGGCGACAGCCGTGGCGACAGGGAATTGTTGAGTTATGCCGATGAAGGACATTATAAACCATTTAGGCGATAAGCGTCGCCAACAACTAGGCGAGGTAGTGCGCTTCGGCATCGTGGGTGTCACCGCTACGCTCCTACAGTATTTCATTTACTGGTTGCTGCTTCGCTTGGCCATCCATTGGGACGTAGAGGCTGGCACGCATACGCTCTCCACCGTGGCCATGACCATAGGCTACGTGGTGAGTTTCATTTACAATTTCATCGCTTCCACCCGTTTCACTTTTCGGGTGAAGGCCAATGCCCGCCGTGGTGCGGGTTTTCTCTTCAGCCACGTGGTCAATTACTCCCTGCAAATGCTTACGCTTAACCTCTTCTTGTTGTTGGGCATCAGCAAGCAGTGGGCTCCCATTCCCATGTTTTGCGTCTGCGTGCCCGTCAATTTCCTGCTGGTCAGGTTTTTCCTGAAGCGTTAGCTCCGCACCAAGTCATGGCAGGTGCTGTCGTCAGAAATATAAGTGTGGTGGAAATATTGTGCTCGGTAATTGATACCACAAAGGTGAGGAAAAGGGCTTCGAAGAAGTCCGGGCATGCTTAACTGAGGGTATCTCTTCTCGAAGAGGTCCAGGAATACCCGACGTGAATATCTGCCAAGCAGTACTGGGGCGGCTGGACCTCTTCGAGGCCCCATAGGATGTGTGGATGCCCCATTATCCGCAAGCGGGAAACCTCTTCGAGGCTTCCCACATGCGGTTAAGTATACCTGGACTTCTTCGAAGCCCTTCTCTTCCCAACTGTTTACCATGATATTTCTTCAGTCCCACGTTTCCTCGTGAATCGTGTAGACCATGAATTTGTAGCGGCGATGTGTACATCGCCGGCAAGTGAGATTGCTCGGCGATAAGTCACATAAGTATTGACAATCCTGCTTGGCGAGACGCAAATATGCGCTACTACATTGGAGGTGATAGCGTCTTTCCTTTATATAATTCTTCGAACTCACGATTTTCAAGCAAATAGATATGGCTCTTTTGGTGAGCAGACCCTATTCCCAAGGATCATTTCATTAACGTAGGTTGGTCGGCAGAGCCATAGCCTATCACGGTGATGTCTGTTAGAGGGTGAATGGGAGTGGAAGAACCCTGTATTTTATATTGGAAATAAATGGTGTCGGTTTTCTCTGCCGTGCTCATTTGAATGTTTTTAAAACTGTCAAATGCTCTCAATGTAGTTTTCCTGAATTTCCTGTTATTGCAGAAAACGAGCCTTCTTTTTGTTATCTTGCCATCTTTATTAGTTTTGTACTCTATGGCGACAAACGCTTCTTGATTACCATCTTGGAGTTTTGCGGGATACCTGCAAATGTGGCTTAATTTGATTATGAGCGATTTCTTGTTTTCACAAGGCAAGTCTCCTTGTGACATTATCGTGAGCGATAAGAAACACGCGACTATGACAGTAAGTAGTCTAACCATGAAACCGAATATTTTTTGCAAATGTAATAAAAAAAAGAATATATCCATCATCCATTCATGTTATTTTAATGCGGGCTTAATGAAAGGCGATGGGGAAAGATACATACAAGCAAGAATCGTAATGAACGTGTATTCGTGTCTCGGCAATCCGCAAGGTAACAAGTTTATGCCGTACCCCCGCAGTGTGCAAACTTGCTTGCCGACGATGTACACATCGTCGCTACGGGTGATTAGAGGTTCCCATCGCTTGTTTTCTGCTTGCTTGCGTCTCGGCAGGCACGTATCCTCGCGAATCGTGTTGACCATAAAATTGTAGCGGCGATGTGTACATCGCCGGCAGGTGGTATTGCCATGACATTATTCCTTGGCTTTTAGGATTCCCTCAAGCACACGCTATATAAAATCGGTTTAAACTGCTATAAACTTGAAGTTGTACTACTCTTAAATCTGTTCCACGTCGTGAAATAGCTATTCCACGACGTGAAACAGCTATTCCACGACGTGGAATACATATTTCACGACGTGGAATGCGGTTTATAATAGCCTTAAAAGGACTTTGATAGGCTTTAAACCGATTTTAGTTAGTGTGTGTTAGAAGGGAGGAAAGGCTTTGCCCCCTGCGGGTGTGCCAGAGAACCGTCTTGCGAAGGATGCACCAGAGGGTCAGAACTCAAAGCCCAGGTTGACGTAGAATGCCACTTTGTCAGTCAAGTTACTGTATCCCACGGAGGCTCCCAGCGGGCCGAACATCGTGTGATAGAAATAGGCCAGTTCACCGCCAATGTATGGTTTTTCGCTCAGCAAATCTCTTGGTTTCTCGGAGTGGAAGCCCAAAGAGGCGTTGCCAAGCACATAGTGGTTGCGGAAAAGGCGGAATTGTCCCGTGACACTTCCCGCCAAGAAATGGCGTTGCATGTCTTCAAGGCTCACCACGCCAGCGAAAGGCATCTGCTGCTCTACCAAGTGGCCGAACCAATAGCCTCCAAGGCAGTTGCTTCGTACTATAGGAATCTCGCCGCCAAAGAGCATACGCCCGTACACCATGGGCCTGATGGTAAACTTGGAGCTGACGGGAAATGACATGCGCCAATGTCCTCTCAGTTCACTGAAGCCGCTATGCCCTTGGTAGGAGGCGAAGTCATCGGTGAAGTAGGCGTACTCCGCTTGGAATTTCGCTCCGCGGGAGGGGAATACGGGCATGTCTTCGGAGTCGTAACGCAATTGTGCGTGATAGCTGAAGAAGTGTTCATCCTTGAAAGGGCGTGCGCTTGTGGATGGGTCGGAGGCCAGCAAGCGCCCCACATGATAATAGTCCCATGCGATGTTGGCGTCGAACGCCAGGTTGCGGATGCTTGCCCCGATGATGCCTAGATGGGCGTGGTGGCGGTTGTAGGTGAAGCTGAAACTGCGGATTCCCTCATCATGGATGTCCAAATCATTGTATTCATAGCTGTAGGTCAGTCCCAACAAGGCAAATCGCTTGGGTTTCCACCTGACGGAAGCGGTGCTCACGAATCGTTGCCCCAGCCTGATGGTCAGCTCAGCGTCTATGGGTCTCCGTGACGAGGAGTAGACTCCGTTGAGCTGCGCGGCCACTTTTTCCTCGCTGTCGAAACGTAGCGCGATGCTTCCCCGCAAGATGTCATGTGCGGGGCGGGCCTCTTCCGCCTCGTCGCTGAAGTCGAGTGGCAGGGCGGCTTCCGCTCGCAAAGTGGGTCTGGAGGGGGAATAATCCTCGGTAAGTCCCATTTTTCGTTTCAGCGCCAAAAGCTCTTCCCAATGGGCCATGGCGGCTTTCTCCCCCAGTTTTATCAGGCTGTCGATGGCTGCCTCGCTGAAACTGGCCGCGCTGAAGCCTTTGGTGTTTGTCCATATCGGCACGTCCGTGATGGCGATGTTTTCCTCGAACTTGTTCTTGCAGTTCACGTCAATGATATGTCCCAGTATGCCGCTGCCCGTGAGCAAATCCTCAGCCGAACGCTCGGGGGCTTGCACCGTGGAGCCGATGATGTAGTCCGCTCCCATTTCCCGGGCTATATCGGCGGGATAGTTGTTACGCAGTCCGCCGTCCACCAATACGTGCTGGCCGATGCGCACAGGGGTAAACACGGCGGGAATGGCCATGCTGGAGCGCATGGCCTCGGGCAGTGTGCCTGAGTGGAATACGTATTCCGAGTAGTCCACGATGTCTGTGGCCACGCAAGCATAGGGGATGGGCAACTGTCGGAAGTCCATGGAGTCCGCGTAGCCTGCCGTCAGGTGGGTGAATAGCTTCTTCAGGTTCTTTCCCTCTACCAGTCCTCCGGCCTCATTTCCCACTTTTCCTTTCTGCAGCGTGATGGCCTTGGAGAGAAAGTAAGTGGCTTGCCGGTCACGGTTGAGCAGGTTTTGCGAGTAATAATCGTCCCGATCGGAGAGCAAAAAACTCCAGTCTTGTCCCCTGACGAGCGAATCCAGCCTTTCCGCGTTCCAGCCTACGGCATAGAGCGCGCCAACAATGGAGCCCATGGAAGTGCCAGTGATAATGTCCACGGGAATACCCGCCCGTTCCAATACCTTGAGTACGCCAATGTGTGCCATGCCTTTGGCCCCTCCCCCCGACAATACCACGGCGACCCGCGGACGGTTTCGCAGGGTGTCGGAATGGGAAATGGAGCGGTTATCGGTTATCCGTGGGGCCGACAGGGCAGGAATGATGGCTAGCGTCCAGGCGGCCGTCATGGTGAGTAGGTATTTCTTTGTCATGTTCATGGCAGGGGGCATGTTTACGCGAATATACGCAAAAAACGCGGGAAACAAATTCCTTGGCGAAAAAATATGGGTAATTTTCGCGCGCGAGTTTATCATGTAACATTTTTTTTGTATATTTGCGTTCGTGAAAGACATTGGAAGGACGGGTGTATGAATAATTTCGCGCGCAGGACAGGATGCCTGTTGTGGGCTTTGCTTACCATGGCCGTTTCGGCAACGGCAAGGCCGATAGGGGAATACAGTTTGGCTTACTTGGATATGAGTACGGGTTTGCCCGCAAACTTCGTGGATGATATCTATGAAGACAGCCAAGGCTTTGTGTGGATTTGCACGCAGGGCGGCGGGCTGGCGCGTTATGATGGTTATGGCTACCGCTATATGTACGCGGGAGGACAAGGTCTCTCCATGCGTAGCAACTCTTGCCGCAATGTCGTGGAAGACCCGTATAAGCGTCTTTGGGTAAGTTTCGATGAGTGCACCCAGGTGATAGACCTGCGCACCATGACGATAATTGTCCCACCCACGAAGACTCCTCAGCTGGGCCAGCGATTGGAGCGCGCCCTCAACGAGCCAGGCATGAGGAACTACCTGGATAGCAAAGGCGTGCTTTGGATAGCCACCAAGCGATATATCCGCAGGCTGCTGATGGATGAGCAGGGTGTTATTACGGGCATAGAGGAATGCCCCGTGACTTCCAATACGCCCGACATCGCGCTTTGCGACGTGAATGGTGATGGTTCCGTGTGGACTCATTATGACTCCAAGCTATGGCAAATCACACCGCACGGAGGAAAGCTGCTGGCCAGGAATCTCTCTTCTCTTTACCCGGAGACTACGGGCAGGTTTCTCACTTGCATATTGCGCTTTGGCGGACAGACGTGGTTTGCCAGCAACGAGGGGCTTTTCTGCAGCGACGGCCGCAGGTGGGATGCTTCGTCGGGGTTGTTGCACAGCTTTGTCAGCACCTTGGCCGTCGCGCCTGACGGCAGGTTGATGGTTGGCACTTTGGGAGGAATCTCCCTTTTGGATGTCAGGCATGGCGGGCATATTACGCAATGGAACACCTTGAGTCCCGTAAACCGCTTGAGCAGCAACTTCGTGAATTGCGTTTTCTGCCAGCACGGACAGATCTGGGTAGGCACTGAGTCGGGCGGCATCGTGAAGCTTACTCCCCGCCAGTTGGAATTGGTGAACTATACGCATCAAGACAGCCAGCCTGGCTCCCTCTCCCGCAATGCCGTGAATGCCATGTACGTGGAGCCTGACGGCACGCTGTGGGTGGGCACCGTAGAGGGCGGCCTCAATCGCAAGGAGCCTGGCAGTGGGCTGTTTACCCATTACACTACCCAGAACAGCGGACTTTCCCATAACAGCGTGGCGGCTTTGGCGGCCGATAAAAAAGGAGGGTTATGGATAGGCACGTGGGCGCAAGGAGTCAACTATATGCCGCTCAATCGTCCGGGAGAGATTACGCCCCTGGCCATGGACGAGACTTATCGCAGATTGACTCGCTTTGTGGGTGCCTTGGCTTACGATTCTATCAACGACGGTCTTTGGATAGGTACCAACGACGGTCTTTTCTTTTACGACTTCCGCGGCAGGCGGATGATGGACCCCTTTGAGGGCTGTAGGGAGATAAGAGGATGCATAGGCAGCTTGGTGACCAAGGACGGTGAGCTTTGGATGGGATGCCTGGAGGGCGTGGTGAGAGTCAACCTGAAGCGCAAAATCAAGGGAAAATTCGACTGGAAGCATTACCGCACGAAACTGGACGACCCTAAAAGCGGCGTGCAAGAGAAAATCACGGCCTTTTGCCAGACTGCTGACGGTACCCTGTGGCTGGGTAGCGGAGGTTATGGCCTTTACCGCATGGAACGGGGAAAGGGCGGTGAACCGAGATTCCATAATATCACAATCAACCATGGCTTGGCCAATAACATGGTGAGAGGTATCGTGGCAGACCAGAGGGGACTGCTCTGGATAACGACCGAAAACGGTCTTTCTGTGTACAACACCAAGACGGGGGCCATCACCAATTATGGTGAAAATGACGGATTGGCCTGCGCGCAGTTTTATTACAACAGTGCCGCCATCTCGCCCAATGGCACTATTTACCTGGGCTCAGAGCAAGGGCTCACGGAAGTCAAGGGCATTGACATCAAGGGGATAGGGCATGGAAAGCTTACCTTTACCCGATTGATCGTGGACAACCAAGAGGTGAATGCCGGGAAATACTTGGACCAGGACATCTCCATCGCCAAGCGCGTCAACTTGGGGGAGAGCAATCGCTCGTTTACCATAGATTTCTCTGCCTTGAACTATGGCTCAGAGATGCATGGCACTTACAGCTATCGCATGAAAGGCTTTGAAGAGGAATGGACGCAATTGCCCTCGGGTGAGCATAGTGTGCGCTACACTGCCTTGCCCTCGGGAGATTACGAGTTTGAAGTGAAATACAATTGCGGACTCAGCGGCGAGGAGCAGTATGCCAGCATCGGAGTGCATGTGTCGCCCTACTTCTGGAAGAGCTGGTGGTTCCTCACGCTATTGGCCATGGTGCTGATAGCCCTGGGAACATATCTCTATAAACGCAGGCTGGAGATAATACGGCAACGGGAAGTGCAGAAGCTCTATACCCCGATACAAGCCGCGCTGATGGAGAGTGACGCACCCGATAAACTCCAACTCCGCATCAAGAGTATCCTGGACAACCAGAAACTGTTTACCCAAAGCCGCGACAAGATCGCCGAGGAGGACAGGAAAGACGTGGCCCGCAAAATCAAGCCTTTCATGGAAGTGCTGATGAAAGTGATGGAGGCCAACTATGACAACTCGGAGTTTGGCGTGCAGGAGTTGGCCTCGGCCATGAACATGAGCCGCGCTACGCTCAACAAGAAACTCTATGCGGAGGCGGGAACATCCGTGAGCCAATTTATGCGTAGCTATCGACTGAGCGTGGCCAAGAAGATGTTGGAAGACAATACCGCCAACCGCCATGTTTCCGAGATTGCCTACCGCGTGGGCTTTAATGACCCGAAGTATTTCACGCGGTGTTTCACCAAGGAATACGGCTTCTCTCCCTCGTCTTATAAAGTGTAGCGAAACGCCAGGGGATTTTTCTCTTGGATTCCAGGCGTTATCCTGCTCAGTGGGAATATCATGGGGTAACAGGAGATGCCAAGGTGGCGACAAGTGGCGCACGGGAGAATGTCAAAAAATCCTACTTCCACGCTCTTGCGGGAACGAAAGCCCCAGACAGCCCATGTACAGGCGGCGGGAAACGCAACTAGTTGCGAAGGGTCACGAAACTAGTTTCACCGGCCATCGCAACTAGTTTCGTGGGGCCACGTAACTAGTTGCGTTTTCCCTCGCGCCCAAGCCGTCTCCAGCCCCATCCTGGTTTTGTCAAGATTTATTTATTCATTCTTCCTCTTTTCCATGCGCGTCGCCCACAGCGCCTCCGCATATTCCGGGCACCGCGAGGCAAGAACTGATTATTCCCCACTGAAAATCCACTGAACCTGGAATAGCCCCACCGTTTTTCTGCTGGCCCGTTATCCCTGCGCTTTGCGTAAATCGCGCCATGGAACACGCAGCTGGTTGCGTCGCTTGCGGATAGCGTTTTCTTTCTATGGATGATTAATCTATTCGCGCGCGCGTATATATATAATATGTATATATAGGGCTGGTGCATGTGTTTCTTCTGTCCCAATCCATGCCAAGCGTAAAGTTGTTGGCTCCGCCTTCGCTTTTTCGGCTAAGGAAATAAGTTGTTTTGCTCATCAAAACAACTTGAATTGTCTCGGAAAACAAGTTGTTTTGCTTTTGAAGATAAGTTGTTTTGATGGGCAAAACAACTTATCTTGATATGAGCTTATGTCTTTTCTTGCCGTTTCTGGATGGATAAGCTTGGTGATGCAACCAAAAATACACCTCAAATTGACATAAATCAACCTTTACGCCCTCTGTGCGCGATAGTGTTGGAGTTATATTCTTTGTTAAAATCTGTTTGCGCACACACGTGGACAGGGTGGTAGAAATTCGTGTTTAGGTGGATAATTTCACGATTTGTATACCCGAAAATGCGTTTTATCCACCACCCCGGATTAGGATTTATTTAAATTCGCGGGCATAACGTTAAGCCAAAAGTATTAACTATTAACCTAAAACAAACAAGTATCATGAAGGTTTTAAAATCTTTATTCCTTTGTGTCGGTACTGTGTTGTTGGCTCTCAACTTCACGGCATGTACTGATTGGGGTGATGCTGATCCCGAGGCGGGAAACCAGACGTACCCAGATCGTAGTGTCGTGAACACCTACACCTTTGATTATGGTGCGGATGACGTTTACTTGGGAGACATCACCGACAAGGCCGATGTGTGTGAGGCTGTGGAAGACGCTGACCTCGGAAGTAATGTCCTTCACCTCGATGCCAACGGCTATGCGGTGATGGCGAATCCATTCAATGGCGTGAAGCTGCAGAATGGAGCGGCCATCACGTTCTGGTTGAAGACCGCGGGCATTCCTCAAGAAGTCGCGGAAGGTGAAGAGCCTGCCGTGGAGGATGACCTCACGGGGGCTGTCCTTGCCTTTGGCAGTGGCGAGGCAGGAGCTGAACGCTTCTATCTTACTGCCAATGGCCAGTTGAGGTACACTAAGCCAGGCAATCTGGAGTCCTTGAATCTCAATGAGAACGACCCTGCTACTTACAAGACGGGTATCTTGCCCGCTGGCGGATGGCACTTCGTGGCCTTGCAAATCTCTGAAGAGGGCTACCAGCTTTACGTGGACGGCAACAAGAGCCTCTCTGGCGCAACTCCCTCCGGCGTTGAGTCCACCACTTTCTCTTACAAGACCTTGATTGACTTTCTCAACACCGCACCTAATATATATATAGGTAAGGGAGCCGGTGATGACGACGTGAACATGAGCGAGATGTGGGTAGACGACGTGAAGTTTATCCGCAACCAGATGATTGCCAGCGACTGGGCTATGCCCAACAAGGGAGGTGGTGGCGCAGGCGATAACTTTGAGTACATCATTGGCGAACCAATCAATGAGATTGGCGCTCCGGATTGCTCTTCCGCATGGTGGACAGAGTGGAGTAACTATTTCCGTATCCCCGCAAACAATACGCTTCATTTGCAATTTGTAAACCATACTTCGGGCGAAGGCAACTGGAATAACTGGAATTTGGCCATTACTACCGATGCCGATCGTGCTGCTGCTGGCTATGTCGAGTACCTGGTGTTGCGTTCCGATCTCTATGGTTGGGGTGACTCCTATACATTGGGCACTTGGACGAGTGTTGGATACCCGACTAATGATGCGGAATGGACAACATACCGTCAAGACATGGAGGGAGCGACTGTAGACATAGATATCGCCAGGGCAGGAAACCAGGTTACTATGACCGCTGTGGCTCATTGCACCAATGGTAAGGTATATCAAGAAAGCTTTAGCGCACCTTGTGGCGAGGAAAGCGACGTGATTCGTGCATTCTTGGCTGTGGATGCCTCTTATCTCGTGATGAACTGGGATAACTGCTACGTCAAGGAGAACGTAAACGTGAGCACTATAGAGGTAGGTAATGCAGATAACTCTACTGCTTGGTGGGGTGCCTTCACTGATTATTTCACCATTCCTGTGGAAAAGACGCTCGTGCTGAATTTCACTAACTATGGCAGTGGTGCGAATACATGGAATAACTGGGTGGCCGTGGTAACTACGGACGCAGAGCGTGATGGCGCAGGTTATGCAGAGTATTTTGTATTGCGCTCCGATAATTATGGGTGGGGCGATGCCTCATACAATGCGGCCAATATAGGACTTGTAGGCTATGATGGAGATTGGGTTTCTACTTTCTCGCAACAAATGAATGGCGCCCAAGTGGAGATGACCATCGAACGGGTTGGCGCAGAGGTGAACTTTGCCGCTAACGCAACTTGCACAGATGGACATGTATTCACCGAGACCTATCATCAGACTTGTGGTGACGGAACGCAAGCAATACGTGCGTTCCTGACAGTCGACGGTTCACATTACACCATGGATCCCGCCAATTGTTACTTGAAAGTCCCCTTGGTTAAATAACCTTTAAATTCAAGAATATGAACAATAGTATTTTTCATAAAATATTCTTCACCCTTTCGCTGATGCTCCTTTCCATAGGAGCGTCAGCCCAGGAAGAGGGTGGGAAGATAACGATTACCGGTCAAGTAGTCGACAATACAGGTGAGACTATTATTGGCGCAACCATTATGGAAGCGGGAACCACTAATGGCGTGGTGACTGATTTCGATGGAAACTTCAAGATAGACGTGAACAGCGAGAAGGCTACGTTGCGTGTTACTTACGTGGGTTTCCAGTCTCAGAACATCCGTGTGGGCTCTCAACGCCAACTGCACATCGTGTTGCTTGATGACGCACAGGCCATCGAAGAAGTAGTGGTCGTAGGTTATGGCCACCAGAAGAAAGAGAGCGTGGTAGGTGCCATCTCCCAGATTTCCAACAAGGAGTTGCTCAACAGCCCTGCCGCTAACGTTTCCCAAGCCCTTTCCGGTAAAGTGACGGGTTTGGTAACTACCCAGACTTCGGGTGCTCCTGGTGCTGATGACATGAAACTTTATATCCGTGGCCGTGCCTCTTTCGCAGGCGACAACCAACCGCTGATTATGGTGGATGGAGTAGAGCGTGAGTTCTCGCAGATAGCTCCTGATGATATCCAAAGTATCTCCGTATTGAAAGACGCTTCCGCTACTGCCGTTTATGGTGTGCGCGGTGCCAATGGCGTCATCTTGATTACCACCAAACGCGGTACTGACGCAAAACCCGTGGTGAGTCTTTCCGCCAACTGGCAGTGGCAGACTCCTACCCGTGAGGACACTTATCTGGACTCCTACCAGTCAGTGTTGCTCTATAATGAGGCCAGGAGAAATGATGGCCTGGGCGGTCTTTATTCAGATTATGACTTGAGCATGTACCAAAAGAGCGTAGCGGGACAGCTCTCCGGCATTGATGCCATGCTTTATCCTAACGTGGACTGGTATGATACCGTACTTCGCAATTCCGCTCCAGCACAGCGTTACAACGTGAACGTACAAGGCGGTACAAAGCGCATGCGTTACTATGTGTCCGCTGAATACTATGACCAACAGGGCTTGTTCAAGAACTTCTCAGAGGACGTTTATGGCAACAAGAGCAATCAAAGCTATAACCGTATCGGTTTCCGCGCCAATTTGGACTTCCTGATGTCCAAGGACTTGACCGTGAGCGTGAACTTCGGTACTCGTTTCGAGGAGCGTAAAGGCCCTAACTCCAACGAGGCTTTTGATGGAACCTACTCACAGATATTCTATGATATCAACCACATCCCGGGTTGGATATTCCCCGTTAGCTACCAGTTCACGGATGAGGCGGGCGTGACCCACAATCTCTATGCGGGTAGTTCCCAGTATCAAGACAACCCCGTAGCTCGTTTGGCCAAGGCGGGTTTCTATCGCGCTACCAATACTATCAACGAGACCAACTTCATTGTGGATTACAAGATGGACTGGTTGACGCCAGGTCTTTCCGCTCGAGGTATGGTGTCTTTCGACTATGAGTCATTCTACAATCGTCAGTTCAAGGCTGGCTTTGCCACCTATGAGTTGAACGACCGCAACAACTACACCTCACTGAGCGCTTACAACCAGTTCAATGAGGATGAAGAATTGGCATACTCAGGCGATGGACAGACTTCTACCTACAAACTCTATATGGAGGCGCAGTTGAACTACGCCCGTAAGTTCGGCAAGCACGACGTGACTGCCATGATATTGTATAACCAGAATGACTATCGCTACCAGGCTGACCTGCGCAAGAGGTATATGGGTCTCGTGGGACGTGCCACTTATGGCTACGACAATCGTTACCTGGCTGAGGTGAACTTCGGTTACAATGGTTCCGAGAACTTCCGCCGCGGCCGCCGTTTCGGTTTCTTCCCCGCGTTCTCCTTGGGTTGGGTCATCTCCAATGAGAGTTTCCTGGAGAAAGCTAGCCAGACTTGGCTTGACAACTTGAAGATACGCGCCAGCTACGGTCAGGTAGGTAATGACGTTTACCAGGTGAATGGCGTGACGCAACGCTTCCTGTATGAGGAGACCTGGAACCAGATCAACAACGACTACTATTTCGGCACCACAGGCGTGACGGGTATTTATGAGGCACAGTATCCCAATTATGACGTGACTTGGGAAAAAGCCCATAAGTATGACGTGGGTGTGGACTTCAGCTTCTGGAATGGCCTGCTTTATGGTAACGTGGATTACTTCTACGAGCGTCGTAATAACATCTTGACCACTTACGGAACCCGTCCCCAGTGGGTGGGTGTAGTGATGGCGGCCGGTAATCTTGGCGAGACCAAGAACGAAGGTTTTGAGATAGAGTTGCATCACTCTAATACCATAGGCAAGAATTTCCGTTACAACGTGGGCTTTAGCTTCAGCCATGCCGCCAACGAAATCCTTGACATGGACGAGCCTGCATTGAAGACCGCTTACCGCAAGCAGGAAGGCCACCCCATCGGCCAGTATTTCGGACTGGTAGTGGATGGATTTATCACCTCCGCCGACTTGGCCAATCCCGACCTGCCTAAGTCTACCTATACAGACAAACTACAGGTAGGTGACTTGAAGTATCGAGATATGAACAACGATGGTTTCATCGATGATCGCGACCAGACCTATATCGGCTATAGCAATGTGCCCGAGAATACTTACTCCCTCAGTTTGGGCTGTGAGTGGAAAGGCATCGGCTTCAACGTGCTCTTCGCAGGTGTAGACCATGTGTCTCGTTACTATGACGCGGAAACCATGTACGCTTTCGTGGATGGTGGTAAAGTGAAGGAACATCATCTTGGACGTTGGAATCCCGCGCAGAGCGAGGAATGGAACTTGGCTCACGCTACATATCCATTACTCCACTATGACGCCGCGGGAAATCACAACCAGCAGGTTAACTCTTTCTTCTTGAAGAATGGTGCGTTCCTCCGTTTGAAGAATATCGAGATTTCTTACAACTTGCCCTCAAAATGGATTAAGCACGCATGGATGAGCGAGGCTCGCATATTCATCAACGCCAATAACCTGATTACATGGGATCATCTGGATGACTTGGTAGACCCCGAGAGCGAGGGCTCCAACCGCTATCCTATCATGAAGACCGTCAACATAGGTATCAACTTAAAGTTCTAAAGCATCATGAAAAAAGCTATCATATATTCAACTGCCCTCTTGCTGTTGGGTGCCACGACGCTCACCTCTTGCGAGGACTTCCTGGACAAGGAGCCTAGCAACCAGTTGACTGGCGAGCAGACCTTCAGCGAATGGAAGACCATGGAGCAGTTTCACTTGGATACGTACAACTTCCTGAGAAACGGAGAGTGCCGCATCAACAACTCTTGGCTGGACGCCGCTACAGACTTGTCTGAGTGTAGTATGTCCTCCAGTGGCACCCGTGTCTCCTTCAATATCGGTAACTACTATGCCAGTGGGGCTGCCAATGAACTGACAGATCCTTGGGAGCACTATTATCGTGGCATCCGTAAGTGCAATATGTTGCTTGACACGATAGAGACCGTGCCAAAGGCAGCGGACGAATCCCAAGAGACCTACGAGCTGCACAAGGAGTGGTACAAGGGTGAGGCGAAGTTCTTCCGCGCTTACTTCTATTGGGAGTTATTCTTGCGTTATGGTCCCATTCCCGTCGTGAAAGAGGTGCTTGACCCTGATGGCGACTTGTTGTCGGGCTATACCACTCGTCCCACGCTGAAAGAGTATGTGGTGGATTTCATTATTGATGAGTTGAGGCAAGCGGAGAATATGGTGATGGATTATGAATCCAGCCATCTTTCGGGTAATGAAGGCCGTATCAATAAGGATATTTGCAGTGCCTTGCTTTCCCGAATCTATCTCTACATGGCCAGTCCCCGTTACGCCGATGAGTCAGGAATCACCTGGAAGCAGGCAGCAGACGAGACGAAGAGATTTATCGATACGTATGGTTCCCACTATCGTCTCTATACAGATGGAGGCAGCTATGTGGCCAATTATACCAACGCAATCTTGCTCAACGCCCATACCGAAAGTAATCCTGAGGTAATTTTCTATCGTAGCGACGTGAGCCAAGGTTGGAGTTCCTACGGTTTTAACAATGATACTCCAGTGGGTTCTGGCGGTAATGGTGGTAACTGCCCCTCGCAAAACCTCGTGGATATGTATGATATGGCCGATGGTAATTCTCCTTTCCTCTCTTATGACGCTACGGGTGCTCCTGTATATATCAATGACAGGCCTCAAATCAATACGGCCTTGAATTATGACGACACGCATCCCACAGAGAATCGCGATCCTCGTTTGACCGCTTCTATCCTTTTCCATGGACAGACTTGGAGTGGAAGGATGATAGATGTGCGTGAGGGCATGGCCGATAATCCTACAGGCAACGCCAATGCCACGCCTACGGGTTATTACATGCGCAAATATATGCCAGAGGTAATTCTGCAGAACAATCATACGGGTACATCTTATCGCAACTGGATAATCATTCGCTATGCGGAGATATTGCTCAACTACGCAGAGGCTCTTAACGAGGTGAATGGTCCCACGGAGGAGGTTTGCGACCTGTTGGAGCAAGTGCGTAGCCGTGTCGGAATGAACATTGACTTGTACAGAGACCGTCCCGACTTGCAACACAAAGATGAGATGCGCAATTTTATCCACAAGGAGCGTACCGTGGAGTTGGCGTTCGAGGAGCATCGCGGTTGGGATCTTCGTCGTTGGAATGTGGCTACCGAGGCTCTTTCCCGTCCTATTTATGGTGTAGATGTGGATGAGAACGGCAACTATACCCGCAAGATAGCCCAGCAAAGAGTATTCGAGGACCGCATGTACTTATATCCCATCCCTGAGACTGAGTATTGGAAGACGGGTATCGAGAACAATCCTGGATGGTAATATACACATATTATATATAATAAGGACTCATGACTAATCAAATATGACCATGAACATGAAATCATTAAATCGATATACCCAGCGGAGTGCGAAAAGGCTATTTCTTGCTGCGCTCCTAACAGGTGCATGCGCTACAGGCTGGGCCGCTGATGGGAAAACCGTACACGGCCGTGTGGTAGATAGCGATGGCCAGCCAATCGCAGGTGCCTATGTCAATGTCAGTGAGGAATTCAAGAAGGTGCTCACTGACGAGGGAGGTTTCTTTACCATTAAGAATATCGCTCCCGATGATGAGCTGTTCGTCACTTTCTTGGGCTATGACAATGTAAGAGTAAAGCCCGAGTTTGACAATGAAAAGTTCACCATTACTATGCAGCCTACTGATGAATACAGCGAGTTGCAGCCCGTGGCTTTTAACTCTAAGCCCAAGAAACTGGTGACAGAAGCTATTTCCACGGTATCTGGTGAGGAATTGGAGAAACATCCCGTGACAGTATTGCAGAATGCCTTTACCGCCACGTTGAATGGCGTGGAGACCTACGAGGCACAATCAGAGCCTGGATGGAGTGAGACCGCTATGTATATTCGTGGTGTTCGTACCATGAATGAAAATGCCCGTTCTCCATTGGTCATCGTGGACAACGTGGAGCGTGACCTTTCTTTTTTGGACGCTTATCCTATTGAGAGCATCACTGTTTTGAAAGATGCCGCCGCTACCGCTATTTATGGTATGCGTGGTGCCAATGGTGTTATCTTGGTGACCACCAAGCGTGGCGAGGCTGGCAAGCTAAAGATAGATTTCACTCAAGAGGTTGGCTTCCAGACCATTGCCGGCATCCCCGAGAGCCAGAACTCTTATAACTATGCCCTGACCATGAACCAAGCCAGATATCTGGATGGTTTATCTCCCATGTATTCAGATTATGACCTGGAACAATACCGCAGAGTTTGTAATGGCGAGACACTGGAAGGTATGGACAAGTACCACTATTTCAACACCAACTGGCACGATGTGATGTTGCGTGACATGGCTCCACAATATCGTACTAACTTGCAGTTGAGTGGTGGTACCGACCGCGCCCGCTACTACGTGTCTTTCTCTTATCTGCGTCAAGAGGGAATGTTTGACGAGAAGTGGACTAACTACACGGGCGACTATAACAACCAGGAGACCCTGAACCGTTACAATTTGCGCGTGAATGTGGATTTGAATGTCAACAAGTTCTTGACAGTAGGTCTTGACTTGGGAGGCCGTATCGACAATATTACGCAGCCAGGTATTGATGTTTGGAACCTGTTCACTTGGGGCGCTGGCGAGAACTTGCCTATCTATCCCGTTTACTGTCCCAATGGCGAGTTCTTCATGCCTACTTCTTCCGACTCCAAGAATGGTGCCGCCCAGATTGCAGGTCGCGGTATGGAACAAAACCGTCGTCGCAATCTCTACACCACCGCAAACGTGACGGGAGATATCGGAGAGCTGTTCCCAGAGGTGAAAGGTTTACAAGGTTTAAAGGCTAATGCCATCATCAGCTTTGACGCTTATGACACTTTCCAAAAGGTACAACAGGCAGACATCAATACCTACTATTATGACTTCGAGAATAGTAACGTGCAGTCCGTGGACGACTATACCTACCAGCGTGTGCGTACTTACAAGGCATTGCCCAATGCTTCTACCAACGCTCGTCAGTATAGCTACAACATCAACACTCGCTTCGGCCTGTCTTACAACCACCTTTTCGGTGGCAAGCATTTGGTGGACGCACAGGCTTTCTTCCGTTACTATCAGAATTCTGTTCGTGGCGCTAACTCTTCTTTCCGCTACTTGTCCTGGAACGCCCAAGCCATGTACGCTTATGACAACCGCTACATCTTGAGCGCAAGCGTATCCCACATGGGTTCAGACAACTTTGACCCCAGCAATCGTTGGGATACTTTCCCTGGCGTAAGTTTAGGTTGGGTTATCAGCGAGGAGTCTCTCTTTGACAAGTATAGAGAAAATGGTTCGCTCAGCCTTTTGAAGTTGCGTCTTTCTTATGGTGAAGCTGGTCAGGCCATGACCGCTGCCATTGCCGATGATGGCTCTTACACCAATCGTTATCCTTTCCAAAGTACCTATGCGGAGGGTAGTGGTTATAACTTCGGTACCAGCCAGAGTTATATTGAGGGAGCCTATGAGAATATCGCAGGCAATCCTAACAACATCTGGGAGAAGAGCAAGATGTATAACCTCGGTCTCGATTTCGATTTCTGGAAGTCGAAACTCTATGGTAGCGTGGATATCTTCAAGGAGTATCGTTCACAGATATTGGTTGATCGTTCCACCGTGCCTACCTTGATGGGTATTACCGCAGCCCAAGACTCTTATGGCAAGGCTGAGACTCGTGGTGTCGAGATACGCTTAGGACACAAAAACAGTTGGGGCCCCTTGAAATATCACTTTGAGTGGAACATGACATGGAACACCAACAAGATCACCGAGATGGATGAGTTGGAGCCTACTTATGCTTATCAAGCTAAAACAGGCAAGCGCATCGGACAGTACTTCATGTTCTTGCTCGATCAGTGGGCATCAGACCCCAATTTGATATCTACCTCTCACCAAGATGCTATTGACCATCCTGAGAAATATCCCTATAGTTCGTTTGGTAACTACAAACTGGGTAATGCCGTGTTCAAGGATGTCAATGGAGACCGTATCATCAATACTTACGACCAGGTGGCAAGTGGTTATGGCAATGGCAAGATTCCCGAGATGCTCCATAGCTTTAACTTCGGTTTCGAGATTGGCGGTTTCGACGCACGTTGCATCATCACCGCTTATTTGAACCGCACTGTAGAGTGCCGTGAGAATATGGACTACGGATTTGGATGGGGTGGAACTTCTACCCATGAGGTAACCAAGACTTGGGGTTATTATACGGATGACCCAACTGACCCTCGTAATGTCAATGCCAAGTATCCTCGTCTTTCTACCACGTTTAGCGATATTGACCGCAACTATCCCGCCAATACCAGCAACATCTGGTTGCAGAACGGAAACTTCTGGTCACTCCGCAATATCGAGGTGGGCTATTCTTTGCCTAAGAAGCTCTTGGCTAAGATTTACATGACGAAGTGCCGTTTCTACTTTAGCGCGTACAACATCTGCACTTGGAGCCACTTCGACAATGGTTTCGACCCAGAGAACCCAACTAACTACATTTGGGCATATCCCAAAACCCGTAGTTTCTCGTTTGGTGTCAATATAGGTTTCTAATCACCACGATACATATTATAATATATATTAACATGAAAATATCTAAGATAATCATATCTGGCTTGATGTTAGCACTCTGCGCCTTCACTTTCACCAGCTGCGACTTGGACAAGGAGTATGACGCGAGCATGGATCAGGAAAAGATCTTCGGCAACGCTACGGAGACCCGTGGCTTCCTGGCTAATATCTATACAAACTTGCCCGATGGCTTCGCTCCGCTATCGGATGACCAGTTCACTGGTGCCAGCCGTGACTGCATGACAGACAATGCGGTGACCTCTTGGGGTTTGCACTATTACACGAAGATAGGTAGCGACGGATACACGGCGGCTGACCATCCCCTGTTGGGCTTCTGGAACACAGACCTTTATGGTATTCGTAAGTGCAATCAGTTTATAAGGAACGCCCGTGAGAGTGTGATTGGTAATGCGGTCACTGGCGATGACGAGAGTCAGCTTTACAATCGTTACATTGCGGAGGCTCGTCTGCTTCGCGCTATTTTCCATTTTGACTTGATATGCTGGTTTGGTGACGCTCCCATTTTGGGAGGCATGGGTGAGGACGCTGTCATTTTCGACCTCACGAGCGACATGAATATTTCCCGCACCAACAAGGCGGACGCACTGGATTGGGTCATCGAGGAATGCAATGCCGTGAAAGACGTACTGCCTTTCCGTTATGCGAACGAGGCAAGTAACTGGGGACGTGTAAACGGAGCCGCCGCTTACGCTCTTATCAGCCGCGCCAGTCTCTATCGCGCTTCAGAGTTCTATCGCAAGAGCGGTGACAATGAGCAACAGCTCTGGCAGGCCGCGGCAGATGCGGCTGTGGCTTTCATCAACAAGAACAACCAGCAGTCTCGGCCTTACGGGTTGTTGAACACAGGCAATCCCGACGAGGATTATTATGATATCTTCACGGAGAATCCTGTTTACAGTGATGAATTCATCCTTTCCCGTTCCGTTTGGTTTACCAACCAGGTGGAGAAAGTGTTCGCTCCAGTAGGTTTCACGGGCAGTTGGTCTGCGGCAGGCCGTACCAATCCTACGCAGAATTTCGTGGATTGCTTTGAGACGATAGACGGTAAGAAGATCGGCGACGCTGACTCTGGCTATGACCCGCAGCATCCCTACGAGAACCGTGACCCCCGTTTGTCACAGATAGTTTTCTATCATAACATGACTTGGGGACGTGCCGACCAAGAAGAGGAGCGTCAGCTTGATATGAGCAGTAATACCAGCGGCACGGGAATTGACTACAGCTCTTCCATGGGCGGCACCTATACAGGCTATTACCTGAAGAAGTTTGTCAACAATATCTCTTGCAAGGCACCTACCACTTTCAACCACGCTTGGCCCATCTTCCGCTTTACCGAGATATTGCTCAATGCCGCTGAGGCGTATTGCGAGGCGGGCCAGACTGGTTCAGCGGAGACTTACATCAACCAGATACGTGACCGCGCCGGCATGCCCCATTATACAGGCTTGACACAGGCAGCCCTCTTGGAGCGCATCCGCAATGAGCGTCGTATTGAGTTGTCATTTGAGGACCATCGCCGTTTCGACTTGACCCGCTGGATGGCATACTCTAATCACACGGGCGAGGGAGGTTCTATCTATGACGCGACTAACAGTTCCACCAGCTTGCTCCATCTCTATGGCGTGAGAATCACTGGTGATGACGTGGTCAACAATCCAGTATTCACTTATGGCTTGGCGGAAACCGTGAATTCTCGCGTTTTCAATGTGCCAAAGAACTATCTGTTCCCCATCCCCGAGAACGAGGTAAAGCGTTGTCCGAACCTTGGGCAAAACCCTGGCTGGGAAACTTCAGGCAATTAATCGTATGAAATAAGGGAGTGAGCATTCCTCTAAAGGAATGTCTCGCTCCTTGTTTTAACCTAAACAAAACCCTATATGAGACAATTTATTATTACCTTATTGATGTTTTGCTCCGCCACGATAGCCATGGCCGACAACGTGTGGTGCATGATCACTCCGTCGGGGCAAGTGATACCGATGGGCAACGTGGCTTATTTGGTTAGCGCGGGAGGCACAAGTCCCGAGACTTTTGACATCGTGCTCAAGCAAGGAGACCCCGTGACAACGGGAAGGATAGACTTCGTGCAGCTGGATCCGACTGGCATTGAGAGCGTGCGCCCCTCTGGGGACGTGCCCACTCTTTCCTCTGTGATGGGTGACCAGCTTGTCATCTCGGGCACTGCCGCTGGTCAGCAGGTTGTTGTTTATTCCCTTACGGGTGCTGTTTTATTGCGCACGGTCACCGCGGACACACAAACTACGCTCAATATAGGCGACCTCACTTCGGGCGTTTATGTCTTGAAAGTGGGTGGCACCGCCATTAAATTCATGAAAAAATAACCTTTGAAACGTGTCGCTATGAAACATAAATTACTTTCACTTATCTCTGTTTGCCTATTGACCGGAATGGGGGCGCAAGCGCAGATACTCATCAAGAGGGTAGATAGCCCGACGCGATCCCCTTATAGTTTTCCTAATATGTATTTCTCCCAAGACGGGGACAAGGATGCATGGAGCTACAGCACAAGCGAAGGATCCAGCTACAGCAGCCGGACGGATATCAGCGCCATCGACTATATAGCCACCCAAGCCTACTTGGAGAACAACCAGACGCTGGAGGACTGGACCGCTCCCACCTATGATGACTGTTACGTCAACAGTATTGACAATAGTTGGAATGGTCACGCGACATGGAACTTGGCCAACGTGCACGATCCCTCGGTGTGTTTGGCATCTGATGGCTATTATTATATGGTGGCTACCGATGCCAGTTATGGCAATGTCCATACTCAGTCCGGAGGTCATTTCATCTGCCGCCGCAGCAAGAACCTGATAGACTGGGAGGTGATGGGACCCACCATGAAGAGCTTGCCCGAATGGATTAAGCCCAAGCTCAATGAGATAAGGGCGGCCATGGGGCTTGGCGAGAGCACCGTGGACTGGGAGAACGGCGACTTCGGCTATTGGGCACCTTGCATCCGCAAGGTCAACGACAATCTTTATCGCATGTACTATTGCGTCACCATCCCTGGTACCATCGACGGAGACGGTACTTGGAGCGAGCGCGCCTTCATAGGACTGATGGAAACTTCAGACCCCTCAGACTGCGAATCGTGGGTGGACAAGGGCTATGTGACCACCAATTATTCCGACCGCGACCTCGATTTCAGGCACAGCAACACAGATTATGACAATTGCTACTTCAAGTATAACGCCATAGACCCTACCTACATCATCACCGAGGAGGGAGAGCATTGGCTCATCTATGGCTCTTGGCATAGTGGATTCGCCGCCGTTCAGCTCAATCCCGAGACGGGAAAGACACTTCTGGAGCAAGGCAATCCCTGGGGCGCGGAGAACGAGGCCGCCTATGGCAAGCGTGTGTTCACCCGCAATTACAATAATCGTTGGCAGGGCAGCGAGGCTCCCGAGGTGGTCTATCATGACGGATACTATTATCTCTTCATGGCATTCGATGCCTTGGCAGTGCCTTACAATACCCATGTGGTTCGTTCCAAAAACATAGATGGTCCATACGAGGATATCACGGGCACTAAGTTTACCGACGGCACTACCCAGGGCAATGTCTATCCCGTCATGACCCATCCCTATAAGTTCGGCGAAGACCACGGGTGGGTAGGTATCAGCCACTGCGCCGTGTTCGATGACGGACAGGGCAATTGGTACTACGCCTCCCAGCAGCGTTTCCCCGCCGACTGGCCTGGCGTGAACGCCCCTAACGCCATCATGTTGGGCGGCATCAGGCGCATTGTCTGGACAGAGAGCGGCTGGCCGCTGGTGTTGCCGGAACGTTACGCCAACGTGCCTCAAGAACTGATTTCCGAGAGTGAGTTGGTAGGCAATTGGCAGAATATAGACCTCTCCTATCAATATGGCGTGCAGAAACCCTCCGTGAACATGACCCTCAATGTCGACCATACCGTTACGGGCGGAACGTTTGACGGCCAGACCTGGAGCTTTGACGCGGGAACGGGCATCCTTCGGATAGGCGGTGTCGCCATTCTCTATCTTTCCCGCGAGTGCGACTGGGAGGCCAATCCTCGCAAGGCGACCATCGTTTACGCTGGTCTTAGCGCCAATAACCGCACCACATATTGGGGCAAGAAGGTAGACTAACACTCTTTACACGATGAACAAGACCATAATACTTCTTGTGGCGGCCGTCCTCTGTGGGGCGACCAAAAAGCCTTCGGGGGGGGGGCGGCCGGTGGGGGGCGACCGCCACTGCCCAAAAGGCAGAGCGTCCCATGACTTGGCAGACGGACACGGTTTTCGTCCATGATCCCGTGATGGCCTTGGAGGATGGCACCTATCACCTTTTCGCCACGGGTAACCATATCGCCCACATGACTTCCCGTGACCGCAAGACGTGGACAGTATATCGCGACGGGCTGATAAAGGACATTCCCGCGTGGACGCACGACAGTGTGCCTGGCTTCGAGGAGCACATCTGGGCTCCGGATATCATTCACTTCCAGGGCAAATGGTGGTTGGCCTACTCCTGTTCCACCTTCGGCCGTAACACGTCGGCCATAGGATTGCTGAGCAACACCAGCCTTTCCAATGACAAAGGCTGGCGCGACGAGGGTTGCATCGTGAGTTCCAAGGAGAACCGCGATAACTGGAACGCCATAGACCCCGCTTTCATCGTGGACGAGAAAGGACAGCCTTGGATGGCGTTCGGCTCTTTCTGGGACGGCATTCAACTGATGAAGCTGGACAACACTATGCATATAGCCAAGGGAGAGAAGCCTTTCACCATCGCCCGCCGCTATCCCGTGGGGCATAAGCCGGCGGAAGAGAACCCCACTTCTAAGTACGCGGGTCCCAACGCCATAGAGGCTCCTTTCATCCTGAAGCGTGGCGACTGGTATTATCTCTTTGTCAGCCAAGACTATTGCTGCCGTGGCATGGAGAGCACCTATCGTGTTGCCGTCGGCCGAAGCAAGAAAGTGGCAGGGCCTTATCTTGACCGCGAAGGCAAGGACATGGCGCAAGGTGGCGGCACGGTGCTTCTCGAGGGAGACCAGAAAGAGTATGAGGCCACGGGGCATTCCGCCGCTTATGACTTCCCGGATGGTTATCTCTTCATTTGCCATGGGTACAGCGTAGCCCAAAAGGGCGCCTCCGTCCTGGTGCAGCGCGGCATCTCATGGGACGAGCAGGGCTGGCCTGTGCTCGCGGATTGAATAATTCAGTCATATACATATATAGGGTGGCCTGCCGTTCTTCGTCTTTTCGGAGGGCGGCAGGTCTTTTGTTTTCCTGGCGGGGCATAAGCGGGCAGTCTATCCAGAGCTTGATGGCCGATTCGGGATAAAGATTCGTGTTTTAGAGCAGTACTACTGCTTTTTGATTTCAGTAGTACTGAAAATGAAAATCAGTAGTACTGAAATCCCCATGTTAGTACTACTGGCTTTGGGCGAGATTGCCAGCCTGTTGCGAAACAAGTTATTTTGCCTTTGAAAACAACTTATTTTGTTTGGCGATTTAACTTATTTTGTTTGTCAATTTAACTTGTTTTGCTCATCAAAATAACTTGTTTTCAAAAAGCCCCTTATGCGGTTGGGCATGAATAGTGAGGAATTTGGGTTTAACCCAAGTTGAGCATTAGACTTTGAACAGATTGCTCGCTTATGGCTTGGGGATTGCTTCTCGGTTTGCCGAAGGCGTAGCGGGCTACGTCGAGGCAAGGCGGGGAGCAAGACGCTGGCAGAAGCGGGCAAGATGCCAAAGAGCTTCACTTCGGGGAAAAACAGCCTTTGCGCGGTCTGATGACCAATTTGGGTTAAAGTAGCTTAATTTACTGAAAGCTATCCTATATTATCTTTATGATTGTTCCATTTTTTCAAAAACGGGCTTAAATTTGCAGTGTTCATTGCACACTTTGATTAACTGAAAACCATAAACAATCCACACCATGAACCTGTACCTTAGAAAAACCGCGCTTGTGCTATGTCTTGGAATGGCGACTTTATCCATTCACGCGCAGACGGAACCTTACAAAAATCCAGACCTTTCCCCAGCGGCTCGCGCCGAGGATTTGCTGGGAAGGCTCACCCTGAAAGAGAAAATCTCGTTGATGATGAACTCATCGCCCGCCGTTGACCGATTGGGCATCAAGCCTTATGGATGGTGGAATGAGGCCCTGCACGGAGTGGCCCGCAACGGCTTGGCCACAGTCTACCCCATTACCATGGGCATGGCTTCCGCTTTTGACGCTGCCCTGGTGGAACAAGTCTATACCACGGTCAGCGACGAGGCGAGGGCCAAATTCCATGACGCTCGCAAGCATGGACGTTATGGCCGCCAGTATGAAGGATTGACTTTCTGGACCCCCAACGTGAATATCTTCCGTGATCCCCGTTGGGGACGTGGGCAGGAGACATGGGGCGAAGACCCATACTTGACTTCCCGCCTAGGCGTGGCCGTGGTAAAAGGATTGCAAGGCCCCGCTGACGCGAAGTATGACAAGTTGCATGCCTGCGCCAAGCACTTCGCCGTGCACAGCGGTCCTGAGGCTTTGCGTCACACCTTCAACGTGGAAGACCTCAATCCAAGAGATTTATGGGAGACTTATCTGCCCGCTTTCAAGGCGCTTGTGCAGGAGGCCGACGTGAAAGAGGTGATGTGCGCGTACCAGCGCTTCGACGGGCAGCCTTGCTGCGGGAGCAACCGCTTGCTGCAACAGATACTGAGAGAAGAGTGGGGATACAAGCACTTGGTGGTGAGCGATTGCGGAGCCATCAGCGATTTCTTCCTCAAAGGGCATCACGAGACGCAGCCGAATGCCGCCGCCGCTAGCGCGGATGCGGTGACCAACGGAACAGACCTTGAGTGCGGAGGTGAATACGCCCACCTGGATGAGGCCGTTGAGAAAGGTCTTATTTCCGAGGAGCGCATCGATACCAGCCTGCGCCGCTTGCTGGAGGCGCGTTTCGCGTTGGGCGAGATGGACCCCGACGCCATCGTCCCCTGGAGCCGCATCTCTATCGACACGGTGGATTGCTCCTCTCATCGCTGGTTGGCGTTGGACGCGGCGCGCAAATCGATGGTGTTGCTGCATAACAACGGCACGCTGCCCCTCTCCAAATCCTCCGCGGGGAAGATAGTGGTCATGGGCCCCAACGCCGTAGACTCCGTCATGCAGTGGGGCAATTACTCGGGTAAGCCATCGCATACCGTCACCATACTCGACGGCATTCGCCAGAAGCTGGGCGACGTGGCCTATGAAAGAGGCTGCGGACTGTTGGAGAACAGCGTGCTCGAGTCCTATTACGACCGGATTTCCCATGATGGAAACCCTGGCATGAAAGGCACCTATTGGAATAACCTGGCAATGGAAGGCGAGGCGGTAGCCACGCAAGAGCTGCCCACGCCTATTGACAAGAACAACGGCGGCAATACCGTGTTCGCGCCTGGAGTGAAGCTGCAAAACTTCACGGCGGTTTACGAGGGCACGTTCCGCCCGACGAAAACCGCGAGATATCACATGAACATAGAGGGAGATGACGGTTATCGCGTGTATATCAATGGTGACAGAATCATGAACCGCTGGGGCAAGCATACCATCCAAAAGAGCGAATACGTCTTCGAGGCTACCGCCGGACAGGCGTATGACATCAAGATAGAGTACATGCAGGCCGACGATGACGCTTCCTTGAAGTTTGACCTGGGCATCCCGCGGCAAATCAAGGCAGAGACAATCGTTGACAAGGTGAAGGACGCGGAGACGGTTATCTTCGTGGGCGGCATCTCTCCTTCATTGGAGGGCGAGGAGATGAACCATGTCAATTACGCTGGATTCGCCGGCGGCGACCGCACCAGCATAGAGCTGCCACAGGTGCAGCGTGACCTTTTGCGCACCTTGAAGCAGGCCGGGAAGCGTGTCGTGTTTGTCAATTGCTCAGGCTCGGCCATGGCGCTTTCGCCCGAAGTGGAGTCCTGCGACGCCATCTTGCAGGCTTGGTATCCTGGACAGGCTGGGGGACAGGCCGTGGCAGACGTGCTCTTCGGTGACTATAATCCAAGCGGAAAGCTGCCCGTCACGTTCTACAAGAACACGGAGCAATTGCCCCCGTTTGAGGACTACAGCATGAAGGGGCGCACTTACAGGTATATGCAAGAGAAGCCCTTGTTCCCCTTTGGCTACGGCCGGAGCTACACGACGTTCAATATCTCTGGCGGAAAGCTCGCCCAGTCTTCCGTCAAGGCGGGAGAAGGGGTAGGCTTTACGGTGAAAGTGCAAAACACCGGCAAGCGCGACGGAGCGGAAGTGGTGCAGGTTTATGTCCGCAAGGTGGGCGACACAGACGGCCCGTTGAAGAGCTTGCGCGCTTTCCGCCGCGTGGAGTTGAAGGCGGGCGAGAGCCAATCTGTGTCCATGGAGTTGCCGGCAGATACGTTTGAGTTCTTTGACACGGCTACCAACACGATGCGGATCGTGCCGGGCAAGTATGAGATATACTACGGCAACAGTTCCGATATGCCCGCTCAGAACCGATTGGAAATCCAGCTTTTATAAACCTCATAACTTGGAAACACTTATGGAAAAGAAGCGATATTCATGGACGATAGCCCTTGGGCTGTTGCTCCCCAGCCTGGCGCAGGCGCAAAATCCCATTATCCACGACCAGTTTACCGCCGATCCTACGGCCCGCGTGTTCGAGGGCAAGATGTATCTCTACCCCTCCCATGACATCGTGAGCCCCGTGGAGCCGGAGAGGAAATGGTTTTCCATGGCGGATTACCATGTGTTCTCCTCCGAGAACCTGGTGGACTGGACTGACCATGGCGTGATAGTGGACCAGAACAACGTGCCATGGGTGAAGCCCGACTCCTACTCCATGTGGGCGCCAGACTGTGTCTACAAGGACGGCACTTACTATTTCTACTTCCCTTCCGCGCCGAAGGAGGGACGTGGCTTCGCCGTGGGCGTGGCCACCAGCCAGAGTCCCGCGGGGCCGTTCACGCCCATGGACAAGCCTATAGCGGGAGTCAACGGCATAGACCCTTGCGTCTTGCAGGCCAGCGACGGCAAGGCTTACATCTTCTGGGCAGGCGGCGGCCTGCGCATGGCCAGGCTGAAGGACAACCTGGTGGAGCTGGATTCCGAGCCGCAAGTGGTGGAAGGCTTGCCGGAGGGTTTCAAGGAAGGACCCTTCGCCTTCGAGCGCCAGGGGAAATACTACCTCACTTTCCCTTGGGTGCAAGACAAGACCGAGACCCTGGCCTACGCCATGAGCGACCATCCCATGGGTCCCTACACGTTCAAGGGCGTAATCATGGAGCAGTCGCCCACGGGCTGCTGGACCAATCACCACTCCATCGTGGAATACAAAGGCCAGTGGTACTTGTTCTATCACCATAACGACTACTCGCCCGAGTTTGACAAATTGCGCTCGGCCAGGATAGATTCCCTTTTCTTCAACAATGACGGCACCATCCGTCCCGTGCCCGCCACCTTGAGAGGCGTGGGCATCACCGACGCCCGCTCCCATGTGCAGATAGACCGCTACAGCGGCATCTCCGACGGAGCCTCTATCGCCTACCTGGACGAGGCCGACAAGTTCCAGGGCTGGAAGACGGTCTTCGCCAAGAAGGGGGCGGCCGTCACCTACAACCGCGTGGACTTCGGCAAGGGCGGCCTCGGCCAGTTGACGCTGCGCGTGAAGTCGGCCACGGGCGGGCGGATGGCCATCGGCTGGCCGCGCGTTGAGGCGGCCGCGGGGGGGGGGGTGGCCATCGGCTGGCCGGGACAGCCGGGCTTCACCTTCCAGGTTCCCGTCTCCACGGACTGGAAGGAGGTGAGCGTTCCCTTCTCTGCCACGGCGCTGAGCGGCGTGACCGACATCACCGTCTCGCTGCTGGGCGACGGGAAGGTGGAGGTGGACTGGATAAGCTGGCGATAAGCTCCGCCACCGCCGTCAGGGACTCTTCGCGATATAGTCTTCACTGCCCAACTGGATAGTCCGAGCTACCCAGTTGGGCAGTTCGCATTACCCGGGCGGATTCTCCGCGCTGCCCGGGCGGATTCTTCGCGCTACCCGGTCGGATTCTTCGCGCTGCCCGAGCGGATTTCTCGCGCTGCCCGGTCGGGTTTCTCGCGCTACCCGAGCGGATTTCTCGCGCTACCCGGTCGGGTTTCTCGCGCTACCCGCAGGTGTTAGGCGGGCTGAAATTTGGCCGCGTGGCGGGATTTTATTACCTTCGCGCCCGAGAAGCCCCCGCCGCGTGGGCGGAAACAGACGCGAAAACACAGACATGAGAATCATAGAGAAACTGAAGGGACACCCCCACGTGAAGGCGGAGACGGCCTTCGCCGTATTGTTCGCCGTAGGCTTTTGCCATTTGCTCAACGACATGATGCAGTCCGTCATCCCGGCCATGTATCCCATCATCAAGGACCACCTGGGGCTCACGTTCGCCCAGATAGGTGTCATCACGCTGGTGTTCCAGATGACCTCCTCCATCTTCCAGCCCTTCATAGGGCTTTACGCCGACCGCCACCCGCGGCCCTATTCCCTTTCCTTGGGCATGTGCTTCACGCTGGCGGGGCTCCTGGCCCTGGCTTTCTCCGACCATTTCTATGCCATCCTGCTCTCCGTGGCCTTGATAGGATGCGGCTCCTCGGTGTTCCATCCCGAGGCTTCCCGCGTGGCGCAGATGGCCTCGGGCGGACGCAAGAGCCTGGCGCAGTCCATCTTCCAGGTGGGCGGCAACGGCGGCAGCGCCATCGGGCCGCTCTTGGCGGCCGTCATCGTGCTGCCCCATGGCCAGCGCGCCGTGGGGTGGTTTGCCGCGGCGGCCTTGCTGGCTTCCTTGATATTGGTGCGGGTAGGCGCTTGGTACAGCGCCATGTTGGCGCAGTGGGGGCGGATACAGCAAGCCCGCAAGGCCGCCGTCAGCCACCTCGCGGGGCGGCAGGTGCGTTGGGCGTTGTGGATACTGGTGGTGCTGATATTCTCCAAGTATTTCTTCAACGCCTGTATGACCAGCTATTTCACGTTCTTCCTCATCGAGCGCTTCCACATCTCCGTGCAGCAGTCGCAGCTCTGCCTCTTCGGCTATCTCGCCGCCTTCGCGGCCGGCACGCTCTTCGGAGGTTTCCTGGGCGACAGGTATGGGCGCAAGTATGTCATCCTCTTCTCCATACTTGGCGCCGCGCCTTTCACCATGCTGATGCCTTATCTCAACCTGCCGCTCACGATTCTGATGGCCATCCTTTCTGGCCTGATTATCGCCTCGGCCTTCTCGGCCATCGTGGTCTACGCCACCGACCTCAAGCCCGACAAGGTGGGCATGATAGCCGGCGTGTTCTTCGGCCTGATGTTCGGCCTGGGCGGCATAGGCTCCGCCTTCTTTGGTTGGCTGGCGGACAAGACCAGCATAGAGTTCATTTTCCATGTCAGCACGTGGCTCCCCTGGCTGGGCGTCATCGCAGTGTTCCTGCCCAATATCCGCCCCGCCAAGGTGAATAAGGGTTAGCGAAGGTGGACTTAAACGCCAAATTGTTACGTGGGCAAACGTTTATGATACAGAAGCGAAAGCCCGTTCAGCCTAAAAAACTTATCTTTGCATTCAGAAATACGTGTTTGGGGAACGCATCTCCAGACAGCGGATTTTTTGGACATTCTTAACAACAATCAACTATGAAATTACCTATCCTGAAAACAACACTTGCCTTGGCGCTGGGACTGGCTGCCTGGACAGGGCAACCGGTCAACGCAGCCAACGCGAGTGATGGTGACATCACGCCCATCGGCACAGGTAACCCTTACCTGCCTTTGTGGGAACACTTACCCGATGGAGAGCCTCGCGTGTTTGAAGACCCAGACAACCCTGGTAAGTATCGTGCCTATATCATAGGCTCTCACGATCTTAGCTTCAATCAGTATTGTGGCGCGGATATTCGCATGTGGTCCGCGCCCGTGGAGGATCTTACCCAGTGGAGGGATGAAGGTCCTATCTTCACCTACCAAGTGGATGGGCAGTGGGATATCATGTATGCCCCTGACTTGGTGGAAGTCAATCGTCCCGATGGCACCCGTGAGTATTACCTCTATCCCCACAGCCGCGGTCCTCGCCGCGAGGCTATGGTGTGCAAGGGCACAAGGCCTGATGGTCCCTTCACTCCCATCAACTTGACTGAGGACGGCAAGAGCACAGTGCCTGGTAGCGTATTGGGCTTCGACCCTTCCATCTATGTGGAGCAAATCACTGACAAGTCAGACCCTGACTACAACATAGGCTTCCGCGCTTATGGCTTCTGGGGTTTCCAGCGTTCTTCCGCTGCCCAGCTTGACCAAAACACGATGTATTCCGTAAGGCCGGGCACTGAGATTATCCCTTATTTCATCCCCGCCAGCTTGCGTTATGGCGCGATTCGCGACCCCAAGGGCACTGAGTACCCCGCTCTCTACAAGGGTCAGAAGCCCGAGGACTTCAACTTCTTCGAGGCTTCCTCCATCCGCAAGGTGGGCAATAAGTATGTCATGATATTCTCCGGCTATTCCGGCCCTGACTATGGCTTGGGCAGCACCAACTCCACCTTGCGCTATGCTTATGGCGACAGTCCTTTAGGTCCTTGGCGCAGCGGCGGTGTATTGGTAGACTCTCGTGGCGTAGTGCTCAGCGAGGACGGCAGCCAGTTGGTTTGCACCAACGCCGCTCACAATACTCACGGCAGTTTGCAGGAAATCAATGGCCAGTGGTACGTGTTCTATCACCGTCCTCCTCGTGGCTTCGGCTTTGCCCGCCAGGCTATGGTGGCTCCTGTTAAGATCGTGTGCGATGAGAAGCCTGTAGCGGAAGGCGGAAAGGTGACCATCACAGGTTTTGACCCCTACGCTCCCGACCAGGTTTGGCAGGCCAAGGCAGCCAATGGCAACGTTTATACGGGTGCCGAGGTCACCTCAGAAGGCTTCCAGGTATTTGGTATGGATCCCTATAAGTATTATTCCGCGGGTTACGCTTGCTACCTTTCCAACGTGGGCAGCCAGCAAGACTCTTGGGACATCTGGGACAACAACATGCCTATCTTGATGAAGGGCAACGACATCGTGGGCTTCAAGTACTTCGGCTTTGGAGGTCTGGATAAGGCTACTCTTGGCCTGAAACCTTTCGCGGGTGTAAAGGCGCATAAGAAGACTTCTTTCAACCTCTTCCTCGTGCCCACCACCGACAAGGCGTTCAAGGTGAGCGTTTGGTTGGATGGCCCTTGGGACAACGCCACGTGGAAGGGTAAGAAACTCGGTGAAATCAGTGTACCCGCCAATGCCGACAAGAAGATTACACAATATACGCTTGACGTGACCAAGGCTTTGAAAGGCGTAGACAAAAAGCATGCGATCTTCCTGAAAGTGGAAGGTGATGCCGAAGAGCAGGCGTGCGTATTCCTTGGCTTGGGCTTCAGTGCGGATGGCAAGAAGATGACTTATCCTGCTCCGCCAACGATCAGCATCCAGGTGGATGGCCAAGGTGTGTTATTGCCCGCTACGCCCGTTCGCTTCACTCACGAGAATGGTTATTCTGGCTATGATCAATATGAGGTGAACTACAAACTGCCTGCGGGAACCAACATCCCCAAGGTGAAAGCTAATGCGGTCGCATCCAATGGTGACGTGAAGATTGACATTGTGCAGCCCACCTCCAGGACTGGCAAGGCCATCGTGAAGTTTGACTACAAGGGAGTGGTGAAGACCTACACCGTTAACTTGACGGAGTAAGTTGTTATCCCATATGATACAATCTTGGGGCGAGAAGCACAATGGCTTCTCGCCCTTTCTGTTTATTTTCGCCTTGTAAGGTATCCACGATGTGGCAAACCTCAATTGCCTATGGTAACACAGGGTGTTGTCCTTGGGGTCAATGAAGAGGGGGCGTAAAACGCATTCTCGCATCTCGATAGGCAGATGGTGTCCTTTAATTGACAGGTTCCGCTTATAGAGATGCGAGAATGTGTTTCTGACTTTTCGGGGAATACTATAAAATGTGCTAATACTAATTTATAGAGTATATGATGTTGTCATGTTGCTCCTCAGTAGAGCAGGAGAACTCCCGCCACGGCGGCATAGACTATCATGCGGATGGGGTTGATGTGCATTACCTTGGTGCCGATGAACGTGGCCACGAAGAGTGCCACGGAGATGAAGAACTGCCAAGGATGGTCAAGGTCGCTGAAGTTCTCGGCGGAAAGCAGCAACAAGGTAGCCGCCGCCAACAGACCCACCACAGCGGGGCGCAACCCCAGGAAGAGGCTTTGCACCATGTGGGTGTGCATGTATTTCATGAACATCTTGCTGATCAAGATCATTAGCGTGACCGAGGGCAATACCAGCGCAAACGTAGCCGTGGCACTTCCCAGTATGGACATGCCGGTGGAAAAGCCCGCGTTGTGTACGGCGGTATAGCCGCAATAGGTGGCCATGTTGATGCCCACGGGGCCGGGAGTCATCTGCGAGATAGCCACCACGTCGGTGAATTCACCCATGGTCATCCAGTGGTGCAGGCTCACCACTTGTCCCTGGATAAGGGAAATCATGGCATATCCACCACCGAAGCCAAACAAACCTATCTGGAAGAAGGTGAGGAATAGTTGCAGGAATATCATCTTTTCTCTCGGTTAGTGTTCCGTGGGTTGTATGAATTGTCCATAGATATAGCCGCCGATGGCCGCCGCGATGATGACCCAAATGGGATTCACGCCCACAATCCAGATGGCCAAGGCGCAAAGGATAGGTATCCAACAGTTGGCCAGGTTTATCTTCGCGCTTTTGGCCAGGTTGAAGGTAGGCACGGCTATCAGTGCCACCACGGCGGGGCGGATGCCGGCAAAGGCCGCCGCCACTATCTTGTTCTCGCTGAACTGGTGGAAGAACATGGCTATCAGCAAGATAATGAGAAAAGAGGGCAGGGCAGTGGCCACGCTCGCCACGATGGCGGCTGGTGTCTTGCGCAACTTGTAGCCTATGAAGGTGCTGATATTGATGGCGAAAACGCCAGGGCAGCTTTGCGCGATGGCTATCAAGTCCAGGAACTCCTCTTTCTTTACCCATTTGTATCGGTCTACTATCTCGGCCTCTATCATGGGTATCATGGCGTAGCCACCGCCAAAGGTGACCATGCCTATCTTGAAGAAAGTCTTGAACAGGGCAACGTATAGGTTGCCCTGTTCATGATTAGCGGTTTGCTCCATTATGATTTCTTCGCGTGTTTCTCTACCCACTTGCGTGCGTTGACGAAGGCCTCTATCCAGGGCGTCACCTCGTCATTCTTGCGGTCAGCGGGATACCAGGCGTTCTGCCAGGGGAAGAAGGCGCGTTCCAAGTGGGGCATCATGCAGAGGTGACGGCCGTCAGCCGAGCAAATGCCCGCCACGTTGTAGTCGCTTCCGTTGGGATTGCCTGGATACTCCGCGTAGTTGTATTTAGCCACGATGTTGTAGTGGTCTTCGGGTTCGGGCAGGTAGAAGCGTCCTTCTCCGTGGGCCACCCACACGCCCAGCTTGTTGCCGCTCAGCGAGCCGAACATCACGCTGTTGTTCTTGGGAATAGAGAGTCCCAGGAAAGCGCTCTCAAACTTGTGGCTGGTGTTGTGGCAAAGGTGGGAGCGGTGTTTGTGCTCCGGGTTGATGAGATTCAGTTCCACCATCAACTGGCAACCATTGCAGATACCCAGTGATAGCGTGTCCTCGCGGGCGTAGAACTTGTCGAGCGCCTCCTTGGCCTTGGGGTTGTAGAGGAAGGCACCTGCCCAACCCTTGGCGCTTCCCAGCACGTCGGAGTTGGAGAAGCCGCCGCAGAAGACTATCATGTTAATGTCTTCCAGCGTCTCCCGTCCGCTGATGAGGTCGGTCATCATCACGTCTTTCACGTCGAAGCCCGCCAGATAGAGCGCGTAGGCCATCTCGCGGTCACCGTTGGTGCCTTTCTCCCTGATGATGGCAGCCCTTACCCCAGAGGGTTTGCGGCGGTTCGCGCTGATGCCGTAGCTGGACAAAGTTCCCTTGAAGTTGTCGTTGAAGCATACCTCCAGCGGCTGTTTCTTGTAGTTGGTGTAGCGTTTCTTCGCCATGCCGTTCATGCTTTGCTTGCGATCCAGCAGATAGGAAGTCTTATACCACTTGTCTCGCAGCCCGTCGATGTCGAATGACACCTCCTGCTCGTTCTTCTTCACCACCAGCTTGCGCTCCTTGGGCGTGGGATAACCTATCTTGGCGTAGCCCACTCCCTCGTCATCCAGGAACTTCTTCAGTTCTTCCTTGTGCTTGTCGCTCACTTGGATGATGACGCCGGGGTTCTCGCTGAAGAGCAGCTTCACCAGGTCTTCTCCCTCCATGTCGTGCAGATTGACCTTGATGCCGCCTTCGGTATTGGCGAAAGTCATCTCCAGCAGCGTGGTCACCAGACCGCCCGCGCTGATGTCGTGGCCTGCCATTACCCAGCCGCGGTTGATGAGCTCCTGTATGGCGTTGAAGCAATCCACGAAGTAGTTGGGGTTTTTCACCGTGGGGACATCATCTCCCACCTTGCCCAGGCTTTGGGCGAAGGCGCTGCCGCCCAGCTTCATCTCGTCGAAACTGAAGTCTATATGGTAGAGGCTGGAGTTCTTGTCGTTCACGATGACGGGGCTTACCACCTTCTTCACGTCGGAGACTTCGCCGCCCGCGCTCACGATGACCGTGCCAGGGGCGATGATTTTCTCACCGTTGGGGTATTGCTGTGTCATGGAGAGGGAGTCCTTGCCCGTGGGCACGTTTACCCCGATGGCGCGACAGAAGTCGCTCAACGCCTCCACCGCGCTATACAGGCGGGCATCCTCGCCCTCTTGCGAGCGGCAAGGCCACATCCAGTTCGCGGAGAGGCTGAGGCTCTGCATGCCGTCGGCCAAGGGAGCCCACACGATGTTGGTCAATGCCTCGGCCACGGAGAGCACGCTTCCTGCCTGCGGATTGGCCAGTCCCGCTTGCGGGGCGTGACCCAGCGCGGTGGCGATACCGCTCTTTCCACGATAGTCCAGGGCTACTACGCCACAGTCTGACAAAGGCAATTGCAGGGGGCCTTGCGCTTGCTGGCGGGCTATCTTGCCCGTCACCGAGCGGTCTACCTTGTTGGTCAACCAGTCTTTGCAGGCCACTGCCTCCATCTGCAACACCCTCTCCAGGTAGGCTTGCAATTGCGCCTGGTCATAGGAGACGCACTCGTAGTGACGCTCCACGCTCTTGTCTACCATCACTGTCTTGGGTGAGTGGCCGAACATCTGGGCCACGTCCAGGTCGAAAGGCTTCACGCCGTCAGCTTGCTTGAAGCAGAAATGGGCGTCGCCCGTAGTCTGTCCCACTACGTACATCGGTGCTCTCTCGCGCTCGGCGATGCGCTGCACGTGCTCTATGTGTTTCTCGTCGATGAGCAGTCCCATGCGTTCCTGGCTCTCGTTGGCGATGATTTCCTTGGCGGAAAGTGTCTTGTCGCCAATGGGCAGCTTGCTCATGTCTATCTCGCCGCCGCACTCCTCCACCAATTCGGAGAGGCAGTTCAGGTGGCCAGCGGAGCCGTGGTCGTGGATGCTCACCACGGGATTGGTGTCTTCCTCCACCAGGGCTCTTACCAGGTTGTAGGCTCTCTTTTGCATTTCGGGATTGGCGCGCTGCACGGCGTTCAACTCAATGCCGCTGCTGTAGCGTCCCGTGTCCACGGAGGAGACCGAACCGCCGCCCAAGCCAATGCGGTAGTTGTCGCCGCCTACCACCACTACCTTGTTGCCGGGTTGCGGCTCTTTCTTCAGGCAGTCGCGTTTCTTGCCGTAGCCCACGCCTCCTGCCAGCATGATGACCTTGTCGTAGGCGTACTTCTCGCCGTTCTCCTCATGCTCGAAGGTGAGCAGTGAGCCGGTGATGAGGGGTTGGCCGAACTTGTTGCCGAAGTCGCTGGCTCCGTTGGAGGCTTTGATGAGTATCTGCTCGGGAGTCTGGTAGAGCCATTGGCGTATGGGCATGATGTCTTCCCAGTCCCTTTCCGTGTCCGTCTTTCCGTTGTCGTCCTTCAAGCGGGGATAGGCGGTCATGTAAACCTC
>FR882151.1:0-5416 GCA_000435635.1 Prevotella sp. CAG:1320 | reverse complement strand
GGCGGTCATGTAAACCGCCGTTCCAGCTATAGGCCATGAGCCTGTTCCTCCGCCCATGCGGTCGCGTATCTCTCCTCCCGTGCCCGTGGCGGCACCATTGAAAGGCTCCACGGTGGTAGGGAAGTTGTGGGTCTCAGCCTTCAGGGAGATGACGCTCTCTATGTCTGTCACCCGGAAGTAGTCGCTGGTGCTTTGGTCTTTCGGGGCGAATTGCTCCACGATGGGACCCTGCGCGAAGGCCACGTTGTCCTTGTAGGCGGAGAGTATCCTGTTGGGATTCTCCTGCGTGGTCTTCTTGATAAGGGCGAAAAGGGAGCTTTCCTTCTCTTCCCCGTCTATGATGAAGGTTCCGCCGAATATCTTGTGGCGGCAATGCTCGGAGTTTATCTGGGCGAAGCCGAATATCTCGCTGTCTGTCAGCGGGCGGCCGTTCTGTTTCTCCAGCTGGTGCAGGTAGTCCATCTCCTCGGGCGAGAGGGCCAGTCCTTCCTCCTCGTTATATTTCTCCAGATTGTCTACGTACTTGATGGGTTCAGGCTGGTGGTCTACGGTGAACACCCGCTGGTCTATTCCCTGGTACATGCGTTGCAGCATGGGGTCATGCTCCGCCTCGGCCGAGTCCACGGGGAAGAATTCCTCTATGCGGCTGATGCCCTTGAGGCTCATGTTTTGCGTGATTTCCACGGCATTGGTGCTCCAGGGGGTGATCATTTCCCTGCGGGGTCCCACGAAGTAGCCTTCCAAGGCTTGTGCTTCCTCCAGTTTCGCGTCGCCATAGAGCCAGCACAGCTCGTCTATCTCGGCTTGGCAGGGTTGGTGGTCAATCTCCGTGGCGATGACACTGCGGTTTGAGGTTCTGAAGAATAGTATCATGTCTTTTGCGATTAAGGGTTATATGTACTCGCGAAAGTAGTGATTTTCGCGTAAATGGCCAAACATTTCCCCCGATATTCGCTTACGGCCCGCCTTGGCCTTGCGCTTCACGGCGCGGACGCTTGCTTTTGCGCCGCTCGCGTAAGACGGGAACGAGATGTTTTTCACTAAGGAATGAAACGGCTTTTATATAGTGTCGAAGTTTCAAGAAGCTAGTTCCTAAATCTGTTCCACGTCGTGAAATAGCTATTCCACGACGTGAAACAGCTATTCCACGACGTGGAATACATATTTCACGACGTGGAATGCGGTTTTCAGCTATTTACGGGCGGTTTATATGCTGTGTGGAAAAGATTTGTTTCCTATGTTTTTCTAGCGGCGTGGCCATGTGGAGGAAGCAGGCGGCGCGAACGGGCGGATAGGGGTCAAGAGATATGATCGGTCGCCTTTGCTTGAGGCTTCTATACGAAAAAAGCCTGCCGTCCAAGGCGGGCGACAGGCTCAACGCGTGTATGCGTAGTTAATTCGGCTGCTCCACAAAGGGGGCAGACCGGTAGAGACGTTGCTTAAGGTTGCTTGCCGATGTAGGCCAGGATGCCTCCGTCTACGTAGAGCACGTGGCCGTTGACGGCATCCGATGCCTTCGAGGCCAGGAACACGGCGGGGCCGCCCAGTTCCTCGGGGTTGAGCCAGCGGCCTGCCGGGGTCTTGGCGCAGATGAATTGGTCGAAGGGATGACGGCTTCCGTCTGGCTGCGGCTCACGCAGCGGCGCGGTCTGTGGCGTGGCTATATAGCCGGGGCCTATGGCGTTGCATTGTATGTTATAACCTCCATACTCCGAGCAGATGTTGCGCGTGAGCATCTTCAGTCCTCCCTTGGCGGCGGCGTAGGCCGATACGGTCTCCCTGCCCAGCTCGCTCATCATGGAGCAGATGTTGATGATCTTGCCCTCGCGGCGTTCCATCATCTCGGGCAACACGGCCGAGGCGCAGATGAAGGGGCCTACCAGGTCGATGTCTATCACTTGTTGGAACTCGGAGCGTGGCATCTCGTGCATGGGCACACGCTTGATGATGCCCGCGTTGTTGACCAGGATGTCTATTTGGCCTACTTCCTGGTGTATCTTCTCCACCAAGGCCTTCACGTCATCTTCCTTTGTCACGTCGCAAAGATAGCCATGCACGTTCTTGATACCTGCCTCGCGGTAGTTGGAGAGTCCCAAGTCCAGCGTGGATTGGTGGCGGTCATTGAAGATGATGTTCTTGGCGCCAGCCGCCACGAAGGCCTTGGCGATGTTGAAGCCTATGCCGTAGGCCGCTCCAGTGATCCAGGCGTTCTTGCCTTCGAGCGAGAAATCTTTTAAGCTTTCCATAGTTTAAGTAATTTGTTATAGGTTGGATTGGTTTATTTCAAGTCTGTGATGTCAAAGAAGTCTTGGTCTCCATAGTCTAGGTTTTCTCCTCCCATGCCCCAAATGAACGTGTAGTTGTGGGTGGCGGCGGCGGAATGGATGCTCCATTCGGGTGAGAGTACGGCCTGTTCTCCTTGCGTCCAGATGTGGCGAGTCTCTTGAGGTTCGCCCATGAAGTGGCAAACGGCTTGCCCCTTGGGCACTTCGAAATAGAAGTAAGCTTCCATGCGGCGGCTGTGGACGTGTGCGGGCATGGTGTTCCATACGCTGCCGGGGCACAACTCGGTCATGCCCATTTGCAGTTGGCAGGTGGGGAGCACTTGGTTGACTAGCATTTTGTTGATGGTGCGCTCATTGCTCATCTCCAGCGAACCCATGCGCACGGTGACGGCATCCGCCTTGGTCACCTTGCGGCAGGGATAGGCCTTGTGCGCCGTGGTGCTGTTGAAGTAGAGCTTGGCAGGCCGTTCCGTCTCCTTGCTCTGGAAGGTCACTTCCCTTTCGCCCGCTCCTATGTAGAGGGCTTCCTTGTATCCCAGTTCGAAACACTCCTCGCCCACGGTGACGATGGCCTCGCCTTCGCCCACGTTGTAGATGCCCACCTCCCTGCGTGAGGTGAAATGGTCGGCTTTCAATGGGTCGATGGCCTCCAGGGGCAGCTCTTCCTGGCAGGGCATGGCACCTCCCACTATCATGCGGTCATACATGGAGTAGACCATGTGCACCTCGTCGGCCACGAAGAGGGTCTCTATCAGGAAGTCATCCCTTAGGCGGGCGGTGTCATAGGTCTTGGCGTCCTTGGGATGGGCGGCGTATCTCAGTTGGTAATGTGTCTTCATTTTGCTTTTTGATGTTTTAGTCGTTTTTAGGTGTTCTTTCCGCGAAGATAGCGGATATTCATGAGAATACAAAATAAATAAGCGCAAAAAAGCACACGCCTTTATTGGGGCGTGCGCTTTTCTATGGGGTTGAGTGCTTGTTATGCCACTTTCTCCAGTCGTTTCATCACGGAGAAGATGAAGAGGGCAGCCAGCAGGCAGAGCGTCATCAGCGTGCCCCAAACCACCCACAGAGGCAGGTCGCCCCACAGCCAAGAGGCCACGGAGGTCAGGTAGTTACCGATGGCGGTGGCAACGAACCATCCGCCCATCATCATGCCCTTGTATTTGGGAGGAGCTACCTTGGAAACGAAGGAGATGCCCATGGGCGAAAGCAGCAATTCGGCAAAGGTCAACACCAGGTAAGTGCTGATGAGCCAGTTGGGGGAGACGAAAGAGGCGGAGTCGCCCAATGCTTCTTGCGCGTTAGGGGTGAGCAAACCGATGGAACCCACTATCATCACCACGTAGCCCAAGGCAGCCACCAACATGCCCAAGCCTATCTTGAAGGGGGCTGAAGGCTCCTTGCCCTTGCGTGCCAACGAGCCGAAGATGGCCATGGAGACAGGTGTCAAGGCCACCACGAAGCAGGGATTGAACTGCTGGAAGATAGGTGCGTCTACGGGAACGCTGCCCTCCATGGTGGCGTAGCGATAGATGAGGAACGCCACGGCGGCCGCTCCTACCAAGAAAGAAATGAGTTGCGCCTTGCCCGTCTTTGACTGGAACAGCGAGAACAAGGCATATACCAGGATGATAACAGCGAACAGGTTGGCCACGCTGAACATCATGCTCTCCACGCCCGTGGAGCTTTTGGCCGTGAACTCATCGGCGAAATAGGTCAGCGTCAAGCCGTTTTGGTGGAAGGCCATCCAGAAGAAGATGACCACGGCGAATACCAGGCACAGGGCCACGATGCGGTCTTTGGTCTCCTTGGGAGTCAGCTCCTCGGTGTGCGCCGTTTCCTTTTGGCTGGCTTCCACTTGTTTTGTGGTGCCTTCCACATGGCGGAAGGTGGAGCGGAAACCGTAATAGATGAGCATGGAGACGATGAGCGAGAAGCATGCCACGCCAAAGGCGAAGTGGTAAGACTCGTTTACGCTGGCTCCCCAGTGGTTTTGCGCGTAGTTCATGATTTCCACGGCTGCCGTTGGAGCAAACAACGCACCCAGGTTGATGGCCATATAGAAGATGCTAAATGCCGAGTCTCTCTTGGCGGAGTAGGCGGGGTCATCGTAGAGATTGCCCACCATCACTTGCAAGTTACCCTTAAACAATCCCGTTCCCATGCAGATGACCAGCAGTCCGGCGGCCATTGAAATCCAGGCGGCCAAGCCGCTGCCCAGCGGGAGCGCCAGCAACAGATAGCCCAGGAACATGCCGACGATGCCGAATGTCACCATTTTGCCATAGCCGAACTTATCGGCCAGGATGCCGCCAATGAACGGGAGAAAATAAACCAACGCCAAGAAGGCGGCGTAGATGTTGCCCGCCGTGGCGGCAGACAAGTCAAAGTTGGCTCTCAGGAAAAGTACGAAGATGGCCAACATTGTGTAGTAGCCGAAACGCTCGCCGGTATTGGCCAGCGCCAAGGCGAAAAGACCTTTAGGTTGCCCTTCAAACATAATGTGTTAAACTTTAATGTATTAGTAACGTAATTAAATTTTTGACAGCAAAGGTACTAATTATTTTCGGTTCGCGACATGTAAAACCTCTCTTTTCTTCATTTTTACTACCCAAAAAGGCCAAAATCCCGCTATCGTGGTATTCTCTTTTCGTCTTTTAACATGCGGGAAAACGGAAAGAGCGCATATAAAGACCATAAATTTTAGCTTATCAAGATAAATTTTCGGCAAAACATTTGGTGATATGGCGGAAAAGCACTACCTTTGCAGCCGCAATTGTCCTATGGTGTAATGGTAGCACTACAGGTTTTGGTTCTGTCAGTGGTGGTTCGAATCCGCCTGGGACAACGCAAAAAGCGGCGCAAGTTCTTCAAGAGCTTGCGCCGCTTTTTGCGTGATATCCAGTTTTGTTTTTGCTGTCTGGCGGAAGAGGTTCTCCATGGTCACTTGTCACTGTCGCGGAGCCTTTCCAGCTCTTCCGTCTCACGCTTTCTTCCTATTGCGATGCTCATGCTAAATGTGCTATATTCTGCCGCAAGTATACAAAAATACATGGAAACGGCAAAATATGATAGGTCGTATTCTAACGTGAGTTCGATGAAATATAAGTGTTTGAAGATTTGGTGAT
>FR882150.1:46701-71962 GCA_000435635.1 Prevotella sp. CAG:1320 | reverse complement strand
AAACTGTCGTGTCATGAGAGGATAAAAGAGTTGCGGAAATGAGGGAATTATCAAAATACTGAAGCTCTTCTTGATAAACGGCATGTATTTCTTCCCTGATAGATTCAGTGGAAAAATCACCATCATGATGCTTATAATTCTCCCTTACTACAAATTCTGCCAGTTCATACAAGTTTTTCTTGTCCAATTGGCAAATCGCATAAAGACCATTTGAATAAATCAAATTTTTCATATTTTATTTTTCTTTTGGTGCAAAGCTAAAGACGAAGCGGCCGTCGATTCAGACACAAAAGTGTATTTTCAGCAATTTCAAAAGAAAATCCACACTTTTGTGTGTTAAAATTTTGCAGTTGTAGCTTTATGGGCTACCTTTGTATTTGATTTATAGAAGGTATTAATATGGCAACAAACGTAGGCGACTTTTTTTTAGTGTCTAATTCCGTATATAATGTCACGGATGAGGACTACCTAAAAATCAACCTTCTTGTGAATGCTGCCAAAGCATTTGCAAGAAGCACGCATCAGTGTGTGTACATCATAGACTATTTCAAAAAGAATTTTTTGTATGTGTCTGAAAATTTGGCGTATTGGTGTGGCCAGACTTCCGACAAGATTAAGGATTTTGGTTATAGGTTCTATTTGGATTATGTGCCGGAGAAAGAGCAGCAGATGCTATTAGAAATAAACAAGAAAGGGTTCGACCTGTTTAACGAGATACCTTTTGTGGAACGTCTTAACTATACCATTTCATATGACTTCCATATTATACATGGCAGGAAACTAAGATTAGTCAACCATCATCTTACTCCAATGGTATTAACAAAGGACGGGCGCATATGGTTGGCGTTATGTACCATATCCATGTCGGCAAGAAGTACTCCCGGTTACATTATAATGAAAAAATCTGGTTCAAAATCTTATTATGAATATTCGTTAGATGAGCATAAATGGATAGAGAAAGAAGGTATAACGTTGAGCGAGACGGAGCGCGATGTGCTGACCCTCTCCGCACAAGGTTATACCATGAACGACATAGCCGATAAATTATGCAAGTCTATTGACACAATCAAAGCTTGTAAAAGGGGGTTGTTCTCCAAATTGGGAGTCAAGAACATTGCGGAAGCTCTCTCTTATGCGACCAATTACAAGTTGCTATAAGGAATCGTTTTCGCACATTAGGGACTAAAAATAGAAATTGGGAAAGAATTTGACTTTTCGCCCAGTCGAGAGGTTGAACATGGCGTTCACACAGTGTCCTGCTACAATCCAAGAAGCTATGGAAAGTTGAGGAGGTGGCAAAGCCCCGGTTTCCGCACGGTACTCGTCTATCACTTTCTCAAGCCATGAAACTGGCATATTCCAGAATGTCCCATACCTTGATACATACTCCGCCACTTTTAACTCGAAGCCGTTAGGTTCCGGAGAGATTTCGCTTAGTTGATAACCTTTCGGCTTTACAATCGTAAGGAATCCTGCCCATCCAAAATTATATGGATGGAGGACGGGTATCAACTCTTCGGAACAAATACGGTCAAATTCAAAAGGCATCCTATCCTTGAAATCCAAGGCGTTGATGGCTATATGATGTCCTGAAATGATTTCCCTCACATTCTCTTGGATGATGAATGTGTTGATGGCTTTGATCTCAGCATCGGGGTTAATCTTCAGCAAGCGCTTGCAAAGTGTTTCCGCCTTGTACTTGCCAATATCCGTTTTTACATAATTCTGTCTGTTTAGATTGCTCTCCTCTACTTTGTCACCATCAACAATGGTGATATTCTCAAATCCAAACCGCAAGGCGCACTCCGCTATAATACTGCCAATTCCGGCACCACCCAGCAAAATACGTACATGCTTAATTCTTTCTTGTTCTTCATCGCTGATGTAAATACGATTTCGGCTATATCTCTCCATATAAAATTGTTTTTTATTGTTACAAAGATACAGTAGCAAATCCGATTAGGCTTGACAAAAAAGTGTATTTTTACAAGAAAGTATAAATTTATCGTGTTATCTCTTCGCAATTGCACTTTAAGGCATTGTGTAAGCAAAGCATTTCTTTAATACTGACATATTACTTTTCATTCTTATAATTTGAATATAGAGATACGAAATTGGTACTAAAAAGCATCTAACAAGCAAAATGCATATTGTAACTATCTTATAATAAAATACTTATATAATATTATAAATTGTCGCCCACGAGACAAGAGTTTGCAAACGCCAGACGATAGTGGGCTATATGGCTGACCATCAGCACGACCCTAACGCCAACAACTTGTGGACTTACTTCCAGAACGTCATCAACTGGGCGATAACCAATTTTGACCCGCGCCATTTCAAGAAGATAATGAAAGGGCTGGACTGGGCGCTGTATTATGACATGTTCCGCGACAAGACACTAGATACCGTAGCCTTGTCCCGGCAGATATCTACGCTTATGAGGGATGGCGATATACAACGGCAACAGGGCATAATACCTTACGTGCTGACAGGCGATGAGCGCGAGCTTGACCTCCGTGCCTTTCCTGACGACATCAAGCTGGCCGTGTGGGAGGAGCAGGGACACAAGTGTGCGATATGCGGTAAGGAAATGGACTATGAGTTCATGGAAGGCGACCACATTACGCCGTGGAAAGAGGGTGGACGCACGGTGAAGGAGAACTGCCAGATGCTCTGCCGCGAGTGCAACAGGCGCAAGTCAGATAAGTAAGGTATAGGTCGGGATAGACGAGAAAGCTGCCATTCGCGCCGAGGTATATTGATTCTTGGGGGCTCTTGGCTTAAAAATGTTGAAATAATGCTATTGAAAATTTGGTACTTTCGGGAAATATGCCTAAATTTGCAGCCGTTTAGCAAAATTCGCAGATAAAACTAGTTGATGAAGAATGACAAAATGAAAAATCAGTACCGTATCAATGAGCAGATACGTGTGCGTGAAGTGAGAGTGGTTGGAGATGGCACCGCTGAGGTGATGCCTATTCGCCAAGCCCTTGACATGGCTCGTGACCAAGGCGTAGACTTGGTGGAGATATCTCCCAACGCGCAGCCTCCCGTTTGTCGTCTCATCGACTACTCCAAGTTCCTCTACCAGCAGAAGAAGCATCAGAAGGAGATGAAGCAGAAGCAGGTGAAGGTGGAAGTGAAGGAGATAAGGTTTGGTCCGCAGACCGACGAGCACGATTACCAGTTCAAGCTGAAGCACGCCAAGGGTTTCCTGGAGGATGGCAACAAGGTGAGAGCTTACGTGTTCTTCCGTGGCAGAAGCATCCTGTTCAAGGAACAAGGCGAGGTCTTGTTGCTGCGCTTCGCCAACGACCTGGAGGAATACGGCAAGGTGGAGCAGATGCCTAAGTTGGAGGGCAAGAAAATGTTCCTTTACCTGGCGCCCAAGAAAGCGGGCGTTGCAAAGAAGAGTCAACAGAAAATGGATCGTGAGCGAAGGGAGGCTGAAGCCAGGGAAAGCGAGCGGGCTGAGCGCGAGGCCTTGGCCGAGAAGAGCAGCCTGATGGCTAACGCCAAGGGTGCGGAGGCCTTGGGGAAGTTGCTCAATGAGGAGTAAGCACCCAGTGAAGTGATGAGAAAGATGTGCGTAACGCCCGGTATATGCGTTGCCACTCGTATATAACAACAACTTTAAAAAGTAAAAAAATGCCAAAAGTAAAGACTAATTCAGGCGCCAAGAAGAGATTTCGCCTGACAGGTTCCGGTAAGATCAAGAGACATCACGCTTACCACAGTCACATCTTGACTAAGAAGACCAAGAAGCAGAAGAGAAACTTGGTACACGACACGCTCGTAGACCACGACAACATGAAGCAGGTACGCGACTTGCTCTGCTTGCGTTAGTATTAACTTTTTAGTCGAACCTTTAAAGAGAAAAAATTATGCCAAGATCAGTAAATCACGTAGCGTCTAGAGCAAGGAGAAAAAGAATACTGAAGCTTACCAAGGGTTACTTTGGTGCAAGGAAGAACGTGTGGACCGTTGCCAAGAACACTTGGGAGAAGGGTCTTACCTATGCTTATCGTGATCGCCGCAACAAGAAGCGCAACTTCCGTGCGTTGTGGATTCAGCGTATCAACGCTGCCGCTCGCCTGGAGAACATGAGCTACAGCCAGTTGATGGGTGCGTTGCACAAGGCTGGTGTAGAGATTAACCGCAAGGTTCTCGCAGACCTCGCTGTCAACAATCCCGCCGCTTTCAAGGCTATCGTTGACAAGGTGAAGTAAGCCATTTATTTCATTTCATATATAGAGAAGCGTTCCCTTTCATCAAGGGAACGCTTCTTTGTTTTTAGGACATTGATATCGTGGCAGGGAGAGGGATGGCACAATGGAAAATTCGTGGAGGCTGTTTGTTTTTATATTGTAATATAAGGTGAGTTCGACGAATTATGTTTTGCGTATATCTAATTACCATATCCACTTGATGAGATGTGCGGCACGGCAACTTGACGGGGGAACGAGCCCTGGAGCACTTATCACAAATCCTTTTCATATAGTATATAAACTCCAAGAAGCTAGAAGAAAAGTCTGTTCCACGACGTGAAATAGCCATTCCACGACGTGGAATGGCTGTTTCTCGACGTGGAATAGCTATTTCACGTCGTGGAATGCAAAAGTATACTATATTCTCTTGGTTTTGTTCCTGTTATCTCGCGCCCTCGCCAGTAAGCTGAGATTCTTGACGATATATTATGTGGTGCATTCTGGCAGAGTGCCATCGAACACACATTGGATTGCCATGAGAAGAGGGGATGTTTTTGGGGCTGGCACTGGTTCTGGGGAAATTATAGAAGCTGGGGGGACGATATTTCAGAAAGAATGCTTATCTTCGCGTAATAAACCAATATGCTAACAACGAAATCGAATACAATGGATAGGAAAACAGCATTGATTACAGGCGTTACAGGACAAGATGGTTCTTACTTGGCGGAGTTCTTGCTGGAAAAAGGATACGAGGTGCATGGCACGATACGCCGCTCCTCGGTGGACTTTCGTGAGCGCATAGCCCATTTGGAGGGTATGCCCCATTTTCATTTGCACTATGCCGACTTAGGGGATTCCATGAGCGTCATGCAGGTGATAGGCAAGATAAGGCCCGATGAGATATACAATCTGGCGGCGCAAAGTCATGTGCAGGTGTCTTTTGATACGCCTGAGTATACCGCCAACGTAGACGCGGTGGGCGTGCTCAGGGTGTTAGAGGCGGTAAGGCAGTGTGGACTTTCCTCCACGTGCCGCATCTACCAGGCCAGCACTTCCGAGTTGTATGGCAAAGTGGAAGAGGTGCCGCAGAACGAGAACACGCCCTTCCATCCCTATAGCCCCTATGCCGTGGCCAAGCAATATGGTTACTGGATTGTAAGGGAGTACAGGGAGGCTTATGGCATGTTCTGCTGCTCGGGCATCCTGTTCAATCATGAGAGTGAGCGCAGGGGGGAGACTTTCGTTACGCGCAAGATAACCTTGGCGGCTTCCCGTATCGCCCAAGGAAAGCAAGACAAACTTTATCTTGGCAACCTTTCTTCACTCAGGGACTGGGGGTATGCCAAGGATTACGTGGAGTGCATGTGGCTTATATTACAACACGACAAACCTGAGGACTTCGTGATTGCCACGGGTGTGCAGCACTCCGTCAGGGAGTTTTGCCAGTTGGCTTTCCATTATGCGGGCATAGAATTGCGTTTCGAGGGTGAGGGAGCCAACGAGAAAGGTATTGACAAGGCTACGGGCAAGGTGCTCGTGGAGGTGTCGCCTGATTTCTATCGTCCTACCGATGTCGTCAACTTGTGGGGTGACCCCACGAAAGCCAGGGCTGAACTTGGATGGAATCCCACCAAGACTACTTTTGAGGAACTGGTGAAGTTGATGGTGGAAGCGGATATGGCGAAGGTAGCCGTGGAACGCGCCAGTGAGCAAGTGCGCACCAATTTGGCTGAGTATCTGGAGCGTGGTATCGTGAAGTAAAGGGGTATCTCTTATTTGATACCCCTCTCGTTGAGCGCTTTCGCGTAGCGTGCCGCGTTTCTCAGGTGTTCTTGATAAGTGCGGGCGAAGTTGTGCGTGCCGCTGAAATCCTCCTTGGCGCACATATACAGGTAATTGTGCTTCTCGTGGTTGAGTACAGCGTCTATACCCGCTATGCTTGGAATGCGGATGGGGCCAGGGGGCAACCCTGGATACTTGTAGGTGTTGTAGGGGCTGTCTATGGTGAGCAACTTGTGGTAGATGCGGCGCAAGCCAAAGTCTTTCCAAGCGAACTTGATAGTTGGATCGGCCTGCAGCGGCATTCCTTGAGGATACTCTTTGTCGCGCAGCATTAGCCGGTTGTAGTACATGCCTGCCACCATGGGTTTCTCCGCGTTGTTGGCGGTCTCTTCGTCTATGATGCTGGCCAGCGTGGTTACCTCGATAGGGGTAAGGTTCATGGCCTTCGCTTTTTGCCGTCTTTCGGCGTTCCAGAATTTCCCGCTCTCTTTTTTCATCCTGTCCAGGAAATTATCCACCGTGGTGTTCCAGTAGATGTCATACGTGTTGGGGATGAACATGGCCGCTATGGTGGCCGTGTCATAACCATACTTGGCGCAAATCTTGTTGTCGGTGAGTGCCTTGTAGAGTTCCGTGCTGTCCATCATCAACCGCTTGGATACCTCAGCGGCCAATCTGTCCAGCGTCCGAACGCTGGGAATCGTGAGATTGACTGGTTCTTGCAGGCCGTTTTTTATTCTGCGGAAGATGGTGAAGGTGGTTTCGCCAGGGCGGATGGCATAGCGTCCTGTGCGCACATGATTTTTGTATGAGCCGTGCCGCATCAGCGTCTTCATCGCGTGCAAGGCGTGGGATGAGGCGATGGGCTCCAATTTGTGGTATATGGAATCCATGGTGTCATCTCGGTCTATATATATATAATATGTGTCGTCTTGGTTGTTGAAGGGCGTGAAGAAGTAAAGGCCGGCCAAGGCGATAATGGCCACGAGGCAAGCGGCCGCTCCATACACGTATCGTCTGTTCTTTTTCTGTTTCATGATTATCGGTTTTGTCTGCAAAAGTATATGAAAAAGGTTGAATGGCAAAATTAATTCGCTTTTATTGTAGCCGTACTTCAATTTTTTTATATATTTGCAAGAGTAACACACAATATGGATTATGTACTTGAAGTTTAGCATACCCTATAAGACAAAGTGGGGAGAGAAGTTGGTGATAGACCTTACTTATGTGAGCGCTGACGGATATCAGCGCAGGCAGGATATCCCTATGCAGACAGCCGATGGTTATCTGTGGACCAGTGAGACTTTTGTTGTCAAGGAGCGTCGCCACCGCTATACGGGCATCTCCTATTATTATAAAGTGATAGACGGTTCGGGCAAGGAGTTCCGTCGTGAAGATCCCTTGGCGGTGAGAAGCTATCCCTTTGACGAGAACATGAACTATACCTTTCCCGATTTTTGGTTGGAAGACCCCATGGAACGAAAGGGAGTGATTCCTGTGCTCAAGAAGAACACAAAGGCAAAGATAGCCATTCCCTCAATGCCATTGTTTAGCCATACCATGCTGTTTAAGATTTACGCCCCTCGGCTTACCAAGGGAGAGGCCGTTGCCATCGTGGGCAATCATCCTGTGTTGGGAGCGTGGAACGTAGACCGTTATTTGCCCATGAAAAGCATAGGCGGCTCGCAGTGGATGTTGTGCATTGACACTTTCCCCGTAGACCAAGAGCTGTCATACAAGTATGTGGTGGTAGATGTGGAGCGGCGGGCTTTCAAGCGTTGGGAGCATGGAGAGGATAGGAAGGTGACGCTAGACAGGCAGACCAATAGCGGAGTCTTTGTGCTTAACGGGGGAGAATTCCGTGACAAGCCTTTACCGCCTTCCGCGCTTTTCAATTTCGATACTTACGTTTTCGACCTCGACGGGACTTTGCTTGATACGCTGGAGGATTTGGCAGCCAGTTGTAATTACGCGCTCTTGAAACATGGGTTCCCGGAGAGAACCGTGGAGGAGGTGAGACGTTTCGTGGGCAATGGCGTAAGGAAACTGATGGAGCGGGCTGTGCCAAAAGGAACGGGACAGCACGAGATAGAGGAGGTGTTGGATGATTTCCGCGTCCATTACCTGCGCCATGGCAAGGACACCACCGCGCCTTACGATGGCATACCGGAGATTTTGGGTGAGCTGAAAGCCAGGGGAAAGAAGATAGCCGTAGTCAGCAACAAGTTTTATGCCGCTACCCAGGAACTTTGCCAGTACTATTTCCCTGGTTTGGTAGACGTAGCGATAGGAGAGCGAGAGGATATTCGCAAGAAACCCGCTCCCGATACCGTGGAGGAAGCCTTGCGTCAACTGGACGCCAACAAGGAAACCGCGGTCTACATAGGAGACAGCGACGTGGATATACAAACCGCCCGTAATTGTGGCATGCCGTGCATCAGTGTGTTGTGGGGATTTCGTGACCGCGAGTTCCTGCTGGAACATGGTGCCACGATGATGATATATTCGCCCAGCCAACTTATCTAGTTGCTGGCTGGGCGAGAGAATCATTCGTATCTGATAGCTTCTATCGGGTCTAGCCGTGCCGCTTTCTTGGCGGGATACCATCCGAAGAACACTCCCGTAAAGGTACATACGGCAAAACTCATGATGATACTCCATGGTTGTATGTAGATAGGCCACCTGGCCAAGACGTTCACCGCATAGGAAGAGCCTATGCCCAGCAGTACGCCGATGATACCACCCGTGACGCTCAGCAAGATGGCCTCTATCAGGAACTGGTTCAGTATGTCTATGCCTCTGGCTCCGACGCTCATGCGCAAGCCTATTTCCCGGGTTCGTTCGGTTACACTTACGTACATGATGTTCATGATGCCGATACCGCCCACTATCAAGGAAATGCCCGCTACGCATCCCAACAGGATGGTAAGCATGTTGGTAGTGCTGCTCATCATGCTGGAAAGTTCCTCTTGCGAACGGATAGTGAAGTCATCCTCGTCACCGTCAAAGGTGTCCGTGGCTTCTTTCAGCTTGTGATTGCGGCGCAATATCTCGCTAATTTGTTCTGTTGCCTGGTCGGTTACGCCCTCGGTGATGGCAGAGCAGTTAATACCGCCCAGGTAAGTTTGCGCCAAGATGCGCTTCATCACCGTGGTGTAAGGAGCCAAGGCCAAGTTGTCTTGGTCCATACCCATAGAGTTGTAACCTTTCTTTTTCAGGACACCCACTACCCGGAAGGGGATTTTGTTGAATCGCACAACCTTGCCTATTGGGTCTGAACCATCAGGAAACAAGTAATCCACCACCGTTTGTCCCAATACGCATACCTTGGCGCTGGTTCGCACGTCCGTTTCGGTAAACATTTCGCCGTTGCTTACGGTCAGCTGGCGTATTTCCAGATAGTCTAAGTCCACGCCGTAGATGGTAGACTGGGTATTGTTATTGCCGTTGATGAATTGTCCGCTGCTGTTCACGGTGGGGCTTACGGCCTTCACGTAGCTGCATTGGTCCTTGATGGCATTATAGTCTTCCAGCTTCAGCGTTTGCATGGCGGAAGGATCCTGTCTCACTCCGCCCCTCATGTCGGCTCCCGGGCTTATCATAATCATGTTGGAGCCCATCTCGGCGATATTGGCTTGTATGCTCTTCTTGGAACCTTGTCCTATGGCAAGCATGGTGATGACAGAGGCCACGCCTATGATGATGCCCAGGCAAGTAAGGAAGGAGCGCATCTTGTTGGCCGCTATCGCCCGCAGCGCTATCTTCAATAAGTTGCTATAGTTCATTACTCGTCAGTGTTAACAGGTAGAGCCGCCAGACCCTCGGCGGCCGAGAGGATGTTGGTGTTGTATTCATCGCTGATTACCTTGCCGTCTCTCAGTTGGATATTGCGGCTGGAGTATTTTGCGATGTCGGGATTGTGGGTCACGAAGATAATGGTGCGCCCCTCGGCGTGCAGTTTCTGGAAGAGCACCAGTATCTCGAATGAGGTACGTGTGTCAAGGTTTCCGGTTGCCTCGTCTGCCAATATCACGGCAGGGTTGTTAACCAACGCCCGCGCTATGGCCACGCGTTGCATCTGTCCTCCAGACATTTGGTTGCTCTTGTGGTAAAGTCTCTCGCCCAGCCCTACGGCTTCCAACGCGTCGATGGCTCGCCGCGTTCTCTCCTTGCTTGATATGGTGGGGTTATACATCAAGGGTAATTCCACGTTTTCCACGCTGGTGGTCTTGGGCAGCAGGTTGTAGTTCTGGAATATGAAGCCTATCTTCCTGTTGCGGAGCACGGCTCTTTGCGACTTGCTCATCTTCCTCACCGAGATGCCGTCCAGATAGTATTCGCCTTTTGTGGGTGTATCCAGGCAGCCCAGTTGGTTCAGTAACGTGGATTTTCCAGAGCCTGATTTACCCATGATGGTAACGAACTCGCCCTCATGTATCTTGAACGAGACTCCCCGCAAGGCATGTACCACCTCATCGCCCACCAGGAATTCCCTGGTAACGTTCTGCAACTCGATGACTACTTTCTTTTCGTTCGTTTCCATGGCCTTACTTCTTCTTGTCCTTTTTGTCAGGTGGGCCTGGAGCGAAGGGACTGCGTTCACCGCTTTCCTGTGGTTCCATTCCCTCTCCGCCTTCAGTGGTCACTTCCAATTCAGTGATGATGGTTTGTCCTTCCTTTACGCCGCTGATGATTTGCGTGTGCGTGCCATCAGTCATGCCTATCTTCACAGCGTGGGCCACGAGTTTGTCGCCTTCCAGTGTCCACACCTTTGACGTGCCGTTGCAGTCTACGATTTTCTTGTTACCCACGGTCTCCTTTACGGGCGTGAAGCGCAAGGCCTTGTTGGATACGCTTAATACGCCCTGCATTTCAGTGGTGTAGATGGTGACGTTTGCCGTAAGTCCAGGTTTCAGCTTCAAATCGTCGTTGCGGGCACTGATTACCACTTCATAAGTCACCACGTTGTCCGTCTCCGTGGCTTCCTGCCTTACTTGTGTCACGGTTCCGCTGAAGGTGTCATTGGGGAAAGCGTCCACGGTGAAGGTTACCCTGGCTCCCTCGGTCACGTTGCCTATGTCAGCTTCGTCCACGTCGGCCACTACCTGCATGTCTTTCAGGTCTTTTGCCACGGTGAAGAGTTCAGGCGTGTTGTAGCTGGCGGCCACGGTCTGTCCTTCCTCCACTGCTTTGCCCAGTATCACGCCGTCTATGGGCGCGGTGATGGTGGCGTAGCCCAAGTTTGTCTGCGCTGTTTGAACGCTCTCCTTGGCGCTAATCACTTGCTCTTTGGCTTGCTTGTAGGTGAGAAGGGCGTTCTCATACTCGTCCGCGCTCACCAGTCCTTTGTCGTAGAGTTCCTTGTAACGCTTGTAGTTGGCGGTTTGGTAGCTCAAAGTGCTCTCCGCGTTGTTCAGGTTGGCCTTGGCCGTGTTCAACGTGCTGATGAGGTTGGTCTTGTCCAGTTCTGCGATGACCTGCCCTTTTTTCACCTCGCTGTTGTAGTCCACGTATATCTTGCTGATGATGCCAGATACCTGTGTACCTACGGTGACCTCGGTCACGGGTTCGATACTGCCAGTCGCGGTAATCGAGTTCTGTATGTTGGCGGGTGCCACTTTCTCGGTTACGAAACTGACTTCTTCTTTTTTCTTGCTGTCTGGCCACAGCCATGATACTACGGCGATAAGGATGATGACCCCTACCACATACCAAATCTTGCTTATCCTTTTCATATATTTATTTTATGTATGAGATTTATTTCAGTTTTCCTGTTTGATAGAAATTCAGCATGTCGATGTTCAGGATGGTGAGATACTTGGCTTGCAGCTCGTTTTGCTGTGCCTGTATCAGGTTGTCCTTTCCTGTCATCAGTTCCACTATGTTCTTCAGTCCCAGTTGGAATTGCTCGCTCAGCAATTTATAGCTGGCCTTGGCGCTTTCCGTGCTTTGCTTGGCGGCCTTGAACTGGCTCTGGCTCGTGTTGGCTTGCAGCCAGTAGTTCTCTATTGTTGAGTAGAGCGCGGTTTGCTGGTTCTGCAAGTCCAGCATGCTGCTTTGTTTTTGTATCATGGCCTTGTTGATGGAGGTCTTGGTCTGCCTGTTGTCGAAGATGGGGATGCTGATGGTAAATCCCGCGCCAGCGGAGAAATTGGTCTTCAACTGCGTGCCCCATGTCTTGTCGTTCATAGAGGTGGTGCTGGTGCTAAGCCCCGCGTTCATGCTCAGACTTGGCAGTCTGCCGGCCTTGGCTATCTTGATGTTCAGGTCGCTTTGCTCTATCGTGTTCAGGTATGCCTTTATTTCGGGTCTGTTGTCCAGGGCGGCCGCATATACGCCTTGCATGGTTGGTATCTCGCGGAGTGCCATTTCGTCCGTGCTGCTGGGCGTGGCTATGTCGAAATCGTCATCGTTGGTGATTTGCAACAACTCCTTCAGTTGCCGCTTGTAGTTCTTCACCTGGCTTTCGGCAGATACTACGTTGTATTCGTCTTGCGCTCTCTGTGCGGTCAGTTGGGCAACGTCGGCCTTGCTCATTTTCCCTACCTCATACATCATCTTGCCTCTTTCCTCGTTCTTTCGGCTGGTCTCCAGACTTTCCTTGTTTACTTTCACAGCCTCGGTGGAGTAGAGTATCTGCACGTAGAGCTGCGCGATTTGCTCCTGTATGCTTTGTGCCTGGGTGGCGGAGTCCAGTTCGGCCTTTTGCTCAGCCAGCTTGTTCAGCTTGATGGTGTTGCGGTTTTGGTTGCCGTTCCATACAGTCCAGTTGGCGTTGATGCCGTATGAGCCGTTGTAGTATACCTTGTCGATGGAACTGCGGGAGTATCCGTCGGTGCTGATGCCGCTTGCTACCCACGGCGTGTAGCTGACACTTTGGTTGGTGGAGAAGTTCAGAGAGGGAAATAATGCTGCTTTCGATTGCAGCACATCCTCGTGGGAACTTTGCTTGGTCAGCCTGGATTTCTGGATGGTGATGTTGTTTTGCAACGCGTAGTCTACGCATTCTTGCAATGTCCATTGCCTTGCCTGTGTCAAGGATGGCACACAAAGTAGCGCAAGGCCCATGGCCATGGATACGAATGTTTTCTTCATGTTACCTATTCTTAGATGGTTTGTTTTCGTCTTTTGTTTTTGCTCTCTTGGTCTGTTTCTTGTTTTGTTTGCCATTTGACGCAACAACTTCCCGAAAAGTTTACCATCCTGCCCGATATTTAACATTACTTCACGCATGTTTAGCGACTATTAGTAGGTTGGCGTTGCCACTCTGTCTGTTTTTTGCGATGTTCATTGAGGGTAATGTGAGTTTCCCTTTTTATCGTGTCATGGCGTTGTTTCTTTCAGTCCATGTTGTTTGTCATTTCAATATAAGTTGTTTTCCCCGGCAATTTAACTTGTTTTCCCTGGCAATTTAACTTATTTTCCTCAGCAAATTAACTTGTTTTCCTCGGCAAAACAAGTTAATTTCCCACCTTGCTTGCCAGTTGGGGTTCAGGAACTTGTCATGACGTGAGGAAGGATAGGGGGCGATAAAAACGAAAACTCCCTGTGGGAGTGCTTTTGGGCACGCTTCCACAGGGAGCTTTCGTATGGTTTTGCAGTCTTTGTTATCGGATGCGGTCTGCCGCTTTCACTAGTTTCTCGTCGTCGCTTATGCCTTTGCGGGCCATGAGGAGCAAGATGATGGATACCAATGGCAGGCATGCGGCGAAGCACAAGCGCATGTGGTCTCCATCTGTTGGCAAGTTGATAATGCCCAGAAAAAACAGGGCGAGGTAGACATGCCATATCAACTCGAAGCCCATCGCCCACAAACAGAGGCGCATCTGGAGTTTGCGGTTCCTGTAGAGGAATATGTTGGCCAGCGAGATGACAGCCGCGATGGACAACGAGGCAAACAGCGGCCAACTGAGGAACGATATGATGCCATTGGCGTCCCTTACCCCAAGGTTGAAAACGAGCGTCTCCGAGCCCATGGCCGCGGGTTCCACCGCGATGAGCGGGAAGAACAGGCATGCCACGATGGCAATGACCGCTCCCAAAAGGAAAAGGCTTTGCTTGCGTTGTATCATTGCTCTTCCACCTTGTCGTTAGCAGGGTCACGCCAGTAGATGTTGCCCTCCATGAATTCCTCCGTGGCGATAAGGGTGGGCTTGGGCAGCTTCTCATAGTAGCGGGAAATCTCTATCTGCTCCCTGTTCTCGAACACCTCGTCCAGCGAGTCGTTATAGGAAGCGAACTCGGCCAACTTTTTGTTGAGGTCTTGCTTGATTTCCGTCGTGATCTGGTTGCTTCGTTTGGCGATGATGGCAATGCTTTCGTAGATGTTACCTGTTTGGTCACAAAGGTCCATGATGTTGCGAGTGACCGTGTTGATGGGTGCTTTAGATTTCTTGTAGTCCATGATGTGTATAATAGATGCTATATATTAATAATGTGTGTAACCCCTTTTCTTTTCTCTTTTTTAGTAAACGGCGTCAGAAGAATTGGCCGCGATGTATTCCTTGCATTTCTCGATATACTTCTCGGCGGTGGCGCGCTCGCGGGAATCAGGGAACTCGTTGATAAATCCGTAGCACTCATCCTCCGCGTCTTGGTATCTTTCCAATTGCTTGGACTCCACGCTCATGCGTGCCAACTCATACTTGCTCTTCATGATCAGTATGTAGAACTCCTCTCGCTTGCTGCTGTAAGGATAGTCGTTTACGGCGTTTTGCGCCGTGACGACACACGCCTGGTAGTTGTTGCCGCCGTTGGTGCAGTTGCCGAAGTAGTCACCCAAGTCGTAATACAGTTTGGCGGACAGGTATTCCTTTTCCACCAGTTTGTCTTGCAGCTCGAAAAGGCGGGATTGCGCTTTCTCTTTCAGTGAACCTTCGGGATATAAATCCAGGTACTCCTGGTAGGCCGCGATGGCTGAATAGGTAGGAGTTTGGTCGAGTCGAGGCTCGGGCGTGCTCATATAGAGGCTTTCGCCTACGTAGAACTCGGCCTGCTCGGCATAAACACCTTTGGGATAGGACTGGTAATACTTCTTGAAATACTCAGAGGCTGTGGCGTAGTCGCGTATCATATACTCCGACATGGCAAGCATGTAGAGGCAGTCCTCCGCGTCCTTGGTGCCTTTCTGCTGCGTGACGATAGACTGGAGTATGGTGATGGCCTTGTTATACTTTCCGTTGGCGAAAGCTTCCTTGGCGTACTCGTACTTATAAAGATAGTCGTTAGACTTGTATACGTTGTTGAATTCCTGCGCGCAACTTGCGAAGAGTAACAGGGCGCTGCATGCGGCGATAAGATATTTCTTCATACGTGTGTACTTCTTTGAGCGCGAATTTACGGATTATTCAGCGCATGACCAAGAAATTTATACACTTTTTGGCATTTTATTAGCCTTTATAACGTTTTCCCTGGTTCGCTATCCGTTCGTTTTCATTATTTTTGCATTCAATTAAGGTAAGCAAGGCATCATGGATTTTCAAATCACTTCTCAGTACAAGCCTACCGGCGACCAGCCTGAGGCTATCCGCCAACTGACGGAAGGCGTGATGAGGGGAGACCCCGCCCAGGTGTTGCTGGGCGTTACGGGTTCAGGCAAGACGTTTACTATGGCCAATGTTATCGCCAACGTAGGCAAGCCCACTTTGATCTTGAGCCACAACAAGACGTTGGCCGCCCAGCTTTACGAGGAGATGAGAGGCTTCTTTCCCCACAATGCCGTCTCTTACTATGTCTCTTACTATGACTATTACCAGCCCGAGGCTTATTTGCCCACCACGGATACCTATATAGAGAAAGACCTCGCCATCAACGAGGAGATAGACAAACTGCGCTTGCAAGCCGTAACCGCCTTGCTGTCAGGAAGAAAGGATGTCGTTGTTGTATCTTCCGTCTCTTGTATTTATGGTATGGGTGGACCTGTTTCGCTAGAGCAAAGTATCATAAGAGTAAGACGGGGAGAACGCCTTGACCGCAATGAGTTCCTGCGCCAGTTGGTGGCCGCTCTCTACGTGAGGAACGATATTGACCCGCAACGGGGCAATTTCCGGGTCAAGGGAGATACTGTAGACGTGTTTCTTCCCTACAGCGACGAGGTTATCCGCGTGACATGGTGGGATGACGAGATAGACTCCATCGAGTCGCTTGACGGGCAGACGTACCATCGCTTGGAGTCCATGGAGGAATACTACATATACCCCGCCAACCTTTTTGTCACCTCGCAAGAACAGACCAACAAGGCTATTCGTATGATACAGGACGACTTGGTGAAACAGGTGGCCTATTTCCAGGAGCTGGGCGACAATATCAAGGCGCAACGCATCAAGGAACGAGTGGAATATGATATCGAGATGATCAAGGAGTTGGGCCACTGTGCGGGCATAGAGAATTATTCCCGTTACTTCGATGGGAGGGAAGCGGGGGAGAGGCCTTATTGTCTCTTGGACTTTTTCCCCAAGGATTACCTGCTCTTCATTGACGAAAGCCACGTGAGCGTTCCACAAATCAGGGCCATGTATGGCGGCGACCGAGCTAGGAAACAGAACCTGGTGGAGTATGGTTTCCGTTTGCCTGCGGCGTTTGACAACAGACCCTTGCGCTTTGAGGAATTTCACGACATGATACACCAAGTCATTTATGTCAGCGCCACGCCAGCGGAATATGAGCTGAACGAAGCCGAAGGCGTTGTGGTGGAACAATTGATTCGTCCCACGGGCTTGTTGGACCCAGAGATAGAGGTACGTCCCAGTGAGAACCAAATAGATGATTTGCTCGACGAGATACTGGTTCGAGTGAGGGCAGACGAGCGTGTGCTCATCACTACACTAACGAAAAGAATGGCGGAAGAATTGACTGAGTTTTTGTTGAACCATGACGTGAAAGCGGCTTATATTCATAGCGATGTGGCTACACTAGACCGCGTGAAGATCATGGCGGACTTGCGCTCGGGAGTCTATGACGTATTGGTGGGTGTCAATCTGCTACGTGAGGGATTGGATCTGCCCGAAGTCTCGCTGGTGGCCATCTTGGATGCGGACAAGGAAGGCTTCCTGAGAAGTCATCGCAGTTTGACCCAGACGGTGGGAAGAGCCGCGAGAAATGTACATGGCAAGGTCATCATGTATGCGGACACCATCACCGAGAGCATGCAGCAAACAATTGATGAGACCTCTAGGCGGCGCATGATACAATTGAAGTATAACGAGGAACATCATATCACTCCCCGCCAGATAGTCAAGGCTATCACGTCCGCCCTGCCCACGGCTAAGCAGGAAACCGCCAAGCAACCAAAAACTTATGAGCCAAAGGCTTTCGTGGAACAAGAGGGTGCCTTTGCCGCAGATCCCATTATCAAGCGCATGAGCAAGGAAGAGTTGCGTAAGAGCATAGAGAACACCACCCAACTGATGAAACAAGCCGCCAAGGACTTGGATTTCCTTCAGGCCGCTCAATACCGGGACGAGATTATCCGTTTGCAAGGGATGTTGGAGGAAAAGTGATGCCTTTGCTCATAGTCAAATTTTCTTTGTGGCGCATGGAGCGGGGTAGCGATAAGGGTTAATGTCTGTTAACGAAACAAAATCCCCTTATCACCATTCCCGACTATCGTTTATTTTGTATATCTTTGCAAAGCATATCTTAACTTGAAAGGGTGAGATTGTCTTTCCCGTAAGAGGGTAGTATTATTGATAAATAACTTATCATATGAAACAACTTGTTATAGCCATAATGCTCGCGTTGCCCATGATGTGCGCGGCTCAAGAGGCCGCCAAGTTAGAAGCGGAGGCGGAAAAGAAGGAGGCTGAATTGGAAGCGATGGCCGCTAAGGTTGAGGCAGAGATGGAGCGAAAGGAAGCTCAATTGGAGATACAAGCCGCTCAACTGGAGGTGGAATTGGAGAGAAAGGGGGCAGCGTTAGAAGCTGAGGCCGCCAAGTTTGAGGCGGAGATGGAAAGACGTGAAGCTCTGATGGAGGCTGAAGCCGATAAGCTTGAAGCAGCCCAGGAAAAGAACAACATGGAAGGCATGGAACAACATAAAGCCGAAATGCAAAGATTACAACAAGAGATGCGGAAAGACACTGAGCGGTTTAAGGTCAAAATGCAAGAAAAAGCCGAACAGTTGAGGAAAGAGGCGCAGGATGGCGCTGAACGCCTAAAGGCAGAGGCCGAGAAAATCAGAAAAGACGCTGAGCGACTCAAGGCCGAGATCTTGAAGGAAGTAATGTAATACGGATGTGAGATAATTATAAAATGTATATATTATGAAAAAACTGATCATTGCTATGATGCTTGCGTTGCCCATGATGTGTGCGGCGCAAGAAGTACTTACACCTGAACAGCAACTGGAACAAGCCCAAAAACAACTGAAGGAGGCTCAAGAGGCGCTAGCCAAGGCTCAAGAGGCCAAGGCAAAGGCGGAGGAGCAGCAAGCCGAGGTGGAAAAGCAAAAACAACAGATAGAGGAACAGGCCGCCCGCGTGAAAGCGGAGGCTGAGCGGATAAAAGCTGAGGCGGATAAGATAAAGGCGGAAACCCCTGCCACCACGAAGTCTGGTTGGACTGCTCCCACGCAGACTCCTCGAAAGAAGACGGACGTTACAAGGAAAGAAAACGCTAAAGTTTACATTGCCAAGGACGGCAGGGAACTTAAGGAAGACCCTATCTATCTGGAAGGGGCTGTGCCCGTGAATGGAGAGGGAAAAGTGGAGTTCTCTTTGGATTTGGATGTCTCGGGCAAGTCCGCTGCTCAACTCTACGATTTGGCTTACGCTTATCTTGACACCTTGACACAAGATAGCCACCAAGTAGACGAGACGAGCCGTATTGTCTTGGTAAACAAAGAGGAAGGCGTTATAGTTTGCGTGTTGAAAGAATGGATGGTGTTCCGTGATAATTTCTTCAATCTTGACCGCTCTGAGTTTGAATATCAATTGGTGGCAACTGCCAAGGATAATCATCTCAACGTGACGCTGGGGCGTATCAGATACAATTACGAGCCTGGCCGCAAGACAGGATTTGACCTTCCCGCCGAGGAAATTATCACGGATAAGTATGGATTGAACAGAAAGAAGACAGACTTGGCTCGTATATATGGCAAGTTCCGCAAGGGAACCATTGATCGCAAGAACCAAATATTCAATGACATCACGGCTGTCGTGCAATAATCAAAAGCCAGAATGAAACCTGAGGAAAATCAAGAAGTGAAGGTGGAGGAACAAGCCGCGCACCAGGGATATGCCGTAAGACCAAGGCATAGGCAGCGCAGGCTTATTTCATATACCAAGGAAGATTCCATGTTTAAGGTGCGCAACATCTTGAACATTGCCTTCATGTTGTTGGCGATAGGAGGCGTTGCCCTCTATATGTCTACGGAATGGCACACTGCCGCCTATGTCATTTTGCTCGTGGGCGTAGTGGTAAAGATAGCTGAGGTAGCCATCCGATTATTCCATAAGTAAATGAAGAGATTTTTTATAATGATCTGCCTGGCTCTTGGCATTTCCAGTGCCAAGGCGCAGGTGGATTTTAACAATCTGGACAGCAACCAGGGATTTAATCAAGTTGATGAAAATGGAGTCATCACCACCGCAGACCAGCGTAGGATGCGCAATGACTCACTAGGCAGTAACAAGGAAATACCCAAAGGCGTATTTGGGTGGAATGTGGATCCGCTGTTTGGAGACAGGACTCCCGCGGTGGTGGACACGCTGTCCCACATGTATCAAAACACCACTTTCACTTCAGGATTGCGGGGAGAATATAATACTACTGGTAACTTGGGAGCTCCGCGCATGAATCGGCTATTTATAGACCAAAGTGGAGTAGGGGGCGATTTTATCTTTGTTGACCCTTACAATTTTGTGGTCACGCCAGTGGAAAGCCACCTCTTTACCAATACCTATTCTCCCATTACAAACGTGACGCTAAACAGCGCGGGCAACAGAACCAACGGTGAGGATGATTTCCACGCCCTGTTTGCCATTAACGCAGGTAAGCGGATAGGTGTGGGATTTAAGTTTGACTACCTCTATGGTCGAGGCTACTACGCCAATCAAAGCACTTCACATTTCAAGTATAGTTTCTGGGGCTCTTATTTGGGAGACCGGTATCAGGCACACCTGCTTTTCTCCACGCTTCACCAGAAGGTGACGGAGAGCGGAGGTATCACGGATGATAATTATATCACGCATCCAGAGATGTTCAATGAGTCGTTTTCCACGGATGAAATTCCTACGGTATTGGAACAGAACTGGAATCGCAACGATAATCAACACATCTTTTTCACGCATCGTTACAGCTTGGGCTTTAGGCGCAAGGTGAAGATGACAGAGGAAGAAATCAAGGCTAGGAAATTCGCCATTGAGTCCGAGAAGGAAAATGAGGCATTGAAGGAAAAAGAGGAGGCTCGCAGAAGGATGGGAGATGACTTCGACGAGGAGGCTTTTGATGGAAAACCTACCTTTGCGGGACGACCTGACGACGCTAAGATAGTTGGAGACGAACCAGTGGAAGGCGGAGCTCCTGCGAAGAAAGAGGGAAACGAACCAGTGGAAGGCGGAGCTTCTGCTGAACGCATTGCCGTGACGAGCACAGAAGTTGCGGATAGTCTGCTGGCAGAGGAACAGAAGGCCGCTGAGGACACGATGTGGATGAAAACGGAATATGTGCCAGTAACGAGTTTTATTCATACAGCGGAGTTCAATAACTACACTCGTATTTACCAGGCGTACCAAACGCCAACTGATTATTATTTGAATGATTATGGACAGATAGGGCCTTTGTTGGGCGACTCTATCTATGATCGCACTCGCCACTATGAGTTGAAGAACACAGTGGCCTTGGCATTGTTAGAGGGATTCAACAAATACGCCAAGGCAGGCATCAAAGCCTTTGCGCAGCATACATTGAAACATTTTGAATTGCCGGAACTGGATGGAGGGAAAACCTCTTATAATGAAAATAGTATATTTGTGGGAGGGCAACTCAGCAAACTGCAAGGCAAGTGGTTACACTATAATATAATAGGAAAAGTGGGGGTGGCTGGCGATGACGCGGGAGACTTCACTATTGATGCCACAGGTGATCTCAATTTCCCGTTTCTTGGAGATACGTTGCAATTAGCGGTCAACGCTTTCATACACAACGAGGCACCTTCCTTCTATTTCAGTAATTACCATGCCAAACATCTTTGGTGGGATGACGTGGAGATGGATCGTGTTTTCCATACTCGTATCATGGGAACATTGAATTTTCCCAAAACTAAGACATCTTTACGGGTAGCTGTAGACCAAATCAAGAACTACGCTTATTTCCTGCAAACCTATACCAACACTGATGGCGTGCGCACGGGACTCAATGTGGTGCCTATGCAGCATGGCAGTGGTATCAACGTGTTGACCGCCCAGCTCACTCAAGATTTCAAGTTGGGTATCCTCAATTGGCAAAATGTGCTCACTTACCAGCGCAGCAGTGACAACTCCGTATTGCCGCTCCCCACGCTGAACGTCTACACCAATCTTTTCTTGCGCTTCAAAATAGCAAGGGTATTGCAATGTGACTTTGGTGCGGACGCACGTTATTTCACCAAATATGAGGCTCCTGAATATTCTCCTTTAATGGGTGTGTACACCACCCAAGGCAATGGCGAGAACAATGTAGAGACGGGTGGCTATCCTGTCATCAACGCTTATCTCAATTTCCATATTAAGCATACACGCTTTTTCGTGATGTTCAGCCATGTCAACTCAGGTATGGGTAACAAGGAATATTTCCTTACCCCACATTATCCTCTTAACGAACGTATTTTCCGTTTCGGAGTAAGTTGGAATTTCTTTAACTAAGAGAAGCCTTGATGGAACAGGTAAAAACAAATTCCGCAAAAGCATGGCTCTTGGCCGCAAGACCAAAAACTCTATCGGGTGCGTCAGTCCCTGTCATGATAGGGGCGGCAATGGCATGGCATGACGCGATGGCAGGCTTTCAATGGATAGCCGCGCTGCTTTGTTTTCTTTTTGCCTTTGTCATGCAAATAGACGCTAACCTCATCAACGACTATTTTGATTTCCGTCATGGAAACGATGATGAGACTCGATTGGGTCCTCGCCGTGCATGTGCCCAAGGATGGATTACCTTGCCTGCCATGCGATATGGAATTGTCTTTACCACGTTGTTGGCTTGCCTCATAGGCCTTCCTTTGATTTGTTTTGGTGGATGGAAACTGATATGGGTAGGTATTGTGTGCGTGGTATTCTGTTTCCTTTATACCACGTTTCTTTCCTATCATGGTTGGGGCGACGTATTGGTCTTGGTGTTCTTTGGCATCATTCCTGTTTGTCTTACTTATTATGTCTCCATGCCCGTTGAATCGCAGGCCATCCCCCTTTATGTATTTATCTCTTCCATTGCTTGCGGTTTTGTCATAGACACGCTGCTCATCGTGAATAACTATAGAGACAGAGAAAACGATGCCCGGGCTGGAAAGCGGACATTAGTCGTACGCCTGGGAACCGCAAATTCTGAGCGGCTATATCGTTTGTTGGGCTTTGTGGCAATCTGTTGCAATATCGTTCTCATCCTCGTAATGGAGACTTCGGTATCGATAGGGATACGCTTGTGGAGCGTGATGGCTTTGTTGATTATATATGGTGGACTTCATGATCATGCTTATCGCAGGATGAAAGCGATACATCAAGGCAAACAGCTCAATACCATCTTGGGCAAGACCGCTCGCAACATGTTTTTCTATGGAGTCTTGGTGAGTGCCGCATATGTGATGATTTCTCTTTTTTCCCATTGAGCATGAAGCAACAAGTGACTTTAGAATTGATGGATTTTATCGAGCAACAAGTACTACCTCGATATGTGGCTTTTGGTGAAAGTCATGGTTTGCGGCATGTCAACAGGGTGATACGCAATGCGTTAGAGCTGGCAAGATTGACAGGTGCTGATGCGGATATGGTTTATACCATCGCGGCTTATCATGACTTAGGAATGAGTGGCCCCAGAGCGATACACCATATTACAGGCGGGAAGATATTGGCCAATGATGCCAGGCTGCGCAAATGGTTCTCTCCTGATAAGATACGTATTATGAAAGAGGCTGTGGAAGACCATAGAGCCAGTGGCAGTAGGCAACCTCGCAGTATCTATGGTAAGATTGTGGCAGAGGCGGATAGGGATTTGGAGCCTGACGAGATATTCCGCAGGGCTGTGCTTTATGGATTGGAAAATGAACCAGGAAAGACTAAGGAACAACAATGGGAGCGTTTCCATCGTCATATCCATGAAAAGTATTCCACCAGTGGATATATTCGTTTGTGGATTACCAACTCACCCAATGAGAAGAAATTGAAAGCCTTGCGCGCTATCATAGAAGATGAGATTCAGTTGAGAGCCGTCTTCGATCGGTTATATGATTTGATGATAGCGGAGAATAAATGAATGTCCGCATTTTACTATAATGCCTTCATCAGGTATTGTATGATGAAGCTTGTCTTATACTGACATAGGCAGCGGGGGAAGGCGCATGCGCTGTCTGTAAAGGTTGTGTTGTGCGCACAAGCTGAGATTTGTTGAGTTCATGTTAATTCGTGAGTTCGACGAATTGTGTTTTGCGCATATCTAAAATGTAGAGACATGGCGTGCCGCGTCTCCCTTGGCGGGAATTCATGGAATTACCATATCCACTTGATGAGATGTGCGGCACGGCAACTTGACGGGGGAACGAGCCCTGGAGCACTTATTACAAATCCTTTTCATATAGTATATAAACTCCAAGAAGCTAGAAGAAAAGTCTGTTCCACGACGTGAAATAGCTATTCCACGTCGTGGAATGCAGAAGTATACTATATTCTTTTGGTTTTATTCCTGTTATCTCGCACCCTCGCCAGTAAGCTGAAATTCATCGGACTCACGTTAATTAGCTCAATGCTTGTAAGCGGGCGATGTACTTGCCTAATATATCGAACTCGATATTGACCACTGAGCCTATGGTAATATCTTGGAAATTGGTGTGCTCACGGGTATAGGGGATAATGGCTACGGTGAAAGTGTTCTCTGTTGGGGCGCAAACCGTGAGCGAAACACCATTGACGGTCACGGAGCCTTTGTCTACAGTAAAATAACCCTTCTTTGCCATCTCCTTGTCCAGCGCATACTCGAAAGTGAAGTAAGTGGAACCATCCGCGTCTCGCATATCAATACAACGGGCGGTCTCGTCTACATGGCCTTGAACAATATGGCCATCCAGTCGGCCGTTCATCAGCATCGAACGTTCTACATTGACGTGGTCACCTATTTTTAATAGCCCAAGGTTGGAGCGGTCAAGCGTTTCTTTCATCGCCGTGACGGTATAGCAACCATCCTTAATAGCCACCACAGTAAGGCACACGCCATTATGGGCCACGCTTTGGTCTATGGCTAGTTGGTCAACGAATGAACATTTTAACGTGAAGTCAATATTGCCTTGATTTTTCTCTATGGCTACAATCGTGGCCATTTCCTCTACGATACCACTAAACATATCTAATATATAATAATGTATATGTATAAACAAAAAGGAAAGGGTCGCCCGATGATGTGATGACACTCCTGGATGTCATGTTTTGAGAGTGCTCCGCTTTTGTAATCCACTGGCTTTACAGCTTAGTCGGTTGCCCGGTTTATATGGCCCGCCATCGGCTGGAGTTTGCTCTCGGAGATGTTATAGTTTGATGAGTATCCCGATCTAATCGGAACGACCCGTGTTCCTTTATTGCAAAGATACGCGCTATATTTTAAACTCCCAAATATTCTCGCTAAAAAAATCCTTCCTTTAGGATTGTTTAGCGAAATAACGCTGATACTCTTTTTCGAAATTTGGCGTGAACACACCTTTGCCCATGTTTTTCATGATTTCCTTTTCTGTCCAAAAGCGTCCTCCATCCAGTTCGTCTTGGCTAGGCGTGACAACACCGTCATATGTACAACGATGTACATATACCAATTCTTTTTCCTTTGCGCTTTCAAAAACGTATTTTCCCAAAGAGTGGGGCGTGAAGTCTGTTATGCCCAATTCCTCACGTACTTCTCTATGCAGGGCTTGTTCTACGTTTTCGCCTAGCGTGATGTGACCGCCGCATGCCGTGTCCCATTTGTCAGGTTGGATGTCTTTCCATGTTGGCCTGCGTTGAAGATAGAGCTCTCCCTTGCTGTTGAATACATGGAGATGCACTACAGGATGAAGCTTTTTGCTGCCATCATGGGCTTCTTTCCTGCTGCTGGCATCCC
>FR882150.1:0-46678 GCA_000435635.1 Prevotella sp. CAG:1320 | reverse complement strand
TCTTTCCTGCTGATGGCATCCAGGATGTTGCCGTTTTCGTCGACAACGGGAAACATTTCCTCGGGGTTGTCTTTCATGGCGTTAGAGTTGCATGACAGCCGTAAACATTCCAGGGAATTTGTCTTCTATGTTTTCAGGCGCTTCCTTGAAAATTCCATAGATGGCGCTGCCGCTTCCGCTCATTTGCGCAAAGATAGCCCCCATGTCATAGAGTTTCTTTTTGATGTCGCCCAATTCAGGATGAGCGGCAAAAACGGGTGGCTCGAAATCGTTGGTAAGTTCTTCTCGCCAAGTTTCTATAGGTTGTCTGACGATATCCAGGCAGCATTTCGCGGGTTTCTTGGGTTTTATTTGGCGATAAGCTTCCACCGTGCTTACGGAAATACCAGGTTTGACGATGGCTAAGTAAAGCCCCTTCAGAAAGCCGATACTGTCATCTACTGGAGCGAGTATGTTTCCTATTCCCGTCGCGTACATTGGTTCAGCGGTGATAAAGAAGGCGCAATCAGCTCCAAGGCGGGCAGCGTATCTTTCCATTTCCGCGATACCGATGTTGAGCCTAAACCTTTCGTCAAGCAATCTTATCATGTAAGCGCCATCACTGCTGCCGCCTCCTAGTCCTGCGCCTGTTGGTATACGTTTCATGAGGTGGGCATGTACCCGAGGCAATTCATAGTCCTCGGCCAATAGGTTGTATGCTCTTATCACCAAGTTCCATTGCTCATCACAATCAAGATCAATGCCCGTTACTTTCAGGTCACAAGGCACATCACTTGGAAACTTGGGATCCATATACTTTATCTCTAATGCGTCATAAAGGGGAACTGGATAGAATACGGTTTCCAAGTTATGGTAACCATCATCGCGATTGCTGACGATGTTCAGTCCCAAGTTGATTTTAGCGCAAGGGAATACTATCATGTTTTTTCTGGTTAGAGGTTTTTGCTATTGTCCTCCGTTTCTCCCGTCTTGAGGATAATGGAGGTTGCGCCAATAGTGAAGAGAGTCCCGTCGTAAATGACCCGTCTCTCCTTGTCGCCCAATATCTCGTTGTCAACGAAAGTCCCGGTATAACTGGGGCCATCGCGCAATACATATTTTAACTTACCATGCTTATCCCGACTGACGTTGATGACGCAATGGGTCATGTCTACGCTTGGGTCCACGGTCTCAATAGGGCAGTTGATATTATTGCCTTTCATGTAACGGCCTATTACATTGTCACCCATATTGAGGAAAATGACTTGCTTGTAATGGAATACATTTTCTATCACCACAATGCTGCCCAAGCCTTTGTCCATGTCGTCATCCCGCTCTTCTGCTTGGTCTTTACGCATGGCCCTCATCTTGGATACACCCATGCGTATGCCAAATTGCTTTCCGCAGTTCTCGCATACAAACACCAACGACTGTCCTTCTTTATATTGTGTCTCGTCGAAGATGATGTCGTGGTCACACTTGGGGCATCTTACTCTTTTCATTTCTCTATCACTCGGAATATCCATCCCTCCTTGAACGTGTCATTGACGGAAAGGGATTTGAGTTGGCTGTAGGCTTCCTCCTCACTCGGATAGTTTCCATAAACTACCTTGATGGCTCCATGCCCCATTAACAAGCGAGCGTTTTTAAATCCCTGCTCATGTAACTTGCTCACGAAACTAGTGGCGTTGGACTTGGTTACTTTACTGGCCAATACAATGCAATAGTAGTTCTGCTTTATGGTTTTTGCTTCCGTGTTAACCTCTTGGAGGGCAGGTTTTGTCACTTGGGTAGACTGCTTCATTGCGGTGGAACGCTTCGTTGAAGTTTCCCCGGCCAACAATTTGTCCAATATACTGGTGTCTATCTTGCCTTGGGTCATCATTTGCGAACTATTGTTCAAAGGCGTGGAGGCGGCGAAGAAAGCTATGAGAGCAATGCATGCGGCCGCGATGTTGCGAACCACGCTTACCCTAAGGCGAATGAAACGGTTGTCTTCCTCGTCATTCTCGATGCCCAATATGCTGTTGGCGCCAGTCATAGCCGCCAAGGCAGGTTCATCGTTTCCTTCCTTATCTGTAGAGGTGATAGTGCTTGTTGTTTGATTGGTTGTTTGCTGCGTATCTGAGAGTAAAGGCATCTCGTAGCTACTCAGCCCATAGAGGCAAGGCGTGAGTATGCCCGCCTCGCAAGGTTCAAACAGGTAGATGCCATCTTCCCCCACGGAGAGTGTGCCGATGTTACGCAACTCAAACGATCCTTCGTTGGCCAATCTTTGCCTAAGTTCGTCTATCTCGTCTTCAATGCGGCGCAATGCTTCTGGATAGCTGATGTCATATACCTCTATATATGATTGCACCAGCAAGGAGTCATTCATTTTCAGCCCGGGGTTGAAGCCTATGGTGCGCAATGGGGGAAGGAACAATCGTTCCGCCTCATCATAACGCGCCTCAACATGGTGGGTCATAAATCCTCCAAAACCGGGAAGTATTACACAATCATGGCGCAATAAAAGTATCTCTATATGTCTTTCCAACTCAATCATTACCGCGAAGATAAGGTTTTTTTTTGGAACGGGAAAAGTATTGGGCGGAAATTTGGGAAAATAATTCAGTGTGTTCCCTTTGTCGTTTCACCGAAATGTATTACCTTTGCTTTTCGAAAGTGATAATTGTAGTGAGAATTTGACTCTTTAACCATGAACATCGCAATAGTAGGCACTGGATATGTAGGATTGGTTTCTGGAGCTTGTTTCGCAGAGACAGGCGCTAACGTAACTTGCGTTGACGTTGACGCTCGGAAGGTGGAACGGCTGTGCCAGGGAGATATACCCATTTATGAACCTGGACTTGAGGAATTGGTGCATAAGAATGCCAAGGCTGGCAGGCTGCGCTTTACCTCCAAGTTGGAAGAAGTGCTTAACGAACAGGATATTGTTTTCTCTGCGGTGGGAACACCTCCAGACGAGGATGGTAGCGCGGATTTGAAATATGTCCTGCAGGTAGCGCGTACTATCGGGCAATATCTCCTTAAATATATAGTGGTAGTTACCAAGAGTACTGTTCCTGTTGGTACCGCGGACAAAGTGCGCCACGCCATACAAGAGGAGTTGGACAAGCGGGGTGTAAATGTGCCGTTTGATGTGGCCAGCAATCCTGAGTTCCTGAAAGAAGGCAGTGCCATCAAGGACTTCATGTCACCAGACCGTGTGGTCGTAGGCGTGGAGAGTGAAAGAGCAAAAAAGATACTCACCCGACTATATAAACCTTTTTTGATTAATCACTTCCGGGTCATTTTCATGGATATTCCTTCCGCTGAGATGACGAAATACGCGGCCAATTCCATGTTGGCTACTCGTATCTCGTTCATGAATGACATCGCGAATCTTTGTGAAAGAGTAGGCGCTGATGTCAACATGGTGCGGCAAGGCATAGGCAGCGACACCCGTATAGGCAGAAAGTTCCTTTATCCAGGCTGTGGCTATGGTGGCAGCTGCTTCCCTAAAGACGTAAAGGCTCTCATCAAGACCGCTGACGACGCAGGTTATTCCATGGAAGTGCTCAAGGCGGTGGAGTTTGTCAATGAGCGCCAAAAGCGTGTGCTTTTCGATAAACTCACACAAGTTTTCCCCTTGGAAGACCTTAAAGGCAAAACCATCGCTTTATGGGGATTGGCCTTCAAGCCTGAGACTGATGACATGAGAGAGTCCACGGCCCTTGTGATGATAGACCTGTTGCTCAAGGCTGGTTGCCGGTTGCGTGTTTATGACCCAATCGCCATGGACGAATGCAAGCGCAGGATGACCCTGCGTGACGAGCGGACTTCTAGCGGCGAGCAGGCGATAGAGCGAATCTTCTATGCTCGCGATATGTATGAAGCCGTGCTAGACGCTGACGCGCTCCTCTTGCTGACGGAATGGAAAGAGTTCCGCCTTCCTTCCTGGGAAGTAGTTCGCAAGACCATGAACGGCAATCTTGTTATAGATGGTCGAAATATATATGACGCGGGCGAGTTGACGGAACTTGGTTTTGAATATCATTGCATAGGAAGATGATCAAGGGACAGCTTTATACGATACTACTCTTCTTGCTCACGCTGGTGATGTTTTCTTCTTGTGGGCGAAAGGGGAGTTCTGCCGACAACGTTCCCCAGGAGGATACGTTGGCAAAGCGGCAGTTGCAAGGCATATGGATTAATAAAGAGGATGAAGTTACTTTCTTTATGGTCAAGGGAGACACCATTTATTATCCTGATTCTACTAGTCTGCCCATGGCGTTCCAGATAGTTGGCGATACGCTCTATATGAAGGGTGCCAATGAGGTGGAGTATGCCATCGTGAAACAAACACCTCACTTTTTCTCTTTCCGCAACCAAACTGGTGACGTGTATGAATTGGAAAAGGCGGATGACGAGACCATAATGAAAGACTTCCAAAGAAAGCAGCCCATCGTGCTCAACCAAAATATGCTTATCAAGCGAGACACTGTGGTGACATGGCGCGACAAGCGTTACCATGCCTATATGCAGGTAAACCCCACCACCTATAAGGTCTACCGCACGGTTCTCAACAGTGAAGGAGTTGAGGTGTCTAACGTTTATTATGACAATATCGTTCATTTAAGTGTCTATGCGGATGGGCGTAAGCTTTTTTCGAGCAACTTCTATAAAAAGGATTTCCAAGAGAAAGTGCCTGCCTCATTGTTGGATCAATCTATCTTGAGTGATATCACTTTCCAGAAAGTGGACGCTCAAGGGGTGCATTTCCATGCGGTCATAGGAGTTCCTGACAGCCCCAGCTCTTACTTGGTGGAAGTAATTGTTTCTCCAGAAGGCGCATGTCAGATGCGTGTGCAATGACAAATTGTCGTATTGCTTCCTTTTTTCTTTTTAAAGAAGCTATTTTAGGAGTTCTGTGTATGGAAAGAAGTGTAGCGTTTTTCGTTTCGTAAATTGATTTATGTCAATAAAAACGCTGTAATACGATAAAAATGTCACGAAAACTTGTGGTATATCGAAATCATGCTTACATTTGCATCAGCTATTAAGGAATATGAATAGAAAACATTTGAGAGATTGAATTACTTCTTTGTGAGATTTCGTCCAAAGCATGGAGTCAGGTTTTGGAGTTAATGGAAAATGTATAGAAGAGTACATGGTTAGAATAGAATTCTCGATAGGTTTAGGGTAAGAGATTGTAGCGGCGCGGCTTGAGCGGGATGTTCAAGCCGCGCTTTGTTGTAATATGAACCGTGAGGTCGGAGAATCATGATTTACGTAAATGCTTTGAAGCTCCAGCAGAGATGTGGCACGTCACATCTCTATAACTGGGGCGCATGGTATTGTCGCCTCGCAGTAATATTCAATACTACTCCTCTTGAAAGTTAATACTACTGAAAGCTCAGTACCAGCCTACTGAAACTCCAGTACCAGTAGGCTGGTACTGGAAAGGATACTGTACTTCTGGCAACATGGAGCTATATATGTCATGGCATCTCTATAACTTTACGGCGGCCCCCACGTACTATATTGCTTTTGCGCCCTTGGCGAAACAAGTTATTTTGCTCAGCAAAACAACTTAAATTGTTGAGCAAAATAAGTTGAATTGACGAGAGAAACAACTTGTTTTGCCCCGCGATTCAAGTTGTTTTCCTGAAAGGGCTCCAATGGGGCGGAAAACGAATGAGATGATTATATGACGAGGAGTCTGGGCATAAAAACACCCGCCAATGAGCGTATGGGTCATTGGCGGGTGCTCGTATGTGTGAATCGCTTTGACGGTTAATCTTTTTTGGCTGCTCGCTCCTCTGCTTTTCTTTGTTCTTCAACCTCTATCTCATAGGGTTTTACGCCTTGGAACGTGAAGTCTTGGTTATCGATGAACTTGATGATATAGGGCATTTTTTCCTCGGTGGCGACTTTCAGCTTGCTATCCTTTTGCTTTGTCTTGCGTTTGACGGCTTTGCTATAACGTGCCACCATCTTTTGCAGTTTCTTTCTTGCTTTTTTCTCATTCTTCGCGAAGGAAGCCACGCATACCATGTTTTTCTCCCCTAGTTTCTCCAGGTAACTGGACAGCTGGGCGGAGTAATTCTCCCGGCTCATCAGGAACTTGGTCTTGGAATCTATCCATGCCGAATCAACCCGATGCACATCGGTGAAATATACGGTGGAGTCATTGAAAGAGGCCGCGAAGCCATACATGTAAATAGTCTTCATCTCTCCCTTGGCTTGAAGTGACATGGCGCAAACCATTAATGCCATGATGGAGACCAGGATTTTTTTGTTTATTCTCATTTTACCTTTCAGTTAATACGCGATGTTGGTTATATGCTTTAGCCTAGATATGCTTTCAGCATCTTGTTTTTGGTGTTATGGCGCAGTCGGCGGATGGCTTTTTCCTTGATTTGGCGTACCCTCTCCCTTGTGAGCCCGTAAGTGTCGCCTATCTCTTCCAAGGTCATCTCGGGTTGCCCTATGCCGAAGAAAGCCTTTATTACCTTGCGTTCCCTGTCGTTAAGTGTTTGCAGCGCACAAGCTATCTCTTCCCTAAGCGACTCCATCACCAATTCTTTGTCAGCGGTAGGGGTGTCGCTGCTTGGCAATATATCCAGCAGGCTGTTTTCCTCTCCCTCGGCCAATGGGGCGTCCACGCTTACGTGATGCGTGTTTACCTTGAGCGCGGCGGATATCTTGTCTTCGGGCAAGTCTATTTTGTCGGCTATTTCGTCAATGCTAGGGCGTCGCTCGTTCTCTTGCTCAAACTTGTTGAGCATGCGGTTGATTTTGTTCATGCTGCCCACTTGGTTGAGCGGCACCCTCACTAGCCTGCTTTGCTCAGCGATAGCCTGCAGGATGCTTTGGCGTATCCACCATACAGCGTAGGAGATGAACTTGAATCCCCTAGTCTCATCAAACTTTCGGGCGGCCTTGATAAGACCCACGTTACCCTCATTGATGAGGTCTGGCAGGCTTAACCCCTGGTTTTGATATTGTTTCGCAACTGAAACCACAAATCGCAGATTGGCCCTGGTGAGTTGTTCGAGCGCTTTCTCGTCGCCTCTCTTGACACGTTGCGCCAATTCCACCTCTTCCTCCACGGTCAGCAGGTCCTCGTGTCCAATCTCTTGCAAGTATTTCTCCAGCGAGGCACTTTCGCGGTTAGTAATGGATTTGGTGATTTTCAGTTGTCTCATAGTAATTGTGGTCAGATGTAGGGGCAAAAGTAACCTTTTTCCCGCATATGTGCAAAAAAAATAGTAGATATTTTCGGGAATATCTACTATTTTCTTTTATTTTCAGGATTTTCGCTTACTCTTCATGCAATGGTACGGCATAGTATGCCTTCTTGCCAGTTGGCCATACGCCTTGGATATAAAGCACAGGGTCTTTGCTGGTGGAAGCTGCCTTTACCACCTTTTGCAGTTCTTCAAGGTTGTTGATGGTTTGGTCATTGATTTTCTGTATGATGAAACCTCGAGAGATACCTGCGTCTTTCAGTACGCCATTGTTTACCTTAATGACTTCAACACCGTAGTTGATGCCAAGCTGTCTCTTTTGAGCCTCTGTGATTTCACGGAAATTGCCTCCTAAAACGTCAAGGTCGGCGGGTTTTACCACAGAAGTAGTGCCTTGGGCGTTCTTCAGCGTGACGGTCTTGGTGATGTTCTTCTTGTTGCGTTTGTAGGAAATGGTAATCTTCTCGCCGGGACGCTTGCTGGTGAGATACTCCTGCAACTCTGCCATCTTGGTTACTTTCTTATCGTCCACTTTTGTGATGACATCGCCTTTTTGTAGTCCAGCCGCCTTACCGGCGCCATCCTCGTCAACGGAGACAATGTAGATGCCTTCATTAGTGCCCAAGTCAACCGTGTTTCCTTCCTCTTTCTGCTGGTTGATATAGTTGAGCACGTCTGTGCCAGTGATGCCAAGCACGGCACGTTGTACACTACCATATTTCTTCAAGTCTGCCACTACATTGTTCATAATGGTTGTAGGGATAGCGAAACCATAGCCTGCGTAGGAACCCGTTTGGGAGTAAAGCATGGCATTGATACCGACCAGTTCTCCCTGGGTGTTGACCAAGGCTCCGCCAGAGTTACCTGCGTTGATGGCTGCGTCCGTCTGGATGAAACTTTCTACGCCATTGGCACCCAACGAGCGAGCCTTTGCGCTAACAATACCAGCCGTTACCGTGTTGTTAAGGCCAAAGGGGTTGCCCACGGCTATCACCCATTCTCCCACCTTGATTTTGTCAGAGTCTCCAATAGGCAGGGTAGGCAGGTTCTTGCCGTCAATTTTTATAAGTGCCAAGTCGGTAGTCTTGTCTGTGCCGATGATGCGGGCGGAGAACTCGCGGTTGTCATTCAAGGTGACGGTCAGTTCATCAGCTCCTTCTACCACGTGATTGTTGGTCACGATGTAACCATCTGTGGATATGATGACTCCAGAACCAGTAGCTTCGCGCTTTGGAGTTTGCACTTGGCGCTTTTGGGTACCACCGTTGCCGGGATTGCCAAAGAAACCAAACGGGTCGCTAAAAAAGTCGGAAAACGGGTCACTCTGCACCTCAACGGTTTTTACCTTGGAGTTTTGTACATAGCGGATATGCACAACGGCGGGCAACGCTTTTTCCGCCGCGTAAGTCAAGTCAACGGGCTGGCCTGGGGCTACTGTGGTTACTGGAGCGGCTGCGTTAACCTTTAGTATCGCTCCTGCCGAGCATGCCAGTGACGCAACGCACAGGCCTATCACAAGATACTTTCCTGCTTTTTTCATATGCTTCTAATTTATTGGTTTGTTATCATTTAGTTTGAAATCTGTGCAAATATAGAGTATTTTTCTATCATACGTATCGAAACGGGCTTATCTTTATCCTGTTTTAACAGACTGATTTAACACTTTAACGGCAATTAAGCACAGCTAGTTTCATTTTTACATTCATCTACAAATCCTCCTTCCCGTCAACTTTTCCGAGTTGGAAGAAGTGGTTGCGGAGAGTAAGTAAATATGTTAAAAGACTATCTACTTTTTGGAAGATGGCTTTTTTTTCATACCTTCGCGGAGTAAAGCAGCGCCCTGGCTTGTCGCTGGCATCTATGACGGATGCGAGAGGAAAGTCCGGGCAGCATAGGGCACCCCACTTCTGAAAATGGAAGCCATTGGTGACAGTGGGATAAGGCAGAAGAAAACAACCGCCTGCCTATCTAGACGGGTAAGGGTGAGAAGGTGGTGTAAGAGACCACCAGCCAGCGGGTGATCGCTGGGCTGTGTCTTCTGGGGGCTGCAAGTCCATGTATACCGCAGTTTGAAGGTTGCCCGCCTAATGTCCCTATGGGACTCTGCGGAGGGTAGGATGCTTGAGCCTTGGGGTGACTCAAGGCCTAGATAAATGACAGGCGCTTCCTTGGAAGTAACAGAACCCGGCTTATAGGGGCACTGCTTTTCTTTTTATTATTTGCCACCACATTAATTGAATACCTAAACATAAAATATATAGAGATGAAATTGAATGAGCTGGAGGTGAAGTTGATAGATGACTTCTCGCACCAAGTGACCCGAAAGATAGATAAGTATGGCGATAGGCCAGATTTCCCCAACATGGATGTTTATCGGATAGACCGTCAGGAATTGGATGGCTATCTTTTTGATAAGCAGGCTATATTGGACATGGAAGGTTCACCCCGTTCGCAATATACGCTTTTCGGTATCTTGGCTGTGATACCAATCTTGGTTCTTTCAGCCATTCCCGAGGAAAACTGGCCTTGGGGCAATTTGACAGTATTGGCAGCCATAGGCTGTGGCCTTTTGCTAGGGCTTTTCATCAAGGGCTTGGTGCGTATGATTATCAGCTATAGAGTGAGGAAAATGGCCGATAGGCACATGGATGCCTATATCAATGCGGTGTTGAGCTACGAGCCTTCTGGCGAGGGAGAATAGGAATATATTCCTTATCGGCAAGCCTCTATGAGTTTCTCGACTAACCGAGGAAGGGCGTGGCGGTCAAGTTCTTTCTCCTCAATCCAAACATAGTCTCCTGGTAACCGAGGCGCAGTGGCTACCTCTGCCAAGTAGATGTCTGCCAATAGGATTTGATGGGTGAGAACGTGTTTCACGCCTTTTCTCTTCAGTTGTAAGGGTATCCCTAGTGAGGAGGGCGGTTCATTTTTCAGAAGTAGAGGTTCCCATAATCCTTGCCATATGTCCCCTTCACCTCGACGATGGATAGCCACTTTCCCCCTACACCTTATATATATATAGATCAGATGCCTTTCTTTTATCTTAATCTTTTTCAACTTGTTGGGCAGTAACTCCACTTTGTCTTCCCGATAGGCTACACAGGTTTCCTGTAACGGGCAAGACTGACATCGGGGAGAGGAGGGCGTGCATTGCGTCGCACCGAAATCCATCATTGCCTGATTAAAACTGGCGGCTTGATTGGTAGGTAAGACATCGTTGGCTAAGGCCGTGAAAAGCTTCTTTCCTTCCGTCGTGTTGATGGGTGTCTCTATACCTTGATAACGTGCCAATACCCTGAATACATTACCGTCCACGGCTGCTACGGGGATATCGAAGGCGAAGGAGGCGATAGCAGCAGCGGTATAGTCGCCAACGCCTTTCAGTTTTTTTATTTCCTCCAATGTTTTCGGAAAGTGTCCCATGTTGACAATTTGTCGTGCGGCGGCATGGAGATTGCGTGCCCTGGTATAGTATCCTAATCCTTGCCATAGCCTTAAAACCTCGTCTTCCGAGGCAGCAGCAAGCTCTTCCACTTTTGGATATCGTTCCATGAAGCGTTGCCAATAGGCCATCCCTTGGCTGACACGAGTCTGCTGGAGGATGATTTCGCTCAACCATATTGGGTATGGGTCTTTGGTTTCCCGCCATGGCAATTGTCTCCCATGAATTTGAAACCATGTCAGGATATTGTTTGCGAAGTCATTCTGCGCCATGTCACTTACCTTTTCGTTGTGTAAGGTAGAGGGCTAAATAGCGTCCCGTTATGCTATCAGGGCACTTTGCTATTTCTTCCGGTGTGCCTGTGGCCACTAATCTACCCCCCTTATTCCCTCCATCAGGGCCAAGGTCTATTACGTGGTCTGCGCACTTGATGACATCCATGTTGTGCTCTATCACTACAATGCTGTGTCCTCTTTGCAGCAATGCGTTAAAAGCCAAAAGTAATCTTTGTATGTCATGGAAGTGAAGTCCCGTTGTAGGCTCGTCAAAGATGAAAAGGGTGGGTTCCTGACTTTCCTTTCCTATGAAGTAAGCTAGTTTCACGCGTTGATTTTCACCTCCAGAGAGTGTGCTGCTGCTCTGCCCTAGTTTGATGTAACCGAGTCCCACGTCTTGCAAAGGGCGCAGACGGTCAACTATAGCCTTCTGTCCATGCTCCGCAAAGAAGTCTATAGCTTCATTGACGGTCATGTTGAGCACGTCGTCAATATTCTTTCCCTCATATCTCACTTCCAGGATGTCTCGTTTGAACCTGTGCCCATGGCAAGCTTCGCATTCCAGTACGAGATCTGCCATAAATTGCATTTCTACAGTGATGACTCCAGCCCCCTTACATTCTTCACAGCGTCCTCCTTCGGTATTGAAGGAGAAATATTGCCATGTGAAACCCATCTGTTTGGCTAGTGGTTGCTCGGCGAAAAGCGCACGAATGCCATCAAAAGCCTTTACATAAGTAGCGGGATTACTGCGTGTGCTTTTCCCGATAGGGTTCTGGTCAACAAATTCCACGTGCTTCACGCTTTTCCAGTCGCCTTCTAGTCCCGTGAATTCGCCTGGCGCATCGCAAACCTCGTCTAGTGAACGCTTCATAGCTGGATAGAGAATTCCTTTTATTAGCGAAGATTTACCTGATCCTGATACGCCTGTTACCACGGTCAACACGTTTAGCGGTACTTTTACGTCAATTCCGCAGAGATTGTTCATGCGGGCACCTTTCACGAGAATATATTGATTCCACCTTCTTCTGCTTGTTGGAGCGGGAATAGTTTCCTTCCCCGTGAGATAACGGATGGTATGGGAGCGGGGATGTTCTTTTAAAAGTGTTTCGCAATTTTCGCTCACGTCACTCACGTTGCCTTGGAATACAACTTCCCCGCCTAATCTGCCTGCGTCAGGTCCTATATCTATCAGATAATCGGCTGCCCTCATGATTTCCTCGTCATGTTCCACTACTATCACGGTATTACCCAATGATTGCAGGTCTTTCAGTACATTGATTAAGCGTTGCGTATCTCTACAGTGGAGTCCAATGCTCGGCTCGTCCAATATATAAAGACTGCCAACCAATGAACTGCCTAAGGAAGTAGCGAGATTCACACGCTGGCTTTCTCCACCGGAAAGTGTGTTGGAACGGCGGTTAAGCGTTAAGTATCCAAGTCCTACATTGATAAGGAATTGTATTCTGTTATTGATTTCAGTGAGTAGACGTTTGGCGACTTTTTCTTCGTGCTCTGTCAACACCAACTTGTCAAACCATTCCTTGAGGTTGATAATGGGCATTTGTACCAGATCGGTGATGCTTCTGTTTCCTACTTTCACGTAGTTAGCTTCCTTTTTCAGTCGTGTGCCATGGCAATCAGGGCAAATAGTTTTGCCGCGATAACGGCTCAACATCACACGATATTGTATCTTGTATTGATTCTCCCTCACCATGCGGAAGAAGTTGTCAATGCTCACTTGGTCGTGAACGTCTTTTCCCTTGTCAGAAGGTAAGCCATGCCATAGCATGTCTTTCTCCTTGTCTGATAGTTCGTAGTAAGGCTTGAAAATGGGAAAGTTGTCTTTGGTGGCTCTACGGCAAAATTCTTGTGCCCACATGCCCATTTTCTCTCCACGCCAACATTGCACACAACCTTCATAGACACTAAGCGAGGTGTTTGGAATCACCAATTTCTCATCTATGCCAATGATACTGCCGAAACCTTCACAGGTAGGGCAGGCACCTAAAGGGGAGTTGAAGGAGAACATGTTGTCGTTAGGCTCCTCAAACTTGATGCCATCAGCTTCGAAACGGGTAGAGAAATCGTAAGTGATGTTACTGGGCAAGAAAATGAGACGGCATGCGCTATCTCCCTCATAGAATGCGGTCTCTGTGGAATCTATAAGTCGGGATATCTCATGTTTCTCATCGCTCACCGACGTACGGTCTATTACTAAATATATGTCATCATCAGATTGATTCTCAATATCTTCTGGAGTTTTCTCCAAGTAATCATCTATCCTTTGAAATTCCTTGTCTGCATATATGCGGGCATAGCCTTCCTGGATATACATTTCCAGCTGTTTTCTCAATGTGCGTCCCTCTATGACATGGACAGGAGCCATTACGCAAAACTTTGTGCCCACACTGTATTGGCGTGTGCACGCTAGTACGTCCTCTGTGGTATGACGTTTCACTTCCAGCCCGCTAACGGGGGAATATGTCTTGCCTATACGAGCGAAAAGCAACCTAAGATATTCATATATTTCGGTAGATGTACCTACGGTGGAACGAGGATTACGGGCAACCACTTTCTGCTCTATGGCAATAGCGGGCGGCAACCCCTTGATGAAGTCGCACTCAGGTTTGCTCATCCTCCCCAAAAATTGTCTGGCATAACTAGAGAGGGATTCCACGTATCTGCGTTCCCCCTCGGCATAGAGCGTATCGAAAGCCAATGACGATTTGCCAGAGCCAGATACACCTGTGATAGCTATCAGCTTATTGCGAGGTATCTTCAGGCTGATGTTCTTCAAGTTGTTAACCCTAGCCCCTTTGATCTCTATATATTTCTCTTCTGACATATTCTTGCGTCCTGTTATTCATGATGATAGGGTTCTCCTTTCAAGATGGTGCAGACCCTATATAGTTGTTCGGTGAAGATAAGCCTCACCATTTGGTGTGAAAAAGTGAGCTTAGAGAGCGAAAGCTGTTCGTTAGCCCTTTTGTATACGGCTGGTGAGAAACCATAAGGCCCTCCGATAATGAACACCAATCGTTTACATGCCTGTTGTTTGCGTTGAAACCATTGCGCTAATTCCACAGAGCGACATTCAAGGCCATGTTCATCCAATAGTACAACTGTATCACCAGGTTGCAACTGCCGCAGAATCAAGTCACCTTCCCGTTCCTTTTGCTGTTCTTCGGTTAAGCTCTTTGTGTTCTTAAGCTCGGGTATTACGCATATGGTAAAAGGCATATAGTGGCTAATGCGCTCTTGGTAGTCCGTGATACCTGCCTCCAGATGCTTGTTAGTGGTCTTGCCCACCAGTATCAACATTGTTTTCACTTCTTGTTGTAATGATGTTCACGTTTGGGATTCATGGGAAACCAGCCTTTCTCCACTCTTTTCTTCTGTTCGAACAGTTCGCCTATAGACCATAAGCTAGAAGCGCCCAGCACGCCCAAAAGGGCGGATTGCAATACGTTAGTCACTAGTAGAGCACTTCCTAAAGCTCCTATGCCTATTAATAGGAAAAGCCACCAAAGACGAGTGCCAAAATAATATTCCACCTTGATAACAATCGGATGGAATACACCTATGATGATAAAGGTGCAGACAGCAATGAGTATACCTTCGAAATTTAATTCCATGAAGTCAATTTGATGTTTAAGATGCAAAAATACGAAAATATTTTCTACTTGTCGCTGTTTTCCCATATTTATTGCTTACCTTTGCTTGCAGAACATTCTTGTCAACTCTTATTGCTCTGGAAAATAATCTTGATTTTTCTCAATACGGGTGGAAAGCGTGTGCTCATGGCGTTTATGCCAAACTCCATGAAAATTATGTTAACGAATAAGGAATTATAATTGAAACCTACTGATATGAAGAAATTAATGTGTTTAGTCGTTTTCCTTGCTACATGTGTCTTTTGTAGTTGGGGAGCAAAGGTTGAGACAGAGAAAACTATCACGGTAAATGGAGTGACTAGAAAGTATTTGTTATATGTGCCCGACAATGTCGGCAATAACCCTGCCATGGTGTTTTCGCTACATGGAGCTAGTGGTCATTCTGCTGACCGTTCCCCATTCAAGACAACTGTTGCGGATGAAAAAGGATGTATTGTGGTATATCCCCAAGGATTGGAACAATATTTTCCAGTGTTTGGCGGTAGTGTAACAGGTTGGAATTCTACAGGTGAGGCTAATGAAGACTTGGATTTCTTTAAGCAAATCATAGAGGACGTTGCCTTGAATTATCATATTGACCGTTCACGCATCTATTGTTGTGGTTTTTCTAATGGTGGCATGATGACTTATTCCAATTCAAGTGCCGCCGCTGATATTTTTGCCGCTTTTGCGTCCATTAGCGGTTTCCAGCTCAATGAATTCCATCATCGTCCAACGGGTGCCCGTCCTGTTCCGTTTTTGCATATACATGGAATGTCTGACGACTTCGTGAAATATTCCTGTATGCCGATTATTCGGGATAATATGGTTGCTCGTAATGGTTGCGATCCCATTCCGGAAGTTTCTGTGGTTGAAGGAAAATATCGCCGCAGTGTCTATGCGGCAGGTGAGGGCGGCTTTCCCTATGTATATTATGAAATAGAGGGCATGGGACATAATGACTTCACAGACAAAACCCCAGAAGGTAATTCTGCCTTGACGATGTGGGATTTCATGAGTCAATATACATTGAACGATGAGTGTGACCCTACGTTGAAATGGAGATTGAACATTGACCAGGAAGGATTGGTGCCAACAGAACACGGCTGGACGGTTAGCGCAGGTAACACACGCTATACGTATGGAACTCCGAAGAAAGCCAACAATGCTGACAACAACGTCTATCCTTCGTTGCAATTTGAAAAAGGAAACTATATTCTTGTCTTTGAGACTGAAGGGGGAAGCAATCACAAGATGCATGTACAGTTGGAAAGTCTCGACGGTAAATCCGTACTGTTTTGCAAGTCTGGGAAGGTTAACCAAAGAGTGGTCATGCCATTTTCCGTTGATGGCTATTCTGAATATAAGATTACTATCGTGAAGACTTCTCCTGATGATAAGTTTACCGCATTCGCTATTCATTCTTGCGACAAACCCGCGCAAGCGGAAAATTGCGAGGATGATGTTCTCTCAACAGCCTCCCTCTAACTAAAGAGGGGGGCTATGCCCGCTGAGATACCGCGAGGTCAGGGTGCGCGGCATGATGAAACGGCACTTCTGTCTATTTTGAGAATTCTTTTAGAAAAATACGAAAATATTTTCTGTTTTCCGTTGTTTTCTCATTTTTATTGCTTAACTTTGCCATTAGAATTAATCTTATCAATTCTTAATTACTATGGCAAATAACGCAGAACTTATTTCTCAATGCGAACAGAAAGCGCGTACATGGCTCACGCCGGCTTTCGACGAGGAAACCCAAAACGCAGTCAAGGCATTGTTGGATGCTGATGACAAAACTGAACTGATTGATAGTTTTTATCAAGATTTGGAATTTGGCACGGGAGGTCTTCGTGGTATCATGGGGGCAGGCTCCAACCGAATGAATATCTATACGGTAGGTATGGCCACCCAAGGCTTCGCTAACTATTTGAAGAAGAATTTCGATGGCAAAGATGACATTTCTGTAGTAGTTTGCCACGATTGCCGTAACAACAGCCGCAAGTTTGCCGAGACTGTAGCTGATATTTTCTCCGCAAACGGCATTAAGGTTTACTTGTTTGATGACATGCGCCCTACGCCAGAGTGTTCATTCGCTATCAGGCACTTGAAGTGTCAAGCTGGCGTAAATGTTACCGCCAGCCACAATCCCAAGGAGTATAATGGATATAAGGCTTATTGGGAAGATGGCGCACAAGTGTTGGCTCCTCATGATACTGGCATTATCGATGAAGTAAACAAAGTTACTATCAATGATGTGAAGTTCCAGGGCAATAAGGACTTGATACAAATTATAGGCGAGGATATCGACAAGATATATTTGGATGAAATAAAGAAGCTGAGCATTGACCCGGAAGTCATCAAGCGGCAGCATGACCTGAAGATTGTCTATACACCTCTGCATGGCACGGGCATGATGTTGATACCTAGGTGCTTGAAAGATTGGGGTTTCGACAACGTACATTGCGTAAAAGAGCAAATGGTCAAGGATGGCAACTTCCCGACAGTGAAGAGTCCCAACCCCGAGAACGGAGAAGCTTTGAGCTTGGCTATTCGTGACGCTAAGGAGTTAGATGCCGATATCGTAATGGCGAGCGATCCTGACGCAGACCGTGTGGGTATGGCTTGTAAGAACGATAAGGGAGAGTGGGTGCTCATCAATGGTAACCAGACTTGTTTGCTTTTCCTTTATTATATCATCACCAACCGCAAAGCCAAGGGTTTGCTGAAACCAACGGACTTTATCGTGAAGACCATCGTGACTACTGAGGTCATCAAGAAAATTGCCGACAAGAACAATATAGAGATGCGAGACTGCTATACTGGTTTCAAGTGGATTGCAAGGGAGATACGTCTTTCTGAGGGCAAGCAACAGTATATCGGTGGTGGCGAGGAGAGCTATGGTTTCTTAGCGGAGGATTTCTGCCGTGATAAGGATGCTGTTTCCGCCATGAGCTTGCTGGCAGAGATTTGTGCTTTCGCCAAAGACCAGGGTAAGACTCTTTACGACCTGTTGATGGGTATTTACTTGGAATATGGCTTCTCCAAGGAGCAAACTGTGAATGTGGTACGTCCTGGTAAGACTGGCCAAGACGAGATTAAGCAGATGATGAGTGACTTCCGCCAGAATCCTCCCACAGAGTTGGGCGGCTCTAAGGTCGTTTTGTGGAAAGATTACAAGACGCTTGAGGGCAAGAAAGCTGATGGAACAGTGGATAAGTTGGATATGCCTGACACGAGTAACGTGCTGCAGTGGTTCTGCGAAGATGGCACGAAAGTGAGTGTGCGTCCTTCTGGTACTGAGCCAAAGATTAAGTTCTATGTAGAGGTAAAGGGCACCATGACAGAAGCTTCTCAGTATGCGGAACTTGACAAGAAGGGAGCTGAGAAGATTGCGGCTATCAAGAAGAGCCTCAATTTGGATTAATTTCTCCCTTTGAAGTAAACGATATGATGACCCAGGAGCGCGGATAGCGTTCTTGGGTCATTTTTTGCTTGTCGCACAAGCTGGCTAATGGCTATAGAAAGTAAAATATGCTGCCACTTGGAAGAGAGATTGCAAATATGGGGATTCCTCGTATAGATAGATGTGAAAAATGAAACTAATATAGAAGGGCAACGAAACTAGTTTCAAAAGCCGATGAAACTAGTTTCGTTGCCCTTCGCAACTAATTGCGTTAAAAACCACCATCTCTAGTCCCATATCGGGAGAATTGACAGAAAAGGGAGGTTTTGGTGTATTGATTGATTTGTTTTTACAATTCAATCAGTCCCTTTAAAGCCTTGCGGGCGATGTCAAGATAGGTACTATTGAGTGACACGAAGCGCATCACGCAGTTGGCCGCGGCGTGTCTCAACCCCAGGTTGTCACTTTGGAGGGCTACCGCAGCTTGGTCTAAAAACTCATTGATACCCCTTTCGTTAGGTTCTTGACCAAGAAGGAACAGCCTGGAAAGCAGATGATAGGCCGTGAGTTGGTACAAGTCTTTGTCGGAGGCCATCCATTCATAGGCCAAAGCGGGGGCAAAATCCAAGTGTTGCAATAAGTGGAACGAAAGCATTTCTGCCATTTCTTGACTATGGAGCTGCTCCATCCATACGTCCACCAATTCTCTCGGCATCTCGTTTGCGGGCATGATGAGCGTGGCCAGTATCTTGCATTCCCGGATATCTTCTTTCCATAAAGCGATGGCGAGGTCTCGGTCTTTGCCGTATTCACGCGCCATCTCTTGCAGATGAGGAAGTGACACCCCCCAATTCAACTTATAGTCCATGCCTTTCTCTCGCATGGATTGCGAAACGGGTCCATTCATCAGCAGTCGGAACGACCGCTTGATTTCCATCAGTTTTTGGTGAGTCTTTTCATGCATGGTTTATAGTTTGCCGTATTCTTCCGAATAGCGTAACATCTGGTGCTCATAGGTTTCGGTGTAGTCAAGTGTGACGTCTTTTAGGTCGCCATTTTCCTCGCAAACAATTTTCATCCATGGGTTGATGAAACCTTTATAGGGGGCTATGTTCAATCGCTCATAACGCCTCAACACTTCGGCATGCAAATCGGGATTCACTTTGACGGCATACTTTTCCACTAACTCACGGGCAGCCTCATAATCGCCTTCACTCTTGACGCGTTGTATTTCCGATAAGAGAGTGGCGAAAAGTTGCCTTAGTTTGGGATAGTCATTAACCTTCAAATATGTCTTTTGCTCGCCGTTCTCCTCTGTGCGCACCAGCTCCGCCGCCCCTTCAGCGTGCTCCAATACCCAGTGCGCTATCAAGGAACGGTTACGCATGTGGGCTTCCTCTATGTCCGCGCCAGGTTTGATGCGGGCCAATTGCGTCATTAGCCCATTCATCAAGTAGGCGTAATATTGTGCCTTGTAAGCGTTATTGTCAGGCAGAAGCCCCAAGTCCACCAGCTTTTGGTCGGCTATATAGTAAAGACCAAACAGGTCAGCGCGGGCTTCCTCGATAGTATTGCCATGGGCTTTCAAGGCATCGGGGGATACACCGGGCATCAGTTGACCACTGCCATGCCCCAAGCACTCATGCAAGTCGGTGTGTAAATCGTCGGTCAGATCGCCATATTTGTCAATCAATGCAATGGTTTCCCTGTCTATTACGAATTCTTCGCGGAAGCCATTGCCCTTGGCGGCTTGGTTATATGACTCAATCAAGTTGCCTATGGTCACGCTTTTGCTGCCATGTGCTTGCCGTATCCAGTTGGCGTTGGGCAGGTTAATACCAATGGCGGAGGCGGGATATTCGTCACCGCCCAACATGGCGGCTTGTATCACGTTGGCCGTGACACCTTTGACCACGGGTTTACGGTATTTTGGATTCACGGGCGAGTGATCTTCAAACCATTGCGCGTTGTCACTGATGGTTTGTGTGCGTTTGGTGGCTTCCAGATCCTTGTATTCCACGATGCCTTCCCAAGTTCCTTTCAGTCCCAAGGGGTCACCATATACTTCTATGAAACCATTTACGAAGTCTATCATGCCTTCGTTCTCGCTCACCCAAGCTATGCTGTATTTATCGAAATCTTTTAGGTTGCCTGTGCGGTAATACTTCACCAGCAATTCTATCAAGTGGGCTTGCGCCTCGTTCTCAGTATAGTTGAGAGCGCGGTTCAGCCATGAGGTGATGCTCTTGATGGCCTCTCCGAAGAGTCCGTTTTCCGAGTAGACGAGCTCGGTCAATTGCCCGTTTCGCTTCACCAGCTTGCTGTTCAACCCATACGAAGGCGGCTCGGGGTCATTCGGCTGCCTCATGTTCTCATAGAAACGCTCGGCTTCCTTTTGCGTTACGCCTTCATAGAAGTCGCAGGCAGACGTTAACACCAGGTCTTCGCCATCAGCTTGGTTGACTCTTTTGGGTAATACTTCTGGGTCAAAAATCACGGGTATCAGCTCTTCCAGCAACATGGCCTTGTCTGTTCCTTTACGCAAAGGCAACAATTCATTAGGCAACGCCATTACCTCGTCACAGAAGAAGTCCTCGCTGAAGCCAGGCAGAAACTTCTCGCAACCATAGTGATGGTAAATACCGTGGGAGAACCACACTCGCTTCAAGTATATCGTCAATGCTTGAAAGTTTGGCGTGGAGCGGTCGCTTTGGCTATGCTGGTAGATGGCCTCCAGCGTTTTGCGGATGGTGAGATTGTATTTCCCTTTTTGGCAGAAAGTGATATCCCTGCCAGCCAACGTAGCCTTGGCCAGGCAATAGATATATGCTTTTTGCCGTAACGACAGGTTTTCAAACCCTTTTAGCCGATAGCGCAACAACTGTATGTCGGCGAAACGTTCCTCTGTGTAGGGGAAACCTTCTGTTTGCGTGGTGCTCATAAGCTTTATTGCATGGTGGAAGTTTTTTTCTTGCTGGCCTTTTTCTTCTCCGCCAACCTCTTTTCCGTTTCCATTCGCTCTTCCATGGCCTTCATCTTGTAGTCACGGGGTGTGCACTTGTTTACCTTTCTGAAAGCGGAATAGAAACTTTGCCTGTTGGCGAAGCCTACCATGTCCGCCACATCTTCCATGGTCAGGTTCTTGTAGCGTTTGTCTGCCAAGATTGTCATGGCATCCTCTATACGATACTTGTTGACGAAAGACGCATAGTTCATGCGAAACCTCACGTTTATCACAGCGGAGATATATCGGGTGTTGGTGCCAAGCTCACTGGCGAGTTTCTGCGCCGAGAATTCTTTATCCCTGTATTTCTTCTCTACCAATATCACTCGCGTGATGCGCTCTTGCAAAGCGTCCATCACTTGCGGTGAGACCAAAGAACGATAAAGCGGTTCTTTTTTCCCTGTTACGTGGTTTGTGTGTTCTGTTGCCATACCTTTTGAGATTTGTCTTTGCAAAATTATGCCAAAATTCTGAAACATCCAAATTTAATCACTATAATCTGTCAATTATATTCCTGCGTCCCGCTAGTCATTCACTTGTTCCGCGGTAGGGGAGTAGGTGGGTGTTTTCCAAAGAAGAGGGTCGGCATATTGGGAAATTTTGATTACCTTCGCGGAAAATAATTTTCGGATGGAACTGGAAAAACTTCTGAAGCGCTATTTCGGCTTTGACACTTTCCGCCCTAACCAACGGGAAATCATGCTTGAAGTGATGTCAGGACACGACTGCCTGGTGTTAATGCCAACGGGAGGCGGCAAGAGTATATGCTATCAGCTGCCAGCCCTGGCCATGGAAGGCACGGCCATCGTCATCTCTCCCCTTATCAGCCTGATGCACGACCAGGTACACGCCCTGCAGGCAAACGGCATTCCCGCCGCCGCGCTCAATAGCGGGCACGATGGGGAAGAGAACATCTTGACACGTCGCCGTTGCATGGTGGGGGAACTGAAGTTGCTCTACCTTTCCCCAGAGATGGCTCTTTCGGAAATGCATTATCTGCTCAAAAGCGTTCCCATCAGTCTGTTTGCCATAGATGAGGCCCATTGCATCAGTCAGTGGGGGCATGATTTCCGCAAGGAATATACACGGCTGGGAGAACTGAGAGACGTGTTTCCCCATGTGCCAGTAATGGCTCTTACGGCCACGGCGGACAAATTGACCCGAGAGGATATCGTCACTCAATTGCGGTTGAACGGGAAAAGTTTCATAAGTTCTTTTGACCGTCCCAACATACACCTGGAGGTGATAAAAGGATACAAGAAGGCGCAGAAGCTGGCATATATCCTGGACTATATCCATCGCCATCCCGGTGACCCCGGAATCATCTATAGCCTCTCCCGCAAGGACACGGAGGACATGGCCCGCGACTTACTCCTAAAAGGGGTCAAGGCGGCTTGTTACCATGCGGGCATGCCATCCGAGCAGCGCGAGACGGTGCAAAACCAGTTCAAGGAAGACTTGTTGCAGGTGGTTTGCGCCACCATCGCTTTCGGCATGGGTATAGACAAAAGTAACGTGCGCTGGGTGTTTCATGGCAACCTGCCTAAGTCCCTGGAGTCTTACTATCAGGAGATAGGCCGTGCGGGAAGGGATGGTGCCCCCGCGGATGCTGTCTTGTTCTATTCATACGCTGACATTAACCGAATGCGGAGCTTTATTGACGAAAGCGGGCAAAAGGAAGTTTGCCAAGAGAAACTTAACCGCATGATGGAATACGCTGAGTCGCAGGTCTGTCGTCGCCGTATCTTGCTCAACTATTTCGGTGAGGTGTCAAGCCACGATTGCGGCAATTGTGATGTGTGTGAGAACCCGCCACAGACTTTCGACGGCACGATTGTCACCCAAAAGGCCTTGAGTGCCATTCGCCGCGCTGACCAGCAAGCGCCCTTTGCCACTGTTATAGATATCTTGCAGGGCAAGTTCACGCCAACCGTGGTAAGGCATCATTACCAAGAGCTGAAGACTTTTGGCGCGGGAAGGGACATTCGCTATCGTGATTGGCATGACTATTTGCTGCAAATGCTCCACATGGGTTTCATTGAGATAGCCTATGATCGGGGCAACGCCCTTATGGTAACGCCTTTGGGAGATGAGGTTTTGCGGGGACGGCGGCAAGTGATGTTGGCAAAAGTAAAGGACACACCTCTTGCCGCCAAGAAAACCAAGCGTCCTAACCTTATGCCGGAGGTTTCTCCTTTGCCCGAGGCGCGCCTCTCGGCGGTGGAAATAGCGGAAGACCCAGAGCTGTTTGAGCGTTTGCGTGAATTGCGTAAGCGATTGGCTCAGCGTGACCACGTGTTCCCATACATGGTGTTTAGTGACAAGGTACTTCACTCCTTGGCCTCCCTCCGCCCGCTAACGCTGGATCGTTTGGGCGAGATCAGCGGCATCGGCGAGTTCAAGAAAAACAAATATGGCAATGATTTTCTTGCTGTTATCCGCGGGGAGTAACGCTTTCCGCGCCAGTAAGATGGCCAAGCACGAAGTGTCCAAGCAGGCGGTATTGCCCAGCGATTGGACTATCGTTCCGAGAGCCGTGTGAAAATAACTTGTTTTGCTCTTCAATTTAAGTTAACGTGAGTTCGACGAAAAGTTGTAGAGACGCATTCTTGCGTCTCGGCAAGCAAGATAGCCGGATAAAGTCGCCTGTCGCGAAGACTTGGCAGCTGGCTGAGACGCAAGAATGCGTCTCTACAGTTTGGTGATAACAGGGCTGCGCACATAAAGTGGAATTCGTCGAACTCGCGTTAAGTTATTTTGCTTGACAAAATAAGTTGTTTTGCTTGGCGAAATAAGTTATTTTCGCGAGCGAAATAACTTGTTTTCAGAATCGTGCTTTCTTGGCTTCAGAACAGAACGCTTATTTGCCGCTGTTTGAATGGTTTTGTATTCTCATTGGCGTTGTCCAACTTTCGACATATAGGAGGCAAATGTTAAGATTATGTTACATGGTGTAGGATAAATGGAAGCTATTTGAACTTCGTGCGAACTCTAAGAGAATGATGAATTGATATATGTCAAGAAAATCGGAGCTGACGTGAGGATTTTTCCTTATACGTTTGTGGGATTTGGAAATAGTGGATAATTTCGCGGTATCGATAGGTAGATAAGGTATAAGATTGTTAGGATTTGACTTCAAGGTTTAGGTTTTAGTTTAATAGGTTAAAGATTTGTAGTATAGTCACTTGATAGGTATTGGAGGTAACAAGGATTGGTCAGGATAATTTAGAGTATAAAGACTCATCGTTAAAAGTAAAGTGACGCGGCTTTGGAAGGGATTCCGGAGCCGCGTTTGTGGTTATTCCGGCTGCAATATCTTAGTGAGATTGAGGCTGGATATTTTCCCGTCGGGAGACACGGTGGCTGTAACCCGAAACCTGGATTCCTCTTTTGGCTTCTCTGAATACTCCCGCTCCAGCTTGGCGGAGAAGGTAACCTGGTACTCGTACTCTAAATCTCCGACTTCTCTTTTCTTGATGGCGTAGTCGTTGTCCAGGTACCAGTTCATGTTAGTGATTTCCGGCTTGTAGATTTTCTGCATGAAACTGGCCACGTCGCTTTTGGTGGCGGTTGGTTTGCCCAGGAAATTGGTGAGAATATCTTCGCAGGTACTGAGCATGGCGTCTTCGTTACGGGAGTTTACGCTTTGGAAGAATTTGCGGAAAAGCGCCCTCACCATCTCCCTCTCTTCTGGTTGCACTTGTTGTCCCAACCGCTTTCGCAAGGCGTCTTGCGCTTGGTCGATGTAGGCGCCCTCGGGAAATTCCCCTATATATTGGTTATAGGATTCTGGCGTGTTCTTGTTTTTGGCCATTGCCCACGACAGTGAGTCTATCCTTTCCTCCGCTGCTTGACGGTGTGAGCTGTTAGGGTAGGTGGAAAGGAAATCCTTGATTTCCGAGAGGCTGTTGCTGGCCTTGGCGTTATTCCAGTCTTTTTCCATTTTTCTTGCTTTCTCAAGCAGGTCCATCACTTCTTGCCGATGGGTTTCGTTGGCGTGCGGATAACGCTCCAGGTAACTCTGCATGATGAGAGTATCTTTGCTGGAGGAGGCCATGGCATATGCTTCGTTCTCCTTTTTGCCCATCTTGACTTGATAGACCAACACCCCCATGCCGCACACGATAACCGCCACGATGAAACTCACAAGAAGTGTCTTGTGCCCATGGGAAGCCTTCTTTGGATTGGGCTGGGGCACAGGAACGGGGAGCTCCCCCGCTATCTTCACGCCACAATGAGGGCAAAATGGCGCCTTGTCGCTAACATCTTTTCCGCACTCGGGACACTTGATGATTGCCATCGCTATAGATTAAATATGGTTTTCGTTTTGGTTATCTATGCCTGAACCTTATTTCTTTCAGCTTATGCTTGCCCATGAACCGGCTCTTGTCCACGTAGCCATTGATGCCCTTGATGTGTCCTTTACCCGTATATTGCCACATCTCGAAGTCTCTGCCGTCAGCCAATCTTGGCTCTTCCGCGGTATATTGCGCCACCATGAGCTTATAGTTGTCGATGTGTCCCTTGAGATTGGCGTTATAGAAATTAGTATAGGTATAGAGCAAGGGCTTTTGCTTGTAGGCTTTCTCCACTAAATCAAGGAACTTCATGAGTGAGTCCCGGAAAGCTTCAGGCCGCAGCCCGCCGCGTGTCTCGATGTCTATCATGGGCAAGAGGTCTTGGTCTTCTGGCCTGCATTGGGCGAGAAAGTTGTCCAGCTGCTCCTGTTGCGGGGTCTTTGGCCGATAAAAATGATAAGAGCCAACCTTTAGCCCATGTTCGTGGGCCATGTCTATATTGTTCTTGTATCTGCTGTCTATGTGGGTACCGCCCTCCGTGGCCTTGATATAGACATAGGCCATCTTGGCGTTGTCCCCTAATGTCTCCCAGAAAACGATACGTTGATAGTGGCTGATATCAATGCCGTGAATATGCTTGCAGGTATCTTCGCATTGCACTTGCGCATGGGCATAGTAAGGCTGCAATATGAAGAGAAGGGCTATGATAATACGATTCATAACGCAAAGTTATGAAAAATCAATGACATATAGGTTTGGAAGCCTTGCTTTTTTGCAATAATTATATGTTTCCAACTTATTCTTCGAGTTCGGAGAGCGAGCGGGTGACATTCCGGAAGAGGCCGCTGGTGGTCTCCAAGGGTGCGTATGGAAAATATCGCATGCTGTGGAATACCTGTTTGCGCATGCCTGTCCCTTGGGTTTGTACCAGTCCGATGTTGTTTTGCTCAAACTTGATTTCCCTTTTGTCTTTTATGTTGAAGTAAAGAGCTTGTAGTGTAAGTCTATAGGCTCCTTTTTCCACATGGCGGACGAACGGTAACTCATCCTGTTCGAAATTGAAGAAACGCATGAGAATGCTGCCTTGCAACTGTGCCATGCGGCGGATGTGGAGCCTGCGCAACCAGTTCTCTAGTTTCACGAAGTCTACTTTGTCCCCTCTTGTCCTGAGGTAATTGCCTAACTGCACGATACCTCTCAAGGAAATGCCATAGGAAAGCATGCCGTTGATATTGCCCACAATGAGACGTAGCAGGTATAGTGTCTCCACGGAGGTGTCTATGGCATGGCGTTCGTCGTTTTGCAACTTGACGAACCGCTTGTTGAGGAAATAGTTGTTGAACTCCACGCTTCCGGGCGGCATGTTTTGGATGTTGTCCATCATGCGATTGATCTTCTCGTGCTTGAAGTGGGTCATGGGTTCCATTTGTTCCCCTGTAGAGAAGTTTTCTGCCCTGAGTTTCGCGAAGAGGTTGCGATGAAGGAAATTCATGTTCATGGTGGTTTAGTCAAGAGTATTTTTGGGGATAACGCAGGAGGATAGCCACAAGCGAGGCAATGCCTATGGCTACAGGATAATAGAGATAGGGGAGTATTTGCATGGGGCTAACCTCCGCAAGGCCTGCCGCCAACAACATTTGTACGCCGTAGGGGATAACGCCCTGTATGGCGCACGAGAAGGTATCAAGGATACTGGCGGCCTTCCGGTTGTCTACCCCAAACCGGTCGCCTATCTTCTTGGCTATACTTCCCACGGTAAGAATCGCTACGGTGTTATTGGCTGTGCAACAATTCACCAAACTTACCAAGGCGGCGATGGACAGTTCCGCTCCCCGTTTGCCGCGAATATGGGCTGTAAGCTTCTCTATGATATAGTTGATGCCGCCATTTTCCCTGATAAGCTCAAGCAGTCCTCCCGCCATCATGGCAATCACGATGAGTTCGCCCATGCTGACGATGCCTTCTCCCATGGATGTCATCCAAGCGAATAGGTCATAAGAACCGTCTGTCAATCCTATAACGCCGCACATGACGATACCTAGTACCAACACGGCCATCACGTTCATGCCACAGACAGCTGTTATTAATACGACTAGATACGGGACAACTTTTGCCCACTCCACGGCTGGCACGTGGCTGGGGGAACTGAGGCCCGCTCCCATCACGGCATAGATGGCCAACACCAATATCACCGCCGGACTCACGATGAGCAAATTTACCCTGAATTTGTCGCTCATGGAACAGCCTTGGGTTTGCGTGGCCACGATGGTCGTATCAGATATGAAAGAAAGATTATCCCCAAAGTAAGCACCGCCCACGATAACGGCGGTTGTGAGCGGGACGCTGGCATCAGCGGACTGCGCAATGCCAACCGCGATAGGAACTAAAGCCACCACGGTGCCCACGCTGGTGCCTATGGATAAGGAGATAAAGCAGGCGGCAAGGAAAAGGCCTGGCAGCAACATGCTGGCTGGCAAATAGGTGAGACACATATTGACGGTAGCGTCTATGGCCCCCATCTGTTTCGCGGAAGCGGCGAATGCTCCTGCCAGTACGTATATCCATAACATCAATAAGAGGTTGCCCGAACTCGCGCCATGGCTAAAGGTGTTGATGCGCTTTTGCAACGGCAAGCCGCCTGATATGATGATGGCGTAAACACTCGCAATGAGGAACACCACCGTCATGGGAACTTTATAGAAGTCGCCCGCCGCCAAGGATAGCCCTACATAGAGCGTGATAAACAGGAGCAGTGGCGACAGTGCAAGCAAGCCTCTTTTGTTGCTCATATACCTTAATATATTATAAGGTTATAGGGTGACGCCATTCTTGAAGATGGCTATTTCCCGATACCCATTATCCTCGTTGCGCACATTTTCGCCACTGGCTATAGCGATAATCTTGTCTATAAACTTGCGCAACAGGACTTGCATGCTTGTTCCCTCAACCAATTCTCCTGCGTTGAAGTCTATCCAATTGGGCTTATTGTGGTAGAGATTGGAGTTGGTGGATATTTTCATGGTGGGAACAAAAGTGCCAAAAGGCGTGCCTCTACCCGTGGTGAAGAGCACAAGCTGGCATCCTGCCGAGGCCAACGCTGTGGCGGCGACCAAGTCATTGCCAGGGGCGGACAATAGGTTTAGGCCATCATGCTGTAACCTGTCACCATACTCCAATACGCCACTTACGGGAGCGCGCCCACATTTTTGTGTACATCCCAAAGCCTTGTCTTCCAGGGTGGAGATGCCGCCAGCCTTGTTGCCTGGCGAAGGATTCTCGCCTACATGCTCACCATGTGACAGGAAGTATTCCTTGAAATTATTGATGAGGTTTACGGTTTGCTCAAAGAGCTGGGGAGTTTCGCAACGGTTCATCAGGATGGTTTCTGCGCCAAACATCTCCGGGACTTCTGTAAGAATGGAAGTTCCGCCTTGCGCGACAAGCCAGTCTGAAAACTCGCCCACCAAGGGGTTGGCGGTAATGCCGCTAAAACCATCGGAACCGCCACATTTCAGTCCTACCCTCAACTTGCTAATTGGCACAGAGGTACGCTTGTCTTCTTTTGCTAAAGCGTAGAGACCGTGCAAAACGCGCATGCCTTCTTCTATTTCGTCGCCTTCCACCTTTTGGGTGACCAGCAACTTCACGCGTTCTTTGTCGTAGTTGCCCAGCATTTCCATGAAGGCATCTGGTTGATTGTTTTCACATCCCAATGACAGAACCAACACGGCACCAGTGTTGGGATGCAGGCAAATGTCCCGCAATACTTTGCGTGTATTCTCATGGTCACCGCTTAACTGGGAACATCCATAATTGTGATGCCATGCGAAAATTGCGTCGACACCTTCGCATTTGGTTTCTTCCCTTAATTTTTCGGCCAATTTCTCGGCGACACCATTCACGCAGCCTACAGTGGGGACAATCCAGACCTCATTTCGAATGCCCACTTCGCCATTTTTGCGCACATATCCTTGAAAGGTGACATCCTCCGCGGGAATGGACAATTTTTCTTTTACAGGTTTATAGGTGTATTCCAACGTCCCAGCCAAATTGGTTTTCAAGTTGTTCTCGTTTACCCATTCTCCTTGTTTTAAGTCATGGAGGGCATGACCTATGGGGTAGCCATATTTAATGATGTCAGTTCCCTGGGTAACATCATGTAGCAGTACCTTATGTCCCGCAGGTGTGTCTTGCAATAATTTGATTTCTTGTCCATCTACCAAGATAGTCTCGCCCTTGGCGAATGGTCTAAGGCAAACCACCACCGTGTCGGCGGGGTTGATTTTGATAAAGCTTGATTGTTCCATAGAGTTAGTTTTTATAGTTGCGTTCGTCTGTAGAAATCTATGTTTTCCTTGGATATCAATTCAATTGGCATATAGTTGATGGGTTCAACCTTGTTTTTTAACACGATATGTTGGAAAAGAGAGTCTACGCAAGCATAACCTTGCATGTAGGCATGCTGGGCTATCAAGAAAGAAATGGCACCCAGGCGCAAGGCTCTCTCGTTTTTCCCCACCATGTCGTACCCCATTATTTGTACATCCTTGCGGCCAACTTTCAAGAGGAAATCCGCTACGATATGAGCTTTGGAACCTAAGGTTATACAGTGATGTATTTTCGGATGTTTTTGGAAGAAATCCTTTAGAATATCATCATATTGAGTGCGGGGTAACTCAAACGGCAAGTTCATCTCTATGATTTCCACTTGCGGAAAATGTTCGTGCATGTAATGCCTAAAGCCTATCTCTCGATTGTGTTGCTGCTTACTGACGACGCTTCCCCCTTTGGTTTGCCGCATAAGCATGATTTGCGTTTCCTTGGTTGCGATGAGCATCAGCATTTTTGCAGCGAAATATCCGCTGCAAAAAGAGTCTTGCCCATAGAAGGTGAGAGGGTTGAGGTCTGGCATATAGGAGTCAAGCAGCACAAAAGGGATATTGCGATCATGTAACTTGTCGGCGAATATCTTTGTGACCGGTAGGGTGGTGGGCACGATGACAACGCCTTCGGGATTATCAGCCAAGATGGCCTCACTCTCTTGGTGGAATGAATCTTCCTGCATGCGTTCGTAGTAGCGTATCTCCACGTTAATGTGGAAATCACGTCTTACCTCTTCGCACTTTCTTGCGCCTTCCTCTATTTCTTCCCAATAGGCTTCAGAGTCGTGCTTGGGCAGAAGCATGTAAAAGGTGTAAGATTTATTGTATGCCAATGCGCTAGCATACATATTGGGCTGATAATCCATTTCCTTTAAGGCCTTCTCCACTTTTTCTCGTGCTTGTTTGGAGATATTGGGACGGTCGTGCAATACTCGGTCAACGGTTCCTACCGACACTCCCGCCCTTTCAGCGATATCCTTGATTCTTATCTTTTTTGCCATCTCTCCAGTGTTTTTTGGTGATGCGCTTATCTCGTTTCATATAATGCTAGCAAAGTATCGCGCATATTTTAAAGACATTAGTAGTACGCCACAAAGTTACGAATAAAAGTTGAATTAGAAAACACAGCCCTATTTAATTTTTATTTGAGTGGCAAAAAAACGTTGTTTTGTTTCGCCAATTGGGAAATAATCATTATTTTTGCCGTGAATTACGATTAAATTAATCTATTACAAACAAACGATAAAAATTTAATCTATTGACTATGGCAAAAATTGTAACATTAGGTGAGATTATGCTTCGTTTGTCTCCTGAAGGCAACGATAGGTTTATCCAAAGCGATTCTTTCCGCATCATTCCTGGTGGGGGTGAGGCAAATGTGGCTGTAAGTGTGGCTAATTATGGTCATGAAGCTTATTTTGTCACGAAGTTACCAAAGCATGAAATTGGCCAAATAGCCGTTAACGCACTGCGTCGTTATGGGGTAAATACCCAGTTTATTGCCCGCGGGGGTGAGAGAGTAGGTCTTTATTACGCTGAGACAGGTGCGTCTATGCGCCCTTCTAAGGTAATTTATGACCGCGCTCACAGTGCCATTGCGGAGGCTCAGCCTTCTGACTTTGATTTTGACACCATCATGGAAGGTGCGCAATGGTTTCACTGGAGTGGCATCACGCCAGCTATCAGCGACAATGCCGCGGAGCTTACAAAGTTGGCTTGCGAAGCAGCGAAACGCCATGGCGTGACCATCTCGGTAGACTTAAACTTCCGCAAAAAGTTGTGGACTTCCGAGAAAGCGATTTCTGTGATGCGCCCCTTGATGAAATATGTTGACGTATGTATTGGAAATGAGGAAGACGCTCAACTTTGTTTAGGTTTCAAGCCAGACGCTGATGTGGAAGGTGGTAAGACTGACGCGGAGGGTTATTATGGTATATTTAAAGGCATGATGGAGGAGTTTGGCTTTAAATATGTGGTGTCCACCTTGCGCGAGTCTCTTTCCGCTTCCCACAATGGTTGGAAGGCGTTAATCTATGATGGCAAGGAGTTTTATCAAAGCAAGCATTATGACATCATGCCTATCATTGACAGGGTAGGTGGCGGCGACTCTTTCTCAGGTGGACTTATTCATGGTTTGCTGACGAAAGCTACACAAGGTGAGGCTTTGGAGTTTGCTGTGGCTGCTTCCGCCTTGAAGCATACCATACCAGGAGATTTCAATTTGGTATCTGCCGACGAGGTGGAATCCTTGGCGGGCGGTAATGCCAGTGGCCGGGTGCAAAGGTAACAAATTAATGGTATAATAATTAGGTAATTAGAATAAGATTATGGCGAAATTCAATAAGATGCAAGTGATGCAGGCCATGCATGATACTGGTATGGTACCTGTATTTTTCAACAACGACTTGGAAACATGTAAAAGCGTTATCAAGGCTTGCTACGATGGAGGCGTGAGGGTTTTTGAATTCACCAATCGCGGTGATTTTGCCCATGAGATATTTGGAGAGTTGGTTAAGTGGGCTGACAAGGTGTGCCCCGAATTGATATTGGGGGCAGGCACGGTAATCGATGCCGCCACTGCCGCGCTTTATATTCAGTTAGGTGCGAATTTCATAGTAGGTCCAAATTTTAACCCAGAGATTGCGCCTGTATGTAATCGCAGGCTAGTTCCTTATTCTCCTGGCTGTGGCAGCGTGTCCGAAATTAATGACGCTCAGGCCATGGGTTGTGATGTTACCAAGGTATTCCCCGCGGGTAATGTAGGAGGTCCTTCTTTCGTGAAGAACGTCTTGGGTCCATTGCGTTGGAGTAATATTATGGTAACCGGCGCGGTATCTCCTGATGAGGAAAATTTGACTGCTTGGATTAAGGCAGGTGTCTTCTGTGTAGGTATGGGTTCTAAGCTCTTCCCCAAAGAGACAGTTGCTGCTAAGGACTGGCAGGCTATCACCGATAAATGCAAGGAGGCATTGGGCTATATTGCAAAGGCTCGTGCGTAAAATTCCATGCCATATATGTGCCATCATCGCCATAAGCGTGATGGCACTTTTTTTCGCGGCTTGTTCATCTTCCAATCAACGGATGATTGATAAGCTGAATGATATATCATATGATTTTCATTATAAGAATCTAGACTCCACTTACTATTACGCCATGTTGGCAGACTCTCTTTCAGGAGGCTATGATGAAGGAAAGGCTGCCGCCTTGAACAATCTGGCATTCTATCACATCGCCAGAATGGATTACAATATTGCCTACGATTTATTGCGACAAGTTGCCGAGAAAACAGACAACCAAGTGGAGTTATTAGTTGCTGACATTCAGTTGATGAGGCTTTGTCAGCGTGAATCGCATAATAAAGATTTTTACGTATACAGGGAAAAGGCGCAACGACGTTTACGCCGCGTTGATGAAGAACCCGAAAGACTTTCCGATAGACAAAAACTTCGCATGATATATGCCCGTTCGGAATTCCATATCGTTGAAGCCACATATTTTTATTATGTAAATAGCATCGATTCCTTCAGGAAATCACTTTATGCGATAAACCCCGAAGAAATCCAACAAGATACCGCGCAGTATTTAGGATATCTTTACAACATGGGAGCGGGAGGAGTCTTCCCTGGTCATGCGTGTGTAAAGGAGTTTGGTTATTTGTTGAGATGTTATACGCTTGCGGCTGATAAATACCCTTATTGGAAAGCCAACTCCTTGCAGGCCATGTCAGAACATCTGTGGAATGATAACGACATGAAGGATTTGTCGTGGGTGTATCATTTTGAGTTTAACACTCATCATTCTTATTCCGATGTGGAGCAAGAATCTTGTTTTATTCCCTTGTTTGGAATAGAGATGCCAGATTCGCTGAAGTCCATAGACTTGGCGCAACGTTCATTGTCGCACTTTACGGAGTATGGCGATGTATATCAAATCGCCGGTGCCAATCGCACATTGGCACAATGCTACTTTAACATGGGGGATTACGAATCTTCACTTTACTGTTTGAACAGAGCATTAGCGGAAAACAAGGCCATAGAGCAAGCTCCAGACTTGGTGGCTTCTATTCGTGAAGAACTTTCGTTGACATATTCCGCCCTCAACGATAAGCAGCAAAGCGATTACAACCGCAATATTTATCTGGATATACAAGAGCAGACACGCCAAGATAGATTCCTGGAGGCTCGTGCCGCTCAACTGGATAAAAGCTCAAAGATACTGAATGGCATGATAGCCGCCGTGGTGGCAATGATTCTTGCCATCATCATATTGCTCATCATTTTAACGCATAAACGTGCCAACGCAAAACGTGTCCATCCGCTAGCCGAGTTGTTGGAGCCTTTGAAAAAATGGAAAGAGATAAACAAGGCGCATGTGACCGATTTGCTTGCTCAAGAGGAAGAGTTGCAAGAGAAGTACAAAATGGGAGTGTTTTTGAAAGAAAAACAACTCACCAGGAACGTTGAGCAAAGAGCGAAGATACAATTGGTGAATAGCATCACGCCCTTTATTGACCGCATGATGCATGAGATTGATGTTCTTTCCACCAAAAAGGAAACTCCAGAAAGGAGTGCGGAACGTTACCAATACCTGATGGAACTGACGGGGAAAATCAACGAATACAACGACGTTCTTACCCGTTGGATTGAGATGCGCCAAGGTGACTTGCAGCTCAAGATAGAAAGCTTCCCCTTGCAGTCACTTTTTGACATAGTGGCAAAGGGGAAGATGGCATATGACATGAGAGGCATAAAGTTGCAGGTGAAGCCTACTATCGCTATTGTGAAAGCAGATAAAGCTTTGACGCTTTTCATGGTCAATACCATTGCTGACAATGCCCGCAAGTTTACGGCGGCGGGAGGAGATGTCACGATAGAAGCCCAAGAAGATACTGATAGTGTGGAGATAATTGTCACTGACACAGGAGAAGGGATGAGTGAAGATAAGCTAGCCCATCTTTTTGACCGTACTTACACAGGTGGCCATGGTTTTGGGTTGTTAAATTGCAAGGGCATTATAGAGAAATACAAGAAGGTTAGTTCCATCTTTCATGTATGCGATATATGGGCCGTAAGCCAGATGGGCAAGGGAAGCAGGATATCTTTCCGTTTGCCTAAGGGCATCATGCGTATCGTCTTGTTGTTGTGCGGCTTTATGACATTCACTTCAATCTCTCTTCAAGCCCAAGGAACTTCACGTTTGGAGATAGCCAGGGAGTTGGCGGATAGTGCATACAATTCTAATATAGCGGGCAGGTTTGAGCGAGCTTTACACTTTGCGGACTCCGCGACTTTATATATTGAGGCACATGCCACATCTTATGTTCAGAAGAACGGATTGACGAAACATGCATGGGATAAATCTCGTTCTGATGGGTGGAATTGGTTTCAGAAGGGAGTGGATTTGCCCTACGATGTATTGCTTACCCTTTACAACGAGAAGGCGATTGCGGCTCTTGCCCTGCACAAGTGGGAAGTTTACCAAACGAACAACAAGGCGTATACGGAACTGTTTCGTGCTTATAGCGCGGATGTTTCTTTGCCCACATATGTAACTACGCTACAGCAATCAGAGGCAAACAAGATTATCGCGGTGGCTTTATTGGTGTTGCTCTTGCTCTCTATTTTCCCGGTTTATTATTTCCTTTATTACCGCCATGTGCTTTATCGTAGATTTGCGGTAGAGAAAATAAATGATATCAACGAGACGTTGTTGTCTGCGGCGAGCGATAAGGAGAAGTTGGCACGCATAGAGACCATCTGGCGACAGCATAAGAATATGGGTAACACCAGCAGGGAGTTTTCTGATATCGTGGCAGAGATAGAGGAGGCTTTACGGCAAAGCATCGCCGCGGATAAAGATAAGGCCGCCAATCTGGAGATTGCCACGGACGAGCTGCGGCGTGTGAATTATGAGAGCGAACGATTGCATGTCAGCAATAGCGTCTTGGATAATTGCCTTTCCACTCTCAAGCATGAGACCATGTATTATCCCGCCCGAATCCAACAATTGATAGTTGAACATCCAGAGGATGTGATGGCGTTGCGGGAGCTTGTTGACTATTATCATTCTCTTTATGTCATGCTGTCCAGGCAAGCGGCGCAACAAGTAGAAGGAAATCTTCGCTATGATGATACCTTGGTGGAATACTTGTTCGATACGCTGCGCAAGATTGCGGGCGATATTCGTGTTAATGTCAAGGCAGACGAGAAACAGGACTCCTATATAATATATAATGTATATATGCCGAAGGTGACCTATACCGAAGAACAACGGTTAGGTCTCTTTACCCCACTTACCGTAGACTTACGCTATTTAATATGCAAGCAAATCGTAAGGGAGATAGGAGAAGCTACCAACTTGCGGCGTTGCGGTATTCTTGCCTTGCCTGCCACCATTGGTACAGAAATAAAGATATTACTGCCAAAACTTAAACAAACAGTCATATGAAACCATTCAAAGTCATCATCGTAGAGGATGTGCCCCTAGAACTGAAAGGCACAGAAGGTATCATACGTAGTGATATCCCCGAGGCGGAGATTGTTGGCACCGCGAACAATGAGGCCGCTTATTGGAAATTGCTTAAGTCGTGTATACCCGACTTAGTGTTACTGGACTTGGGACTTGGTGGAAGCACTACCATAGGGGTAGAGATATGCAGACAGACCAAAGAGGCACATCCTGAAGTCAAGATACTTATCTTTACGGGTGAGATACTTAACGAGAAACTTTGGGTAGACGCTCTTGACGCTGGTTGCGATGGCATTATTTTGAAATGTGGGGAAATGTTGACCCGCGCGGATGTGTCAAGTTGTATGGACGGGAAGAGGATGGTGTTCAACCAACCCATACTGCAAAAGATAGTGGAACGTTTCAAGGCTGATGTCAATAGCAGGTTGATGCGGCAGGAAGCTTTGGTGAATTACGAGATAGATGAATATGACGAGAGGTTCCTTCGCCATTTGGCTCTAGGATATACCAAGGAGCAAATAACCAATTTGCGGGGCATGCCATTTGGCGTGAAGAGTTTGGAGAAACGGCAAAACGAATTAGTTCAAAAGCTCTTCCCTGACGGCAATGGAGGCATGGGAGTCAATGCCGTTAGACTGGTGGTAAGGGCTTGTGAGTTGCGCATATTGGATATTGACCATTTACAACCAGACGAAAGTTGATGAAAGAAATCCTGTACAAGCGTATATTGGCTTACACTGCGTTCATTTTGAGCGTGCTCATGGTGGCGTTGGTGTTTACTTCATGGCTGCTTTCGGCCATGATGCGGGAAGGCATCGTGCGCAGTATATTGACAAGTGAGGGTGTTCGCTGGTTCTTTAGCTCGTTTGTGGACAATCTGGCTTCCCCTTTTTTAGTGTGGTTGGTGCTGGTGTCCTTTGCGGTAAACGCAGTTAGGAGCAGTGGTGTCTTGCGATGCCGCCCTTCCACTTATCGCCAGCGGGTCGCGCTGTGGCTGGTGGCCATAGAGATGGTTGTGTTCGTGGTGCTGATGCTGTTGCTTACTTTGGTTCCCCATGCTATCCTGCGCAGTGTCACGGGCGTTCTTTGTCCTGGTCCTTTTGCGCAAAGCCTAATTCCCTATACCTGTTTCGCCCTTTGTGTAATGAGCGTGAGTTTCGCTTGGATGAGCGGTAAGTGCCATGGCTTGGTGGATGTGTTTGAATTGCTGACAGGAAACGTAAGCTTTTTGCCCCAGTTGCTTTTGCTTTATATTCTTGTCATGCAATTGGTATGCTCTGTTTCATTTGCTTTCAACGTTCACTTTTTGCCTTGAGTATGCGCTTCACAAAAAAAACAGACTTCCACTGAGATATAATGTCGTTTCTCAATGGAAGCCTGTAATGTCTTTGTGATAAATGACAATGTCACTATTACGTTTCAGTGGAGCTGGTGGGATTCGAACCCACGTCCGAACAAGGAAACCATACGCTTTCTACATGCTTATTCCGGCCTTTGGTTTTCGTGTGGCGGCAGAACCCGGACCATCAACCGACACCTTATCCCCTTAAATTTCATCAAGGCAGCGGGGCATACCCTGACTATTTCCGATTTATCTGCACCGCTTGATCAAGAAGATTCGGAACAACATCCCTTGAGCGATGTCTCGTCCCATCACCTTGTGACGGGATTAAGCCAGTCTACTATACTTCAACTTAGGCAGCGAGAGCGTAATTTCTTTCGCCAATTATAGTTCGTTCACTCAGATTATGGAGCTAGCCAACGAGGCTCCGCATGCTTACATACCATTTCATCTCGCCGTCAAATCCAGTCAACCCCGAGATTATGTGATAGTGGGCGCAAATTTAGCGTTTTTTCTCTTAATGCGCAAATGTTTATGGAAAATATTCGATAAAAAGGTTTGTTTCCGCGGGAAATAGGGATTAAAAGCGTAATTTTGCAGGCCAAAAGTATTCAAGATATGATTTGTTCACGGATGAGCGCAAAAGTGAAAGGGTTTGCGGCGGGCGTTATCGCCGCGGTATGTTATGGTACAAATCCATTGGGAACGTTGCCTTTATACGAGGAAGGTATCCATACGGGGTCGGTGCTTTTCTATCGATATGCCATTGCCCTGTTGATTTTCGCCTTGATGATGGTGTATAGGGGAGAGAGCTTCCGCATCAAGTGGGGGCACGCCATCCGTTTCCTGTGCCTAGGTTCGTTTTTTGCCCTTTCCTCCATCGCGCTTTACCTTTCTTTCCTCTACATGGAGGCGGGGGTCGCCTCCACCTTGCTATTCGTTTATCCCATCATGACCGCCGTCTTGATGACAGCCTTTTTCCATGAGCATGTCACTTGGCAGACGGCTCTGTCTATTCTTATGGCTTTGCTGGGAGTGGCTTTGCTTTATCGAGGGGATGGGGGAGTGGTACTGGACCCTACGGGATTTGTCTTGGTGATGGCCTCCAGTTTGCTTTACGCGGTCTATATTGTCTCGGTAAACAGGTGGCAAACGGATATGTCTTCCTTGAAGTTTACTTTCTATGTCAGCCTGGCGGGATTGTTGAGCATATTGGTTTTTACGTGGTTCTCTGGTGAGAACCTGCAATTATTGCATGGGGCAAAGCAGTGGGGATGCGCCTTGCAGTTGGCTTTGTTGCCCACGGTGTTCAGTTTGTTCTTCATGACCATCTCCATTAATGCCATTGGCAGTACACCAGCGGCCATCATGGGCGCGTTGGAACCCGTGACAGCCGTATTTATTGGCGTGTTGGTGTTTCATGAGAGTTTTACCCTTCGCTTGGCGGTGGGCATTGCGCTGATATTGGTGGCCGTAACGCTCGTGGTATTGCGCAAGAAGTCATGAGATTATCTCAACTCCCAGCGCAGTCCCACTTGCACGTTTAAGTTGAGAGGTTTTTCCTTGTAGATGTTCTCCACGTCGCTGCCATTGTCGAAATGATAGGCCAAACCTGGTTCTGCGTAGATGCTCAGTTGGTTTACGATGCGAAACTCGGCTCCAACGGCCACGTTGCCAGAGATTTGCGGGCGGCCTTCCTTCACACTTTGGCTCGTGGCCTTGGTGAACGTATTTCCCTCATAGTGTTCTGTGTCTTGTTTGCCGCTTACCAGTTTCTCTATTTCCACTCCCGCAGAGGCATAGAGGTTTAGTCTGTTTGTGCGCAATACGCTATAGTTGACATTGACGGGAATACCCACGTAGTGCAGCTTTTGCTTGGTTTCCATCCTAGCGTTTCCCGTTTCTTGGCTGATATCAGAGCCTAGATAGCTATAGGTAGCTCCTGTGGATACGCTCCAGCGATTGCTAAGGGGGATGCGTAGCGATACGCCCGCCTTGATGGGCTGGTGGTGATTGGTGCGTGTTGCGCTCTCTGTGGACATCAGCAGTTCGCTCTCGCTATTGGCATAGATGGTGGGGCGATCTTCACTGGGCTGGCCGCCCTTGGAGTCAGTGAAACTTTGCACGAAGGGAGAGCCATAGACGCTGCTGCCGCTGTTGCCAAAAGCTCCTGATATATACCCCGACATGGCGAGTTTCCCTTTGTCTCTCAGGCGGGGCATGGCACTCTCATTGGTATATTCGTGATGCCTTACGGTGGAAATCTTTCGGGTCTCTTTCCCCTCGTGATACCGCTTTTGGGGACTGGAAATCATTTTTTCGGGGTCTTCCTGTATGGTTTCCTCTTTTATGTCCTCAATGGGAAGTACCTGGGCAAATAGCGTTTTCTCTACTTTAATGGAGTTAAGTTGGCGTGGATAGATATTCCTGGCGGGTTCTTCCAAGCCTGTTTCCCTCTCATCAGGGACAGCTTGGGTGGCATTGTCAATGCTTTCTTCCATAGAGCGATTGACGGCCAAAGGAGCTTGGGCGGAATCTTCGTGGAGGAACAACCACGCGCTCACGCAACACAAGGCTATCACCACAGCAGCGGCGGCCATCTTGCTCCACAGGGGAACAATGAGAGCTTTGCGTTTGCCCTTGGCGGCCTGCCTTTTCCTGAGTGACGCCTCTTGTTTGGCTTTTTCCAGCAGGCCGTCGGGCAGGGTAGCCCGATAGTCTGCCATCTTGTTCCTTATGTCAGTAATCCATTTTTCTTCCATCCGTTTCAGCGTGTTAGTTTATATTCCTTGACCATTTTAGCCAACAGGTTTCTTGCCCTGTGCAGCTGCGAGGCTGATGTGTCTGGCTTGATGCCCAATATCGCCGCTATCTCCTTGTGGCTTTTCCCCTCTACGGCATAGAGGTTGATGACCGTCCTGTAACCTGTTGGCAGTTGGCCAAGCAATTGTGCTATCTCCTCCGCGGTCAAGTCATCCGTTTCAGGTTCCTCATCGGGCAAGTCGGGAAGTCTTTCCTCTTGCGTTTCAAGGAGCCGTGTCTTGTCTTTGCGCAATTGGCTGAGCGACTCATTGACGGCAATCCTTGCCATCCAAGCCTTCAGAGAGCCTTTGCCTCTATACTCGAACTGGTCAATCTGGGGAAATATCTTCACCAGGCATTCCTGCAATATGTCCTTGCGCTGGTCGTCATCGGGGATATAGCGCAGGCACACGCCAGCCAAATAGCTTCCGTATGCTTCATCCAGCCTGTCCATGGCCTCGTTGTCATGGCCTTTCTTGAACAGGTTGACGATTTCTTCCTCAATGCCTTGCAGCTGGCTCATAGTCATTTAACACTCAGAAAACGCGAAGATAAGAAAAATCTTGCTCACGGAAGAAATTTTTTTAGTACCTTCGCGCAAGGATTAGAATTAATTGACGTTTATAGTGAAAATTATCATTTATATATAACAACGACATGAATAAACTGAAACTTATTTCAATGGCGCTTTGCGCAATGGCATTGTTTGGCTTCAACTCCTGCCTGGGCTCTGATGACGACAACTACAGGGAGCTGACCGCTGAGGAAAAAGAGGAACAATACCTGATGGTAGGGGGCAGCCACATGGGCAAGGTGATTTTCCCCGCCAAGAACGAGACTAATCCACAAGACCAAACGGACACGCTGGATTGCCGGTTCTACATTGGCAAGGATTATGACACAGAGAACATGAAGACCGTCTACACGCTCACCATCAGCAAAATACCTATCAAGGTAATAGGCAACTACATGGGCTATGGCGAGCAGAGAGACCAGATGCTGACCAAGGAAGACGTGACCTTGAACTGCGACATGGACTTTGTTTACATTGATGATGCCACTATCGACGCGGCTTGGCTTATCAATCCCTATCCCGCGGAGATGAATCTCAACTATAACGGTAAGGATCACAAAGTGCAAGTATATTTCTTTGTCAATGCCACCAACTCTATGGGCGCAATTGGTACCGTGACCAACAAGGACGGCGTGAAGAAGAAGCAGATACAGATGTGGGTGACCGCCGCGGCTATCTACGCTGATGAGAAGCAGACCAGCTGGCTCAACTCTTACGTGCAGTTCTACTTCGTGGCGGACGTTGCCACGCTTGACTAAGGCGTTTTGGGCATTTATACATGTTTGACAATACAATACAGGGGGCAAGCGCCAAGCGCTTGCCCCCTGTGCTGTATATAAGAAATTATCGTGCGTTTGCTTCATGCCCAGCCTTCTCTTCTAGGCGAAATGCGTGCGGTGATTTCGCACGCACGAAAACAGATAGCGCAAGATGTTGCTTTTGCCGCCTTGGCGAATGTGAAGTAAATGAAAATATATCCTGCATACTTTACCTGATACCCAATAGCTTATGCGTTTGCAGGGATAACCTCCATTGTGGATGCTCCATCACGTAGCGAATAGCACCAAGGAGTATCTTTTTGTTTCTTGTCTCGTCCCCCGTGTCGCAGGGTTGCAAGTACCTTGCCTGGCATTCCAGTCCCTCGTCGCTCACGGGATGTTCTCCGTCGTAGACCACTTTTACTTCGTGGACTTTCCTCACGGCCAGCTTCGCTCCCGCGCAATAAGCCTCCTTGGGAGAGCAAGTCACCCAGTCCACTCCCTCGGGATAGGACAATGTACCATTGGTCTCCATCGCTATATAATAATGGTGTTGGTGGAAGAGGTCTACTAACTCCCTGTCCACCTGCAAAGTTGGCTCTCCTCCCGTCAGTATCACGAAGCGACAGCCAGACGAGGCCTCTTGCACCCGGCGCAATATCTCCTCCCGCGTCAGCGATTCATATTGGCGGAAGTCAGTGTCACAAAACGGGCAGCGCAGATTGCAACCGCTAAAGCGCACGAATACCGCCGCGCGCCCCGTCCAATAACCTTCCCCCTGCAGCGAGGCGAATATCTCGTTTACTCTGTAAAACTTTTGTTCTCCCATGAGTTACAGTGGTTTGTCCTCGTCTGTTAAAGTTCCGTTAAAGCACCAAACTCTCTTTGCCGGCTATCTTGCGCTCGTCCACGGCCATGGCCGTGTTGCCTTCCGACTCCTGCACCACGGCCTTGTAGCACTGGGGGATTCGCTCCACTATCCACTGGGCGATATTCTCCGCCGTTGGATTGCGGTCTATGAGGTCATTCAGGTAACCATGGTCCAGGTAGCCGTGTATGCTCTCCTTCACGGAAGTGAAGTCGGCCACCATGCCGTCCTCGTTCAGTTCCTCGCTCATCAGGTATACGGTCACCATCCAGTTGTGACCATGCAGACGGGAGCATTTGCTCTCGTGGCTGAGCCGCAGTTGGTGGGCCGCGGCTATTTCCATTCTCTTGGATATGCAGTATATCATGTTCCGGTATGTGTTTTCTGCCGCGAATTTACGGATAAAATTCCATTTCTCCGCGAGTTTACGGGTATATAAATCGTTTTTGATAGTATCCATGCCCTTTTTAGACAGTAAATAAGTTCGCAGGAGCTAGCTACAAAATCTGTTTCACGACGTGGAATGCCTATTTCACGACGTGGAATGAGGTTTATAGCTAACTTCCCGCAGTTTATCTACTATGTGAAACGGTTTAGGACCATAGTGCCCGCCATTTTATTATTGCGCCATGCCCGTGGCCCAGGTCTTGGCGAAAAATGGGGAAAAGGTTTGTCCATGTCGAAGATTTCAAGTATCTTCGCGTAAGAAACCATGGCGGGAGCCGCCAATTACTATTTAGAAGATGAGACAAGTAAAGCCCAAGAAACACCTGGGACAGCATTTCCTGGTGGACCTCAATATCGCCAAGCGCATAGCGGACACGGTGGACGCGTGTCCGGAACTGCCCGTTCTGGAGATAGGCCCTGGCATGGGCGTGCTGACGCAATACCTGGTGACCAAGCAACGGCCTGTGAAGGCGGTGGAAATAGACAGGGAGTCGGTGGCCTACCTGCTGGAACACTTTCCCAAGCTGGCTGACAATATCATAGGCGATGACTTCCTGCGTATGGACTTGGGGCAGGTGTTCGACGGAAATCCCTTTGTGTTGACGGGAAACTACCCCTACGACATTTCTTCACAAATCTTCTTCAAGATGTTGGATAACAAGGAGTTAATCCCTTGTTGTACAGGAATGATACAGCGGGAGGTGGCCTTGCGTATCGCCTCGGAGCCAGGCACCAAGGCTTATGGCATTCTGTCTGTGCTGATACAGGCCTGGTATGACGTGGAATACCTCTTCACCGTCGACGAGCACGTGTTCAATCCGCCTCCAAAGGTAAAGAGCGCGGTCATCCGCATGACCCGCAACGACACGAAAGAGTTGGGTTGTGACGAGCGGCTCTTCAAGCGGGTGGTGAAAACAGTGTTCAACCAACGGCGCAAGATGTTGCGCGTCAGCCTGCGCCAGCTTTTCCCGAAGCCCGCTTCGGAGGAGTTCTATTCAAGGGAAATCATGACCCGCAGACCCGAGCAACTTAGCGTGGCGGAGTTTGTCGCGCTTACCGACATGGTGGCGGAGGAGATGAAGCGGCTGGACGGCGAGTAAGAAAAAATTTCCGCCAACTTGTTGCGTAATCCAACGAAAAGCGTTATTTTTGTGGACTGGAATTTAATACTTGATAAATATGATAGATGTAAAACAGACATTGAATGATGCCGAGGAGCGCATGGAGATGACTACCATGCACTTGGAAGAGCAATTGGCCCGCGTGCGCGCTGGACGTGCCAACGTGGCCATCCTGGATGGCATCAAAGTAGAAAGCTATGGCAGCAAAGTTCCCCTGAATCAAGTGGCCAACGTCTCTACGCCCGATCCCCGTACCATTGCCATCAAGCCTTGGGACAGGAAGATGATACGCGACATAGAGAAGGCCATCATGGACAGCGATGTAGGCATCACGCCCGAGAACAATGGTGAGATAGTGAGACTTGCCATTCCCCAACCCACAGAGGAGAGGCGAAAGGAACTGGTGAAGCAGTGCAACAAGATGGCCGAGACCAGCAAGGTGACCGTGCGCAACGTGCGCGCCGACGTGAAAGACAAGCTGAAGAAAGCCATCAAGGACGGACTTTCCGAGGACAACGAGAAAGACGCCGAAGACCAATTGCAGAAGGTACACGACAAATATATCAAGAAGATTGACGCCCTTATGGCCGACAAGACCAAGGAAATCATGACCGTGTAACCCAAAGTCTATCTCTTGAAAGGACTAGTCATCAAGAATACGGGCAGTTGGTATACCGTCAAGACCGACGAGGGCCAACTGATACAAAGCAAGATAAAAGGTAACTTCCGCCTGAAGGGCATCCGCAGCACCAATCCGGTGGCTGTGGGTGACCGGGTGGAGTTGATTACCAACCAGGAGGGAACGGCCTTTATCAGCGAGATAGAGGATAGACGCAATTATATCATACGCAAGTCGTCTAACCTTTCCAAGCAGAGCCATATCCTTGCGGCTAACGTTGACCAGGCCATTCTGGTAATCACCGTCAACTATCCGCAGACTTCCACCACTTTCATAGACCGCTTTTTGGCTAGCGCCGAGGCTTATCGTGTGCCCGTGGTGCTGGCATTCAACAAGACCGACATCCTTACTCCTGAGGAGAAACGCTACCAGGAGATGATGTTGACGCTCTATAGGCAGGTGGGCTACCAATGCCTGGAGCTTTCCGCCGCTACGGGCATGGGCGTTGAAAAACTGCTCACGATGTCCAGGGGAAAGGTCAATTTGCTGAGCGGCAATAGTGGAGTGGGGAAGAGCACGCTCATCAACCGCTTGATACCGGGTGCCAACCTGAAGACAGCCGCCATTAGCGAAGCGCACAACGCAGGTACCCACACCACTACATTCAGTGAGATGCTGGAAATGCCAGGGGGTGGTTACCTGATAGATACGCCAGGCATCAAGGGCTTTGGCACCTTTGATATGGAGCGGGAGGAGCTGACCAGCTATTTCAAGGAAATATTCGAGTTCAGCAAGCATTGCCGTTTCAGCAACTGTACACACACACACGAACCGGGATGCGCGGTGAGGAAAGCCGTGGAAGACCACTATATAGCCGAGAGCCGTTACCACAGTTACCTCACGATGCTTGACGACAAGGACGAGAGCAAGTACCGCGAGGCGTATTGAGGCATGGCTATTGAAAGAACTGCCAGTATAGTTTTCATTTTCTCCCAAGCGCAAGCAACAGCAGCTTGCGGCCTAGCTTGTTGCCTATCATCTTGCGGAAGAGGGCGTACTTGCGGGAGTAGTTTTTATTAGGCAGCGGATAGAGCCCTCGTTCCTCCAATCGGTGGATGGTCTCGTCTAGCTGTTTGCCGCTGTGGGTAAAGGTGATGACATTATAGAGCAAGTCTGCCGTGAGCTGGGCGATACGCCTGTTGAGGGCTATTCGGTCGGCCTCAGGCATTCGCTCGGCTAAGTATTTTAAGTGGTAAATGACATGTTCCGCGTCTTTAAGTCTCCTTTGCCGATATTCCTCGCTCTTGTCGTGAACCAGGGAATCTTTCCTTTGGCGGTAGTAATAAGCCTCTGCCGTGGTAACGTAGACCACTTCGCAACGCAATATCAACTGAGGTGTGAACTCTTCGTCTTCCACTGTGTTCCCTTCCCTGAACCGCAATGAACCCAAGGCTTGCCTGCCGAAGATATATCCACAGGCAGACCCACGCAGATTGTTGTGCCTCATGTATTCCCTTCCGCTCATGGGACCCTCGAAGTTGTAGGGGGTCTTCACGTCTTTCCTCTTGCACTCCGTGAAGAGCACCAAGTCGGGCTGGTGGTAACGCATGATGTCCAAGCAGTGCTCGTAGGGGGCTTGCAGCAAAAAGTCATCCCCGTCCACGAACTGGATATAGCTGCCCGAGGCCATTCTCAACCCCAGGTTGCGGGCAGCAGATAATCCCCTGTTGGCTTGCCGCAGGTAGATAATCTCATCCCTTAAGTCTATCAACTCGTTGAGTGGGGTGAGATCAGAGCCATCATCCACCAATATGATTTCCCTCTCCCGCTTGTTGAGCGAAAGTCGCATGACACTTTTCAGGCATTCCGTGATATACTCTATCGGCAAATTATAGGTGGTGACGATAAAGCTGATTAGAGGCCGAGGGGCTTCTTCGGGGTAGTTGAGCAGGTCTTGCATAAGTTTCGAATTACGACTACAAAAGTACGAATAAAAAGTGATAAA
>FR882149.1:150132-150557 GCA_000435635.1 Prevotella sp. CAG:1320 | reverse complement strand
AAATTTATCCCCACTAAATTTCTACTGAGCCAAGATGCCTCGGGAGCCAAGGTGCGTATCCCCATTCCATGCGGGTGAACGTGTTGGGACCGAAGTGCACGAAAGCGATGAATTCGTTCTTCAATGCCGCCAGTTGATTGGCCGTGGGCGTCACGTGGGCTGCCTTGGCGATGATTTGCTCCTCGCTGTCGCTTGCTTCTACCAGTATGGTGCTTTCCTGGGGGATGGTTTCCTGCTGTGCGTACAGGGATGAACAGCACAGGCACAAGATGGGGATAAAGATTTTTTCATGTACGTGGTCGTTAAAGGTTAGGATACGCGAATATAATGAATTTCTCGGGAACTTGCGCTGATTGCTGGTGAAAGTCAAGAAAAACCTGCCTAAAAAAGTCAGTAGTATTGAAATCAAATATCAGTAGTATTGA
>FR882149.1:132419-150060 GCA_000435635.1 Prevotella sp. CAG:1320 | reverse complement strand
TATTGAAAAGCAGTAGTACTGGCTTTTTGAGACAGGTTTTGCTTCCTAGATGTTGAGAATCTTGTAGTCGCCCGCTTCTTCCGTGATGGTTTGCTGCAGGTCTTCCAGTCTCAGCTCGTGGTCAGACTCTATGCTGGCCACGGGCGGCTCCAGTGTTACGGTGGCTTTCACGCCCTCGATGGTGTTGAGGGCTTTCTCCACATGGGCGCGGCAGTGGCCGCACATCATGCCTTCAATCTTGAATTCATACTTCATGGGTTTCTCGTTTATGGGGTTTGTGTGATTGTTTGTCGTGCAAGTGCTGTCGGGGCATGGACGGGAAGCGTCCTCCCTGGAGAGCTTTTTGCGTTTCAGCCGCAGGCTGTTGGTCACTACGCTCACGCTGCTGAACGCCATGGCCGCCCCGCCTATCATGGGATTGAGCAGGAAACCATTGACGGGGTACAACGCTCCCGCCGCTATGGGGATGGCGATGACGTTGTAGATGAACGCCCAGAAGAGGTTTTGGTGGATAGTCCTTATGGTGAGTTGCGACAGGCGAATGGCCTCGCCCACTTTCGTGAGGTCTGAGGAGAGGATGGTGACCATGGCCGTGTCCATCGCTATGTCGCTGCCTTTGCCCATGGCTATGCTCAGGTCCGCCTGCGCCAAGGCCGCGCTGTCGTTGATGCCATCGCCCACCATGGCCACTTTATGTCCTTCGGCTTGCATGCGCATGATAAACCTGGCCTTGTCTTGCGGCAGTGCTTTTGCCTGGTAATGTTCTATGCCCGTCTTTTCGGCTATGGATTTCGCCGCCGCTTCGTTGTCGCCGGTCAACATATAGACCTCTACGCCTATCTTGCGCAGGGTTTTTATGGCTTCTGTGGAGGTCTTCTTTATCTTGTCCGTGATGGCGATAACGGCGATGGCTTGCTTGGAATCGGCGAACCAAATGACGGTTTTTGCTTCTTTTTGCCAATTCTCGGCTTTTTCCCTCATGTGGTCATCCGCCTGTATGTGGTTGGCGTTGAGCAATTCCAGGCTGCCCGCGTAATAGGTCATGCCTTCCGCCACGCCCTTCACGCCCTGGCCCGGAATGTTTTCAAAATGGTCTATCGGCAAGGCCTTCCCGTCTTTCAGCGCGGTGGTTAGGGCTTCCGCCAGCGGATGCTCGGATAGCCGCTCCAGGCTGTAGAGTATGTCCCGTTTCCCGGTAGTACCTTCACGCCAATACGCGTCGGTCACGGCGGGGTGTCCTTCCGTGATGGTTCCTGTCTTGTCCAGGATGATGGCGTCTATCTTTCGGGCTACTTCCAGGCTCGTGGCGTCTTTTATCAAGATGCCGTTTTCCGCTCCCTTGCCGATGCCGACAATCAAGGCCGTAGGCGTGGCCAGCCCCAAAGCGCAGGGACAGGCGATGATAAGCACGGTGACCATGGCCAATATGCCGTGGACAAAGCCCATGGAGGGGGCGAAAATCCACCACAGGAGGAACGAAAGAACGGAGAGCGTCATGATGGTCGGCACAAATACGGCGGCCACTTTGTCCACCATCTGCTGGACGGGCACTTTGCTGCCTTGCGCCTCTTGCACCATGCGGATGATCTGGGCCAGCATCGTGTCTTGCCCGGTCTTGTACGCCTTGAAACGGAAAGAGCCTTTTTGGTTGATGGAACCGGCGAACACGGCCTCCCCTTTCTTCTTGCGCGCGGGGATGGGCTCGCCCGTGAGCGTGCTTTCGTCCACGTAGGATTCTCCGCTGACGACAATCCCGTCCACGGCGATGCGCTCTCCCGGCTTCACGATAATGGTGTCTCCCGCCCGCGCTTGCTCTATCGGGATGCTCATTTCCCCCTTGTCGGTCAGGATGGTGACGGTCTTGGGTTGCAGTCCCATCAGCTTCTTGATGGCGGTGGAGGTGGGTGGCAGTCCCATCAGTTTCTTGATGGCGGTGGAGGTCTTTTGTTTCGCCCGCGCCTCCAACAGCCTGCCCAGGAGGATGAAGGCGATGATGACACTGGCGGACTCAAAGTAGACGTGAGGCTCTATGCCCCTCGACAGCCAGAAGTCTGGGAAAAACAAGTTAAACACGCTGAACAGGTAGGCGATGCCCGTGCTGGTGGCCACCAGCGTGTCCATGTTGGCCGAGCGGTGCTTCAGCTGCCGCCACGTGTTGACGTAAAACCGCCTGCCAAAGCCAAACACGACCACCGTGGACAAGAGCCACGTGGCGTATTTCGTGAAGTCCGCGTCCATGAAAAACACGCTCATCACTAGGATGGGCACGGCCAGCGCGATGGCGGCGATGGTTTGCCGTCTCAGTAGGCGGTATTCCTTTTCGTGCTCAGACTCCACGGTTTTCTCGTCCGCTCCGTCATCGGTCAGCAGGTCATAGCCCGCCTCCCGCACGGCCAAGCGCAAGTCCGCGGCCGAGCATTCTTCTGGGTTGTAGACCACTTGCGCCGTCGCCGCCGCGTAACTGACGTTGGCCTCGTATACGCCGTGCTGGCCGTTCAGGGTCTTGCTGACCCGCGCGGCGCACGAGGCGCAACTCATCCCCATGACGGGAAATGTCTCCTTTCTCTTGGTCTCTTTGTCCACGCTAGTCCCTTTCCTGCTGTTTGTTGTCCGTGGAAGTCTTTTCCCCTGGCGCGTCGTGCGTATAGTCCAGCAAGCGGATGTTCTCCGGGAGCCATGTCTGTAGCAGTTTCTTCATCCTGGCGTGGAATGGACAGGGATAGCCTATGGGTGTGCCTTTCTGTATGCATGAGGCGAAGGCGATGGTGTCAGCTCCTCGCTCCACGAGCAGCTTGGCTCGCAGCACGGCCTTCTTGCCCGGGCAGCCGCCGCAGTTGGCAAAGCCGATGATTTCGATGTCCTCGTTCGCCTCGGCGAACGCGCCTTTCCGGTTTCTCACGGCCTTGAAGCAACCGCTTCCCGGGCAGTAGTCCTCTGTCTGTTGGCATCTGATGATTCCTAGTTTCATGTTCTTATGTGGGTTGAAGTTGAGGTTCTCGTTTATGTTTTGTATGGGCAAAAGTAGGAATAATTTCTCGCAACTGGGTTGCGAAGGCGAGATTTTAAGTTTTTTAAGCATAGCGTGTCGTGTGTCGTCATGGGCTGGAGTGGCGGAATGAAATGTGCGTTCCCCGTTGGGGAAGCCCTTCCTCGTGCGCGCGTGTACATTATTATATATATGAAGGTATAGGAGGGGAAAATGCCTGTGGGTCTGCGTGTTTTCCAAAATAAGTTGTTTCGCTTTTCAATTCAACTTGTTTTCCCTGGCAAAATAAGTTATTTTCCTCGGCAAAACAAGTTGTTTTCCTTGGCAAAATAACTTGTTTTGATATCCGTGCCCGAAATCCTGTCTCGTCAATTGTGAAAGATATTATCGGCCCACTTGCTTCCTGGCCGCATGGCGTGCAGTGTCTTGATATGCGAAAAGCGGCAAATCCCGTAATGGAATTTGCCGCTTTCATGTGTTGCGGAGGCAGGACTCGAACATGCGACCTCCAGGTTATGAGCCTGGCGAGCTACCAACTGCTCCACTCCGCGATGTATCATTCAACCCGTTTCCGAATTGCGAGTGCAAAGGTACAACTATTTTCTGACATGACCAAATATCTCCGTGGCAAAATGCGCTGTTTAATAGATTTTAATACTTTTTGCTTGTGTATATGAAATATATTGCATACTTTTGCCCATAGTTACTTTGTTGTGCAATAAAATTATAGGGAAAGCTATATGTCTGTATCCAAGACCCGGCAAATGTTGGTAGACGTGGCGAGGCAGTTGTTCGCCAAGAACGGCGTGGCCAATACCACCATGAATGATATAGCCTTGGCTTCTGGCAAAGGTAGGCGTACTGTGTATACTTATTTCAGTAGCAAGGAGGAAGTGTACTATGCCGTCATAGAGGGAGAACTGGAGCGCCTCTCAGACAAACTGGACGAGGTGGCTTCCAAGAAGATAAGACCCCAAGAGAAAATCATAGAGCTGATTTATACCCACTTGAGCATGATCAAGGAAACGGTGGTCAGGAACGGCAACCTGAGGGCAGAGTTCTTCCGCAATATATGGACCGTGGAGAAGGTGAGGAAAAACTTTGACGAGGACGAAATAGAGCTTTTCCGCAAGGTGTATGCCGAGGGTAAGGCCGACGGGGAGTTCGATATCGACAACGTGGACTTGGTGGCGGATATCACCCATTATTGTATCAAGGGCCTGGAAGTCCCTTTCATCTATGGCAGGCTTGGCCATGGCCTCACCGAGGAGTCCAGCAAGCCGCTCGTGGCAAAGGTGGTATATGGTGCGTTAGGCAAGTCCAGCAACAAGTTGACCCGCTGACAGGGAAGAAAATGACTTTTTAAAACATAACAAACAAATTAACAAAATGGGATTATTGACAGGTAAGACGGCCCTGATTACAGGTGCCGCGCGCGGTATTGGCAAGGCCATCGCGCTGAAGTTCGCCGAGGAAGGCGCGAACATCGCTTTCACCGACTTGCAAATAGACGAGAACGGGAAGGCTACCGAGAGTGAAATCGCCGCCAAGGGCGTGAAGGTGAAGGGCTATGCCAGCAACGCGGCAGACTTCGCCCAGACCGAGGAAGTGGTGAAGGCCGTGAAGGAAGAGTTCGGCTCAATAGACATCTTGGTCAACAACGCCGGTATTACCAAAGACCAACTGATGTTGCGCATGACGGAACAGCAGTGGGATGCCGTTATCGCGGTCAACTTGAAGAGTGCCTTCAATTTCATTCACGCTTGCGTGCCCGTGATGATGCGCCAAAGAGGCGGCAGCATCATCAACATGGCCTCAGTGGTAGGCGTGCATGGAAACGCGGGCCAGAGCAATTATGCCGCTTCCAAGGCGGGTCTTATCGCTTTGGCCAAGAGCATTGGCCAGGAAATGGGTCCTAAGGGAATCCGTGCCAACGCTATCGCTCCTGGCTTTATAGAGACCGCCATGACCGCCGCTCTTCCTGAGCAAGTGCGCAAGGACTGGATGACCAAGATACCTTTGCGCCGTGGCGGTACGGTGGATGATGTCGCCAATACGGCTCTCTATCTGGCTTCTGACCTCTCCAGCTATGTAAGCGGACAGGTGATACAGGTAGATGGCGGCATGAACATGTAAAGCATGAGGGTAGTCTACGAAGACAATCACATCATCATCGTCTCCAAGGAGAGCGGGGAAATCGTCCAGGGCGACAAGACCGGCGACCAGCCCCTCTCGGAGACCGTGAAAGAATACCTGAAGGAGAAGCACCACAAGCCAGGCAACGTGTTCCTGGGTGTGGTGCATCGCCTTGATAGGCCAGTGGCGGGACTGGTGGTGTTCGCCAAGACCTCGAAAGCCTTGTCCAGGCTCAACGAGATGTTCCGCGTGGGCGACGTGAAGAAAACCTATTGGGCCATTACCCGGCAGTTGCCTCCCAAAGAGGAGGACACGCTCACGCACTGGCTTGTGAGAAACGAGAAACAGAACAAGAGTTACGCCTACGACAGGGAAGTGCCCCATGGCAAGCAAGCCGTGTTGCGTTACAAATTGATAGGGCGTAGCGACAATTACTCTCTGTTGGAGGTGAATCTCATGACAGGGAGACATCATCAAATAAGATGCCAATTGGCTAAGGTAGGTTGTCCCATCAAGGGCGACTTGAAGTATGGCGCGCGGCGCAGCAATCCGGATGGCAGCATTTCGCTGCTGGCCAGGCGGGTGTGCTTCGTGCATCCTGTTTCAAAAGAAGAAATCCGCGTAGAGGCTCCTTTGCCTGATGACACGCTTTGGAAGGCTCTCGCTCCTACATAGAGACCTTTATGAAAAAGAAACTCCGTTGGATAGGCTTGGCGTTGCTTTCGCCTTTCTTGCTGATAGCGTTGTTGGCGATTGCGCTTTATCTGCCTCCCGTGCAACAGTGGGCGGTGAAGCAGGTCACCGCCTATGCTTCCAAGCAAACGGGAATGCAGATCTCCGTGGACAAAGTACGGCTGCGTTTCCCGCTGGATTTAGGCGTGGAAGGCATAAAGGTCATCAAGCGAAACGACTCCTTGCCCCAGGTGAAAGACACCGTGGCGGATATCAAGACATTGGTGGTCAACGTGCAGTTGCGCCCGTTGTTCCACAAGCAAGTGATGGTAGACGAGCTTAGCTTCAGGCAGATGAAGTTGAATACCAGCACTTTCATTCATGAAGCTCGGATAGAGGGAGACATAGAGGAGATGAAGGTCAAGTCACATGGCATAGACTTGGCCAAGGAAACTGTCAGGGTCAACGACGCTTTACTGGATGGAGCTCGTCTCCTGGTGGCTTTGAGCGACACGGTGCCGCCAGACACCGCTGCGTCAGAGCCTACGCGATGGAAGATTATGGTAGACAATCTGCTCCTGAAGTCGTCACGGGTAGCCGTGCGAATGCCGGGAGACACGATGCGTATAGGTGTCTCCATGACAGACGCGAGGGCTAGTGACACACATATAGATCTCTACAAAGGTCTCTACAGAGTGAGGAGATTGGAATGGAATGGTGGCGGGCTTACTTATGACAACGTATATGCCGTCAAGGCGGCAAAAGGATTAGACCCTAATCATCTTGCCCTGAATGGCATCCATTTGCGGGTGGATTCCTTGTCCTATCACGCTTCTTGTCTCTCGTTGGCCTTGCGTCAGTGTGCCTTCCGGGAGCAGAGCGGTATAGAGTTGACAAAGCTGACAGGCGCCTTGAAGATGGACAGCACTACGCTGGAATTGCCTTTGCTTCAATTGCGTACGCCAGAGTCGAGTCTGTCCGCCAAGATTGCCATGGATTTGAACGCTTTCGACGAGAAAGACCCAGGCGAACTCCGTGCTGTGCTACATGCCAGCTTGGGCAAACAAGATATTATGAGACTGGCGGGTGATATGCCCGATGAGTTCCGCAAGCATTGGCCAAACTATCCTTTAGCCGTCGATGGTTCCGTAAAAGGAAACATGAACAGGGTGACGCTCACGGGATTGAAACTGAATCTCCCCACTGCCATAAGGATGGAAGCCAAGGGTTGGTTGGCTGACGTGACGGACATGGACAGGCTGAGAGCAGATATCGACGTGGACATGAAAACCTATCAACTCGGATTTGTGCCAGCCATGCTGAGTCCGGGCTTGGAGAAAACGGTGCGTGTGCCAGATAACATCCATTTGTCTGGCAATGTGACGGCCAAGGGAAGTACTTACGGAGCCCAGCTTGCCATGAAAGAAGGAAGTGGTGAAGTGCGGTTGAAAGGCAGCCTGGACACTAAGCGCATGGCCTACGACGTGGACTTGTCCGTCAACGCGCTCCAGATTACCCATTTCCTCCCTGGCCAAGAATTGCAACCTTTTACAGGAGAATTGACGGCCAAGGGCGTTGGCACGGACATTTTCTCTCCCCGTACCCGTTTGAAGGCTCAAGCCAGCATACGGAAATTTGGCATGGGCACCTACAATCTGGGCGGTGTTCAAGGGGATGTGGACATGGCGAATGGCAAAATGGCTCTTCATGTAGATGGGGATAATGACCTGATGAGGGGTGCGTTGGCCTTGCAAGGGTTCACTGACAACCGCAAGCAACTGCAAGCCACCATGGAGGCCAATATCGGCAAGATAGACCTTTATAACCTGAAATTGACCAAAGAGCCCATGGCTTTGGCGTTGTGTGGACATATCGATGTCGCCACCAACTACAAGGATTATTATATGGTGAGGGGATTGTTGAGTGACTTGGGCATCTATTATGAGGACAATCGCTATCACCCAGAAGCGTTTGAGTTGGATCTCTTGACCCGCAAGGATACTACCCATGTGGCCATGAATTCGGGCGATTTCAATTTGTCGCTGGATGGCAAGGGCAGCTATGAGCAATTGTTAAGCCAAGGGAATAAGTTTGTTGATGAACTTTTCGCCCAACTCAAGAACCGCAAGATTGACCAAGCGGTTTTACGTGCGAAATTCCCCAGCATGAGGATGAAACTCAACGCCGGGCGAAATAATTTGTTTTCGCGCACCTTGGGCTGGTATGGATATACAATCAAGAACGCGGAGATAGATCTCGCTTCTTCCCCAAAGATAGGAATGGGCGGACATATCACCATAGACTCTCTTGTGGCGGGAGGTTTCTTGATAGACACAATTCGTTCAAGAGTACTTACGATAAGAGATACTACCCGATATCAAATCCTGGTGGCCAACAACAAGCACAATCCGCAATACGTCTTCCGCTCCTACACTATGGGCGAGGTGTTTGAACGAGGCTCCAATATCTTGACCCAGCTCTATGACGCAAAGGGCAGGCTGGGCATGAAGCTGGGATTGGTTGCCGTAATGGAACCCAACGGTTCCAGGGTGAGTCTTATAGACCGGAACCCCGTGATTGGTTATAAGACTTTTACCGCTAACGAACGCAATTACATTTATTTGGGCAGTGACCAACGTGTCTACGCGGATATGGTGTTGGCCGCGGAAGACGGCACGGGCATCCAGCTTTACTCAGATAACGATAATACCGAGGCGCTACAAGACCTCACGTTGAGCTTGGGCAAGATAGAATTGGGAGACGTATTGAGCGTGATTCCCTACCTGCCCGATATCACGGGTACGCTGGACGGAGATTTCCACGTGATACAAACGCAAGACGCTTTCTCGTTATCGTCTAACTTTACCGTAGACGAGATGACTTATGAGGGCGCCCGCCTAGGTGACGTGGGCAGTGAATTTGTCTATATGCCTTTGGCGGACGGCACCCATACTGTTGACGGCATCTTGATGGCAGATGGAAAGGAGGTGAGCACGGTAACAGGTTCTTACCTTTCCGAGGGAGACGGATATATGGATGTTACAATGAGTATGGAACGCATGCCTCTTCAGTTCTTCAACGCTTTCTTGCCTCGCAAGTTGTTAGGATTGCGAGGTTATGGCGAGGGAAGCCTGGAAGTGAAAGGCTCCATGAGCCAACCCGAAGTGAATGGAGAGGTGTTCTTGGACTCTGGCTATGTGGCAAGTCCCACCTATGGCGTGCAGATGCGTTTTGCCGATGACCCCGTGCGCATTGTCAACAGCCATTTGTTATTCGAGAACTTTGAGATGTATTCCGATAACGGCAGCCCATTGATTATCGCGGGCGAGCTGGATTTCTCCAATCTCGACAACATGGCCATGGATATTCGTATGCGCGCGGAGAACTTCCAAATCATCAATGCCAAGAAGAGCCGTTATGCGGAGGCTTATGGCAAGGCTTTTGTCAATTTCACGGGTATGATGCGCGGGCCTGTCTCCCGGCTGAATATGTTTGGCAGCCTCGGTGTGCTGGGTTCTACGGATATGACCTATGTATTGAAAGAGTCGGAGCTGGTCACCGATAATCAGTTGGATGAATTGGTGAAGTTTACGGATTTCCGTGATACCGCGGAGATGGTGGTCAAGCGACCGCCTTTGGAAGGTTTCAATATGTCGTTGAGCATGCATATAGATGAGTCGGCGCATATTATCTGTGGACTGAACGCGGACTTGTCCAACTATATCGATTTAATGGGTGGCGGTGACCTGCTTATGACTTACGGCACTGCCAACGGCTTGCAGCTATCAGGACGTTATACGCTCAGTAATGGCGTGATGAAGTATTCTTTGCCTGTGATACCTTTGAAGACTTTCTCTATAGAGGACGGAAGCTATATTGAGTTTATGGGAGACCCGATGAATCCCAACTTGAACATCACGGCCACGGAATTGATAAAGGCCAACGTGGATGATGGAAGCGGCGTGGGCAGGTCTGTGGATTTTCATTGCGGCGTGAAGTTGACGCAAAACCTCAACAAGCCTGGTATACAGTTCATTATTTCCGCTCCAGACGACATGGCCTTGCAAGACGAGTTGAACACAATGGACAATGAGGAACGCGGAAAGATTGCCATCACCATGTTGGCATCTGGCATGTACATGGCCTCTGGCGGCACCTCTTCCTTCTCCATGAATAAGGCTTTGACTTCTTTCCTTAATTCTGAGATAAACAACATCATGGGGTCGGCTATGCGTTCCATAGGGCTCAATGTAGGTATGAGCGTAGATAACACGAAGGCCGCCGCTGGTGGCACGCATACAGATTATAACTTCAAGTTCTCTAAGCGGTTGTGGAACAACAGGCTCAATGTAAGTGTGGGTGGACAAGTTTCCTCGGGCGCGGATTTGGAGTCAGGCAATAGCAATGACGCTTTCTTCGACAATGTGGAATTGGAATACCGTCTTGATCAACGTTCTAGTATGTATATCAAGGCATTCTACGATAATTCCACCTATGATTGGCTGGAGGGCATGATAGGAGAATATGGCGCGGGCTTCGTGTGGCGGCGCAAATTGCAACATTTCCGTGACATTTTCCGCTTAAATACGAATAACACCCGTAAACCTGCCCCAAAGGAGGAGAAGAAGGACAGTATACCACAAGGCAATAAGACAAGCAATGAGCAAGAGAAGTAGCATATACCATATTATACATATTATATATATAGCGTTGGCGGCAATAGTGATAAGTTTTTCACTTACGTCCTGTTCTACTACGCGTGCCATTCCCGATGATGAGCAACTTTTCGCGGGACTGAAGAAAATCTCTTATGTGAACTATGAGGAGGGCGGCCACGCTGACTCCACGATAGCCGAGATGGAGTATGTGTTGGCTTCCGCGCCTACAGAGGCTTTGTTTGGCAGTAGCTATCACATGTCTCCTTTCCCTGTGCGTTTGTGGATTTGGAATGCCTTCTCAAAATCAGATAACGCTTTTGCCCGTTGGATGACCCGTACCTTTGGCACGGAACCAAAGTTGCTGAGCGAGGTAAATCCTGATTTGCGGGCTCAGGTAGCCGAAGGGGAGCTTATGAAACGGGGATATTTCAACAGCAAGGTCTCCTACGAGGAGATTACGCTCAAGAACCCCAAGAAAGCCAAGATATCCTATACCGTCAACATGGGACCTCTTTGGCGGTTGGACTCCATTGCCTATATGTCATTTCCTGCCGTGGCGGATAGTTTGATTAAGTCTTCCGCTTCAGATACATATTTGCATAAAGGTAGTCCTTTCTCCGTATCGGACTTGGAATCTGAACGGCAACGCTTGGCAAGTTTGTTCCAAGATCATGGATACTATTTTTATCAATCGGGTTACGCTTCTTACTTGGCGGACACCGCTGCTGTTCCCCATCGAGTGCAGTTGCGTTTAGCTTTAGCGGACAGTATAGACCCGCGTGCCCATCGTCGGTGGTATATCGGCAATATTGATGTCAATATGCGCAAGGAGATGACGGATTCTTTGGACAATTATTTCAAGTTTCGCCATTTGCGCTTTAACTACAGAGGAAAGAAACCTCCTATCCGCCCAGGTGTCTTCATGACGGGACTTCGCTTGCGCCATGGTAGACCTTATAGGCTTGAGAATGTAGAACGATTTACCAAGCATTTGCAGTCTACGGGACTTTTCAGCTACTCAGGCATTCGTTTTACGCCCAGGGATACTTCCGCCACATGCGACACGCTGGATGCCAGAATAGACTTGGTGCTCGACAAACCCTATGATTTTTATATAGAGGCCAATGCCAAGGGAAAGACCTCGGGACGTTATGGTCCCGAGTTGGTGGTGGGTTTCGTGAAACGAAACGCCTTCCGTGGTGGCGAGAAGTTGGATATCAACCTCCATGGATCCTATGAGTGGCAAACAGGACATGCTTCTGAAGGTAGTAGCACAGGCGTTAATTCCTATGAATATGGCTTGGACGCATCCCTGACTTTTCCTCGCATCATTACCCCTTGGACATTGTTTACCAGTCCGGTTAAGCAATACGAGCGCTTGACGAGTGAAAACAACACGGAGGACAGAAGAAAACGCAGGCGCAGGGCTAGAAGACGCTTCTTCTCTAATCCCACTACAGTTGTTGAACTCTCCACGAATACTCTTAACCGCTCAGGCTACTTCATGCGCAATGTGGTTTCGGCGGAACTGACGTACGATTGGTCTACTAGTCCTAGTTCTCATCACTCGTTCAGTCCTCTGTTGCTCTCCTATGAATATATGAATGAGCGCACGGCTGCTTTCGACTCTCTCTTGGCGAAAAACGCATACTTACAAGTGTCTATGCGTGACCAATTCGTCCCCAAGATGAGTTACACTTACACATACCGTAGCCCTTCGCGTTTTCGTAATCCTATCACCTGGCGAACCACGGTAAGTGAGGCTTCCAACCTCTTGGCGGCAGGTTATGCCGTTTTTGGGGAAGGATGGAACAAGAAAGACAAGACAATGTTCAAGAATCCTTTTGCCCAGTTCGTGAAAGTGGAGACCAAGTTTGTCAAGCAATGGAATTTCTCCGAGTATTCATCTTTAGTGGGACATGTCAACGCGGGAGTGGTTTACAGTTATGGAAACACCAACAGCGCCCCTTATTATGAACAGTTTTATGTGGGAGGAGCCAATAGTATCCGTGCTTTCAATGTGCGTAGCATCGGACCGGGCACTTATCTTCGCAAGAAAGGCCGTTCTTCCTATATCGACCAGACAGGAGACGTGAAGCTCCAGCTCAATTTGGAATATCGTATGCGCCTATGGGGATCGTTGCACGGGGCGTTGTTCCTTGACGCTGGCAATGTTTGGACATTACGTGACCACGAAGAGCTGGAAGGCTGCAAGTTCGAGATAGGAAGTTTTTATAAGCAGCTGGCCTTGGGAACGGGTGTAGGTCTTAGGTACGATTTGGGAATGTTTGTGATACGTCTGGATTGGGGTATAGGACTCCATGTGCCTTATGAAACGGGAAAGAGCGGTTTTTACAATATTCCCAAGTTCAGTGATGGCCATGCCATCCATCTGGCCGTGGGATATCCCTTCTAACGAGATTTTTTCATTTAGTTCTATGCTATATCAAGAAAAATAGTTACCTTTGCTAGGGATTTATAATACCTACTAAAAATATACTTATGAAACCGACACTGTTGTTGTTGGCTGCTGGCATGGGCAGCCGCTACGGAGGTCTCAAACAACTTGACGGGCTGGGTCCCAATGGGGAGACCATTATGGATTATTCCATTTATGACGCTATTCAGGCAGGCTTCGGGAAAATCGTGTTCGTTATTCGCAAGGATTTCGAACAGCAGTTCCGTGAGCAGGTGTTAGCCAAGTATGAGGGGCATATTCCCGCGGAGCTTTGCTTCCAGTCTTTGGATGCTTTGCCTGAAGGGTTCAGCGTTCCCGAAGGACGCGTTAAGCCATGGGGAACCAATCATGCGGTGCTCATGGCCAAGGATATTATCCATGAACCTTTTTGCGTAATCAACTGCGATGATTTCTATAACCGCGACAGCTTCCGCGTGATAGGGAAATTCCTTTCCGAGTTACCGGAAGGAAGCAAAAACAAATACGCCATGGTTGGATTCCGTGTAGGTAACACTTTGTCGGAGAATGGAACCGTGGCTCGCGGTATCTGCTCAAAGGATGAGGCCGACAACTTGACTACCTGTGTGGAGCGCACGGAGATTATGCGTATAGAAGGAAAAGTAAGCTATAAAGATGAGCACGGAGAGTGGGTTGCCATAGAAGACAATACTCCCGTGTCCATGAATGTTTGGGGTTTCACGCCAGATTATTTTGACTATAGCGAGGCTTACTTCAAGGATTTTCTCAACAATCCCAAGAATATGGAGAATCTCAAGGCCGAGTTCTTTATTCCGTTGGTGGTAAACAAGTTGATCAATGACGGCATTGCCACTGTGCAGGTGCTTGACACTACCAGCAAGTGGTTTGGCGTGACCTATTCCGCGGATCGCCAAGCGGTGGTAGACAGGATTAAGGGATTGGTTGACGAAGGCGTTTATCCTGAGAAACTGTTCTAGATGGAAATCAATACACTGGATGAAAAAGAAGCTGCTATCCTGAGGCACTGGATAGCGGCTTCTGAGCGTATTGTTATTTGTGCCCATAAGTCTCCCGATGGAGATGCCATGGGGGCCGCTTTGGCATGGAATGAATATTTGCGCCAGTTGGGCAAGGCTCCTTTTGTGGTTGTCCCCGATGCCTATCCCGACTTCTTGCAGTGGCTACCTGGCTCTGAGCGAGTGTTGCGTTATGACCGTAAGCCCGAGGTGGTGACCGCGCTTTTCCAGCAAGCGGACTTGGTGTTCTGTCTTGATTTCGGAGAGTCTTCCAGGGTAGAGGCCATGCAACAAGTGCTCATGTTGTCTCCTGCCCGCAAAGTGATGATAGACCATCATCTTAACCCTAGCGACGAGATGGATTTGGTTATTTCCCGTCCCTCCCTTTGCAGCACATGCGAGCTGGTGTTCCGCATTGTTTGGCAATTGGGAGACTTTGAGCGGATGAACCGCAAATGGGCTACTTGCATATATTGCGGCATGATGACCGACACGGGCGCTTTCACCTACAACTCCAATAGTCCCGTCATTTTCTTTATCATCAGCCAGCTTCTCACCAAGCATATAGACAAGGATCTCATTTATCGAAGGGTTTTCAACAATTACAGTTCTTATGCCATTCGTCTTAGGGGATACTTGATGGACCAGAAACTGCAGGTGTGGGAAGATTTGCATGCCGCTTGTTTCACGCTTACCCGAGAGGAAATGCAGCGTTACCACTTTATCAAAGGTGACGTGGAGGGATTGGTCAATCAGCCTTTGCGCATCAAGGACCTCAAACTCTCTATCTATTTGCGTGAGGATACAGAGCAGGACAATCTGATATATGTCAGTTTGCGCTCTGTAGACGACTTTCCATGTAACGAGATGGCCGCCAACTTCTTTCATGGCGGTGGTCACCTTAATGCGTCAGGTGGAAAGCTGGCATGCTCTTTGGAGGAGGCTAAGGCCGTGGTGGAACGTGCGGTGAACGCTTATTCCGAAAGATTGCGAGCGTGAGAGCCGTTCTGTCCAGATGCCTGTAAATGATAAATAATAATAAAAACGAAGTCGCTCTGCCTCTAGAGTCTTATCTTTTTATTACCTTTGTGGCCGATTAAGCAATGAATAGAGAGAAAATGAGAAAACTTCTTATGGGCATCCTTGTCATCATGGCTGCCGTTTTCGTGGCCTCCTGTGATGATACTGAGACATATGCCGACCAGCGCAACCGCGAGCGTGACTCTATTAACCTCTATTTGAGGTATCATAACGTGCAAGTGATATCAGAGGCGCAATTCAAGCAGCGATATGAAGCTTACCAATCAGATCCCTCCGTGGTGCTTACTGATACGGAAAAGAACGAATACGTGCTCTTTGAGAACACGGGCGTCTATATGCAGATTATTGATATTGGCTGTGGAGAGCCTATCAAGGAGGGAGAGACTACCGACGTGCTTTGCCGGTTTGATGAATACAATCTCTTGGTTAGTGCCAGGGGAGACTCTTTGCAGTTGTCCAACAACATATTGGATTACTCCTATCTGGTGGAAAAAATGACGGTAACCAATAGCTATGGTACCTTTACGGCGTCTTTTGACAGTAATCAGAGCTTGATGTACATGGTCTATGGCACCACCTCCGTGCCCAATGGTTGGCTGGAGCCTCTTACTTACATTAAGATAGGTCGTCCACAGACCGCTACCGACCGCATAGCTCATCTCAAGCTGATAGTTCCCCATTCAGAGGGAACGCAAGCGGCCTCGTCTAGCGTGTATCCCTGTTTGTATGATATCACATATCAACGAGGACGATAGTCTTCCCGTTTAACTATAACCATATTTTTACCATGACACTGATAAAGTCCATTTCCGGTATCCGCGGCACTATAGGCGGACAGGCAGGTGACACCTTGAATCCGCTAGACATCGTGAAGTTCACCTCGGCGTACGCTACCTTCATCCGTCGTAGCGGCCAATGCGAGAGCAATAAGATAGTGGTGGGGCGAGATGCCCGCATCTCTGGCTCCATGGTGCGCCAAGTGGTCTGCGGAACGTTGATGGGTATGGGTTATGACGTGATAGACATTGGCTTGGCCACCACACCCACCACGGAGTTGGCGGTGCGCATGTCGGGAGCCGAAGGGGGCATTATCATCACGGCCAGTCATAATCCCCGCCATTGGAACGCCTTGAAGCTGCTTAACCACGAGGGAGAGTTCCTTACCGCTGCCGATGGACAAGCCGTGCTGGAAATTGCCGAGCGGGAAGACTTCAGCTACGCCGATGTCGATCATCTGGGTTCCTATACGCTTGACGACAGCTATAATCAACGTCATATAGACTCCGTGCTGGCCTTGTCGCTAGTGGATGTAGAGGCCGTGAAGAAAGCGCGTTTCCAGGTGGTGGTAGATGCCATCAACTCCGTGGGAGCGCTCATCCTTCCGGGACTTCTTCGGGCCTTGGGCGTGGAGTACACGTTGCTCAATGGCGAGCCGAATGGTGATTTTGCCCACAATCCAGAGCCTTTGGAAAAGAATCTCTCAGGTATCATGACCGAGATGAGCAAGGGAGGTTACGACTTGGGTATTGTCGTAGACCCCGATGTCGACCGCTTGGCCTTCATCCAGGAGGATGGAAAGATGTTCGGCGAGGAATACACGTTGGTCTCCGTGGCTGATTACGTGTTGAGCCACACGCCTGGCAATACGGTAAGCAACTTGAGTAGCACCCGTGCCCTGCGTGACGTTACTCAACGGCATGGCGGTGAATATTTTGCCGCGGCAGTGGGCGAGGTGAACGTTACCACTAAGATGAAGGCCGTTGGCGCTATTATTGGCGGCGAGGGTAATGGCGGTGTCATTTATCCCGAGAGCCATTACGGGCGGGATGCCTTGGTTGGCATTGCCCTTTTCCTGTCTTCCTTGGCTCAAAAGGGGTGCAAGGCGAGCGAGTTGCGAGCTACTTTCCCCAACTATTATATCGCCAAGAATCGCATAGACTTGACTCCTTCCACCGACGTGGACGCTATTCTACGCAAGGTGAAGGAAATGTATAGCGACGAGCAAGTGACCGATATCGATGGCGTGAAGATAGATTTCCCCGACAAGTGGGTGCACTTGCGCAAGAGCAACACAGAGCCTATCATCCGCATCTATAGCGAAGCCGCCACGATGGAGGAGGCTGATGCCTTGGGCAAGAAACTCATGCAGGTGGTCTACGACATGCAAGGATGAGGCCTCACGTCCTTTCCTCGCGCGCATGATACATTATATATAATAACGTCGACGAATTCCACTTTATGTGCGCAGCCCTGTTATGCCACTTCAGACTCACGTTATATATTATAATCGTGAGTTCAACGAAAACTTGTAGAGACGCATTCTTGCGTCTCAGCAAATCGCCAGGCCTTCGCAATTGCCAATTTTATTCGGCAATCTTGCTTGCTGAGACGCAAGAATGCGTCTCTACAAGTTTTCGTTGAACTCACGATTATAATATATAACGTGAGTCTGAAGTGGCAGGCTCACGTTTTTCTTATAGAGGAATTTGCTTATGCTGAAAAAGACGTTTTTGTTGTTAGTGGGTTTGGCGATGACCTTCGCGGTCCAGGCCCAAGATTTCTTGGGTGCCTGGTCGGGCAAGCTGGATTTGCGAACTGCCAAGCTTTCCCTGGTGTTTCACTTCTCCAAGGATGACTCGGGCAAGTTGAAGTGTGTCATGGACAGCCCCGACCAAGGGGCCAACGGCATTCCTGC
>FR882149.1:24407-132385 GCA_000435635.1 Prevotella sp. CAG:1320 | reverse complement strand
TTCCTGCTGAGGCTGAGGTGACTGCTGAGGGCAAAGTGCGGGTCACAGTGTCCGCCCTGGGCATATCGTATGAAGCTCAGGTAAGCGATAAGCGGATGGAGGGTACCTTCAACCAAGGTGCCGTGAGCTTGCCGCTCGTGTTGGAGCCCGGTGAGGCCAAACATAACAGGCCGCAGACTCCCACGCCTCCCTATATGTATCCCACCGAGGAGGTGACTTTTACCAATCCCGCTGATGGCGCGAAGCTGGCGGGCACCTTGACTTACCCCATGAACTTCCAGTTCTCGAAGGATGTTCCTGTCTTGGTGATGGTCACGGGCAGTGGCCAGCAAAACCGCGACGAGGAGCTGTTTGACCACAGACCATTCCTGGTTATCGCCGATTACTTGGCCAAGCAGGGCATAGCCACCTTACGCTACGATGATAGGGGAGTGGGTGGCTCCACGGGCGAAGTAGCCAACGCCACCACGCACGACTTCATGGGTGACGCCATCGCGGCGTTAGACTACGTACGCTCCACGGGCAAGTTTGGCAAGTGCGGCGTGCTGGGGCACAGCGAGGGTGGCACCATTGCCATGATGATAGCGGGGCGCCAGCAATGTGACTTTGTTGTCAGTTTGGCGGGAATGGCCATTAAGGGCGATAGCCTCTTGCTGTTGCAAAACCATGCGGCGCTTTCCAAGAGCGGTGTGCCGGCCATGGTTTGCGATGATTACGTTACTGCCCTGCGCCAAGTGTTGCGGTGGATGGAGAGCGGTGAGCAGGTCTCCAATCCCAAGGAGCGGATAGCCGAGGTCGTGAAGTCGGCCAATCTCCAGTTGCCCGAGGCCTTGCAGGAGAACCTGGTCAAGGTGATAGAGACATCTGTTCCTTGGTTGCGTGCTTTCCTGTCCTTGGATCCCGCGGAGGATATCCGCAAGGCCACTTGTCCCGTCTTTGCCCTCAATGGCGGCAATGACACGCAGGTGCCCGCCAAGGAAAACCTCGGTGCCTTCCGCCGGCTCTTGCCCGCCAACGACAAGAACCTCGTGAAGGAGTATCCTGGCTTGAACCACCTCTTCCAGCATAGCCAGACAGGCTTGCCCATAGAGTATGGCACCATCGAGGAGACTGTTTCTCCTGAAGTGCTGCAAGACATCGCTACTTGGGTAAACAGCGTAAAGTGAACTTCTCTGCTGTTTATTCAGCCATTTTGCTTGCTGAGACGCAAGAATGCGTCTCTACAGTTTGGCAATAACAGGGCCGCGCACATAAAGTGGAATTCGTCGAACTCACTTAAAGGACATGTCGGGCGAAGGCACTGAATAGCGAAAAAGGCAAAAAAGAACTGGAAAAGTTTTGTGGGTTGCCGAAAAATTCGTAATTTTGCACGCTGTTATGAGTGAAGTGCGCCCGTATCCCATTTATAGGAGAAGGTAAGCGGGACTTCTCTTGAGCGTAAAGACAATATTAATAATACATAATTTGAAGACAAAATGAAAAAAGGTATCCATCCTGAAAACTATCGCCCCGTCGTATTCAAGGATATGTCCAACGGCGATATGTTCCTTACAAGGTCCACCTGCAAAACTAACGATACGGTGGAGTTTGAAGGCGAGACTTACCCTGTGGTAAAAATCGAAATCTCCAGTACTTCCCACCCCTTCTATACGGGCAAGAGCAAGCTGGTAGATACGGCTGGTCGTGTAGACCGCTTCATGAATCGCTACGGTAAGTTGAAGAAGTAAATGAACCTTCCGATAGCATATTAACATCCTATAAAGTGTGATTGGTGAGTGTTGCGGAACTCCCGGTCACACTTTTTTGTTTCTGGACGTATCGTCTTTCATTTTGTTACTTATGAAAAATATCCGTTTCGATATCTTGTCCCTCTTTGCCTTGGTGCTGTTGCTTTCCGCTTGCGGAAGTGATGATGATGGCCTTGGCGGTGCGGCAGTCCCCAATCTCAACAAGAACGTGCCCACGGCAGGCATGCCGAAAGAGGTAACCCGTTTGGAATTCCCTAAGGTGAAAGGAGGAACGAGTGTGGTATTGGTGCACCATGCCAATGTGCCCAACAGCCAGGAAAGCGTCAATTATGCCCTGGAATGGGATGGGGAGAAGAAAGCCAACCGCTGGACGTGCTACCAGATGTACGCTTCCAACCGCGTTTCCAACACCTCCCGCTATGAGTCTGATGACAACCAGTATCCGCAAGACCCGGACCTGCCTCAGGCTTATCGTTGGGAGACAGACCCTTTCAGGAGGTCTGGCTATGACCATGGCCACCTCTGTCCCTCCGCTGACAGGCTTTATTCCTTTGAGGCCAATTATCAAACGTTCTTCCTCACCAACATGTCGCCGCAGCTCAACGCCTTCAATGCGGGCGTATGGGAGAACATGGAGTCACAGTTGCGCAAGTGGATTACCGCTAATTCCAGTCGTAACGACACGCTCTACGTATGCAAGGGAGGCACGATAGACAAGGCTGACCAGGTGTTGACAACGCTCGCCAATGGCTTGATAGTGCCCAAGTATTTCTTTTGCGCCCTGCTGATGAAGAACAGCGGAGGCTACAAGGCCCTGGGTTTCTGGTTTGAACACAAGGCGAACAGGGACGAGAACCTGGGAAGCTACGTGGTGAACATCGACCAATTGGAATCTCTCACGGGTTTGGATTTCTTCTGTAACCTGCCTGATGGGACGGAAAACCACGTGGAGAGCCTGCCCGTGGAGAACGTGAAGCGAGCCTGGGGATTGGAGAAATAGGCTCTTCTCTTCGCGCAGCTGAAGCCCTTGAGCCCTGTGGGGGTGGAGGGCGGCTTTTCAATTCAACTTGTTTTGTTGATCAAAACAAGTTGTTTCGCGTCTCAAAACAAGTTATTTCGGAAAACAAAACAACTTGTTTTTCCTCTCGATTTAACTTGTTTTCCCAAGGGACGTGCTTGCCGTGGGAAAACGATACTAGTCTCAAGGCCCTGTGAAACTAGTATCGTGGGCCATCGAGACTAGTTTCATCGCCCATCGTGGCTAGTCGCGTTTTTCAAGCCCCCGCAAGGCCAGGGTTCATATAGGATAAGAAACAATCATGGCGGACTTGGTCGTGCAGAGCCAAATCCGCCATGGTCGTGATGGGGGAGTGTATTTACAGGTCGAATTTGTAGCCCACGGTGACCGTGAAGCCTTGGTGTTTGCCAGAGGCTTCCTTGAAGGTCTTGGTCAAGGGAAAATGGTAGCGGGCGTCCAGTACCACGTTCATGTATTCGTAGGAAACTCCCACGGGAATAGAAATGGAAGTGGTCTTGCAGAAAGACTTGATGTCCTCGTCGTAGGAATGGGACTCCCCGTATTCGCGGGTGCCACTGATGTCATCGTAAGTGATGTCCACTGTGTCATACTCGTGACTGGCCGAGAGCAGGAAGCCCAGTCGCACACCGGCGTTGAGGCTCAGTCCTTTCGCCACGTACACATGCGCCATGATGGGCACTTGCAGGTAGTTGAAGGCCAGATTGTTCTCATTGATGCCCACTCGGGCTTCTCCTTGCCCCAGCTCTATATCCGAGTGGCGGCTGCCTTCTTGGGCATACATCACGCCCAGCGATACCGCCAGTCGCGGCATGGCTTGGTACATCGCTTCCACGCCGCCCGTGAATCCCGGCTGGTACTTGCCCTTCAAAGAGTAAGTGCCCATGTCGCCGTATTCATAGAGGTGGTCTCCCGTCACGTTGGTGATATCCACGCCCACCTTGGGAATGATAGAGAATGTACCCGCTTCGGGTTGCGCCATGAGCGGCAAGGCCATGGCCATGAGGCTCAGCGCCAAGATAAGTTTACGTTTCAGCATGGTTATTCCTTGTTGTTGCGTTTTCTTTCCAGGTGATTGAGTATGATTTTGCGCATGCGCATGCTCTTCGGAGTCACCTCCACGTACTCGTCGCCCTTGATATACTCCAGGCATTCCTCCAGGCTCATCTGGGTCTTTGGTATCACGCGGGCTTTCTCGTCGCTACCGCTGGCGCGTACGTTGGTCAGCTGCTTGGCCTTGGTCACGTTGATGACAAGGTCGTTGTCGTGCACGTGCTCACCCACCACTTGTCCCGCGTAGACTTCCTCTCCCGGGTCAATGAAGAATTTTCCCCTGTCTTGCAACTTGTCTATGGAGTAGGCGTAGGCGGTGCCCGTCTCCATGGCTATCATCGAGCCATTTGTTCTGCGCTCTATGTCGCCCTTGTAAGGTTGGTACTCCTTGAAGCGGTGAGCCATGATGGCTTCGCCTTGGGAGGCGGTCAGGACATTTGTGCGCAGTCCGATGATGCCCCTGGAGGGTATCTCGAACTCTATGTTCACCCTGTCGCCTTGCGTCTCCATGCCCAGCAGGTCTCCCTTGCGGCGGGTCACCATGTCTATCATCTTGCTGGAGAACTCCTCGGGCACGTTGATGGTCAGCTCCTCTATAGGCTCGCACTTCTGTCCGTCTATCTCCTTGTAGATTACCTGCGGTTGCCCCACCTGCAACTCGTAGCCCTCGCGGCGCATGGTCTCTATCAGCACGGAGAGGTGCAATACGCCACGTCCGCTTACTATCCACTTGTCGGTGGTGTCTTCGTAAGGTTCCACCCTCAGTGCCAGGTTCTTCTCCAGTTCCTTGTTCAGTCGGTCGTTGATATGGCGGGAAGTGCAGAACTTTCCTTCTTTTCCGAAGAAGGGAGAGTCGTTAATGGTGAAGAGCATGCTCATGGTAGGCTCGTCGATGGCAATGGGAGGCAGCGGCTCGGGATTCTCGTAGTCGCAGATGGTGTCGCCTATCTCGAAACGCTCCAGTCCTATCACGGCGCAGATGTCTCCAGCGTCCACGTGATCGGTCTTCACGTGTCCCATGCCCTCGAAAGTGTGCAGTTCCTTTATCTTGGTTTTCTCTTGCGAGCCGTCACGATGGCAGATGGTCACGTTCATGCCGTCTTTCAACACGCCTCTGTGAACCCTTCCCACGGCTATGCGGCCTGTGTAGTTGCTGTAGTCCAGCGAGGTGATGAGCAGCTGCGGAGTGCCTTCCAGCTGTTTCGGGGCGGGAATTATCTCCACAATCTTGTCCAGCAAATAGTCTATGTTGTCCGTTGGCTGCTTCCAGTCTTCGGCCATCCATCCGTTTTTCGCGGAGCCATACACCACGGGGAAGTCCAGCTGGTCTTCCGTGGCGTTCAGCTCACACATCAGGTCAAACACCATTTCGTAAACCTCCTCGGGGCGGCAGCTGGGCTTGTCCACCTTGTTCACCACCACGATAGGCTTCAGCCCTATCTGCAGGGCTTTTTGCAAAACGAAGCGAGTCTGTGGCATAGGGCCTTCGAAAGCGTCTACCAGCAGGATGCATCCATCGGCCATGTTGAGCACGCGCTCCACCTCTCCGCCGAAGTCGGAGTGTCCCGGAGTGTCTATGATGTTTATCTTGACACCTTTCCAGTTGATGGAAACGTTCTTGGAAAGGATGGTGATGCCACGTTCACGCTCCAGGTCGTTGGAGTCCAGCACCTCGCCGCTGTTATCCTGTCCCTCTCGGAATAGCTTGCCGGCCAGCATCATCTTGTCGACCAATGTCGTCTTGCCATGGTCTACGTGCGCTATGATAGCGATGTTTCTAATGTCTTGCATATGTTTTTACCTTAATGTGCTCCAGAAAATCGGTGCAAAATTACAAAAAAGTTTGGATAAGCTTGCGGGTTTCACGGAAAAGTTATACCTTTGCACCGCATTTTCGCAATGCATATCAATAACTATAATCATTTTTAAACAGCTATGTATTTAGACAAGGCAAAGAAAGAAGAGATCTTTAGCAAGTACGGGAAGTCCAACTCTGATACTGGCTCACCTGAGAGCCAGATAGCATTGTTCACCTACCGTATTGCTCATTTGACGGAACATGTTAAGCAGAACCGTAAAGATTATACTACGACACGTGCCCTGACACAGCTCGTAGGAAAGCGCCGCGCCTTGCTCAATTACCTTTACGAGCGTGATGTTGAGCGCTACCGCGCCATCATCAAGGCTCTCGGCCTGCGTAAGTAATTGGGAGGGAAAAGGAATTAACGGCCCCGCTCGTCATCTTGACGGGCGGGGCTTTCCTTTTTCTCCTTTTGTGCCGGCTTTCCAGTCTGGAGTGGGGGAGTGTCTCTTCACCCCAATTCTGTAGCACGTCGGTCACTGGCAAGGAGCAAGCATGCTTGCCTCGCGGAGTGAAAATCGCCGTGTCGGCAGCGAGTCGCTATATGAGCTACTTGAAAGGAATTGTCGGTGGCTGCACGCAAGAAAGGGGAAAGGACCTTGGGCGGTCTAATGGCTGATTGGAGATTATTCCTCCAGCATGTCCTTCCCCGTCTCGTAGCTCGTTACCATGTCTTTCAGTATGCCGACCATCTCTTGCCGGAAGTCTTCCGGTTCCAAGATGGCGAGCTTCCTGCCATGCCACAACAACTCCTGCATGAAGTCGCGGGTGGGTCTCACCCGGATGGAGAAGTCCGTGTATCCGCCATTGTTCCCATCCTTGATTTTCGTCTGGCTTTCATGGAGCGGCACCTCCGTGATGTAGTTGTTTTCGGGATAAAACGCCCTGACGACAATCTTTCTCACGGGGATTTCCTCTTGTCGCATGATGCCGAAGCAACCTTCGAAGAAGCTGTCAGGTGTCAGTCGGCTCTTGATGGCGGGAGGCAGTTGCCGCTTTTTGCAAGCGATGTCCATCGTCTCTATGCGGTTGAAGGGCAGCGTGCGTGGCGTGAACACTTGCTGGCTGTCACTCTTCGTCTCGTCCCAAAGGTTGCCGATGACATACCAACGCTGGTGGAATAGCCGGACAAAGGCGGGTAACATCGTCATGTCTTTCTCTACGCCGTACCCCGTCCTGTAGTGGAAGCGCAAGATATATCGCTTGTCTATCGCCTCCAGTATGTCGTCCAGGTAGTGAGAGTTCATGGGTGCCTCCTCTAGCATCACCTTGTTGTGATACTTCAGCATGTCACCCAACGAGGCGATGCGCAGTGCCGAGAGCATCCACTCCGTCACGTCAGTCCCTCCATACTTGTCACGCCAGATGTAGTAACGGTATCCATTGGTCTTGTCACATTTTATCTCTATGCCGAAGATGGAGTCTATCTCATCCCGGTAGCGGTGGAACGTGCGGACACTCAGCTCCGTATGGTCGGCGTTGCTGGCCGCCATCTCCCATTCGTCAACAATCTCTTGCAGCGTCATGCGCCTGCGCTCCAGCTTGCCGATGAGCCAACAATAAAACTTAGTGCGGTTGTTCATGGAAAAGCGTTAGTATTGGTTGAGAAATGCATGGATGGCCTTGTGCCACCAGTCCCAGGAGTAGCCCACGGAGGGATGGTATACTGCCATTACCTTTGCCCTTCCGCCATTGCCCAGTCTGTAGCTACCCGTGGCGATATGTTGTCCGTCTATCACGATGTCCTTCTCTTCTCGCCATCTCCCGTCACCGGGCAGAAAGCCCCAAAGCCTCTTGCCCCATACGATGATATATTCGGGCAGGTATTGGTCCAACACCTCATAGAAAGCCCTTTGCGCTTGCAGGTACTGTTCGCTCGTACCCGCTTGCCGGGTTTCGTCCATCGCCACTTGCAGGAAGTTGAAAAACAACAGTGAGTGCCATATCTTCTGCCGTTCTTCACTGTCCGTCTCATGTCCTACGAGGCTGCGTTCAAACTTCAGGTAAGTGTTCATCCAAGGCTCCCGCTCTGTGTCAGGGTCGAGATACGTCTTGATTACATTGGTGGTGAAGGCGGCGCAGTCGCCCGCCTTACCCACCTTTCCACAGTCGGCACACTTCTCTCCGCAGTAATGGCTCTCTCCGAGAACCATCACCCGCTTGCCGAAGACGCCGCCCGCGGAATAGTCATGCCCCACGAAGGGGAGGAAAAACAGGTTGGTCATAGATAATGCGATGGCGCAAAAGTTTTAATTGAATAAGAACATTCTTCTGTTCAATTCAATAATTTCGCTATTTCGTTATATCTTTCAATTTGCTCGGATAATGCCGATTTTATGGCGTCAGTATATTTTTGTTTAAAAGTCGTACCATAGGTTTTATATTTTTCAATATCATGTTCCTTTTCTATGTTTGATAAATCGGTAAGTACATCTGGCATGGAAAAATTGATAACAGAACGATTTAAAGCCAAATCTATGGCTTTATTCTTTTTTCCCGCATCTAAATCAGACATCTGTATCTGCTGTTTCAATTCATCTTTTAATTTGCCGAGAAATTCGTTCCACTCATTAAAAACATAAGTATGTATATCTTCCATTTGCTGATACACTTTAAGTGTGAAAGCGGTGAAATCAACATTTTCGACACTTGCGACGGTTTGTTTGTTGTTGCGACTGAGACCATATAGCCCTGCAATCGCAACAATTCCCCCGCCAATGGTGGCAATGTGGGTCTTTGTAGTCAATCCGACAACAAACAATAAAGCTCCAACACCAATACAACATTTCTGTAAGGTGGTTCCAGAAGCTTTAGTATTGTCATTTACTTTACCCTCCTGTTGAGGATAATTTATTTGTTGTAATTGAGTTGACAAGTATAATGTAAGATTATTCGCTTTAGATGTCAACTCTCCTCCGATTTTGTCTAAATATGCCTTATTCATAGTCCCGTTTCAATATTATTAAGTTTGTTAATTGCGTCACTCATAATCTGAAGATTCTTTTTCTTGTCTTTCAAGGCGGTCTCCAAATTTGTTAAATATTCGTTAGTGTTGCTTTCAAATTCTTCAATAAACCGATTTTTATTATCTTTTAAAACACTAATTGCTTCTTCCGACACTTTCTGTATTATCACTTCAAGTGCTTTTGATTGTGCACTAATCGCCGTATTTGTGACTGCTACTATAGTTTTCTTAGCTTGGTTGGCCGCCACTCCAATTGCGATTTTTGCCTCACTCTCTTTTTTGTCCTTGAATAGATGCGGTATAGCTTCCTTCCCATCCAATTGAGAAGAAATATCAGATTTGAATTTGTCTTTTATCGCTTTTGCCGGTATTGTGGCCTTATTACTCATTTTAGTTACAATTTCCCCTAAAATATTTCTCAAGACTTTCCCGTCCAGCAGGCCGTCCTTGTCATTATTCAGACTTTCTGTTATTATATTTTGCAACATCTCTTTTATTGATTCGATAATGCTGCCTATCCGCTGGTTCCAATTTGTGACAAACTGCTTAATGGCTTCATCCCAAGCCTTTGTTAAGTTGTACATCAATGTGTTCAAATCAACCTCATTGTATATGCATTCAATATTACGTGTTCCCCATAAACGGCCTTTACAGATGAATGAACCATTTATCTCAGTGGTTGGGACATTACCATTCCATCTGAAACTAAAATCGTTCAGGCATTCTTTCTTGTTCTTTTCAGATAAGGCATCCGCACGGCTAGCCAACGATTCTATGTCGTTTTTAACATGTTCAATAACTTTCTTCATGCTCTTTTTGCGTGCTTCCATTTCTCCAATATCACTTAACTTAAGAGCTTCAGCAATATCATTTAATTTGCCTTTCTCTGCCGCAACGATTTCCTTAACAAGTACACTTGCGTTTTGAAAATACGAATTTACCTTTTCCTGAATAATGTTGTCTTTATTCCTTTTGAACACGTTTTCAATATACTTCTCACGTATGTCATCTATCTGTGACAAGTCTTGAAAACATGACTTTATATCTTCCAACGTCGCGAAGTAACTCGGATAAAAACTTTTCATCCGTTTTACGACGTGTTGCTCCATTTCGTCCCAACGATTCTCGTCTTTCCTCGCTATACTGAATCCTATGCCTGAACTAAAGTCCATAATAGGATCTTTGCCGTTGAAATTGGATGTTGCGATGTTTGTGCTATATTGTTTCTTAAGGGATTTCGTACAATAATCAATTGCAGCACTTAAGTCGTCGGGATACTTCATTCCGACATCCTGCAACACGGAGTCAAACTTGCTTGCAATCAACACGACAGTTCCAATGCCTTGGTTTCCAATGCGGTTTGTTAGGAAATCAACATCTGTACTATCGAAAAATCTGCCTGAATAGCTCAATAAGAACACACCATGACATCCCCTTAAGAACTCACGTGTTCGCATCTCACGAGACAATACAGGGTCATTGACACCTGGAGTGTCGACAATCTGTATGTCTTTCAAACGTTCGTCGTTCAAACCAATTGTAAGGCTTTTCACGATTGGCGTATACTCGCCATTAGCCCCAACGTAAGTCTCCAGGATACTTTGTAAATCATCAATGTCAGCGAAACTCCTTGATTCTATTTTGGAGTTTTCTGTAATTTTGTTTCTAGCGTTTCTTCCACAGCTTGATACAAGCTCTTTTGCGGCTTTGATGGTAGGGTCAATATTTGCCATGCCCGCTATATCATTATCACTCAAGCTGGGATTGCTTTCTTTGTAGTATTGTATGATGTCATCATGCTCTTTTGCCTTGGCTTCAAAACTCTGCCATTCTCGTGTATTGTAATATTCAACTTCAAATTTGTTTTCTTCGCTATATTTAAGAATGGTGAGTCCTGCCGTCATAGGCGTTGATGCACGGGGAAGTACGTTTTCGCCATTGAAGAACAAAGAATTCAAAAATGAGGATTTGCCAGCTTTCACTTGGCCAACAACACCTATTTTAAGAACTTCATTCTCTTTTTTTAATTCATCTCCACCAGAACTTATCTCGTTTATTTTTTCCTCAACCTTGTTTACAGTGGAGATTACATCCCTATTTCCTCCATTATTAATGGAGGATAGGGTCTGCAATAAACCCGCAAATACATTTTGATAATTTTCTATTGTTATCTTCATAATAGAATCTTACTTTAATTGTGAAACCCATTTTGTGAAATAATTCTTCTGGGACATTTCTACAAGAGAACGAGAATTGCTGATCAAGGAGTTGTCGGCCTCCATCAAAAGCTCACATATATCCTGATAATGATATATGGCAGCAGTCTCCAATGCATTGTACCCTCTCTTGTCTTTCAATGTCAAATCCACTTCGTGGTTGATGAAGAATTTTACCATCTCATTATTGCCTGAACGTACGGCCCATGTCAAAGGTGAGAATCCTTCTTTATTGCATACAGTTAGGTCGACTCCATTTGAAAAGCAAGACAAGAAGCTTCCATAGTTGTCACCGCTAATAGCGGAGAAAACATCAATATTATCAGTTTCCTTAATGGTTTGCAGCTGATTGTTATGGTCATTTATTCGTTTCAGACAATCATAATAAGCATCACTCAACGCTCGTAATATTCTCGGTTTATATCCAATCAGAAGATGTTTTAATTGGGTTTCTTTTTTCTTCAGTTCAACAATGCTTTTATACTGTTCGTCAGAATCACACTCGTCTTTTATTTCCGTCAATAAATCATCGAGCCTTTCACATATTTGACCATACAATGTCGTGCGATATTCCTTTTCCCAGTAGGTGTAATGTATATCAACTTCATTCAATTTGTTAAATTTGCTTACCGCATCATTAAGTTTTCTTCTTAAAGCAGAAGCATCACTAAAAAGTCCTACTTTAGTGTTCCACTCAAATTCACGGTCAAGCGAATCACTTAAAGCCGACATAGCTTCATTAAAATATTCACCTCTTTTATCCGCACTCTGTTCCACTTCCGTGTAACTTGATATGAGTGTGTCTTTCAACGCATCTTTCAGTGAATTTATATAATCACTGTTATTACTTAACATGTCAGAATCTTCATTCTGTGACTGTATTAGTTTTTTCCTTTCTTCTTCTAATACAATAATCTGGTTGGTTGAAGCTTCAACCTCTTTATCAAACAGAGCTTCGATTTGGGCTTTTTGCTTACTTAACAAATTGACGACTCCGCATCTCGACTTTATCTTTTCAACGATATTTTGGAATGTAAGATGTGCAGTTGAGTACATCTTCTTTTCCAGACAAGACACACCGACAACTATGGGTGCATGTTCTGAGCCGAACACGTCATAACATTTCTTTTCGGTGTCTTTTATTATTTTAATTACATCATTGTAATTTTTTTTGTCAGATTTTGTAAACAGTATACCAATTGGTTTGTCAGAAATATTTTTAAGGATGTCTATATCCGTATTTGTGATTGTGCCGCTTTCTATGTCAATGCACCAGAATACGGCATCGGCACCTTTTAAAGCACTGATTGCCTTGTCCCTATCGGCTTCTACCTCGTTTGTTGAGTTATTATATCCCGGTGTGTCGATGAAAGTAATCCTTTCCAGATACTTTGGCGCAGGTGTGTCAATTATTATTTTCTCCAATACGTTTGCGATGTACACTTTCGATTTGGAGGAATGCTGTATACATGCCAACACCTCTTCGTTCAATAATACAAGATCGTTTTTGAGGTTTTTGCCACGGATTATAAGTTTGTTCTTCGAGGGTACACAATTAAGATATGTATTTACGACAGAGACGGGGTCAACGCCCGTCGGCAACAAATCGCCTATCCCTGTAAGATAATTTAACAGAGAAGACTTGCCTGCACTGTATCCTCCAGCAACGGCTATTTTCAATGTGGATGAAACGTCTTCAAGCAACATGTTTTGAATCTCATGACCTGCAAACCAACAATTAAAGGGAAAATTAGAATCGGATAATTCATAACTCTCAAGGTCATTTTCCATTTGAGTCTGCAGTTCATAGTATTTCTCAAAACAAGATGACAAGTCTATATCCGCAGATGCTGTACAGATATGAGCTATCAAATCTAGAGCCATCTGGGGGCTCTCGTATTTATTCACTTTTAAAAAGGTGGCCTGGGGCTTTTTCCCCATGGCCACACTTTTTTTGCTTATTTTGTCAAATGCCATATTCTATTTTCTTAAAAGTACTTCCAATTCACCGATGGCCACTTGCAAAGTTTGTACTTTTGCGGTAATTGTAGCCTCATCTGCCTGTTGTTCTTCTTGAATTTTCTTTATGTTATCGTCAAACTTGTGGGCTTCATTTTCAATCAGCGACTCCATCTCTTTGTATGCGGCCTTACGCTGGTCTTCAAGTATTTTCTCAACAGGTTCTCTGAGTCCTTCAACGAGCTTGTCAATCATACCGCCGGTTATTTTCTGCTGAACAGCCATAATCTTCTGGTCTTTGCTCTTGCCGAAAATAAGTCTGAGTATGTCAGGAATAATATTTATCAATATTGTTGTGAGCGGGCCGACAAACTTAATTAATGTTTTTAGCAATGTTGACAATCCTTTATATTGGACAAGCTGATTTATCAGTTTGTCCAGACCTTTCTTCAAGAAGCCTTCTACGACTTCTTTACCGAGAAGATTACCAATGACTTCATTTGCCCCGGACAATAATTTGTTATCTTCATCTTGAAGAATTTTATTAACTGTAACGGAGAAATCCATGACACTGCTGCCTATGACATTTTGGTATTCGGTGATTTCTCGTTTAAAAGAGTTGACCAGTACAGGGCGTATTATGTTAAGCAACTCAGCGTTAAAAATGTTAGAGTCGTTGTTGCTTTGGACAAGGATGTTGGCGAGATAGAGACTTTTCTCAGTCAGTGCCATACGCACATCCATGAGAATGTCATCGGCTGAACCTTGCAGTGACTGCGCCGAGTTGCTTTTTTCACGAAGTGAATTTAAAGCGTTTTCCTTTTCACGCTTTAATTCTTCAATCCTTTTGCTGTAATCCTCTTTGTTTGAAAGCAACAACTTGGCTTGCAGCTGTAGTTCAGATATTATGTCATTGACATAGACCTCCACTTCAGCGTAATACTTGTCTTTTAAAAATTTCTCTGCGTCAAGTTTATCCAGCAAGGCAACAATATCTGCATTGTTTTTTTCCGCCGAGGATGTTACACATACATCTACATTTTCGTCTATGAGGCGTTTCGCCTGGTCTGTGATGTGTTCGATTACAGACTTCAAATCATCTTCAGGAGCCTGGTCTGCCTTAGAGATTACAACAGCCATTTTCAGGTTGTATTTTTTCAGCTCATCGGCAAACTGAAGGGTTACGCTTCGTAATGTTCCTTGCGGTGCAGGCGATACGAGAAAGAAGAACGAGCCTTCTTGAATATAATTGAGAATGGCGTTATTATGTGCCTCGATGCCAGAATCTATGCCGGGCATGTCGACGAGGACTATTCCTTTTTCATTTTGTTGTCTTATGAAGTCGTTATTTATATGAACAACCACAATGTCACCGGGTACCACTTCTAAATTGGATATCTTAGACAATGGTGCTGTCTCCTTAAACTTGCCATTGTGATATATATCCAACTTCTCGGTTTCGGAATAATATAATTCATAAGACACAGCCGTAGTAGGAACAACGTCGGTAGGAAGTATGTTCACTCCCATCAAACTGTTCAACAAGGAACTTTTACCTGCATTAAAATCTCCGACAAAAGGAATTTTAATATACGCATTGCTTTTCAATTCAGACAATAACTTGTCCTTGCAGGCCGATACACGTTGAATGGAATCTTGATTATTGAAATTCTTAATGGCAATCTTATTTGCCCCTTCTACAATAGAAATGTAGTTTTCAATTGTTTTCATAGCTGAATATTTAAATATTAAGTATATTTTTACAAAAATACGGATTCCGCACATACACGTCAAGTCCATAATGGTTCATTCGGCTTTTTTAACGCTTGCTGAAACTCACGGCCTAATCCCTTTCCATTATGATTTCTCCTCCTTCTTTGGAGGTTATCTTATAAGATAAGAACAGAGGTTACGCTTCCAGATGAAGGCATAGGGCAAGCCGATTAAAAGTATAAGGGTAGCGGTTATGTGTATGACTATTGAAAATGTGTGGCCCGCTTCTGAGGACCAACCGATGAGGGTCATTATCGCCAACATGATAACGGCAACCGATGCGGATGACAGAAGCCATGCTTTTAGCTCTTTCCTTATCGCGTTGGCTAGCTTGCTTTTGATGAGGATGCTCTTTTCCTTTTGTTTTATGGCGAGTTTCAGCTCGTCTTTTGTGGTGACTATTTTCATGCTTTGTCGGATTTTATGTGTTGTTCTTTTTTGACTATAGCGCAGGCGCATGTGGTCCCTTGTTGCTTCCCTTAGGGTGGTTGACGCACTGACCACCCACCATCACCATGATGCTGGGGAACTGTTTGCCGCAATACTTGCAGGTGCCATTGTATTTCTCCTGTTTTTGTGTGATGGCGCAAAGGTACATGTAGAATGTGCCAAATCTAGACAGAACTTTCCTCGAATTCACGATGTTATTATAGGGTGTACGCAAGAAGATACATGAAGCGAAAAAGAACCCTTGGGTCGTCCGCCAACGACCCAAGGGAACTTTAGCGTCGCTCCATGGGTACTTGGGCTTTTATCCTTGGAGACATACCTTCCTGGTCTATATTCTTAAGCCCATCCCATTTTTGTTTCTTCATTTGTGCATACTTTTTAGAGGTGAGACATTTATTGTCAAGCCAATGGGTGTTTACAATGCTGGTGCATGTGGCCCCTTGTTAGTTCCCTTAGGGTGGTTGACGCACTGACCACCCACCATTACCATGATGCTGGGGAATTGCTTGCCGCAATATTTGCAGGTGTACTTTGACTTCTCCGTTCCCTCATAGAGTTTGTGGCGACCTCTGTTGGGGCCATCCGGATGTTTGGAACAGGTGCCGGAGGTGAGCGACCTAACGTCGGGGAACTTGTGTCCACAATACTCGCAATAATAGTTCTTCTTTTCCATAGTGCTTATCGGGTTAGTCCTGTCCGCCGGCATCAGCGTGGCCAGCGGGAACAGGAGGGTGAATAAAAGGTTTGTCATATATACATTATTATATATAAAGGTGTTAGCCGAAGAGAGAGGTGATGCCATGCCACATCCAGGCGATGGCTCCGGCTACCAGGCTCGTGAGCCAGTAGATGAGCAAGCAGAGCACCACGATGAATATGGCGGCCTTGACGGCTTTCTTATTTACCTGATGGATGATTTGCTTGTCGTCATCGATATAGCCCGTGATGAGGCGCAGGTTCTTGGAGTAACTGCGGTGGAAGACATCGACGACATCGCCCAGCAGGGGCACTATGCCGACAAGCGTGTCGACCAACACATTGGAGATGACCGCCAACGTGAGCGGAATGGACTTGACGACACAGAGGCTGTAGTAGATGAAGGGTACGGCCAAGACGCTGCTCAGCATGTCGCCGGCGGCAGGGAAGAAGAAACCCAAGATGGGGTCTACGAGGTATTTGTCCATAATCTTGGCGGTCTTGTCCATGACCACATAAGAGGTCATGCTCATCATCTCTTGCCGTTTCTCTTCCTTGAGCCTGCGCCTTTCCTCCTCTTTCTTCAAGGCCTCGTCACGCTTGCACTCCTCTTGCTCCTTGTTGAAGCCCATGTCGGCCATGGCTTCTTGTCTTCTTCTCGATACCATAATAAATTAAGGTGTTATCAGGTGGTTTATAGTTCTATTTGCTTGTCGCCGTTGATGAAGTCGTCAAGTTCTTGGTCGCTCACGGATATGCCGCTTAGCTCGGCCAGCGACATGAAAGCTTGCCTGCGTCCATCCTCGCTCTGGGCGGTGTTGACACGAGTCATGATTTGCCTGAGGAAGGCACTCTTGTCGTCTATGTTCTCTATCTGCCGACGGAAGCCGGAGGTCAGGCGTTGGTATTCCTTGTCGTAAGCGGCGGCGGCCAACTTGCCGTTGAGTTGCTGTGTCTTCAGGCGCACAAAACTGTCTAGCAGTTCCATGGCTTTCCCCAATGTTTGCCCGGCGGCCTCGGCTACCTGGTTGAGCTCCTCTTCGGTGTACGGGTGTTCCTCATCCGATGTCTCTCGGTACTCGTCTATACCATCGAGCAGGGCTTTGGCCTCTTGCTGTCCCACGTGCAGGTTGTCTGCCAGCATGTTGGTGAAGAGCGAGAGGTTATCTTCCACATCGGAGGGTAACCGGGTGGCCTCGGTCATGTCTGGGATGTTGATGGCCCGCGTCAGCCGCTCGTCTAACTTGGTCTCCATGATTTCCCTGCCCAGGCGAAGCGTGGCGACAACCGCACGCAGATGGGGGAGCATCCGGAGTTGCAGGTCTTTAGAGGCGTGGATGTTTTCCCGTATTTGCCGGTTGAGCGTTTCCAGTTCGTTGGCCACTTGTTCCCTGTCGGCTTGGCAGTCTCGCAGGTCTTGCCGGTGTCGCGCCAGTTCATCTTTGTCCAGCTTCAGGTCTACTTGGTTGCTTTCGTATTCCTTTATCAGCGGGCGGCATACCTCGTCCCACTCGGTGTAGTCGCGGTAGTAGTTCTTGCGGGCTGTGCCAAAGGTAAACAGGTTGACGATGAACGAGGGCTTGCCGGGTTCCTTGCTCCTGGCCTCATGGTAGCTGGGGCCTTTGGCCTCCAACGTGGCGGTGAGGTCTGTTATCAGGCTTTGGTATATATCGATGTTTTGCAAGTGGTCGTTGATTTCTCCGTCTATGGCCTTTAGTTCCCGCGAAAGTTGCTGTCGTTTTTCCTGCAAGGCTTTCACCCGGGGAGAGGCGTAGAGCGCGTCGAGGATGGAGGAGATGTCTGATCGCATCAGTTGGTTGGCGTGGCGCAGGTAGATGTCGGCCTTGGGCAAGGCCACGTCGTTGAGAGTCTTGTGGATAACCAACAGCCTGCCCAGGTCTGCCTTGATGGTGGTGGCATCTCGCTTGACGCTGGTCTTGAACACTTCCAGGTCTGAACGCAGCTGGTTCGTGCGCTCTTGGCTTCGCGTGTAGTGGTCGAGCATGGTGAGTCCCGCCATGGCCAGTCCCAAGGTCTTGCTGCCTTGTCCCATGGACTTGTAGGCGCTGAGGCTGCCTTGTATCGTGGAGCGGAAGCTGTCGCTTATCTCGCTGATGAGCGTGCCACACTTGTCGGTTATCTTGTTGTATTCCAGTTCCGTGTGCTTCAGCATGCCGTCCACGTCGAGGAACTCCACTCTCGAGAAGTCGAACAACCGCGGGGCCACGGCTTTGACATTGTCTCCGTAGATGTCTATGAGTTGCTGGGCGTATTCTTGATAGGTGGCCTGTATGTCGTCACGCAGAGCCGTGAAGTCGGCGATGTTGCTTCTCACGCGGTCTTCTCCCTCATGGTAGACGCTCACCATGTCGGCATATTTCCGAAATAAGGTGGAGGCCTCTTGCTTGACAGCCTTTACGCCACCGGTGCCCGTGATGACATCCATCGCGCCGGAGGCCGTCCTGACCAAGGTGGCAGAGAGGTTGGCATCTATTCCCGCCTGTACCGCGGCCAGGGCCTCTCTCGTGTCCCCCAGTTGCCTCATGGCCAGTGACATGGCGTCTTCTTTCTTGTCTTCGTCGAGCAAGGCCTGCAACCGGTATTCCTCTACGAGTGATTTGCGTCCGTCATTGCTGACGTAGGTGTTGAAGACGGCCTTGTCGTTGCCCGCTTCTTGGTAGGTCTCGTAAACCAGCCTTGACACCTCTACGCTGTCGGAGGGTAACGTGTCTTGCCTCAGTTCATAAGCCAGGTCGGCGCGGGTCATGGTCTCTTTGTCCTTTCCCATTTCCCGGGCAAGTTCCAGTATGGTCTGCTTCAGTTGTTTTTCGTCGGTCGTTGATTTCTTCATCGTGTTATAAGGTTAGAAAAGGTTAGTCTCATGTGTCGCGGGGGTAAAAAGAGAAAGGGCGCAAGCCCACGTCTGTCCACCTTGCCCACGTAGGTTCTTGCACAACCCGAATCAACAAAGTGGCAGAAGCAGCCCACGCCCCTATATGGGATGTGGACATCATTCGCCAGCTTTTGACTGATTCAGGGAAAGTTGCAAGATTTACGTGAATCAAAAAGCCGCTAGATGCTCTTTCAATAGTCCTCAATGTCCGGAAGCCACCCTTGCGGGAGGTATTTCCATTCGCAAAGTTATGATAATTATCGATAGCTTGCAACATTTTGGACGATTTTTTTGCTGCCTCTGCCATATTTTCTTGTCGTTATGTCGTGAAGTTACGCCCATGTTCTGCCAAAGATTGACAAAGCTGCGCTTTTTGTGGTTTATTTGTTGAAACCGATGCCTTGTCCGCCTTTTTCTATGCGCTCTTCCTCGCAGAGGGTGACGAGGTGTTCCAATGTGGGAGCGGTGCCTTGGAGTATTTCCTCCATGGTGATCTTGCGCACCACGTTGTCTATCTCGCCGCCGCTGAAGTCGAAACGGGAGGCCAGCTTGTTGGCCTCGGCCTCCTGGAGCGTGGGCAGTTGTCACGCCAGATGCCTGACTTGGCTTCCAGGTTGGGCTTGTCGAAGCGTATCTTGAATAGGAAGCGGCGTTCGAAGGCCTTGTCCAGGTTGTCGGCCATGTTGGTGGTGGCGATGAGGATGCCGTCCAGTCGCTCCATCTCTTCCAGTATGATGTTTTGGATGGCGTTTTCTGTCTGCGCCACGTTGCTGCTGTTGGCGTCCTTGCGCTTGGAGAAGACGGCGTCGGCCTCGTTGAAGAGCAGGATGGGCTTCATCTTGCTTTGGCCGCAGAGGCGGCGATAGTTCTCGAACACTTCCTTGATGAGTTTCTCGCTCTCGCCAAACCAGCAGGTCTTGGTGGCGGAGATGTCTACGTGCAAGACGTCTCGCCCTGTCTGCCGGGCCAATTGCCATACGCTTTCGGTCTTTCCCGTGCCGGGCAGTCCGTAGAGTAGGGCGGCCACGCCCGTGGGCAAGCCTTTCTCCTTGAGCCGCTCTTGCAGCGTGACGTAGTTGTCTTCCCGCAGGCTCTCGGTGAGCGTGGAGAGTTGCCGTTGCAGGTTGGGTTCGAAGAAGAGTCGCTTGGGCGTGATTTTTTCATGGCTCACCAATTGCTTGATGTTGATGGGATTTTCGAAGAAGTGAGCGTCTTCCTCGAAGTAAAGTTCCATGCCCTTCGGGGTGAGCTTCAGCGCGGCATCGTTAAACATGCCATTCTCGCACACTTCCACGAGTCCGTGCCTTTGCAGGATGTGCTTGTTGGCCTTGAACTCTCGTGTTTCCCGAAAGGCATCGCGCTCGGGCATGAAGCTGGATAACTGGCGGAAGCGGAGTGTGTCGCCGTCTTTGGCCTCGTAGCACACGGCGTAGAAGATGGCACGGTCTTGCGGGTTTTCTACCAAGCGGAGCAGGTTGGCGATGGCGGAGAGTTGTGGGTTCTTGTTTTCCAGTTTCCTCACTCCCCTGATGAATTTCCATTTTTCCACCGCTTCTACCTCGCCAGGCAGGTTGCCGATGTCGTCTCTTACTTTGGCCAGGAACTCGTAGCGGTCCAGTCCACTTCTGTCGCTTCGGTAGACGTTGGCGTTTTCGCCGAAGAGCAACTTTACCGCCTCGTCGGTCAACACCAGCGTGTCTTTATCTTCCGCCTCTACCAGTTCGGCAGCCATTAGGGGATGGGTTCCCTTCATGAGTCGCGCTTTTTGGGTTACGCGCACGCTCACGCTGTCGAAGAGGTCTTCCAGTGTGCTGTTGATGCCGCTTTTCCCGCCGTCACCGTCTTGGGTGAAGTCGTTTACCATCTCGTAGAAGAATGCCCGGTCGCTGATGTCGGGCAGCTTGGCTTGTATGGTTTTCACCAAGTCCAGGCCGGCGTGCTCCTTCTCCAGGGCTTGTATCCGGGAGAGAGCTTTCCGCGTGGTTTGTTTTTCTTGTGAGCGGCTGTGTATCAGTTCGCTGGCCTTGGCGCAGAAGTTAAACTGGTCAAACTCGGTGGACGCGGTGGGCGGGATGGGCTTCACCTCCCGGCCTTCCACGATGGCGTTGAACACGTCCTCGCACAGCTGGTATTGCCGCTTCACGATATTCTCTTCCTCGCCATTGGCGGACTCGATAAAGCCCTTGGCTTGCAGGGAGAGCAGGGCGGGGACGTATTCCATCACGTCTAGCGTGGAGCAGCCGAAGTAGTTTGCCAGGTCGTCTGTGTCGGTGGATTGCTGCCCGCACTGCCTGTCAAGGATGGCCACGAGCATCATGGCTTGCTCCCGGTTGTCCAGGGACAAAGTCTTACGGATGGCGTCCAGTGATGCCGAGATGGTGGTCAGTCGCTTCAGCTTGCTGTTTTTCAGTTTGCCGGCAGCGGCCTTGGCGTGTTGTGTCAGCGATAGTCTTTCCATGTCTTTTTCTCCTCTTTCTTTATCTTTCATGCCGCGAAGTTAGACGTAGCTTGTGCCAAAATGTGGGTAAGGCTAAAATTATTTTAGTTTTTTCTTTCCAGGCTACATCATCGCTCCAGAAAGTCGGTACTACTGCGTTGCGATTTCAGTATTGCTGACTTTTGGTATCAGTAGCACAGCGTTGCCACTTGCAGTAGTACTGCGTTTTTGGGGAAGCAGCCTCTCCCTCTCGTCAATAAAAATGAAAAAGCGAGCTTTTTATTTTGTATTCTCCCCGATTTAAGTTATCTTCGCGAACATGAACGCTGACAAGAAACCCCTGTTGGGACTCACTTTGACGGAATTGAGAGAGGTCGCCAAGGAGTTGGGTATGCCCGCTTTCGCCGGAGGGCAGATGGCCGAGTGGCTCTATAAGCACCGCGTGAGGAGCATAGACCAGATGACCAATCTCTCAAAGAAGAACCGGGAACGATTGGCGGAAGTCTATGAGGTGGGCTGCGCCGCCCCGATAGATGAGCGGCACTCCGTGGACGGCACGGTGAAGTATCTTTTCCCCGCCGCCCAAGGCAAGTACGTGGAGGCTGTCTATATACCGGACGGAGACCGCGCCACGCTCTGTGTCTCTTCCCAGGTGGGTTGCAAGATGAATTGCCTTTTCTGCCAAACCGGCAAGCAGGGATTTGAGGGTCAGCTCACCACGGGCGAGATTCTCAACCAGGTATATAGCCTGCCCGAGGCCGATACGTTGACAAACATAGTATTCATGGGACAAGGAGAGCCCATGGACAACCTGGAGGCGGTATTGAAAGCCACCCAAATACTTACCGCTGACTATGGTTGGGCATGGAGTCCACGCCGCATAACGGTGAGCAGCGTAGGCATCCGGGGCAAACTGGAAAGGTTTCTGGACGAGAGCGAGTGCCACGTGGCCATCAGCCTGCATTCCCCGTTGCCCGAGCAGCGCGCCAGTCTGATGCCAGCCGAGCGGGGCATGGGCATCAAGCAGGTGGTGGAGCTGTTGCGACGTTATGATTTCGCCCATCAGCGCAGACTCTCGTTTGAGTATATCGTCTTTGGCGGGCTCAATGACAGCGACCGCCACGCCCGGGAAATCATCAAGTTGCTGCACGGACTCACGTGCAGGGTCAATTTGATACGTTTCCATCCCATACCGGAAGTGCCCCTCCAGGGAGCCAGCGAGGAGAAGATGCTGGCCTTGCGCGATTACCTGACCGCTCATGGCGTGTTCACCACCATCAGAGCCAGTCGCGGTCAAGACATCTACGCCGCTTGCGGGCTCTTGAGCACCGCCAAGAAGATAGCGGAAATAAGAGGTGATGAAGGGGCGTGAAGTTTGTTTGCTTGTGGTCGTAGCGCTACTGACCGCTTGCGCCAATGGGCCAGGTGCGCTGCCAGACAGTGGCGGGAAGCCCTTTGAGGTTTTGGTGGTGGACGACAGTGACAATCTGCTCACCCGTTTGCTGCAAGTCGACGCGGAGGGACTGCCGCAACGTGAGCCGTCTTTTGATGTCTCCCGGGTGGCATCACCTCAATGGAAAGGCTCGTTGAGGTTGGCCAGGGCCATTGTTGTCAGGGATACGTCCAGGACGATGAGGCGGGAAGTTGACCGCTACGCACGGCCGCAGCTCATTGTTTATACAGATGGCAGGGACGGCAAGCGACTCCTCGCGCTTCTGCAGGAGTTTGAGTTGCGGGTGGCTACGGAATGGTTGCGTCAGCGGCATAACGCCAAGATGGAGGAAACCATACGCCAGATGTTTGGCGTGAGCGTGCTCATCCCGAGTGACATGAACAGCGCCAGGCGGGGGAAGGACTTCCTTTGGCTGTCTGACAATAAGGCTTCCCCCATGCGCAATGTTTGTATATATAAAGGTGTGAACCGGGACAGCGTGATGCGGCAGAACGTCAAAGGCGAGACCGACAGCATGTATGTGCAAACCGTGAAGGGAACGCTCAAGGAACGCCCATTGCCTGGCGGAGGGGTTTACCGCTATGGGCTTTGGGAGATGAAAGGGGATGCCATGGGAGGCCCCTTTGCCAGCGTCACCCGCCAGGGCGTTACCATAGAGGCGTTTGTTTACGCTCCTGGCGGAAAGAAGAGAAACCTGATGCGGCAACTGGATGCCGTGTTGTATAGTCTAAGAACTCAATAATACAACTATAATTATACATGGAAGAAAGAAAGATACGCGTGGCGATTACCCACGGAGATACCAACAGCATTGGATATGAGCTGATATTCAAGACTTTCTCGGAGCCGGAGATGCTGGACATGTGCGTGCCTATTGTCTATGGCTCGCCTAAGGTGGCCGCTTATCATAAGAAAGTGATGAACACCCCCGCGCAGTTTACCATCATCCACAAGGCGGAAGACGCCATGGAAGGACGGCTGAACTTGCTGGCTGCCATAGAAGACGAGGTGAAGGTGGAATTAGGTACCGCCACCCCGGAGTCGGGCACGGCGGCCATGAAGTCTTTGGACAGGGCCATGACAGACTTCCGCCGAGGTCTGTTTGACGTATTGGTGACCACGCCCGTCAACAAGAGCAACGCCCAGATGGCGGGTTATCCCTTCCCGGGACATACGCGGTTCCTGGAGACATGCGTGGGTGAGGGGGCGCAGGCCTTCAATATCTATGTCAACAGCAAGATGAGAGTGGCCAGCCTCACGGGTATGGTGCCCGTAAACCAAGTGGTGGAATCTATCACTGAGGAGAACGTCATGGCCAAAGTCCGGTTGTTCGCGGAGACCTTGCGCTCAGACTTCCGCATTTCCAACCCCCGACTGGCAGTGCTCTCGCTTAATCCTGGCATCAACGGAGAGATGGGCAAGGAGGAACGGGAAATCATATTGCCCGCCGTTGAGAAACTGGCCGACGAGGGAATACAGGTGTTTGGGCCATATGCGTCTGACGTGTTCTTCGGCAAAGGATACTACGCGGACTTCGACGGCGCATTGGGCATGTATTACGAGCAAGTCCGTACTCCTTTCCTGGTATTGAGTGACGGGGAGGGAGTGGTCTATACGGCTGGCCTGCCCCTGATACGCACCGCCGCGGACTTGGAAGTGAGATACGACATGGCCGGCAAAGGAAAGGCGGACGAGTTCGGTTTCCGTCAAGCCCTCTTTATGGCTATAGACATATATCGCAATAAGATGATGTTCAAGGAGCCGCAAGAAAATCCGTTGCCCAAGCTGTACCATGAGAAGAAGGATGAGAGCGAGCGCGTACGCTTCGCCATTCCCAAGAAACACTCCAATGAGCCTTTCCCCAAGAAAGACCCTGGGCAACAAGAGTAGGGTGGAGGAGTGGTTTCGCTTGAAATTCGGCCAAAGTTGAGGATATCTCAAATATTATATGTAATTTTGTACGCTCAATGAATATTTCAGAACTGCAAGCTATCAAGCAACGGTACAACATCGTGGGCAACAGCGATGGCCTTAACCGTGCGCTGGATGTCGCTCTACAAGTGGCACCCACCGACTTGTCTGTGCTGATAGTCGGCGAGAGCGGAGTGGGCAAGGAGATATTGCCCCGCGTGATACACGACGCTTCGGGCAAGGAGAAAATGCCCCGCGTGATACACGACGCTTCGCCGAGGCGCAGGGAGAAATATTTCGCCATCAACTGCGGTTCCATTCCCGAGGGAACTATAGACAGTGAGCTGTTTGGCCACGAGAAGGGTTCTTTCACGGGAGCGATAGGCGAGAGCGAAGGCTATTTCGGCATCGCCAACAAGGGCACCATCTTCCTGGACGAAGTGGGCGAACTGCCCATCGCCACCCAAGCCCGACTCTTGCGCGTGTTGGAGACGGGCGAGTATATCCGCGTGGGCGGGCAGGAGGTGCGCAAGACCGATGTGCGCATCGTGGCCGCCACCAATGTCAACATGCGCAAGGCCATCAGTGAAGGCCGTTTCAGGGAAGATCTTTACTACCGCCTGAATACCATCCCCATCCAGATGCCGCCTTTGAGAGACCGGGGGGAAGACATTTTGTTGCTCTTCCGCCTGTTTGCCATGCAGATGGCCGACAAGTATCATCTGCCAAAGATAACGCTGACCCCAGAGGCGCAACAAGCCTTGATGAGCTATAAGTGGCCAGGCAACGTGAGGCAACTGAAAAACATCACCGAGCAGATGTCTGTCTTGAGCCAGGAAAGGGACGTGAGTTTGCAAACGCTCTCGCGTTTCATTCCCCAGGATGAACCTTCCACCCAGTTGGCCACCATTAATCCTGAGGCTGGCCCCCATTCTTATGAGAGCGAGCGGGAGATGCTCTACAAGATTCTCTATGAGTTGAGAGGCAGCGTGAGTGATCTCAGGCGGGACATGTCTTCTTTGCGCAAGCAGCTGGATGAAGCCAGGGGCTTGCGGGGAGAAGTTGGTTTCCAGCATCCCCATTATGAGACGATTACCGCATCCACGCCTTATCCCGCGACCTTTTCCCATCAAGAAAAGGCACAGGCAAGGGAAACCGAGGAGGCTGAGGCCGAGGAAATAGAAGAGGATGAAATCATGAGCCTGGATGACGTGGGAAAGAAGATGCTGCAAAAGGCGTTGGAACGCAATGGAGGCAATCGCAAGAAAGCGGCAAGGGAACTGGGCATATCAGATCGTACTCTATACAGACGCATCAAGCAATATGGACTGGATAAAGACTAAGCGACGGAGATTGTGGCTTTTGGCCTCAACGGGCCTGCTGGTTTTGCTTACGGCATGCTCCGTGAGCTATGGCTTCAATGGCGCCAGCATAGACTACAACAAGACGAAAACCATACAGATAGCTGACTTTCCTATCCGTAGCAGCTATGTGTGGGGGCCTATGGGGCCGATGTTCAACAACGCCCTGAAGGATGAGTTCGCCAACCACACCAAGCTGCAGCAGGTAAGGCGCAACGGAGACTTGAAAATAGAGGGAGAGATCACCCAATACAGCCAGCGCAATAAGTCTGTGTCCAGCGAAGGCTACTCTGCCATGACGGAGTTGAGCCTGACCGTCAACGTGCGATTCACCAACAACGTGAATCACAACGAGGATTTCGAGCAGCAATTCACCGCCACGGCCAGCTATGAGACCACTCAAAGCCTGAATTCCGTGCAGGAAGAACTCGTTTCGCAAATGATAGACGACTTGGTGGATCAGATATTCAACGCCACCGTGGCCAACTGGTAAGTTCTCTTAAAGCAACCCATCATGGAACTGACGCGCTTGATACAACATCCCGAACTGCTCAACAAGGAGACCCTTTATGATCTCCGGGCACTTTTGGCGCTCTATCCCTATTACCAGACCGCCAGGCTCCTGATGTTGCAAAACCTCTATCTCTTGCACGATGCCTCTTTTGACGAGGAATTGCGCAGGGCAGCTATCTATATCACCGACCGCCGCGTGATTTTCCAGATGATAGAGGCGGCGCATTATCAAATGAAACGGGTGGCTAAACCTAAGGAGCAGGCAGAGGGAGAGGATGGTAACAGCCGTACCGTGGCGCTTATAGATAGTTTCTTGGACACGATTCCCGCGGAAGCGCAAGAAGCTAAACCTAAACGAAAGCCTACGCCCGCAGATGCCGCCGTGGACTATGTGGCCTATCTGCTGGAAACGGAGAGCGAGGACGAGGAGAGCGAACCTGCTCCCAAAATGAAGGGGCAAAACCTCATAGACGACTTTATCAAGGACGGAAAATTCAATCTTAACACCATGGAGGACACGGATAGCCCCCTGGAGTTCATGCCCGAAATAGAGCCTTCGATGGACGAGGAAGAAGAAACGCCCAATAACGCCTATTTCACCGAGACATTGGCCCGCATTTACATTAAGCAAGGTAAATATGAGAAGGCTTTGGAAATAATTAGCCGATTAAATTTGAATAATCCAAAAAAAAGTGTTTACTTTGCAGACCAAATGAGATTTTTGGAAAAACTGATATTGAACAATAAGAATAATAAGCATTAAAGACAAATGGTTTACACATTACTAGTAGTACTGATTTGCCTGGTGGCACTGCTCATGATATTCATCGTGCTTATCCAGGAATCAAAGGGAGGTGGACTCTCCTCTAATTTCTCCTCTTCCAACCAGATAATGGGCGTGAAGAAGACCACGGACGTGGTGGAGAAAGCGACGTGGGGTCTTGCCATTGCCATGGTGATTATTAGCGTGCTCTGTGCATATACCTCACCCAAAGCCGCTGGAGAGGAAAGCGTGGCTGGTTCCGCTACCACAGAACAAACAGCTACGCCTGCCATGCCTGGCGCCAATACGGACGCAGCCACTAAACAAGCCGCTCCCGCCCAGGATGCCGCTAAGCAAGGAGCAACCGCCCCTGCCGCCAAGACGGCGACTCCCGCAGAGCAGGCTGCTCCCGCAGCAGGTAACGCTGCCGCTCCTGCTCCCAAAAACTAATTTGTGAGAAAAAAGTAGGGGATTTATTTGGCTGGTTCAAATAAATTCCGTACCTTTGCACCCGCTAAACAACAATAGCGGATTTACACGGTGGGTGTAGTTCAGTTGGTTAGAGCGTCAGATTGTGGTTCTGAATGTCGTGGGTTCGAGTCCCACCATCCACCCTTCTTCGAGCCTGAGACCTCACAAGGTCTCAGGCTCGTTGTTTTTTCGGGCTGCCTGTGTCTCTGCTGTCCGCAGCCTCACGAAATATAATTCATTTTTTCATTTAGTTCCATTGCTTGTCCCCTGCTTGCCATCCCATGAAAGCCCTCGCTATCTGCGATACTGTCTCGGGGCGGGTTGAGATACTATCTCGTTGAAAAGGGGGTTATATGTCTCCTTTCTCCCGTTGGCAATCTTTTCTGTATTCCGATGGCGACAGGTGGATTCGCTTTTGCACATACCGGCTGAAATAAGACATGGAAGAGAAGTTCATTCGTTCGGCGATTTCCGTCAAAGAGAGTTCCTTTTGGCGGAGCAGGCGGGTGATTTCCTGCATGGTGAAACGGTCAATCCAGTAGGTGGCGGATTTTCCGCTTACTTTCTTGCATATTTCTGACAGGTAATGGGGCGTGACACAAAGGCGAGAGGCATAATGACTGAGACTTCGGTTTCGCATATATTCCCCATTGTACAGCAACTCGATGAAACTCCGTAGCAGGGTGGTAACGCGTTCCGATACTTGCGTGTCCTTGTGGTTGCGTGCGTGTATGTCGTATAGGTCGAGGATATGCGCGGTCAGCAAGCTGCCTAGCAATTCCTCACGGAAAAGATGCTTCTCGTCTTCCATGCGCATCCGAAGGTATCTTAAGGTGGTCTCACATATCCGGAAGTCTCGTTCGGAAAGTTTCATGACAGGATTCCGCAAGAGCGACAGATGTCCTATGATGCCATAGTTGCTGCGGATAGCGATTGAGGTGACGTAGGTTTCTGAAAGATTCATCAAGATGCCTTGAAAGTCTTCAGACGCGGAGAAGTCCGAGGCTAGTGTCGCGTTGGGCAGGATGACATAATCCCTGGCGGAAATGTTATAATGCGTCTCCTGGAAAGTGAATCCCATGTTGCCTTCCTCACAGAGGATGTGGATGATCCTTCCCGCGTATAGCGAGGTGTTCAGTTCCTGCCAGCTGTCGGCAAAAACAATTCCGTCAAATCTTGTGTCACTCATTACAGAGGCTATTTGCTGGCAAATATAGCGAAAAACCACGAATAGTGAAAACATTACCCCAAATTATGTAATAGTGGATCAGCAAGAACTCCGTAATTTCGCGCCAGGAACTAAAATCATATAAGTATCATGAAAGATGTAAGATTGAACAATGGCGTAATGATGCCGGCTATCGGTTTTGGCGTTTACCAAATTCCCGAAAATGAAACGAAACGTACCGTAAGCGATGCCATCGAAGTGGGTTATCGGATGTTTGACACGGCGGCTTCTTATTTCAACGAAGAGCAGGTAGGCAATGCCATCAGGCAGAGCGGCATCAAGCGCGAGGAGTTTTTCGTCACCACAAAATTATGGGTGCAGGATTATGAGTATGAGGATGCGCTCCGTGCCTTTGACAAGTCATTGAAATCGCTTGGACTTGATTACATCGACCTCTATCTGCTGCACAAACCCTACGGCAACTATTACGCCGCATGGAGAGCTTGCGAGCGACTTTACAAAGAAGGGCTTATCCGCGCCATCGGCGTGACAAGTTTCTCCAATGAGCGCCTGCAAGATCTCTTTCTGCACAATGAGGTGAAGCCTGCCGTGAACCAGTTGGAGACGCATCCGTTCTTCCAGCAGCAAGCCGCCAATGCGTTCTTGCGGAAAGAGGGCATCCAGCATGAGGCGTGGGCACCTTTTGCCGAGGGACAGAATGATATTTGGAACAATCCAGTGTTGAAAGCCGTCGCTGAGAAGCATGGACGGACGGTGGGGCAAGTCATTCTCCGTTGGCTGAACCAGCGTAATGTAGTGGTCATTCCCAAGACAGTGCATAAGGAACGGATGATTGAGAACTTCAACATCCTTGACTTCACGCTTACCGCAAATGAAATGGATGCCATCGCCAGTCTTGAAACAGGGAAAAGCCCGATTTATGATGATATGGATTTGGCCACGGTGAAAGGCATCGGATTACATAAGATTCATGATTGAACATCAGTAATAAAACAATAGTATGCAAACAGTAAAATTGAACAACGGCATTGACATGCCGATATTGGGATATGGTGTTTTCCAAGTATCACCCGAAGAGTGTGAACGTTGTGTGCTCGATGCCATCAGCGTAGGTTACCGCCTGATTGACACCGCACAGGCTTATTATAATGAGGAAGGCGTAGGCAATGCCGTGGCCAAATGCGGTGTGCCCCGCGATAAACTGTTCCTTACCACTAAAGTATGGATCAGTAATGCCGGAGAGGAAAAGGCGGGCGCGAGCATTGACAAATCACTGCGCAAACTGCGCACGGATTACATCGATTTGCTGCTTATCCACCAGCCCTTTAGCGATTATACGGGAACTTGGCGGGCGATGGAGAAAGCCGTGCGTGAAGGGAAGGTGCGTGCCATCGGGCTTTCCAACTTTTATCCAGACCGCTTTGTGGACATGGCTGAATACGCTGAAATTAAGCCTGCCGTGAATCAGTTGCTGACCAACGTCTTTAGCCAGCAATGGGATGCTGAGGCGGAAATGAACCCTTATGGTACACGGCTCATGGCGTGGGGACCCTTGGCGCAAGGGGCTTCCGACTTGCAAGACAATCCCGTGCTGAAGTCCTTGTCGGAAAAATATGGTAAGACACCTCAACAAGTAGCCTTGCGCTACCTCCTGCAGCGTGACATCATCGCCATTCCCAAGAGCACGCATGTGGAGCGCATGAAGCAGAACCTGGACGTGTTCGACTTTGCGCTGACCCAAGAAGAAATGGAGAGCATTCGCCCATTGGACAAACCGCGGGATTTTCATTACTCTCACCGCGATCCCGAGCTAGTCAAATTCTTGCTGAATTATGACAAGCAGTTTAATCCGAATCGCCATTAGACATTAGGTGGATTCCGAGAAATGCCCAACAGACAGCATGTCAAGTGTCTCTGTTGGGCACTTTTCCAGTGATGTCCAAATGCCTCTAAAAGTATCCTTACTGAGTTGCCCAAGTAATCTATGGTTGTTTTCGATTTTAATATAGGTGGATCGACCGAATAAGTAAGGATACTTTTGGGAGGCGTTTAGGCAAAGAGGGAAAGACAAAGGACGCAAGCCATTAGACGGGCATAAACCGAAGACGGAAGGTGAATAGAATGGCGGGATTTTTTATTCCTGACAACTGCGCTGAAAATTTAGTACCTTCGCGTCGTGATGTCGGAACATGGCGCTGTAAAGGTCAAGCGTACACGACCATGGACTTGAAAAAGATATTTGTCGCCATGATGGAGCGTGGCAAGAACCGCGAGGCGGAATCGCGGAATCATGCTTTGCGTGAGCGTTGCGAGCGGATTGTGGAGAGCGGAGCGCTGGAAGATACACCTCTATCTCTAGTTTGAAATTTTGTTAAAATCGATAAATCTCTCATTCCCGGATGTGGAGATTCAACGCTTTTTGCCTATCTTTGCCTTTGACATCCGCAAGGTTGTCAGACATAAAAACGAAGAGCGTAATTGAAACTTTCTTGTTCAGTCAAATATTCTCGCAAAGTTTGAAAAGGGACAAAGAAGGTGGCAACAACGCTCACGTTACGGATATATACTCTCCCGCAAGGGAGAACTATATACCTCGCAAGCGTGGGTGGCTGTTGCTTATCTGTCCCACGGCAATGCGAGAAGCCTGACTGAAAGATAAGCAAAATACAGTCCTCACGCTTTTCGCATACCTAACCTTAAAGTTCCGATGGGGATGAGGGCGGAAACCAATAAGTATCAGATAAACTGGAAAAACAACATTGGCATAATGAAAGCATTAATCATTTTTCTTACGGTGGCAATGACCTTCTCCGCTTGCGGCATGAAGCAAGAAAAGACAGAACAAACTCCCGCCATTGACAGCGCATTGCAAGCTAAAGTCGCGTCAATCATGGAAAGTAAAATAGAAGAGTTTGGGGCGCAATCAGGGCAGGCTGTTGTGATGGATGTCCGGACAGGACAAATAAAAGCGTCTTACGGAAAAGACCTTGACGCTCCTTACAGGTCAGAATTGGTGTGCCTTGCTTCTCTATCTGCCGCGCTGGAAACAGGCAAAGTGCATCTTGATGACACGATAGACACGGGAAACGGCGTGTATGTTGTCGGCAGTGACACGTTGTTTGACCATAATTGGCGCAGGGGCGGTTATGGAAAGATGGCGGTCAGGCAAGCGTTTGCCTATAATTCTGTTGTCGGCAATTATAAAATGGCGGTTAAGGCATTTAGCGGCAATATGGAAGAATATTTCAGCAAAGTGCGTAAAATATACAGCATGACAGGCGATACGACTTCATTGATTGTCTTTGCCAATCATGGAGAATGGGCAACAGTTCCACCTATGCTTACATTGGCACTTGTCAATAAGATTGCAGCCAACACTGGTAATGACAGCCTGAAATCAGCATTACGCTATGCCGTTACAGACGGGTTGGGGATAAAAGCTAATACGGACAAAACGGAAGTTGCAGGAATATCAGGAACAACACGTCAGGAGGACGGCTCTTATATGGCAGAGTTTTGTGGCTACTTCCCTTTCAAAAATCCCCAATATTCCATTATTGTGGCAATCCATAAGAAAGATATACCTGTAAGCGGTGGAGCAATGGCAGGAAGCGTGTTCAGGGAGATAGCTGAATACTTGTCGAACAGATGATATGTGCATAAAATCGGACAGGTGTTTTTCAAGAATTACTTGTTTTTATATGGTGAATTAGAAAAGTCATTTATTTTTAATAGGCTATGAGTGAAAACATGTCAAAGAAAACAGCAAATGACAAGCCGTTAAACAATAGTTCTGTCTTAATAGCTGAATGTGTCAATAATTTTGACGGGTGGACTAACGAAAAAGAATCTAATCTGACAATAGGTGGGCAATATATTGTGGAGCTTGCCGTGATATTCAGTTCAAGAACAATCGTCAAGCTAAAAGGAATGGATAGAATGTTTAATAGTGTCCTATTTAAATTTTATGTTAATGGAAAGCCATTCTCATTGATTGGTGACGTTCGTCCATACTTGGAATTGCATACAGACAAGTTCGCCTATAAAGGTGTTACACGCATAGTGAAATACAAGTCTGCAACAGAGGAATCATTAAATGAGATTGTCAAATTATATAGATGCCCTGTCATAGACCGTTCAGTGGTTGGATAACTGAAAACAATAGATTTATTTACTTGTCCAATTTTCCTTCCTGACACTCTTAAAAGAAGAAGGGAAACTGGTTGAAAATCGGACATGAAAACAAGAGGACTTTCTTAAAGGAATTCAATTTATATGGAGAATCTGAAACAGTTCCATATCTTTGTAGCCAAATAAATTCAAAAAACAAATTAGTTATGAATGATATTCTTTTAGGTGCAATTGCCGGTGACGTGATAGGCTCGTACTATGAGTTCATCCCGGCAAACACGGTTGATTTCGAACTCTTCAACGGGGAATCATCTCGTTTTACGGATGATACGGTTATGACTGTAGCAAATGCTGATTGGTTATTGACAGGAGATAGTCTATTAAGTGTCATGCAGGATTATGGCAACCGATATATCACTGCCGGTTATGGTGGAATGTTCTTTCAATGGTTACAAGAATACGACCCCAAGCCATACAACAGTTTCGGCAATGGTTCTGCCATGAGAGTGAGTCCCGTTGGCTGGGCTTTTGACACACTGGAAGAGACTCTAAATGCAGCCAAGCAAAGTGCAGAAGTAACACATAATCATTTGGAGGGAATAAAAGGGGCACAGGCAGTAGCTGCTGCAATCTATTTGGCACGTACAGGAAAGCCCAAACAGGAAATTAAGCAATATGTTGAAACGAATTTTGGCTATGACCTTAACAGGACTTGTGATGAAATCAGAAAGACTTACAGGTTTGATGAGACATGTCAGGGGACTGTGCCTGAATCCATCATTGCATTCCTGGAAAGTACAGACTATGAAAACGCCATACGTTTAACCATATCACTAAATGGAGACGCTGATACGATGGGAGCGATAACGGGTGGAATAGCAGAGGCTTATTATAAAGAGATACCATCGCATATAAAAGAAGAAGTGCTGAAGAGACTTCCTGATGAATTTATTGATGTTATGAAACGATTCCATGAACGATATGTTGGCTGACAGTGGTTGTCTCATTCTGGGTTGCTACTTGCCGGTTTCTTTCAACGCAAGGGGAAAGCCCTTTCATTAAATTCTGGTCAAGTAATGGTATCGGGTTCGATTCGCTTGGAATTGTGAGATTCTGATTTCAGGAAGTGGACAATCAAGCAAATTTAGAGTTCAACCTGATATTAGAGGGAATAAAGATAACCAACGATTTGTTATACACATAATCCCGAAGCCTGGTATTATAGGATAATTGAAAATTGGCAGGATGGACGCAGATGTTGAACAAGAAAAGTTAATCCTAATGAATCGTGACAGATGAACATGGACTTCAAGATTATCCCGTTATTGCTGTTTAGGGGGACGCAGCTGTTTTTCATCCTTCCTTTATGCGCTTGCTCCCAAAAGGCATTCCAACGCTATTGGAATAAATACTATATGCGACCGTTAGCGCCAAACACCTTCAACCTATGCGTCCAATGGCTTTTGTACAACGGACAGAGGCTGAATCTGTCTTATGAGCGGATAAACGTCTTGGTGTTTTGCGTCGTTTGGCCCGCGATTACCATGGCCTCCATAGTGGCTGAACATAGTCCTGTTCATTCTCCTGTCCGGATTCTTCGATCATATATGAAAATGCAATAGTACTTACTTTACTGATGCAGTATATCTTCAACCGCTCATGCAGTATATCTTCGTTTCCTGGGAAGGATGTTATTATAGGGTGTACGCAAGAAGATATATGAAGCGAAAAAAGACCCTTGGGTCGATGGCGGACGACCCAAGGGTTCTTTAGCGTCGCTCCATGGGTACTTTGGCTTTTATCCTTGGATACATACGGATATAGGGTTATTTGCTGCAGAACATAGGTTTGTTGGGCCGCGCGCAAGAAAGTGAAAAGAACCTTGGGCGGTCTAATGCGATTTGGGGTAAACCTTCCAAGTGGGGTTTGGGCTTATCCCTGGTGGGAGATGTGGCGTAGCTTCTCCGGGTCCAGGAGCTTGATGCGCCTTCCGTTGGTGGCTATCAGCCCCTCGCTGGCGAAGGTGGACAGGGTGCGTATGGCATTGCTGGTGGTCATGTTGGCCAGGGAGGCCATGTCTTCCCTGCTGAGTGATACTTCCAAGACGTTGTCTTCGTCCATGCCGTAGTTGTCTTTGATAAAGAGCAGGGTGTCGGCGAGCCTTCCGCGCAAGTGCTTCTGGATAAGGGAAATGGCGCGCTCTTCCACTTGCCCCAAATGATAGCTTAGTTCCTGGATAAAGAATTTGGAGACGGAGAAGTTGCGGCGCATGATGTCTTTCATGACTTCAACTGGAATGGTGGCGATGACACAGCTCTCCAGGGTCATGGTTCCCGTGCGGTGGTCTTCCCCCGCGAAGGGAGCCCTAAAGCCAAAGAAGTCCATCGGCTTCATGATCCGTATGATTTGCCGCTTGCCCAGGGGGCCTTCCTTGAACACTTTTATCTTGCCGCTCATCAGGCACATTACCCTGGTGGGCGTTTCTGTTTCCTCGAAAATAACTTGTTTGTCCTTGAGGCGTATTAACTCGATATGCTGGCGCAGCAGCGTGATGTCGTCTTGGCCTATGGGATCCCACAGCTGAGTAAATTCCCTAATGGCCATCTCCTTGTCTATGCGATTTTTGGAGGCTGGGTTCATTGCCATTTGAATTCTTGCTTTCGTGCGCAAAGATAGCGAATTTTCCGTTAAATTATCGTAAATGTGTGTGTTTTTTATGTGCGCCAATGCGCTTTTTATTGTTTTTCTTGAAAAAAAGGCAAGAATATTTTGCGGTTTTCCAATTAATCAGTAACTTTGAAAGCACCTTGGCAAGATACCCATTCTTTTGGGCACGCGAATTTCTCGTGTGTGCGTCTTGCCCGTGATGGAATATTATAACCTTAATATACAACTATGAGTTATTTACGATTTGAAAAGGCTCTGATGACCAACTTGCAAGAATCCTTGCCCAAGGAATTGCTTCGCACCAATCGCTCAGGGGCTTATTCGTGTTCCACTATCGTGGATTGCAATACGCGTAAGTACCATGGCCTGCTCGTAGTTCCCGTTCCCGAATTGGATGACGAGAACCACGTCCTGTTGAGCTCCCTCGACGTGACGGTGATACAGCATGGTGCAGAGTTCAACCTTGGCTTGCATAAGTATCAGGGCAACAACTACAGCCCAAAGGGTCACAAGTACATCCGTGAGTTTGATTGTGACAAAGTGCCCACTACCCTCTATCGTGTGGGTGGTGTCATCCTCAAGAAAGAGGTGGTCTTCCAGCATTATGAGGATCGCATCTTGATACGTTACACGTTGGTGGATGCTCACTCGGCCACCACGCTTCGCTTCCGGCCGTTCCTGGCTTTCCGTAGCGTAAGGCAGTTCACTTTTGAGAATGGCGTGGCCAGCAAGGAGTATCAGACCGTGGATAATGGCATAAAGACACGCATGTACGCAGGCTACCCAGAGCTTTATATGCAGTTCTCGCGCAAGAATGAGTTCGTCTTCCAGCCCGATTGGTATCGTGGCGTGGAGTACCCCAAGGAGCAGGAACGAGGCTATGCCTGCAACGAGGATCTCTATGTGCCAGGTTACTTTGAGATGCCTATCAAAAAGGGCGAGAGCATCGTGTTCGCCGCTTCCACCTCCGAGATAAAGACAAGGCAGCTGAAAGCTCTTTTCGATGACGAGGTGGCACAACGCAATCCCCGGGACAATTTCTTCCATTGCTTGGTGAACGCGGCCCATCAGTTCCATCGTCGCGAGAAGAATGATGACCGTTATATCCTGGCTGGTTATCCATGGTTTAAGTGCCGTGCGCGCGATACGTTTATCGCCTTGCCTGGCCTTACGCTTTCCATCGAGGAGGACGACTACTTCCATCTGGTGATGAGCACTGCGGAGAGGGCTTTGCGCCTCTTCATGGAGGGAAAGCCCCAGGCCACGTATATGGCGGAGATAGAACAGCCTGATGTCCCCTTGTGGTGTATCTGGACTTTGCAGCAGTATGCCAAGGAAGCGGGCAACGAAGCTTGTCTGCAGAGATATTTCAAGTTGCTGATAGACTTGATGGACTTCATCATCGCCAACAAGCATCCCAATTTGAGGCTGAAAGAGAACGGGTTGGTCTACGCGGAAGGCCGTGAGAAGCCTTGCACGTGGATGAACTCTATGGCCAATGGTCGTCCCGTGGTTCCCCGTACGGGTTATATCGTGGAGTTTAACGCATTGTGGTATAACGCGCTTTGCTTCTGCGGCATGATGGCCGAGGCTGGCGGAGCGCATGACAAGGCTGAAGAGCTCAAGGCGCGTGCCGAGCTGGCCCAGAAGTCTTTTATCTCCACTTTCCTCAATGAGTATGGATACCTTTACGACTACGTGGACAATGGCTATGTGGATTGGAGCGTGAGGCCCAACATGATTTTCCCTGTTGCCTTCGATTACTCTCCTTTGACACAAGAGCAAAAGAAGAATATTCTCGATATGTGTACCCGCGAGTTGCTGACCCCTAAGGGGTTGCGCTCCCTTTCCCCGAAGAGCGGAGGTTACAATCCTATCTATGTGGGTCCACAAGTGCAACGCGACTACGCTTACCATCAAGGTACGGCGTGGCCTTGGCTGGGCGGTTTCTACGTGGAGGCCAGCTTGAAGCTTTATAAGCGTACCCGTCTCAGCTTCTTGGAGCGCCAGATGGTGGGATATGAAGACGAGATGTTGTCCAACTGCTTGGGCACCATCAGTGAACTCTATGACGGCAATCCGCCCTTCCAGGGGCGTGGAGCCATATCCTTTGCCATGAACGTGGCGGAGATATTGCGTGCGCTGGAGATGTTAGAGAAATATCAATACAAATAGGAGGAGGATTGGCTATGAAAGTATTAATGTTTGGATGGGAGTATCCTCCTCACGTATTTGGTGGACTCGCCACGGCTAACTATGGTATCACGGAGGGACTCCATGCCCAGGGCGACATGGATATCACGCTCTGTTTGCCCAAACCCTTTGGAGACGAAGACCGCTCTGCCGCTAACATCATCGCCATGAATTGCGTGCCTATCGCTTGGCGTGATGTCAACTATGACTATGTGAAGAGCAGGGTGGGCAATATCATGGATCCAGATATGTATTATCGCCTGCGCGACCATATCTACGCGGATTTCAACTATATGCACGTCAATGATTTGGGATGCATGGAGTTCGCGGGAGGTTATCCAGGCAACTTGCATGACGAGATCAACAACTACTCCGTTATCGCGGGAGTGGTGGCGCGCACCTTGGAGTTCGATATCATCCACGCTCATGATTGGTTGACGTTCCCGGCGGGAATCCATGCCAAGCAGGTGAGCGGCAAACCTTTGTGTATCCACGTGCATGCCACTGACTTCGACCGCAGTCGCGGCAAGGTGAATCCAACAGTCTATTCCATTGAGAAAGATGGTATGGATCACGCGGATTGTATTATGTGCGTATCCGAGTTGACTCGCCAGACGGTTATCAACCAGTATCACCAAGATCCCCGCAAGGTGTTTACGGTGCATAACGCCGTATATCCGCTCAAGGAAGAATTGCAGGCCATTCCCCGTCCCGACCATCGTGGCAAGGAGAAGGTGGTTACCTTCCTGGGGCGTATCACCATGCAAAAGGGTCCCGAGTATTTCGTGGAGGCGGCAAACATGGTGTTGCATCGCAGTCGCCACGTGCGTTTCTGCATGGCGGGCTCTGGTGACATGATGGACCAGATGATATACCTGGCGGCGGAAAGAGGTATCGCGGACCGCTTCCACTTCCCTGGTTTCATGCGCGGCAAGCAGGTGTATGAATGCCTGAAAGACTCTGATGTCTACGTGATGCCTTCCGTGAGTGAGCCTTTCGGTATCTCTCCCTTGGAGGCCATGCAGTGCGGAACGCCCACCATCATCTCCAAGCAGAGTGGTTGCGCCGAGATTTTGACCAATTGCATCAAGGTGGACTACTGGGACATTCACGCTTTGGCAGACGCCATCTATAGCATTTGCCACAACGAGAGCCTCTTCGACTATCTGCAGCGTGAGGGCAAGGCCGAGGTAGACCGCATTACGTGGGAGAAAGTGGGGCTTTGGATACGTGAGCTCTATGAGCGTACCCTGGGCTGGAGATAATCAAATAGAATATCATACATATAAATAGCTAAACATCATGAAAAAGATTTGCCTTTATTTTGAGATACATCAAATCATACATCTCAAGCGGTATCGTTTCTTTGATATCGGTACCGACCATTATTACTATGATCTCTACGAGAACGAACGTTCCATTGGCGACATCGTAGAGCGTTCTTACATGCCTGCCCTCAATACGCTTCACGACATGATTAAGGAGCATGGCGATTACTTCAAGGTGGCATTCTCGCTGTCGGGCGTGGGTATAGAGCGGTTGGAGAACCATGCTCCCCAGGTCATAGAGAAGTTGCAGCAGATGAACGAGACGGGTTGCGTGGAGTTCTTGGCCGAGCCTTATTCCCACGGCCTCTCCTCGCTGGCCAACGAGGCATGCTTTGAGTATGACGTGAAGAAGCAGTGCGAGAAAATGGAGGAGTACTTCGGCCAGAAGCCTTCCGTGCTTCGCAACTCTTCTCTCATCTATAGCGACGATATCGGCCTGCAAGCCGCCCAGATGGGCTTTAAGGGTATGCTGACCGAGGGCGCTAAGCATGTCTTGGGCTGGAAGTCCCCTCACTACATCTATAGCAGCGCGTTGGCGCCCAACCTGAAGCTTTTGTTGCGTGATGTCGTGCTGAGTGACGATATCTCCCTGCGCTTCAACGATAGCTCATGGGATGGTTATCCTCTCTTTGCCGACAACTATATCAACCGCATCGCTTCCTTCCCGCAGGAAGAGCAGGTCATCAATATCTTCATGGAGTTATCCGCGCTAGGTATAGCCCAACCGCTGTCCAGCAACATCCTGGAGTTTATCAAGGCCTTGCCCATTTGCGCCAAGGAGAAAGGTATAGGTTTCGCTACGCCAACCGAATTGTGCGATACCATGCAGGCAATAGATACGTTGAGCGTGCCCGATACCCTGAGCTGGGTGGACGAGGAACGCGATGTCAGCGCATGGCTGGGTAACCCCATGCAACGAGAGGCTTTCAACAAACTCTACAGCGTGGCCGACCGCGTGCGCATAGCCAATGACCCTCGCATCAGCCAAGACTGGGACTACCTGCAAGCGAGCAACAACTTCCGCTTCATGACTACGAAGCCTAGCAGCGTGGGTCTTGATCGCGGCATCTATAGCAATCCTTTCGATGCCTTTACCAACTACATGAATATCTTGGGCGACTTCATCACCCGCGTGCGCAATCTCTATCCTGAGGAGATAGACAATGAGCAGCTGGAGAGTCTCTTGACTACCATCAAGAATCAAGGTGACGAGATAGAGATGAAGGATAAGGAGATTAGTCGTTTGCAGGCCAAGATAGAGAAAATAGAGAAAGAAGCGAACAAGAAGGTAGCCGCCAAGAAGCCTGTCCGCAAGACAACTGCCAAGGCGAAAGCTGCCGGGGAATAGATTTTTCAATAATTGGTGATAATATAAAAGGGATGCGGAAACCATTGTTGGTGGCCGCGTCCCTTTTGTTATATGCTTGTTGGGCCATGTTTCTTCTTTTAGCTTGTTCGCCAGAGACTCTCTAAGCGGAGTGTTTGAGATTCTCTCAAAAGAATGGGAAGCATCAAAAAACGGCACTATGCCCGCACTTGTCTACATATTATATATATATATACGCGCGGGAGGAACAGGAGAGCGTAGGGTCTCACCTAAATGGGTGCGGGATTTCAAGACAAGTTGTTTTGTCAGTCAAAACAAGTTATTTCGTGAAGCAAAATAAGTTAAATCGCAGGGCAAAACAACTTGTTTTCCCCATGGGTAAATGATTCTTGGCGAGTGTGGCGATTTTACACTTATCATTGTGCGTAATTAATGGACTATGTTTGTAGTTACGAAATAGGTAACGTAGAGTATAAGCGCTTGCCTGGAATTTCGCCCTTTTTTTTGTTAAAATCGAAAAAAAACCATAGTTTTCTTTTTATGTTTCAAAATTATTACCTATATTTGCAAATACTGAACAGACTAACCTAACGATATTACTAATCTAATAAAATAAATGTATGTCTAACTATTTTGAAAAAGTACGATTAGCACTTATTGCGTTCATGCTATGCTTGGCGGCGAACGTAAGTGCTCAGACGGTGAAAGGTACCGTCGTAGACCCAACGGGAGAGCCCATCATTGGTGCCACCATCATGGAAGTCGGCGTGACAGGAAATGGTTCGGTGACAGACTTGGATGGTAATTTCTCCATTACCCTGAAAGGTAACCAAAACCAATTGTCGGTGTCCTACATCGGCATGAAGACGCAAACGGTGAACGTTTCCGGTAAGAGTACCGTGAATATCACCATGGAAGACGAGGCCACGAGCCTGAACGACGTGGTGGTCATCGGTTACGGCTCCGTCAGAAAGAAAGATTTGACTGGTTCCGTGGCTACCGTGGGCAGCGAAGAGCTGAACGCTGTCCCCGTTGCCAACGTAGCAGAGGCTTTGACCGGTAAAATGGCCGGAGTGCAGATTACCACTACCGAAGGTTCTCCTGATGCGGAGTTGACTGTGCGTGTGCGTGGAGGTGGTTCCATCACCCAGAGCAATGACCCCCTGTATATCGTCGACGGCTTCCCCGTGGAGTCTATCAACGACATCGCCGCTTCCGAGATTGAGGACATCACAGTGTTGAAGGACGCTTCCTCCACTGCCATCTATGGTTCCCGTGGAGCTAATGGTGTGATCTTGGTTACTACCAAGAGCGGCAAGGAGGGAAAAGTGAGTGTCAACTACAACGCATACTACAGTTGGAAAAAAGTGGCCAACACTATGGACGTGCTCAGCGCAAAGGACTACGCCCTGTGGCAATATGAGTTGAGCTGGTTGCGCAATGGCAATGCAAACGACTATATCGCCCACTTTGGTAGCTATAGTGATATAGATCTTTACGACAACGTGGCCACTAATGACTGGCAAGACCTCACTTTCGGTCGTACGGGCACCACTTTCAACCATAACCTCTCTATCAGTGGCGGTAGCGATAAGCTGAAATATTCTTTCAACTACGCCCACATAGACGACAAGGCTATCATGGAGATGTCCAACTACAGCCGTGACAACCTGAGCCTGAAGTTGAACGGAAAGATCAACAAGCGTCTCTCTTTCAACATGCAGGCACGTTGGTCCAAAACCGACATCAACGGAGCGGGTGCCAACGAGACCAGCAGTACACTGAATACCGACAAGCGTTTGCGTTACTCCATACAGTACACCCCGTTCCCCGTGAATGGCGTGACCGACGCAGGTGACGACGATACCACCAACTCCTATTTCAACAATCCGTTGACTGCCCTGCGTGACAATGACGAGAAGCGTCGCCGCAACCAGTTGAACTTGGCTGGTGCATTGACCTGGGAGATTATTGATGACCTGAAGCTCCGTGCAGAGATAGGATACGATACCTATAAATATGACCGCGATCGCTTCTATGGCGAGTCCGTTTACTACGTGCGCAACAACGTGCCTGCGGATATCCAGGGACAGCCTGCCGTTACGTTGTCTCGTCAGTGGCGTACCAAGATACGCAGCACTAACACGTTGAGTTATGACTTCCAAAGGATATTCGGCAAGGAAAGTCTCCATCACCTCAACATATTGGCAGGCCATGAGTATATCCTGCAAAAGAACGAGACCCTGACCAACACTGTTGGCGGATTCCCCTTGGGAACCACGGCGACAGACGCTTGGAGGCTCACCAATATGCCGGGTGTCACCTTCTTGGAGATTGAGAATTTTTATAGCCCCAATGACATCTTGCTCTCTTGGTTTGGCCGCGTGAACTACGACTACGACAGCAAGTACTTGCTTTCCGCCACGTTCCGTGCCGATGGCAGCTCCAAGTTCTCCGAGGACAACCGCTGGGGTTTCTTCCCCTCCGTGGCCGTGGCTTGGCGTATCTCTTCAGAGAAGTTCATGAATGCCACCCGCAATTGGCTGGATGACTTGAAGCTCCGCTTGAGCTATGGTACCGCCGGTAACAACAACATCCCCTCTGGCATGACCACCCAGCTCTATGAGGCTACCACCTCCCAGTGGATCAACGGCTACAACAATATCTTAGCCCCCTCTACCTACATGGCCAATCCCGACTTGAAATGGGAGACCACTTACACTCGCAACTTGGGTCTGGACTTCAGCCTCTTCCGCAGCAGGCTGAATGGTACGATAGACCTCTACTGGAACAATACCAAGGACTTGCTCATCGAGTATCCCGTGGCTGGTACAGGTTATAGTTACCAGTATCGTAACATGGGTGAGACCGAGAACAAGGGTGTCGAGCTTACCTTGAATTACGATATCGTGAACAAGAAGAATTGGGGCATCAGCGTAGGAGCGAACATAGGCTTCAACAAGAACAAGGTGAAGAGCCTAGGTGACTTGCAATCCATCGACAACATCAACACGTATTGGGCTTCCACCGAGATAGACCAAGACTTCATCATCAAGGTGGGCGAGCCTATCGGCCAGATATTCGGCTATGTGAGCGATGGTCGTTACGAGGTGTCCGACTTTGATATCGCTGCCTCGCAAGCCGCTGGCCACTGGGTGCTGAGAGATGGTGTTGTGGACTGCAGTAATGTCTTGAACTTGGATTATGTACAGCCTGGTACCATGAAGTTGAAGGAAACAAAGGCAGAGAAGACGGGTGTTATCACTACCGCTGACCGCCAAATCATTGGCGACACCAATCCGGTTGCAACGGGTGGTTTCAACATCAATGCCCGTGCTTATGGATTTGACCTGAGCGCAAGCTTTAATTTCAGCATCGGCAACGATGTCTACAACGCAAATGCCATTGAGTGGACTACCACTAGCCGTTATAGCTACCGTAACTTGTTGAGTGACATGGCCTATGGAAACCGTTGGAGTAACATCGACGCAAATGGCAACTTCTTGAACTGGAATAACGCCGAGGAGCTGGCAGCCCTCAATGCCAACACTACCATGTGGTCTCCCTACACCGAGCGTTACGTCTTGACGGATTATTACGTGGAGGACGCTTCCTTCTTGCGCTTAAACACCTTGACGCTGGGCTACACCTTGCCGAAGTCCGTTTTGAACAAGATTCACCTCAGCAATGTACGCTTTTATGTAACGGGCTATAATCTGTTCTGTATCACCGACTACACAGGTTTCGATCCCGAGGTGTCCACCATGCGCCGCTCCAACCTGACTCCTGGTGTGGACTACTCCGCTTACCCAAAGAGCCGTCAGTTTGTCATCGGTGTCAATTTGAATTTCTAATCTCCTAAACAATACTTTCACATGAAAAAGCTAACAACCTACATACTTTGCTTACTTGCGGGAGGCAGTGCGATGTTGACCTCTTGCGATTTGGAGGCAGACTCGATTTCCTCGATGGACGCGGAAGTCGTGTTCAACACGGAGGCCTTGGCGGACGCTGCCGTGATGGCTGTCCACCAATCCTTTGGGCAGACCAACTCCTATCGTGGCCGCTATATCACTTACTATGGCATGAACACCGACGCGGAGGTTTGGCGCGCCTATGGAGACTTCGACAATCCCGCCAACGACCGAGACGCATCCCTCTCCGTATATGCCGCACAGCCCGACAACTCCTACATGAACACCTCCAACAACATGTGGAACTACATGTATGAGGCCATCGAGCGTATTAACAAGGCGGTAGAGTCCATGGAGGAATATTCTGATCTCACCAATGCCAACATGCGCCAACTCTATGGCGAGCTGCTCACCCTGCGTGCCTATATCTACTTTGACTTGGTGAAGACGTGGGGCGACGTGCCTTATCGCTTCGAGCCCAATACCAGCGACAATGTCTACTTGCCGCGCACCGATCGTACGGTTATCCTGCAAAAATTGGTTGACGATTTAGGAATAGCTGAGGATTACGTGGGGTGGCCTAACGAGAACAGCTACACCCAGAGCGTTGAGCGCGTGAGCAAGACCTTTACCAAGGGATTGCGCGCCCGCATCGCCTTGTTCCTGGCTGGCAAGTCTTACTATCCCAACGAGGGCGTGCGCTACAATCTGCAAGATGAGGCCGCCCGCCGCGAGATGTACCAGATAGCCTATGACGAGTGCTCGCAAGTCATCGCCCAGCAGGCCAATACGTTGGCCACTGACTTCAAGACTTATTGGAAGAGCGTGAACGAGGAGCAGCTGGCCGCCGGTGGCGAGTCTGTCTATGAGATGCCTTTCTCTGACGGTCGTGGCCGTGTATCCTATAGCTGGGGAACGCGTCACACCACCGACAGCAAGAACCCTGCTTCCAAGCAATATGACCAGTGGACACAGTTGATGGCCGGTGGACGTGGAGCACCCTCACAGACCTTGTGGTATGACTATGATCCCGAGGACACACGCCGCGAAGTGACCTGCGTGCCCTATGTATGGCGCATCGATGGCACTTGCGCTGAGATGCCCGCCTCTGGTGCTGCGGAAGCTTACAACGAGGCTTACAAGCTGGTATCTGGCGGTGGAGGCGGTGGTTGGTCTTTCGGCAAGTATCGCATGGAGTGGATGACCCGCAAGATTACCTCTACCAACGACGATGGTATCAACTGGGTGATCATGCGCTATTCCGATATCTATCTGATGGCAGCCGAGGCAGCCAACGAATTGGGTGACCTCAACGGAGCCAAGAGTTACCTGGAGCCTATTTTGAGCCGTTCGTTGCCCTCCACTAAGGTGAACGAGATATTGGCAGCCGCCACCAACCACGACAGCTTCTTCCGTACTATCGTGGAGCAGCGTAAGTTGGAGTTCGCCGGTGAGCAGTTGCGCAAGACTGATCTCATCCGCTGGGGATTGCTGAAGACCAAGCTCGATGAGACCAGCGACAAGATGTCTGCCTTGGCTGACCGCCAGTCCATCACCACCGATTATGGTACCTATGATTATAGCCAGTATTCCCGCAAACTCTACTACGAGATAGGCCTGGGTGCCGCGAGCGATGACGCCGATGGATATACTATCTTCGGACTGAATCCCGCCAGCAGTTATGGCTTGGCTGACGGCACTGCCGTGGACGAGTATGGCAAGGAGAACTATTCAGAGAGCTCTACTTGGTTCGCATACCGCACGCTGGACGAAGGCGGCGAGGATGAGGATGAGAGCAGCGACACGGAGCAGGCGGTTACCGACCACAACAACTCCGTCAACAACTACATCAACAACCTCTACGTCTATGACCCTGAGGCCAACATGTTCTGGCCTATCTGGCAAGTCTTTATCAACGGCAGCAATGGCCAGTTGACCAATGACGGATACCTGAATCACTAATTTATACCTATAACAAGAACAACATATTATGAACAAGATACTGAAAAAAATCAGTTACGCATTGGGAATGGGTTGCGCACTGTTCGCCCTCGCTTCCTGCTCTGATCCAGACGATGAGTTGACTAGCGTGGAGTTTGATCGCCTGTTTGCCCCTACCAACCTGGAGTTCCGTGTAGACCAAGTGGACGTTACGGCCAACTGGGGATGCCTCTCCGAGGCGGACACTGTGACCTTCCTGGCTGAACTTTATGATGATGGTGGCGCCCTGACTTTCCAGGGCGACCCCGTGGCTACTTACACTTCTTCCACTCGCTCGCTGTTGATGGAAGATCTGAGTGGAGCCACCACTTACTCCTTCCGCGTCAAGGCAGTGGGACAAGTGAAGGAGTCTAACTGGGCTACCGGCACTTTCCAGACCGCTACCGAGCAAATACTGGAGGCTGTGGCTACTGAGGACGTAGGTGGCACCTATATCACGCTGCGCTGGCCAGCCGGCGAGGTGGCAGCTACCATCGAAGTGGTGCCCACCACCGATACGAGTGCCAATACCGTGAACTATACCATCACGGCGGATGACATAGCCAATGGCTATGCCTATATCGAGGGACTTTCTCCCGAGACCGACTATACTGCTACCATGTATCGCGACAATGGTGACATACGTGGACAGCGTACCTTTACCACCACCATCGACACGGGTAACATGACCGTATTGCATGAGGGAGCTACCGCCGACGACTTGCTTGCTGCTATCGCCGCAGATGATGGTCGTGGTATCTTCTTGATGGATGCTTTGGATCTCACGATGGGTGACGTGGATATAGACAAGGATGTGACCATCGCTGGTAATCCCGCAGCAGTTTCCACGTTGCGCGTGAAGTTTGGCATCGCCACTTCAGTAGGTTCTCTCACCTTGAGTAACCTGAAGCTGGATGGTTCTGCGGTAGAGGGGCAAGACCAACGCGGCAACTTCATAGAGATCACCGACGCGGCTGGTGTCATCAACTCGATTAATCTCAACAGTTGTGAGATAATGGGCTATGGCAAGAACTTTATCTACAATAATAATAAGGGTACTCTTGGTGACATCACCATCACCAATTGCTACATCCATGACCTTTGCCCGACTGGAGGTGACGGCTTTGACTTCCGTGGCGGAACAATTGGCTCCCTTATGGTGACCAACACCACCTTCGCGAATGGCTTCCGTACCTTCGTTCGTTGCCAGGCTACGCTGACAGGCAGCATCACGTTCGACCACTGTACGTTCTACAACCTCTGTAATGAGGATACCGGCTCAAATAACAGCGGCCTGTTCCGCATCACGGATGGCGAGAGCGCTACCTTCACAGTGACCAACAGCATCTTCTACGCCATCGGTAACGACCAATGCTCCGGCAACGCCGGTGTATGGGCAAGGACTGACGGCATGAAGGTAAGCCGTGAGACTTATGATGGCAACTACTGGTTTAGCAGTCCTAACTTGTGGGGCAAGCTGCACGCGGACGACAACGCTTCTGTTGCCACGGAGGCAGATCCGCAGTTCGTAGACGCTGCCAATGGAAACTTGACTCCTCAAGACGAGGACATGGTTTACTATGGCGCAGGTGACCCACGCTGGTTGAAGTGATTTCTTTTGAAAGTGATATCTTGATAAGGGCGCATCCTCTAGGGGGTGCGCCTTTCTTGTATGCTTATCAAGTCACCCAAGCCAGTTGACAGTATCGCCAGTACCAGTTAGCTGGTACTGCAGTACCACCTATGTAAAACTCCAGTACCAGTTAGCTGAAACTCCAGTACCACATAGCTGGTACTGGGAATGGTACTATATTGCCGGCTTTCTGAGGCTGGTTGTCGTGGCCAGGCATTGCGTTTTACCCTGCCAAATGAATTTTTGCCAAGAAAAAATGACCGTAAGATTTGCGGGAGTGAAAAATAAACAGTACCTTTGCACCGCCTTTCAGGCAATGGGTGGTTACCAGAGTGGCCAAATGGGGCAGACTGTAAATCTGCTGGCGATGCCTTCGGTGGTTCGAATCCATCACCACCCACCAACCTTCCCTTTTGGAAGTTGATACCTTTTTAGCCTATGCGCCACGCACTTCCCGTTATCGTGATCACATTGCTGGTCATTTTTCCCGATTTTTATATTTGGGACGTTTATGTCCGTGATACTTGGGCCATTTGGTTGTGGTGGTTACCCACGTTGGGAATGGCGTTTTCGCTATTCGCTTCCATGTTGGGCTGGTATCATAATTCCATGTTGCGAGCTTTCTTTAGCTTGCTTTTGCTTTCCAGTTTGCCTAAGCTCATCTTTGTCGCCATTGCTCCTTGGGCTGGGGTCGGGGTGGCCTTGATACCCGCATTGGCGGTCATTGCCCTCTTCCTCTATGGTTTCGCCTTTGGTTGGAGACACTTGGTGGTGAAGCGTGCCACTTGCGCATCGCCAGACTTACCTGAGGAGTTTGACGGCTATAAGGTGATGCAGCTTTCCGATGTGCATTTGGGCACCTTTGGAGCACATTCCCATTTTGTCTCCCGCATTGTAAGTACCATCAACAAGCAGCGGCCTGACCTTATCGTTTTCACGGGTGACTTGGTAAACGTGAGTGCTGGCGAGTTGGTGCCATACCTTCCCGTGCTGGGAAAATTGTATGCCCCTGACGGGGTTTTCTCCATATTAGGCAACCATGACTACTGTGAGTACGGGCAGGATCACACGGCTGCCCATGCTCAACGCAACCTAAGAGTGCTGGAACGGATGGAGGCCCGTATGGGGTGGCGGTTGCTCAACAACTCTCATCATATCATAGAACGGGATGCTGCCCAAATAGCTTTGATAGGCGTGGAGAATATCGGCAAGCCGCCTTTCCCCAGTCGGGGAGACTTGCGCCTGGCCATGGAAGGATTGCCCGAAGGCATTTTCAAGATATTGCTTAGCCACGATCCTACCCATTGGAGGAGTGAGGTTACCCGCAAGACAGACATCCAGCTTACCCTTTCTGGCCATACCCATGCGGCTCAGTTGCGAATAGGACGTTGGTCTCCTGCCCGTTGGGCCTACAATGAATGGGGCGGGGCTTACGTGGAGAACGGAAAGATGCTGCATGTGTCTCCAGGTATAGGCGGTACAGTCCCTTTTCGTTTTGGCGCGTGGCCTGAGGTGAATCTCATTACCTTGAGGCGCAAGCGCTAGTTCATTATATATTCCTTTCGGTTCTTTACGAGTGTTTTTTCCGCCCCATTGGGGCTTTTTGGGAAATAACTTGAATTGCTCATCAAATTAAGTTGTTTTGCCCTTCAAAACAACTTGTTTTGCTTTCATGGGGAAAAGCGGATCTCATCGTTCACGCTTTCGCGGACAAGCTCGCTTTCTATGGTTAATCGCCTTTTCTTGCGGCCATTGAAGCGCGCTATAGTTTACTTGTCATGATATTTCTATAGGTTTTCTCATAAAAAACCCCTATGGAAGGCGGAAAGGATCGCTTTTCCATAGGGGCTTCTGCTTATTTCTTCACGTCGGAGCCCTTTGGCGTTACCAGCCGGACGGCATAGACACCGCCCGCTATCTTGCCTGGGGAGGACTGGAATCTTACCGTGATGAATTCCTTGTCCTTCAGCAGGTCAGCGGAGAGGGGGTACTCTTGCGATACCAAGGCTTCCTTGTTCCACTTACCGCTCAGGCTCTCCTCGGCCAGGGGCTGGCCATCCACGAGGATGGAGAAGGCTCTCGCTCCCGACTCATTGCCCCAGTAGTCCACCACGAGTGTCAAGTCCGTGCGACCCTGTGTGGCCAATTCGTATTGGAAGAAGCCTCCGTCCTTGGCGTCACGATAGGGCATGTTTTGGAAGTTGCCCTTAGTGGAGCCCTCGTATTTTGCCTTATGATCCACCTCTGGTTGTTGTTCGCCAGGTGTTACCATGTCTACGGTACGGCGGTCAAGGTCCAGTTTGCGTAGCTCGGCCTCCTTGCGTGCCTGCATCATCTTGTCGTAAGCGGGTTGTTCCATGGAGAGCCAATACATCATGTAGCGGCTGTCGTGCAGGCTGAAGAAAGGCTCTAGTTCGATGCTGGGAAGTTTTTCTCCTTTCAGGGAGAATAGGTTGGCCACGGTGAAATGGAAAGGCTTGCCAGGCACGGGAGTCATTTTCTCAAGGGCGGCTTGCAGTTGGTCTCGCTGGCCTATGAGGGCTGGGGTGTCGAAGAGCGATACCAACGGGCCATGGGCGATATGTCCCCATCGGCTGTCATCTGCTACCAATCCGTCCAGTCCTTCCGTTCCCATCCTGCAACTCAAGAGCACGGGGCCACGCATGATAGCTACGTATTCGGGCACGTTGGGTAATTGCTCCAGCCTGACGTGCATGGGCAGGGTGATTTCCACTACGTCACCATCTTTCCATTTACGGTCTATCAGGATATATCCGTTGGCTTGCGCTCCCTTGGCGGCGTAGTCTTCGCCTTTGCAGATAACTTTCATTTCCCCGTCTTTGCACCAAGATGGTTTGCGGATAAGGAGCTTGGCCTTGCGGGATTTCTTCACGTTGATAGTCAGGCGGGTGGTCTCCTCATAAGGGAACTGTGTCTCCTGGGTAATGGTCATACCTTTTTCCTCCCAATTCAACTTGGAAGCCACGAAAAGGTTTACCCAAAGGCTGTCTCCCTGATGGGTGTAGATGAACTCGCCATATTTGCCATGGTTTTCCATGCCTGTTCCAACGCAACACCACATGGCGCTGTTGGGGGCGGAATAGACACGGTAGTGTGCGGGGCGGGCTGGGGTGAAATAAACATAACCACCATGCACGGGATGCTGAGTGGATAGTATGTGATTGAGCATGGCTCGCTCATAGAAATCGGCGTATTGTGCGTTGGGTGTCATGCGGAAGAGTCCTTCGGTCAGCTTCATCATGTTGTTGGTGTTGCATGACTCTGGACCCTCACGGTCTTCCACATAGCTACGGCAGTCAGTTGCTGCCGCGAAGTGCTCCCTGCGGCTGTTGCCTCCTAGTGCTAGTGAGCGGTTGTATACTACGGTCTGCCAGAAGAACTCGGCCGCTTTTTTATAGGTGGCCGCGTCCTCAAGTTGTCCCGCCTGTTCGCATAACTCAGCTATGCGTTGATAACCTACCACCTTTGGCACCTGGGTGTTGGCGTGCTTGTTGTCCAGGTTGTCTACCCCCTTCACCATGCTATCCAGCAGCCAATGGTGGGAGAAGCGTTTCGCGGCATCCAGGTATTTCAGGTCACCGGTCATTTGATAGGCATCTGCGTAAACTTCGTCCATGCCTCCGAACTCATTTTCCAGCATTTGCTCCATTTGCTGGTTGTTGAGCGGCGCAATGACGGTTAGCCCCCAGTCGCAAAGCTCCAGGAACATCTGTCGCGCTTGCTCATTGCCCGTGTAAGACCAGGCGTCGCGGAGACCGGCGTATATCTTGTGCATGTTGTACCATGGCACCCAGTACTTCCAGATAATGCCCACGTTGCCTTTCTTTATCTCGTCCCAGCACATCTTGCCGTTGGGAACTCCGCCAACGTAGCCATCTCCATTGGCCTCTTGGCACCGCTTCAACTCGCTCAGCATGTAGTCCATGCGCTCTTTGAGCCTTTGGTCGCCCGTGGCGGCATAATGGATGGCCAAGGCCGTAAGGTAATGTCCGCCTACGTGTCCGTCCAGACCTTCCCAGTTGGGGAATAGCTCACCCTTCAAAGGCAGTCCGGCCTCTTTTAGGAAAGGAGCCAGTAATCGGTCTGTGTCATAGGCGAGCAACGTCTTGATGTTCAAGTCGCAAGCGTGTTTGAAAGGGCCGTCCAGCAATTGCACTTTTCCTAAGGGGAAAGTGTTGGGATACAATCTCTCTTGCGCCCAAAGCGAGGCGGTGGCCATCAGGCAGAATAGAGCCAAAAGTGTTTTTTTCATGTTCATGTAAGTTGTTTAGGTACTTTCTATCGCGAAGATAAGGTTTTTTCCCGATATAAGATATGTGAAAGGGGAGATAATCGGTATTTTTTATTACCTTTGCATGAAAATAAAGTATAACCGACAATCATGAGAGACAAGATAGACCTGTTTTTGCCGTGTGATGATTTCAATACCATGAAGGAAATGCTGGCGGAGTTCAAGGAGAACAAGGCGATTTCCCGTGTGTATTTGCTCGTTAGCGAGGCCTTTGCCGCGCGATATCCAGCACCTTGCAACGCTAGTTTCGTGGTTATAGACAGAGTGACTTCCACAAGTGCCATACGTAGTCTTGCGGAGAGCGCTACCGCGGACTACCTGTTGCTTTGTACAAAGGCTACTTCCATCAGTCTTGGCCAATTCGCGTTGGAGAGATTTCTCAGGGTAGCGGCGGACACTGACGCGGGCATGGTGTATAGTGACCGTTACTCCATGGTGAGTGGAATTAGGCAATGCCATCCCGTGATAGATTACCAGGAGGGATCTGTGCGTGATGATTTTGATTTTGGTGCCTTATGGCTCGTGAAGTCCTCTTTGGTGCGCGATTTCATCTCTCATCCAGATACTCGAGATTATCAATATGCCGGGCTATATGACCTGCGTCTCTTCTTGAGCCGTGAGGCTAAGCTCTTCCATATCAATGAATATCTCTATACCGAGGCTGAGCATGACACTCGTAAGAGTGGGGAAAAACAATTCGACTACGTGAATCCACGCAATCGCGACGTGCAGTTGGAAATGGAGCAAGTGGCGACTCGTCACTTGGAGAAGATTGGCGCGTTGATAGATACCCGACACTATCGTCAGCCAGATTTTACCGAGCAGGAGTTTCTCTATGAGGCTTCTGTTGTCATACCCGTGTTCAACAGGGAGAAGACCATTGCGGACGCGGTGGAAAGCGCTCTCTCCCAAAAGACCAGTTTCAAGTATAATGTTATCGTAGTGGACAATCATAGCACCGATCGCACGGGAGACATACTGCGGAATATACAGGCCAGGTTGGAAGCGGAAAAGTATCAACGCCTGTTTGTCATTATTCCCCAGCGAACCGATTTAGGTATTGGCGGTTGCTGGAATGAAGCCGTCTCCAGTGAGTATTGTGGAAGATTTGCCGTGCAATTGGATAGCGATGACCTTTACAGCTCACCTCTTACGCTGCAAAGGATAGTGGATGCTTTCCATGAGCAAAAAGCCGCTATGGTGATAGGTAGCTATCGGATGTGTGACTTTGACCTGAACACCCTTCCCCCAGGACTGATAGACCATAAAGAATGGACGGAAGATAACGGATGCAACAATGCCTTGCGTATCAATGGACTGGGAGCTCCACGGGCTTTTTTCACTCCGTTGTTGCGGCAAATCCGCTTTCCTAATACCAGTTATGGTGAAGACTATGCCGTGGGGTTGGCTTTCTGCCGTCGTTATCGCATAGGCCGCATATATGAGGAATTATATCTCTGCCGCCGTTGGAATGGCAATAGCGATGCCGCGCTTAGCGTGGAAAAGGTTAACGCCAACAACCTGTATAAGGATCGCCTGCGCACCATGGAGATAATGGCAAGGCAACAGCTGGCGCAAGGCAAGGCGGATATTGTGGAAGATAGTTCGGCTAGCCGTTTTTTCAGCCTGCAGATAGAGCGATGGCCAGAGGCGTGGCAACGCTACAGAGATTTGCGTAATGTAGAAGTGAGGGCGTTGGCTGATGATATATTGGTGCAATACAATCCAGCCCGCATGGTGTCTACGGGGGCAAAAATAGATAGTAATACCTTGAGTGAGCGGCCTTGTTTTCTTTGCGAAAGAAATCGCCCCGCCCAACAGATTGCCAATCCATTGGGCGCGGATTTCCAGATGTTGGTGAATCCTTATCCTATTTTGCCCGTTCATTTCACGATAGCCGCCCGCCAGCATAGGCCCCAACGCATTATGGATTGCTATCACTTAATCAATCAGGTGTTGGACAGGCATCCTGGATTAATGGTGTTTTATAACGGACCAAAATGTGGAGCCTCCGCGCCCGACCATTTGCATTTACAAGCAGGCAGCGGTGGGGTGGTGCCTTTACAAAGCTCATGGCAACGATTGAGCAGGGAGCTGGAACCGCTTTATGTATTAGACGAGGGTAATCAGATCTCTTTGCTCACGGGCTTCGCCATCAGTGCCTTTGTGATACAAAGCACCAATGAGGTGATGAATTCCAAGCTTTTCAGCCGCTTGTATAAGGCCATGCCCGTCAAGGAGCATGAAGAGGAGCCTATGATGAATATCTTGAGCTGGAAACAGCAAGGGCAATACGTAACAGTGGTAATACCCCGTGCCAAACACAGGCCAGACTGCTACTATGAAAAAGGAGACGAACAATGTTTGGTGTCTCCTGGCGCCTTGGACATGGCAGGACTCATTATTGTGCCAAGGGAGGAGGATTTCCGTAAGCTTACGAGTGCCAAGGCTGAGGGAATCTTGGCGGAATGCGCCGCCTCTGTAGATGACATTCAGGCTATCAAGAAAAAGGTGGCTCAAGAGGAACGAAAGGAACGAAAGCCTTGTTCGGCCTTTATCGAATCGTTGACCAACAAACAACCCGAGGTGTCTGTAGGTATCGTGCGAGGCAAGGAGATTTGTTTTTCGCTCAACAAACCGTATTTGGCCAAAGGCAACGCTGTGGAAGGCATGCAAAAGGTATGTTTCTCGGAAGGAGGCATATTATGGAATGGCAAGCAATATAGTCAACTTGTCTTCCAGCCTTCGACCGCGGACGCTTCTTTTTCGCTTCATGACGTGACTATAGGTGTAGACTTTCATTGGGAACGCAAGGAAACGCAGACCTTCTTGGGTACGTTGAAGCTAGTGGTGGAAGTAGACAAGATATGCGCCATCAATGAGTTGCCAATAGAGAAGTACCTGGAAAGCGTAATCTCAAGCGAGATGCGTGCCACGTCTGGCCTAGAGTTGTTGAAGGCGCATGCGGTAATTTCTCGTTCTTGGTTATTGGCCCAGATGGAACGCAGACGCAAGAGCACTGGTGAGGGCAATGACTTTTTCTCGTTTATCAAGCGGGATGACGCGTTGATTCGTTGGTATGACCGTGAGGACCATACGCTTTTCGATGTTTGCGCGGATGACCATTGCCAGCGATATCAAGGTATCACCAAAGCCACTTCCGCCCAAGTAGGGGAAGCGGTCAGGCAGACTCGCGGACAGATATTGATGTATGAGGGGGAAATATGTGATGCCCGTTTTTCCAAGTGCTGTGGTGGTGTGACAGAGGAGTATCTTTATTGCTGGGAGAATACACAAAAACCTTACCTCAAGTCTGTGTACGACCATGACGCAGGCGAGGCATTGCCAGACCTTACTCGAGAGGAAGAGGCCAGAAAATGGATACTTTCCAAGCCTGAGGCTTTTTGCAATACAGATGATACCAGCGTGTTGCGACAAGTGCTCAACGACTATGATCAAGAAACCAATGATTTTTATCGTTGGGAAGTAAGCTATCGGCAGGAGGAACTCTCCCAATTGATAGCCAGGAAACTCAAGATGGATTTTGGCGAGATAATTAACTTGATACCAGTGGAGCGTGGCAAAAGCGGCCGCGTGTCTCAACTGCGCATAGAGGGAAGTAAGCTTCATTTCACTATTGGTAAGGAATTGGAAATACGCCGTGCGCTAAGCGAGACTCATCTCTATAGTTCCGCTTTCGTAGTAGATCGCCTTGACGTGAACGAGGAAGGCATACCTGGCAAGTTCGTCTTGAGAGGAGCGGGCTGGGGACATGGTGTGGGCTTATGTCAGATAGGCGCTGCCATGATGGGGCACCAAGGCTATGGCTACGATGAGATATTGCGCCATTACTACCAAGGCGCTGTCATAGAGAAAATATACAAATAACAATACATTTGAAAGATAGACCTATACAATCACGATGAGAAATAAATCCCCATGGGCCTGGGTGCCCTCGCTCTATTTCGCGGAAGGATTGCCCTATGTAGCGGTGATGACCGTGTCGCTGATACTCTATAAACAACTAGGGCTAAGCAATACCGAGATTACTTTCTATACCTCATGGCTCTACTTGCCATGGGTCATCAAGCCATTGTGGAGCCCTTTCATAGACGTGGTTCGCACAAAGCGGTGGTGGGTGGTGACCATGCAGTTGCTCATTGGAGCGGCTTTTGGCGGTATCGCCTTCACTATTCCCACAGACTTCTGGCTGCAAGGCACGCTTTTCTTTTTTTGGGTGATGGCCTTTTCCAGCGCCACTCATGACATTGCCGCTGATGGCTTCTACATGTTGGGCCTCAACGAGCATGAACAAGCGTGGTTTGTAGGTATTCGCAGCACATTCTATCGATTGGCCACCATCTTTGGCCAAGGGGTGTTGGTGATGGTGGCTGGCAACTTGCAAGTGATATACCGTGGCGACATCCCTTATTCATGGAGCTTGATGTTCTATGGTGTTACAGGCATTTTCATAGCTCTTTGGTTGTGGCATGGCTATGTGTTGCCTCGTCCCAGGGAGGATAGCTCAAGACATAGTGCCAGTCCCGCTCTGCTGCTTGTTGAATTAGGAAGGACGCTTCGTACTTTTGTCACGAAATATCCAGTGAAGGAAACCATGATTGGCCTTCTTTTCATGTTGCTCTATCGCATGCCAGAGGGACTGCTGGCCAAGATATCCGCCTTGTTCCTTGTGGATTCGGTCCAAAATGGCGGTTTGGCCCTCTCACCTCAAGAATACGGATTGGTGCAAGGCACTGTGGGAGTAGTAGGCCTGACATTGGGCGGTATCTTGGGCGGCATGGCCGTGGGAAGGGATGGCTTGAAACGATGGCTGTGGCCCATGGTTTGCGCCATCACCTTGCCCGATTTGGTATATGTTTACATGAGCTATGCCTTGCCAGAAAGTCTGTTTGTTATTAATCTGTGTGTCTTTGTGGAGCAGTTTGGTTATGGTTTTGGCTTTACGGCCTATATGCTGTATCTTATTTATTACAGCCGAGGCGAGTTCAAGACTAGCCACTATGCCATCTGCACGGCTTTCATGGCTCTCTCCATGATGATACCAGGACTTTTTGCAGGTGCTTTGCAAGAGTGGGTAGGCTATAAAGCCTTCTTCATCATAGTGTGTGTGATGTGTGTCATGACATACTTGGTGGCTTATTTCGTGAAGATTGATCCCGAGTTTGGCAAGAAGCGGGAATAGGCCACTCAAAATAGCAGTGGTACTGACTTTTGATTTCAGTGCTACTGTGTTTTATGTGTCTTGCTTTTTGCCGTGGCCATGGAACTGGCCTGCTTGTTTGCGCAACAAATATAGTCCCAGGAACGTGAGTGCGCCATTGAGCATGAGCAACTCATAGCCGAACTTGTATTGCCATAGGTTTTGCGAAAGGAAATCCACTACTCCGCAGATTATGGGACTTGCGATTGCCACCCATGGCACATATTGGTCGCGTATCTGCCACCGTGTGAACAACCCAAAGGCGAACAGTCCCAGCAAGGGACCGTAAGTATAGGAACAGAGGATGTAAATGGCGTCGATGACACTGGTGGAGTTTACCGCACGAAAGACCAGTATGAAGAGCACGAAGAGTATGGCTATCATCAGATGGGCTCGTTTGCGCAACCGCTCATCGTCTGGCCGCTCGTGTATGTCAACGCAATAGGAGGTGGTAAGTGCCGTGAGCGCGGAGTCCGCGCTGGAGAAGCTTGCCGCCACGATGCCTATAGTGAAGAGCACCGTCACGGATTCGCTCATCATGCCCGTCGCGGTGAACATAGGCATCAGGTCATCGCTAGAAGAGGGGAGGGGAATGCCTTCTTTGTGCGCTAACATCATGAGCAAGATGCCCAAGGAGAGCAACAGTAAATTGGCGGGTACAAAGGCGAAGCCATAGGTGCACATGTCTTTCTGTGCCTCTTTGAGGCTTTTACAGGTCAGATTCTTTTGCATCATGTCTTGGTCAAGTCCTGTCATGACGATAACCACAAATACTCCGCTAAGGAATTGTTTCCAGAAATTTTGCCTGGAAACCCAGTCGTCAAATACCCATACTTGGCTATGGCTGTCTGCCGTGATGGCCTGTATGGCTCTTGGCAACGAGAGTTCCAATCGTTGTGTCACTGCCATGAAGATGAGAACCAAAGACAAAAACATGCAGAAAGTCTGGAAGGTATCCGTCCACACCAAAGTCTTGATTCCTCCCTTGCGTGTATAAAACCATATTAATCCCACCATCGCCACAACCGTGACGGGAAATGGTATGCCCACCTCGTCTAAAACGAATCGTTGCAGAATAATGCATACTACATAGAACCTGACAGCCGCTCCCACCATCTTGGAAAGCAAGAAAAAACTTGCCCCTGTCTTGTAAGAGCGCGTTCCTAATCGTATGCGTAAATAACTGTAGATGGTGGTAAGTCGCATGCGATAGTAGATGGGTAACAAGACAAATGCCACGGCGAAGTAACCCAAGATAAATCCCGCGCACATTTGCAGGTAAGTCATGTCCATGCTGATTACCATTCCAGGCACTGACACAAAAGAAACTCCAGAGATGGAAGCTCCTACCATGCCGAATGCCACCATATACCATGGTGACTGCCGATTGCCACGAAAGAAAGTGTCATTGGAGGAACGACGGGCAGTGAGCCTGCTCAGTATTAGCAGGGCACAAAAATATAACAGGATGGTGACAAGCATCAACATTGGGCATCATTTGCTGATGTCAGACAATATCTCGCAAGCCTGCGCCACGGTGTTTACCCCTTTTATGCGCAGATATCGCTTGTTGTTTTTCTCTTTAAGCGCACTGTCTTTTACGTGGTTGGCTACGTAGTCAATAACTTTGCCAAACGTGTCGCTTCGGTAGAAAGGGCTTTGCGTGTTGGAGACAAATTGCATTTGCATGATGCCTTGTTTGAGGATTATCTTCTCACAGCCCAACCGCTTGCCTCTGCGCCGCAATTTCACCACGGACATCAGCTCATCGGCTTCTTTGGGGACAGGTCCGAAGCGGTCTATCAAACGCTGGCGATAGCGTTGCAAGTCATCATCGCTCTCTATGTGGTCCAATTCACGATATAGCAGCATGCGCTCACTGACCCCAGGCACATAATTGTCAGGAAAATACATTTCCAGGTCGCTATCCATTCCGCAATCATCCACGAAGTCATCTCCGGTGATGGTTTTGCCATCTTTCATGTCTTCCTCATAGATGTCCTGGAATTCTTCGTTTTTCAATTCAGTCACCGCTTGCGACAATATCTTTTGGTATGTCTCGTAGCCCAGGTCTTCCATAAACCCGCTTTGCTCACTTCCCAACAGGTTGCCAGCGCCACGAATGTCCAGGTCTTGCATGGCTAGGTTAAAACCACTACCCAGTCCGCTGAAAGTTTCCAATGCTTCCAATCTGCGTCTGGCTTCGGTAGTTAGCATGCTGCGTGGAGGTGCCAGCAGGTAACAGAACGCTTTCTTGTTGGAACGTCCCACTCTGCCTCGCATCTGGTGCAGGTCAGAGAGACCGAAGCGATGAGCGTCGTTGATGATGATAGTGTTGGCGTTGGGAATATCGATGCCGTTCTCCACGATAGTCGTAGAAAGCAATACGTCGTAGTCGTAATTCATGAAGTCCACGATGACCTTCTCCAACTCGTCGGGTTTCATCTGTCCGTGTCCTACCACTACTCGGCAGTCGGGCACGGTCTTTTCTATCATCATCTTGATTTCCTGCAACCGGGAGATTCGGTCGTTGACGAAATACACTTGACCATTACGGCTCATTTCGAAGTTGATGGCATCCCGTATCACTTCAGTGTTGAAGGTGGTCAATTCCGTTTGAATGGGATATCGGTTGGGAGGCGGCGTGCGCATCACGCTCATGTCACGGGCGCCCATCAAAGAGAATTGTAAAGTGCGAGGGATGGGCGTGGCGGACATTGTGAGTGTATCCACGTTGGTCTTTAACTGGCGTAACTTCTCCTTCGTGCTCACGCCAAACTTCTGTTCCTCGTCTATGATGAGCAATCCCAGATCATGCCACTTCACGGTTTTGGATATCAACTTATGTGTGCCTATCAGTATGTCTATCTTTCCTTCAGCCAAGTCGGCTAGTATTTCTTTGGTCTCTTTGGCGGAACGGGCTCGTGAGAGATATTCTACCTTGACGGGGAAATTCTGCAATCGTTTGCTGAATGTCTGGTAATGTTGGAAAGCCAGTACAGTGGTAGGCACCAACACCGCTACTTGTTTGGAGTCTACCGCCGCTTTGAAGGCGGAACGTATGGCCACTTCTGTTTTGCCAAAGCCTACGTCTCCGCAAATCAAACGATCCATGGGGCGGGCCGCCTCCATATCTGCTTTTACTTCTTGTGTGGCTTTTAGTTGGTCAGGTGTATCTTCGTAGAGGAAGCCTGCTTCCAGCTCATGCTGCAAGTAAGTATCTCCCTGGAAAGCGAATCCTTTCTGTCTCCTGCGGGTAGCGTATAGCTTGATGAGATCTCGGGCAATGTCCTTGATGCGTTTTTTCGCTTTCTCCTTCATGCGTTCCCAGGCTCCTGTTCCCAATACGCTGAGTCGAGGAGGCTCACCCGTACTGGAAGAGCGGTACTTGCTGATTTTATAGAGAGAATGGATAGATACGTCCACAATATCATCGTGCGCGTAGAGGATACGTATCATCTCATGGTAGCTATTTCCTGAAGGCACTCTTACCAATCCGCCAAACTTGCCTATGCCGAAATCTACGTGCACGATGAAATCGCCTTGCTCCATTTCTTGCAGTTCTTTCATCGTAAGAGCCATCTTGCCAGTCCTGGCCACGTCACTCTTCAGGTTATATTTGTGGAAGCGATCGAATATCTGGTGGTCAGTAAATACGCACACCTTGGCGTCATTGTCCGTGAAGCCTTCGTGTAGAGTCTTGTTGACAGGTGTAAAGGGAATATCTTGCTTCTTGCCGGATTCTTCCGCGGCGAATATGTCGGCTAAACGTTGTGTTTGCTTTTCGCTGTCGGCTAATATATATATGGTATACCCTCGCAGGAGGAAATCCTCTAACGAGGAACGCAGAAGTTCAAAGTTTTTGTGGAATAAAGGTTGAGGCTCTGTGTGAAAAGAGAGCGTATATGTGCCTTCTCGCTTTGTTGCCTCTTTGTTTTCTTTTTCTTGTTCTGTCACACCTGCACCAAATTCCACCCGCTGGAGTTTGTCGGCCATGTCCCGGAACGTTACGGCGGTGCAAAGGTTGTGCTCCCTTACCATTTGTTTTCTTATCTGCTCCTGCTCTTGCTCGGTGGCTCCTTCCAGTCGCTCCACTAAAGCGGCATCCGAGAAGCCTTCTTGGTAAATCTGCGCTATGCGTTCGCATACGAAAGCATAGTCTTTTATGACCAATAGCGTATTATCAGGCACAACGCTCAAGAATGGCTTGCGTTCACTCTCTATCGTAGTTAATTCTGGAACGATTTCTATTTCCTCGCGTTTCTCCTTTGAGAGCTGGTCTTCCACGTCAAAGGTGCGGATGGTGTCAACTTCATCTCCAAAGAAATCTATACGAAAGGGATATTCACTGCTGTAGGAGTAGACATCGAGTATACTGCCTCGACACGCGAATTGTCCAGGCTCATAAACATAATCCACTTCCTCGAAACCTTCTTCACGCAACGTGTGTGCCACATCTATGGGGTCGATGTTCTGTCCCACCGCAAGTTTAAGTATATTGTCGCGGATGTTTTTCTTGGAAACGATTAGCTCTGACAATGCCTCGGGAAAACTTACTATCATCATGGGCTTCTCTCCATCAGAAGCGGCCAGATGAGCCAGTACCTCTGTGCGCAATATCTCGTTACCGGCATCTTTTTGTCCGTATTTTACCGCCCGGCGATAGCTGGAAGGAAAAAAGTAAGCGGTTTCAGAACCCAATATTTGCGTAAGGTCATGGTAGAAATAGCCGGCCTCGTCTGCGTCGTTGAGCACAAAAAGCATTGTGCGGGGTGACTTATGGAAGATGGCGGAGAATACCATGGGTGTAGCCGAGGACACAAGTCCACGCAGGAAAACATTTGGCTTCGCCTTGTCTTCCAGTAATTGCGAAAGGGCATTCACTTGAGGCCTATGCCCTAAGGCCTTTTGTAAATCCTGTATTGTCATTTTTTGTTTGTTGCGCATGGCTCACGCCATGCTTTGCGGTCGGCGTTAGTCTTATTGCCGAGGCATGCGAGGGTAATGGCGGAACCATCCTTCCCAACGCAATCGTAGTACACCGAAGAAGGCCTCGCCGAAAATACCTCCGCTCATCTTGCTGGTTCCTTCTCGCCTGTTGACGAATATCACGGGCACCTCCTTGATGCGGAATCCTATTTTATAGGCGGTGTATTTCATTTCTATCTGAAAAGCGTAGCCTTTAAAGCGCACTTCGTCAAGAGGAATGGTGGCCAGTACTTGGCGTTTATAACATACGAAGCCCGCCGTGGTGTCTTTCACGTTGATGCCTGTAACCATTTGCACGTACTTGGAGGCGAAATAGCTCATCAGCACACGTCCCATAGGCCAGTTGACCACGTTCACGCCAGTAACGTAACGGGAACCGATGGCCACATCGTAGCCTTCGTCATGGGTGGCGGCATAGAGCCGGGGCAGGTCTTCCGGATTATGGGAGAAGTCCGCATCCATTTCTATCACGTACTCATACCCCTTTTCCAGTGCCCATTTGAAGCCTGCGATATAAGCGGTACCCAGTCCCAATTTGCCAGAGCGTTCCATTAAATGAAGTTTGCCGGCGAACTCTTCGCTCATTAAACGCTTTACGATGGAAGCTGTTCCGTCGGGGCTGCCATCGTCTATGACCAAGATATCAAAATCCTTTGGCAGGCCAAATACGGCCCGGATGATTTTCTCTATGTTTTCCCGCTCGTTGTAAGTAGGTATAATTACGATGCTGTCACTCATGAATACATTATTAATATAATAGTGGAATTTTGGGTGCAAAGTTACATATTATTTCCGAAACGCACAATATGCTGTCCGTTATTGCTCGGTTTTCTCATGAACTCTTTTGTATTTAGAATCCAATCCATCCATAATGGCCTGGTAACTGCGCTCCATCTGGTTCTTCACGTTCTCCGGGCCTTTCCCTATTGGCTGTATAGGCTCATGAATGGTAAGGCGCAAAGGATGCCAGAATACCCAGTAAAGGTCTTTGGTGCGTGGCTTGACATCGTATGAACCATTGATGGTCAATGGGCATACGGGCAATTGCAGCTCGTCCGCCAACATGAAAGCTCCTCTTCGGAACGGCCCCATTTCCCCCGTGAAACTTCTAGCTCCTTCGGGGAATACCACAAGTGACATGCCTTCTTGCAGTTGTTCGCGGGCGTGGTCATAAGAGGCTTTTATTTTCGATGGACCACTTTTGTCAACGAAAATATGGTGGGCGTACTCGCAAGCCATGCCAACGAAAGGCACTTTGCGCAGGCTCTTCTTCATCATCCATTTAAAATTGCGGTTGAGATAACCATAGATGAGGAAAATATCGAACGCTCCCTGGTGGTTGGAGACGAACACATACGATTGGTTCTTGGCCAAATGTTCACGTCCATCAACCTTGACCGGTAACAGCAACAGGCGTATCCACAGCCTTGACCAATATTTGCCAGGAAAGTAACCCCAAAAATGCCCGTCTCCTAGTACGCAACCTATAATGGTTACCAAACTGGTAATGATACTTGCCAGCAAAAGGATGGGCAAGCAAACGAATAATTGGTAGATGCGATAAATATATTTCATGTCTTTGATGTTTTCTTGAGTGTAATGACCACGATTTCTGCCCAAGCACCTATTCGCAAGGGGATTACCCCGCCCAGTCCGCGGGTAGTGTAAAGGTATCTTCCTTCACGCTCGTGCAGGCCATAGTCGAGTGAGGAGGCCAATCGGGTGGATCTTGCCCCCAAAAGGTCTATATGTCCGCCATGGGTATGTCCTGATAGTTGCAGGCTGGCATGCGTGTCGGGCAATGTTCTTGAAGGCCATGCCTCGGGATCATGTTCCAGCATGATAAGGAAGCTGTTGGGCTTGATGCCATCCAGCGATACGGATACGGGATGCTTGTAGGGATTGTCCAAAGACGTGTCATACTCCTCTCCCGCGATTACGATGGAGTCTTTTCCCCGCCTGATGGCATGGTGTGAGGAGCGTAGCAATGTCCAGCCTAGTCCTTCTTCCTCTTTTATGATGGCTTGTTCAATGGTTTTCTTTTCTGTTTCGTCACGTGCGATGTATTTGCCGTAATCATGGTTGCCCAGCACGCTGATGATGCCATCGGGAGCTTTTAGCCGTGATAGCTCCACTTTGTTTTCCGAGATTTCTTGGGGCGAGAAGTTCTGCAGGTCTCCCGTAAACAATATGACATCCGCCTTTTGGGCATTGATGGAGTCGATGTCTCTATTTAGCATCCATGAACGCCAGCCTTGGAATGTCCCGACATGGAGGTCGCTGATGTGCACAATGCGATAGCCGTCGAACGCCTCGGGCAGTTGGTCGTATGCGAGCGTGATATGCTTTACTCGCAGTTGCCCAAATCCCCAGAAGAAGCCGTAAAGATAGGCTGCCGCAGACGCGCAGGCCAGCAGCGAGGCAATCCAGTTCCTGCCCGTTACGCGGCGATGCCGAGCGCGACACCATCCCCACTTGGCCAACAAGCATAGTGAGTATATGGCTTGGGGTATTACCACCACGCCTAGCACGAGAAACCATAGGTCTGTCAGCAGGTGGTTATCTGGCGTCCCGTTGTGGCAAATGACCAAATACACGGTATAACATGCCACGATGCCCGTGGGAAGCCAACAAAGGAAACGCTTCCACGGAGTATAGTGCCGGCAGTATATTCGGTCTATCCACCATTGCGGTGCCACCGTCAGCAGCAAGAGCCATATGAAATATTTCGCTATCATCTCTTTATCAAACTTGATTGCAAAAATCTCCTTGCCGTCTCCACAGGTATTCCACGTCGGCGGGCATAGTCTCGCAATTGGTCTTCCCCGATTCTTCCCAACTCGAAATAGTGGGCTTGAGGATGGGCAATCATTAGCCCTGAAACGCTAGCGTGAGGCACCATCATGCCAGACTCGGAAAGCCGCACGCCTATCTCGTTTATGTTGAGCAGCTCTTGGAGAATGAAGTTGACGCTCGTGTCTGGCAGTGACGGATAACCCACGGCAGGCCTGATGCCTTGGTAATGCCCGGCGTGGATTTCCTCCATGGTTAAACGCTCTGCGGGAGCGTATCCCCAGTAATGGCGACGCACTTCTTCATGCATGCGCTCGGCGGCAGCTTCCGCGAGTCGGTCACTTAAGGTTTGCGCCATCATTTTTTTGTAGTCGTCTCCTTCGCGGATTTCCATGACGGAGTTGCCCATTGTAGCGCAAAACAAGCCCACTTTGTCTTTCTTGCCAGAGGAGAGTGGTCTCACGAAGTCCGCCAGACAGAGACATGGCGCTCCTTCATGGCTGAGGCGTTGTTGCCTGAGCAGAGGCAAGCGGATGCCTTCCAACACAAGGTCATCGCCATCGCTGTTGGCTTCCATCAAGCGGAATACCGCCTTGGCGTGATAAACTCCTTGCCAGGCGGTGAGCATGGCGACCGCTTCTTGCCGTAAGTCTTCTTTTTCGGCGTTGGGCTTGCCGTCCATGCCCCAGGCGAAGTGGAAGTAAATCCAGTTCACGTAGGGCACCAGCTCGTCGATATCGTATGTCAAGACCTTTCTCATCACGGCCTGAAGCGTAGTTCCTCGCCTTGGCTCTGTGAGTCGAAATGGCCGTTGTCATATATCAGTTGGCCATTGCAGAAGGTTTGCCTCACTTGCCAGTGATAGGTTTCGCCTTCCATGGGGCTCCATTGGCATTTGCTCTGTATGATGTCTTTTGTCACAGTCCAAGGCTCACTGGGGCTTACCACCACCACGTCGGCTTTGTATCCTGGGTTGAGGAAGCCTCGTTCTTGTATGTCGAACAGTTGGGCGGGGTGGTGGCACATCAGCTCCACCAGTTTTTCGATGGTGAGAACGCCCTGGTTGACTAACTCCAACATGGTGACGAGCGAGAACTGTACCATAGGCATGCCAGAGGCGGCACGGGCGCAGCCTCCCTGTTTCGCTTGCCACTCATGGGGCGCATGGTCGGTGGCGATGGTGTAAATGCGTCCGTCGGCAAGGGCTTTTCTCAGTGCTTGCCTGTCTTCCTGTCCTTTTACGGCGGGGTTGCACTTGATGAGAGCGCCTTTAGCGGCGTAGTCTTCCGCTGTAAACCACAGGTGGGCAACTACCGCCTCTCCCGTGATGCCTTCCCCGGGACGGAGCAGTTCCAACTCCTTGGCGGTGGAGATATGGGCTATATGGAGCCAGGTACCGAACGTCCGGGCCAGTTCCACCGCCAAGGCACTGCTCTGGTAGCATGCCTCCGCGCTGCGTATCAAGGGGTGAAGAGCCACGTTGGGGTCTTCTCCGTATTGCTTTTTCATGGCCGCCATGTTGGCGGATATGATGTCGCTGTCCTCGCAATGGGTCATCACGGGCAGGCCAACCTCCTTTGCCGAGCGGAAAATGTCGAGTAGCGAACCATATTTGTCTACTAGCATATTGCCCGTGCTTGCGCCCATGAAGAGCTTGATGGCAGGCACACGGTGTCGATCCAGTAGGCGAAAGAGTGCCGCGTTGCCGTTGGTGGCACCGAAGTAAAAGCTGTAATTCACGTGGCTATGGTCTGCGGCGAGGCGGAATTTCTCTTCCAGTGCCTCTAGCGAGGTGGTTTGCGGCACCGTGTTGGGCATCTCGCAATAGGAGGTCACGCCGCCACAGGCCGCCGCCCTGCTCTCTGACTCGATGTCCGCTTTTGCCGTAAGGCCTGGTTCGCGGAAGTGTACGTGCGTGTCTATGATGCCTGGCAACACGAAACACCCCGTGGCATCTATGATTTGGTCATAGTCGCCATCGGGGCATGAGCCTGTAGGAAATGCCCTGGAAATCCTGTCATTCTCTATCAGCAGGTCCCCTTTGTGGGATTGGCCTTTGTTTACAAGCGTTCCTCCCTTGATAAGTGTCTTCATTTCATTATTGAGCTGGAGTCCGCGGGCATTGCCAACTCGTTGGGCGTAGGCGCGGGAGCCGCGTTGGGATCAGTGATCGGCGGCGTGGCGGTTTCTGGGTCTTTCATGCCGTTGATGATTTGCTCGTTTTCTTGCGCCTTGGCGTAGTAGTCCTTCACGAAGTAGTTGTTCTTGAATGTGCTGGTGGCCTTGCTCATGATGTCTTCTATCCACGGATCGGTGATGGGATATTGATAGCGGCTCACGTAGGCCATGAATGCCCAGGGACCCAAAACGTTGTCGAAGTTGTCTATGACGAAACGGGAGGTGATGTTGTCCAGTTTCTGCGACAGCTTTTCCTGCCGATTGCTCAAGTGGCGGTAGACTTCCTCCATGTTCTTGTTGTTGGCGATGCCTTGGTATTCTTCGTGCGCCAGCTCTTGCAGTTCTCCGTTCAGTTTCTTGATTTCCTGGCTGTACTCGGTCAAAGCCTCGTTCAGGGGAGTGCCCGTTACGGTCATTTGCGTGTCGTCTAGCCTTACCTGTATCTTGCCTCCTTCCAATACCACTGGCATTACGTTCTCGTCATCCATGAAGATATGGGCTACTTGCACGGAGTCCAGCGGCCCGCCGAAGCGGAATTGCCCGTGCAGCACGTCGCATGAGTCTAGGTTCGCCAGCTCGTTGTCTTGTATTACCTTCAGGTAGAGCATGCGCCCGTCCAGCGTGGAAACGTTAGACGTGCCACTGATATTAAAGGTGTTGGCGCAGGAGGTGAGAAACAGCGCACCAACTATAGCGAAAAATACCTTGTTCATATGCTTTTCTTGTTTGGCAAACAAAATTACAATAGTTTCCCGATGTAAGGAAATAATTTCATGCTATTTAAAATTATCTTTCCGTAATTAATATTTTTTTAGGTTTCGGAACGCTTTCCTTTTTTGGCCTTTCATGGCGGGGAGTGCGGCAAATAGTGGGATATAAATGGAAATGGCATGGACATAAACCGCTTTTTCATAGTAGATAAATGGCGAGATAATAGCGCCGACGCTCTTCCCGCGGCTTCATATTGGGAGGGGGAAGAGGGATTCCACGCTGTTTTCGGTTTGGCGCCACGTATAGCATTCGCCTCTTTCATGGCTTTCTTGGTTGGCTCTTTCATCAATGCTTATGTGATGAGTCGCATGAAGTTGCGCTCCCGTGGCCGTCATTTCTCGTTACGAGCCATCGCCAGCACTGTCTTTGGCGAGTCGGCCGACTCCCTTGTCTTTTTCCCTGTCGCTTTTTGGGGAGTGATACCCGCGGGAGAGATGGTGCCGCTCATCCTTTCCCAGATTATCCTCAAAACCCTTTATGAGGTGATAGCCTTGCCTGTTACCATTCGCGTGGTCAGGGCTACCAAGAACATTGAAGGCGTAGACGTTTATGACGAGGGCGTGAACTACCGCCCCTGGTAGCTTGGGTCTCAAAACAAGTTGTTTTGACGGACAAAACAACTTGTTTATCGCATGAGTTCGACGAAAAGTTATAAAGATGCCGCGACATATACAGCTCCATGTTGTTGGAAGTACAGTATCCTTTTCAGTGCCAGCTAAGTGGTACTGGAGTTTCAGCTAGCTGGTACTGGAGTTTCAATTAGCTGGTACTGCGGTTTCAGCTAGCTGGTACTGGACTTGCAGTAGTACTGGCTTGCAAGAGGAGCAGTATTGAATGTCGCCAGGAATATTACCGCAAGGCGGCAACAACACGCATCCCCAGTCGTGGAGACGAGGAATATCCTGCTTTGAGAATGAGTTTCCAATTCGCGTTATTCCGCTTGCGCCGATAGCACGCGGATGATTATGCGTTAATATGGTGTTTTCCGGTATTCCCTTTGAATTGAATCGAGCTTCCGCCCCTTTACCTCCAAAAGATGTTATGATGTTTCCGGAAGAGTCATACCTTCAAGTAGTATATCTTCTGGTTTGTGTCTTGCAATGCAAGAACTTCTGCTAATGTTCTCATGTTCATTTTTGTAATATTATTTCTTGGTTTGGACGATTGTTTGTAACTTATTGATAATCAGCAATCAATACTTCGACCAGATAAAAGCCGTACTTTTACCGTGTCAAAGCCGTACTTTTATCGCGTCAAAGTACGGCTTTGACAACGCCTTTCCCGCACTTTATCAGCGTCTTGTCGAAAGTGTAACTATTTTTCATGACCGGCCTGGGATTGGTGCCCGGACATGCCTGGACGGTCCCGCGCCAGGGTTCCTTGCCTCGTTCCCGCTCCGGTCTCCCTAATTCCTCCTGATGTCTTTGCCATGATTGCGAGTTTTTTTTTCGTTAAACATGCTTGCTTATTCAATTATTATATGTATATTCGCGGTACGGTAGCCAAAGGCAAGGAGAGCCATGATGTCGGAACGGTGGGAGGTGTTCGTTCACCTTTTGAGTGGATTCGAGATTCCACCACTTGCGAGAGGCTACCGTATTTTCGTGTAGTTCCGCTGGTTGAACTCCTTTCCGTCCGTTCTTGAGGCCGTTATGAAATTCACCACTTTCTTCTTCCCGCCCGGCATCGTCAGCCTGTAGTTAGGGTGTATGACATACTTCGCCTTCCCATCCGTATAGGTGAAATTCCCCTTGTCGCTATCGTAATACAAACTCATTTTCTTCCGCCTGGAGGGGAAGTCGGCCAAGTCCGCATCCGGCACTGCCAGTCCCTTGGCCCGCTTGGAGTCCCGCGTGGCGTGGGCGATGGCGCGAGAGCTCATGTACATGTCACGGCTTCCAAGCTCGATGCCGTTGCCGACGGCGAACTCACTCATGCGCTTCTCCACGCCGCCTATCTTGAACGGTGGAACCCTGGAAAACCCTTGCTTCCGTATGTCTGAAAGCACGGACAGGATTTTTCCCTTTGCCATTCGTGTCACGATTCCCGGCCTCAAGTCCCTCACTCCTCCGCTCGTCTTCGCCATGCCTCAAGTTTCTTAATGCCCGAATATCCCCGAGTAATCACGTGGCTGCTTGATGCGACCCATCAATTCGCCCATCACCCAATAGCGGGCAGCGTCAAGCAGGTGGTCTGCCTGTCCCTTGGCGGGCTGGTTGATGAACCGCTTGGCCTTGTCGTCAAACTCCCACGTGTAGTTTTTAATCTCCTTTATCAAGTTCACGCTATCCTCGGTTATCAGCATCTTGTACCCCTTCATCACGGAAATGGAGGCTTCCACGCTTCCTTGTCCCTTGATGACCGGATATATCCTGATACCTGCGTTTGAAATCTCGCTGACAAGGCGAGGGTCGGCGCTTTCCGACATGATGCGCATGGGTGGGATAGACTTGTAGAACCGAATGATGTCTGCCGACTCCATGTGCGTTCGGTAGCACACTTCACGAAGATAAAGCGTGTTCGTCTTCGCGTCGAAAGCGCATTCCACAATGCCTGTCGGGTCTAGCGTGAACCCCAAGTCCATGCCGTAGCCCCGTTTGTCCATCCATACGGGTATCTCCTTGCAATACCCCCAGTTCTCGTATATGAGCCCTTCGAGGCTGGCGCGCTTGCCGAGGCCGTATATCTGCCACTTGCGCTTGTCGGCTGTCCCATGCTGTATGTTATACTCCGTTGGCTCATAGCTTAGAATCTGTTCCTTGGCATTATCAGGTATAAGCGGATTATCAAGCATCGTGGAGTGCATGTAGCGCGTCTTTTCGCGCTTGCATATCTTGTCGTATATCCAGTGCTCCTCGTAAGAAGGGTTGTAGTCCAGGATGGCGAAACCCGAGCAACGCTGCATCAGCTGGGCGTAATCGTCGAAGCTGGCTTCCACCGCCTCGTTAATCCAGAAAGCGTCCGACTTCATGCCGTGGATGCGCTGCTCGTCGTCAAGCCCCAAGAACCAAAAATCGGTGGTAAAGAGCTTGTACACGCCCGCGCCAACGGACTTGTTGTGCTGCTTGGAGTCGTAAAGACCGTAATCCTTCAGCACGTCCATGAAGTCCTTCAGCACGGTGGCGGTTATCCACGTGGCCTTCAGGCGGGACACGATGACTCGCCGCTCGCGGTCTTGGTGCTCCAAGGCGTAACGTATCCAAAATTGGATGATGGAATACGTCTTGCTCGAACGAGAGCCGCCTTCCAGCACGAACACGTTGTACCGCCCGGAGCGATAGGCCGCGTCAAGCTTCTGATATACCGGTGTCACTGCCACCTTCCTCGTCTCCATGCTGTATCTCCTTTATTTCCTTGATGTCCTGCTCGGTGAGCGGCGTGGGCGAGAACACGAGCCGCTGGCCTATGTCCTTGCCGTTGGTGGTCACGTCCACCCTGGTGGCCAGCTCCTTGCCGAACATAAGCTGCACCAGCTCGCGCAGGGTGTTCATCACGCCCTTGGACGTGTCCTTGTAGAGTGAGCGGCACACGTTGGCCATCCATATCGGGGTATCTCCCCGCTCGGCTATCTCCCTCACCTCGTCCTTGGGCAGCTGCCAAAGGTAGTTCACCACCTCCTTGAACTCGTCCAGCGTGATGCCGTAGGACTTCTTGGCGATAGTGTACAGCTTGGGCTTCCGGCCACGGTTGGCGGGCTGGTTGTCGCTTGTGAAGCGGTTGCCTTTTCCTTTTATGTACTCATAACTTGACATTTTAGCTTGTTTTCAGCTTGTTTTCGTTTAAAAATAATTATCTTTGCACTCACTGGAGCGCGGATGTGGTTGCCCGGTACCCTCCGCCTTGCTGGTTGCCATTGCAACGTCACCGGGTGTGTGGGTCATTCCAGTCATATTTCCCACTGGAGCGGTGTCTTTTGATACCGCTTTTTTATTTATTGTGCTTATGACGGTGTATGTTCCCATGCGATGAAATAACGATTACCTGTTTAAACCTGTATTTGTTCAATGCCTCGTATTGTCTTATTCCGGTTTCCACATTCTTTCGGCTGTATAATCGGTTCTTGTCATAGATGACCGCAACATCCGCGTTCTTGTCCTTGGCATGAGCCAATGCGTTTTTGACATTGCTTATACTGCTTCCTTGCGGAGTACGTTGCTCAAAGGACGCGGAGAACAGATAGCCATCTGGCGTTTTCACCTTATGCCCAAGGCCGGCTTCATTCTTCAGCGTCACCTTGTACCCCTTGTCTGCAAGTATGCGGGCTGCCTCCAGTTCTTCGGGCTTGTGTTTCGCCGTGCTTTTCTCGACAGCTACATAGCCTCCGCCTTTGCCCATCTCCACGGAGGAGTAACGACCGCTGGCACGCATGGCCTCTACTTCCGCTTGCCGCTTCCGGTAGGTTGAACTTCCTTGCTTGTATGTTCGGACACCGCCCGCAGTCTTGGCCATTACCTGCGTCTCCTAATCTCGTTCACTGCGCGGATATAATAGCTGTCGCGCTCATACACACCATCCCTTCGGTCGTCTCGCTCTTGCAAGCCAATCCATTTCCGTACAGCATTGGCATCAGCAAGTGGATTCGATACTTCATTGCCAGTAATCTTATCTACCGCCACATATCTTACTTCCAACTGTGGCGATGATTGTGCCGCACTACGGGAAAACGCCTCGTTCTCTATCGGTTGTGTAAATCCTGGCCCGGTACGCCCTTTTGTACTTCTTCCTGAGCTTCCTCTTACTCCTCCTGATGTTTTTGCCATAATCTTAATTTTTTTGTTCAACATTCTTGTTTCCAATTTATTATTCTTACCTTTGTACCCGCAACGCCGACACTTGGGTGTATGATAACTATTTGTATTCGCCGAAAGGGTGCGCCACCGGAGCAGACGGGCATACCTGTGCTGCTCATTTTAGTTTATGGCGGTGTACGTTCCCGCTTGCCCCAACCACTATCACATACTCCATCTTATCTCTGGCCCTTTTGGGTGACTTTTGTTGGAACAATGATATTTGTCTTTCCACGTATTGCCTCGTCATCTTCTTTGTACCCTGCATCAACACAACGGTGCGCGCTCCTTGCCTGGAAGCTTTCTCCAATGTTGACTTTATGATGTACTTCCCGGTTTTGCCTATTGTCTTTACGTCCATCGCAAACTTCTCTATCTTTCCGTCAGGAGTGGAAGCCTTGAACTTGTCGCTCTTCTCGCTGTCTAGATACACCCGGAATCCCTTTCTTGCCAGTTTTTTGGCCGCCTCGTCTGACTTGTCGATGAGCTTGCCGCTCGCGTCATGCCGCGCCGCGTCTCTTGCCAGGTTGCCGTGTCGCGTCTCTTATCGGGCGGATGTGCGTGGAAATTCGTATACCTTAAAAGGCAATTATCCATTCTAAAATTTGCAGTATTCGAAAAATAACGCTAACTTCGCGCAAAATATAAACTATATTATTTATTGCGATGAAGAAGTTTTTCCCCACGCTCTTGGCGGCAGTATCTGTCGTGTTGATGCTCGGAAGTTGTGCGAGCTCCAAGAACGTAGCTTATTTCCAAAACGCGGATTCTATCAGTTTAGCTGCATCCAGGATGTTGTATGACGCCAAGATCATGCCCAAAGACCAGCTGACCATCACCGTGAATACCACGGATCCCGAGGCGGCCAAGCCATTTAACTTGTCCGTTTCACAGACGCTGGGTACCAACGGGCAGATCACCACTAGTGGCGGTAACTTGCAGACCTATTTGGTGGACAACCAAGGGCGCATAGACTTCCCCGTGGTAGGTAGCTTGCATGTGGGCGGGCTCACGAAGACTGAGTGCGAGGCCTTGATAAGGGAGAAAATAGCTCCTTATATGGCAAAAGAGGAAAATCCTATCGTGACCGTGCGAATGGCTAGTTACAGGGTGACCGTGACGGGTGAAGTGGCTCGGCCTGGCGTAGTCTCCGTGCCTACGGAGAAGATGAGCGTGATAGAGGCACTGGCCCAATGTGGCGACTTGACGGTATACGGCAAGCGCGAGAACGTGATGCTCATTCGTGAGGACGCGCAGGGCGAGAAGCATATATACCGCCTGAACCTCAATGATGCCAATATCATCAACTCTCCTTACTACTACTTGCAGCAAAACGACATACTCTACGTGGAGCCAAACTCCGTGAAGACGCAAAACGCCTCCATCGGCCAGGCTACTCAACTGTGGTTCTCGTTTGCCAGCATACTCACTTCCGTGGCGGCCCTCGTGGTGAATATATTGAAGTAAGGGAAAAGCCCGGAGGGTATGGCAAGCAGATAATCCTTCACGATACAATACATATATATAATATATAAAGGTGCATGTGTGGCATAGTAGGATACCTGGGGAAGAGAGAAGCCTTCCCCATATTGCTGAAAGGACTCAAGAGACTGGAATACAGGGGCTACGACTCCGCTGGCGTGGCATTGGTCAATGACAACGGCAACTTGAGTGTATACAAAACCAAGGGGAAGGTCTCCGACCTGGAGGCTTATTGCGAAGACAAGGATGTCACGGGCAGTGTAGGCATCGCCCATACCCGATGGGCGACCCATGGCGAACCTTCTTCCCGCAATGCCCATCCCCATTATTCTTCATCCCGCAACTTAGTCATCATCCATAATGGTATCATAGAGAACTATGCCGCCATCAAGCGCAACTTGATGGCGAAAGGCGTGCGTTTCGAGAGCGATACCGATACCGAGGTACTCGTGCAGTTGATAGAGTACATCCAGGTGAAGAAGGGCCTTGACCTGCTCACTAGTGTGCAGGTAGCCCTCAGGCAAGTGATAGGAGCCTATGCCATCGCGGTTATCGACAAGCGGGAACCTAGGCAAATTATCGCCGCACGCAAGCAGAGTCCCCTTGTGGTGGGTATTGGCGACGGGGAATTTTTCCTAGGCTCAGATGCCAGCCCCATCATAGAGTACACTGACAAAGTTGTGTACCTTGAAGATGGAAACATCGCCGTGATGAGACAAGGCGAGGAGCTCAAGGTGGTGAATATACTCAACGTGAAGCTCAGTCCGGAGGTGCAGACTGTAGACCTTGACTTAGGCCAGATAGAGAAAGGTGGTTTTCCCCACTTCATGCTCAAGGAGATATTTGAGCAGCCGGAATGTCTTACAAACTGCATGAGAGGCAGGGTGGTTTCTACGCCCAATGGCATGGATGTGGTCTTGAGTGCCATCACGGATTATCGTGACAGGCTGGTGAACGCCAAGCGTTTCATTATCGTGGCTTGCGGGACTTCTTGGCACGCTGGCCTGATAGGCAAGCAGCTCATAGAGAGCTACTGCCGCATACCCGTGGAAGTGGAGTATGCCAGTGAGTTCCGTTATCGCAATCCTGTAGTCACCTCCGATGATGTGATCATAGCCATTTCGCAGAGTGGTGAGACCGCTGACACTTTGGCGGCAGTGGAATTGGCCAAGCGCAATGGCGCTTTCATTTATGGTGTCTGCAACGCCATCGCCTCCAGCATAGCCCGTGCCACAGATACGGGCACCTATATCCATGTGGGTCCGGAAATTGGCGTAGCCAGCACCAAGGCCTTCACTGGCCAGGTGACGGTGCTCACGTTGTTGGCGTTGGCTATTGGCAAGGAGAAAGGCACTATCGGTGAGGCGGAATACCAAGCCATAGCCCAGGGGCTTTGGAATGTACCCGCCAGGATTAACGAGGTGTTGGGGCTCAACAACAAGATAGCCGACCTTAGCCGTACTTTCACATATGCCCATAACTTCCTGTATTTAGGCAGGGGGTACAGCTATCCTGTGGCACTGGAAGGAGCCTTGAAATTAAAGGAAATCAGCTATATCCACGCCGAGGGCTATCCCGCCGCGGAGATGAAGCACGGCCCCATTGCGTTGATAGATTCCGATATGCCTGTGGTAGTGATAGCCACCCACAACGCCATGTATGAGAAAGTGCTCTCCAACATACAGGAAATCAAGGCTCGCAAGGGCAAGGTGATAGCCCTGGTCACCAAGGGCGACGAGACCATCAGCAAGATAGCCGATGAGGTGATAGAACTGCCTGACACGTTGGAGTGCCTGGAGCCGCTGATAGCCACTGTCCCCTTGCAATTGTTGGCCTATCATATAGCTGTCTGCAAGGGCAAGGACGTGGATCAGCCCAGGAACTTGGCGAAGTCAGTTACCGTGGAATAACAAGACAAAAGGATAACCAAGCATAAAGAGAAAGAGATGGAACCACTGAAGCATGAATGCGGTGTCGCGATGATTAGGCTGTTGAAGCCCTTGGAGTATTACCAGCAGAAGTATGGCACATGGATGTATGGCATCAACAAGCTATACTTGATGATGGAGAAGCAGCACAACCGCGGACAGGAAGGAGCCGGATTGGCTTGCGTGAAACTGGAGTCCGAGCCGGGTCATGAGTATATGTTCCGTGAACGCGCCGAGGGCAGCAACGCTATCACCGAGATATTCGGACTCGTGGGAAAGAAGTTCAAGGGACTAGAGCCTGGCTTGATTTCCGACCCTGTTTATGCCCGGGAGCATCTCCCGTTCGCTGGAGAGCTTTACATGGGGCACTTGCGTTACAGCACCACGGGAAAGAGTGGGCTCAGCTACGTACACCCATTCTTGCGCCGCAACAACTGGAAAGCCAAGAACCTCTGTCTTTGCGGCAATTTCAACATGACCAATATAGAGCAGATATTCGACAGGCTTACCGAGCAAGGACAGTGTCCCCGTATCTATAGCGACAGCTACATCATGTTGGAACTAATGGGTCACAGGCTTGACCGCGAGGTGGAAAGAAACTTCGAGGAAGCTAAACGACTGGGACTGCAACACACTGACATCACCCGCTATATAGAAGACCATGTGAAGATGGAGAACGTGTTGAAGACCACCATGGAAGGTTTTGACGGCGGATATGTGGTGTGTGGCATCACTGGCTCGGGCGAGATGTTCTCCATGCGTGACCCTTGGGGCATTAGGCCCGCTTTTTACTATCAAGACGAAGAGATAGTGGCTCTGGCCAGCGAGCGGCCTGTGCTGCAGACCACCTTTGACTTGGAGACGGAAGACATACAAGAACTGAAGCCTGGCATGTCATTGCTGGTGAACAGGAAAGGGGAATGCCGCGTGGAACGCATTTTGGACCAACGGGGTGACTCCGCCTGCTCTTTCGAGCGTATCTATTTCAGCCGCGGTTCTGACAGGGACATCTATCAAGAACGGCGGAAATTGGGTGAGCAGTTGACCGAGCCCATCCTCAAAGCCATAGACTACGACGTGGAACACACTGTGTTCTCTTATATTCCCAATACAGCTGAGATGGCTTATTATGGCATGTTGGGCGGTTTCAAGAGTTACCTGAACGAGAAGAAGATAGACTATATCGCCAACCTGGACCACAAGCCCAGCCGGGAGGAGTTGCGCAAGCTCATGAACAGTTATGTGCGCTCGGAGAAAGTGGCCTGGAAAGACATCAAACTGCGCACTTTCATCACTGAGGGCAACTCGCGCAACGACTTGGCCCGCCATGTCTATGACGTGACATATGGCAGTCTGACTCCCTACGTGGACAACCTGGTCATTATAGACGACTCCATCGTGCGTGGAACCACGCTTAAGGAGAGCATTCTCCGTATACTCGACAGGTTGCATCCTCGCAAGATGGTCATTGTCTCCAGTGCGCCGCAGATACGCTATCCCGACTATTATGGTATAGACATGGCCAGGCTGGAGGAATTCTGTGTGTTCCGCGCCACGGTGGCTTTGCTGAAAGATAGAGGGATGGACTCCCTGTTGAAAGATACTTATGCCGCTTGCAAGGCTGAGTTGCAGAAGCCTGTAGAGGAGATGGTGAACAGGGTGAGGGACATTTACGCGCCTTTCACCGTTGATGAGATTAACCATAAAATCGTGGAGATGTTGCGCCCGGAGGGCGTGACGACCCCCATTGAGTTGGTGTACCAAAGTATCGAGGGTTTGCACGAGGCTATTCCCAACCACAAGGGCGATTGGTATTTTACGGGTAAGTTCCCCACGCCTGGTGGTACGAGACTTTGCAACCAGGCTTTTATCAACTATATGGAGCATACTCATGGTGTGGAATAAATCCTTCTATTCATATATATAATAAAGAAGTAAATTTGAGATACAGCGATGAAGAAAGTGACCTTGGTACTGAGCGATGGAACGAAATTCCATGGAAAGTCGTTTGGATATGATGCCCCCGTAGCGGGTGAAGTGGTGTTCAACACCGCGATGATAGGATATCCAGAGAGCCTTACTGATCCCTCTTACGCGGGGCAGTTGATGGTGCTCACTTATCCTCTGGTAGGCAACTATGGTGTTCCTCCTTTCACGATAGAGAAGAATGGGATACCCACTTTCATGGAGAGTGACAAGATATATGCCTCAGCCATTATCGTGAGCGACTACAGTGCGAACTACAGCCATTGGAATGCGGTGGAGAGCCTTTCTCAATGGTTGAATAGGGAGAAGGTTACAGGTATTACGGGCATAGATACCCGCGAGCTGACCAAGGTGCTGAGAGAGCATGGGGTCATGATGGGCAAGATTCTCTTCGATGATGAGCCTGATAATATTCCCGAGGCTGATTATGAGGGCGTGAACTTCGTGGATCAAGTGAGCTGTAAGCAAGTGATACGCTACAACGAGGGTGCCGGCAAGAAGGTGGTGCTCGTGGATTGTGGCGTGAAGATGAATATTATCCGTTGCTTGGTCAACAGGGGCGTGGAAGTCATTCGAGTGCCTTGGAACTATGATTACACTGGCATGGACTTCGATGGGCTCTTCTTGGCCAATGGTCCTGGTGACCCGGATATGTGCGAGGATGCCGTGAACGTCATTCGCAAGCAGATGGATATGAGCGTGAAGCCCATTTGCGGCATTTGCATGGGCAACCAGTTGCTGTCCAAGGCTGGGGGTGCGCAGATTTATAAGTTGAAATATGGCCACCGTTCCCACAACCAGCCTGTGCGCATGGTAGGTACCAATCGCTGCTATGTCACGAGCCAGAATCATGGCTATGCCGTCAACGCCAAGACATTGGGTGCGGACTGGGAGGAGCTATTTGTCAACATGAACGACGGCTCCAATGAAGGTATTCGCCATAAGACGAATCCTTGGTTTTCCAGCCAGTTCCACCCCGAGGCGTGCTCAGGACCAGTGGATACCGAGTGGATATTTGACAAATTCGTAGGTTACTTAAAATAAGCGAGACAGATGAAAGACCAAGATATCAAGAAAGTATTGCTACTGGGTTCAGGAGCGTTGAAGATAGGTGAGGCTGGTGAGTTTGACTACTCTGGTTCCCAGGCCTTGAAGGCTTTGAAGGAAGAGGGCGTGGAGACTGTGCTCATCAATCCTAATATCGCCACTGTACAAACTTCCGAGAATGTGGCCGACAGGATTTATTTCCTGCCCGTTCAGCCTTATTTCGTGGAGCGTGTGATAGAGAAAGAGCGTCCCGATGGCATATTGCTCAGTTTTGGTGGACAGACTGCGCTTAATTGTGGCGTGGAGTTATATCGTGGTGGCATACTCGAAAAGTATAATGTCCGGGTGCTGGGTACACCTGTGCAAGCCATCATGGACACTGAGGACCGGGAACTCTTCGTGGAGCGTCTTGACGAGATAGGCGTGAAGACCATCAAGAGTGAGGCGTGCGAGAACATTGAGCAAGCCCGTAAGGCTGCGGCGGACTTGGGCTATCCAGTAATTATCAGGGCCGCTTATGCCTTGGGTGGACTTGGTAGTGGCTTTGCGGATAACGAGGAGGAACTCAACAAGTTAGCCGAGAAAGCTTTCTCTTTCTCTCCACAAGTATTGGTTGAGAAAAGCCTCAAAGGTTGGAAGGAGATAGAATACGAGGTGGTGCGTGACCGTTATGACAACTGCGTGACGGTATGTAACATGGAGAATTTCGACCCTCTGGGCATCCATACAGGCGAGAGTATTGTCATCGCTCCTTCGCAAACGTTGACTAACAGCGAGTATCATAAACTCCGTGCTTTGGCCATCAAGATTATCCGCCATATCGGCATCGTGGGTGAATGCAACGTACAATACGCCTTCGACCCAAAAAGCGAGGATTATCGTGTGATAGAGGTCAACGCCAGGTTGAGCCGTTCTTCCGCTTTGGCTTCCAAGGCCACGGGTTACCCCTTGGCTTTTGTCGCAGCCAAATTGGGCATGGGCTATGGATTGTTTGAACTGAAGAACTCTGTCACCAAGACCACCAGTGCCTTTTTTGAGCCAGCCTTGGACTATGTGGTTTGTAAGATACCCCGTTGGGATCTCAGCAAGTTCCGTGGCGTGGACAAGGAGCTTGGTTCATCCATGAAGTCCGTGGGCGAGGTGATGGCCATTGGCCGTAACTTCGAGGAAGCCATACAGAAGGGTTTGCGTATGATAGGGCAGGGTATGCACGGCTACGTAGAAAACAAGGAGTTGGAAATACCCGATATAGACGAAGCTTTGATGGAGCCAACAGACAAGCGAGTCTTCGTTATCTCGAAGGCTATGCATAAGGGCTACACCATAGACCAGATACACGACTTGACCAAGATTGACAAGTGGTTCCTGGAGAAGTTGAAGCATATCATTGACATTGACGAGGAACTAAAGAAGTGCAATATCAACACATTGGGCAAGGATTTGCTTAGGGAGGCCAAGGTATATGGCTTCTCCGACTTCCAGGTGGCCAGGGCCGTGGGACTGGAGGATGAGCTCCACAACATGCACAAGGCTATGCTTGTAGTGCGCAACTTGCGTAAGAGCCAGGGCATCCTTCCCGTGGTGAAACAAATAGATACCTTGGCCGCAGAGTATCCTGCCCAGACCAATTACCTGTATGTCACCTATTCGGGCGTGTCTAGTGACATAGACTTTGCCCACGACAAGCGTTCCATCATCGTACTGGGCTCTGGTGCTTACCGCATTGGCAGTTCGGTAGAGTTTGACTGGTGTGGCGTGCAGGCGCTCAATACCATTCGCAAGGAAGGATGGCGTTCGGTGATGATTAATTACAATCCAGAAACCGTTTCCACTGATTATGATATGTGCGACAGGCTCTATTTCGATGAGCTTACCTTTGAGCGCGTAATGGACATCATAGACTTGGAGATGCCCTATGGCGTAATCGTGAGCACGGGCGGCCAGATACCCAACAATCTTGCCATGAAGCTTGATGCTGAGAACGTACCCATCTTGGGAACGTCCGCCAAGGATATCGACGGGGCGGAAGACCGCGCCAAGTTCTCGGCCATGTTGACTCGCAATGGGATTAATCAACCCGAGTGGAGTGCATTGACCAGCATGGAGGATATCGACAAGTTCATTGAGCGTGTGGGCTTCCCTGTATTGGTGCGTCCTTCTTACGTGCTTTCTGGAGCGGCCATGAATGTTTGCTCCAATGAGGACGAGTTGCGCCGTTTCTTGCAGTTGGCCGCCAATGTGAGCGAAGACCATCCCGTGGTGGTCAGCAAGTTCATCGAGCATGCCAAGGAGATAGAGATGGATGCCGTGGCCAAGAATGGCGAGATCATCGCCTACGCTATTTCCGAGCATATTGAGTTCGCTGGTGTCCATTCCGGTGACGCTACAATTCAGTTCCCTCCCCAAAAGCTTTATGTCGAGACCCTGCGTCGTATCAAGCGCGTGAGCAAGCAAATAGCCAAGGCGCTCCATATCAATGGTCCGTTCAACATCCAGTTCATGGCTAGGGAGAACGAAATATTGGTTATCGAGTGCAATTTGCGCGCCAGCCGCTCGTTCCCCTTCGTGAGCAAGGTGCTCAAGATTAATTTGATAGAGTTGGCCACCAGGGTGATGCTGGGATTGCCAGTGGAGAAGCCCAACAAGAATCTTTTCGACTTGGATTATGTGGGCATCAAGGCCAGCCAATTCTCCTTCAATCGCTTGCAGAAGGCCGATCCCGTGTTGGGAGTGGACATGAGTTCTACGGGCGAGGTAGGCTGTTTGGGTGACGACACCAATCAAGCTCTGCTCAAGAGTATGCTTTCCGTAGGTCATCGCATCCCCGAGAAGAGCATTCTGCTTTCCACGGGTGGAGCCAAGCAGAAGGCCGAGATGCTCGATGCCGCGCGTCAGCTGCGCGACCATGGCTATACGCTCTATGCCACATCTGGCACCAGCAAGTATTTAACCGAGAACGGCATAGAGAACACCTTGGTGTACTGGCCATCTGAGGAAGGAAAGCACCCGCAGGCACTTGATATGCTGCATGAGCATAAGATAGACATGGTGGTCAACATTCCCAAGGATTTGACCGTGTCGGAGTTGTCTAATGGTTATAAGATACGTCGTGCGGCCATCGACCTCAATGTCCCCTTGATTACTAATAGTCGCTTGGCCAGTGCGTTTATCAATGCCTTCTGCTCTCTTTCGCTTGACGAGATAGACATCAAGGCGTGGGATGAGTTTTAATTAGATTCTTCATATTTGGTTTAAAGGGGTGGGGTCTCGTGAGAGACTTCACCTTTTTTGCTTCTATATTTTTGTTTCATGGTGGTTTTCCCTGTTGTGTATTCATGAGTTCGGCGAATTGTGTTTTACGCATATCTAAAATCCTTTTCATATAGTACATAAACTCCAAGAAGGTAGAAGAAAAGTCTGTTCCACGACGTGAAATAGCTATTCCACGACGTGGAATGGCTGTTTCTCGACGTGAAATAGCTATTTCACGTCGTGGAATGCAAAAGTATACTATATTCTCTTGGTTTTGTTCCTGTTATCTCGCGCCTTCGCCAGTAAGCTGAGATTCATCGAACTCACGTTGTATTACTCTCAAAGTCTAATGACGTCTCGGGTCAAAATGTTTCATCCAGATGGTAGTGAAACTGGGATTGGTTGAAGGTGGCGGAGACGGTGATGAAAGGACAATTTCGGGTATCTGTTAGGGAAGTTGATTTTGGGAGGAATCAAGGCTGTTTGGGCACACAATTAAGTTGTTAACATTAATTAATAATTCGTAAACAATTGATTTACAGGCATTATCAAAAAAGTTACGGAAATGACCTAAAAAAAAACGAAAAAAAAAGAACAACGAATAAAAAAAATACTTACCTTTGCATCGTTTTAATAAATGAATGATTGTTTTACTGATTTAAAAAGCAAAGAAAATGAAGAAATTAGTTTTAATGTTCGTAGCTATCGCAGCTATCTCTTTCGCATCTTGTGGTAACAAAACCGCTCAGGCTCCTGCAGAGGATACCGCAGCTGTTGATACCGCTGTTGTTGACACTGTTGCAGCTGACACCGCTGCAGTTGACACTACTGTTGCTGAGTAATTAGCGAGTAGCTAGAACTGAAAAATTTGGAGAAACACCGCCAAGTCTCAGACTTGGCGGCTTTTTTGTATAAAATGAATATCCGCATTTTGCCCAATTACTCCCTTGCAAATGAAACTATGCTTCAACCGCGATAGAAGCAAGGATAAATAGTGAAGTATCCAATAATACTTGGCCATAGAAGCAAGGATACTTTGAAGGCGGAGGTTTACCATAAAAATGCTTCTTATTTCCTGTTGGGGGAATTGAGGATATTCATATTGTATAATACGGGCTGGTGCGATAGCGACTGGCTGGAGGAAAAGACCTGATAGTGATGATAGACTCGAGTGCTTTGCAGGGCAAGAAGGCTGCCTACTGTACATTGGGATGCAAGCTCAATTTTGCCGAGACGGCCACTTTCGCCAAGATGTTGGAGGAGATGGGCGTGCATGCGGCCAAGAAGGGAGAACGTGCCGACCTGTGCTTGATTAACACATGTTCGGTGACGGAAGTGGCCGACCACAAGTGCCGGCAAGCCATCCATCGCATGGTGAGGCAACATCCAGGGGCTTTCGTGGTGGTGACGGGTTGTTATGCCCAGTTGTCCTCCAGGGAAGTAAGCCAGATAGAGGGCGTTGACCTTGTGTTGGGCTCCAATGAGAAAGCCCGTCTCACGCAGTATCTCGCCGAGGCTTTCAGTCAACGTGGCGAAGGTCATTTGCATCGCTACCACTCCGTGAAGACAAAGGATATTAAGGACTTCCAGCCCAGCTGTTCCCGTGGCAATCGTACCCGTTACTTCCTGAAAGTGCAGGATGGCTGCAACTATTATTGCACCTATTGCACGATACCTTATGCCCGTGGCAATTCCCGCAACCCCTCTATCGCCACTTTGGTGGAGCAGGCCAGGGAGGCAGCCCGTGAGGGAGGCCAGGAAATCGTGTTGACGGGCGTGAACATAGGCGATTTCGGTCGTACCACGGGGGAAAGGTTCATCGATTTGGTGAAGGCCTTGGATGGGGTGGAAGGTATCAGCCGTTTCCGCATATCCAGCTTGGAGCCAGACTTGTGCGATGATGAGTTGATAGATTTCTGCGCCACTTCACGTGCCTTTATGCCCCATTTCCATATTCCTCTGCAGAGCGGCAGCGATGAGGTGCTTCGCTTGATGCACCGCCGCTATGATACCGCCCTTTTTGCTGATAAGGTGCATCATATCAAGGAGCGCATGCCCTGGGCCTTCATTGGCGTGGACGTGATGGTGGGCTGCCGAGGCGAATTACCCGAGTATTTTGACCATACCTATCACTTTTTGGAATCGCTGCCCGTTACGCAGCTTCATGTCTTCCCATATTCAGAGCGGCCAGGCACGGCGGCCTTGCGCATTCCGTACGTGGTGGAAGAGGCGGAGAAGAAGCGTAGGAGCAAGCTGCTGTTGGAGCTGAGCGACCGGAAGACGGAGGCTTTCTATGCTGCCCATAGAGGGCGGGAGGCGGAGGTGCTGTTCGAGAAAGCCCCGGCGGGCAAGGCCATGCACGGCTTTACCCGAAATTATGTCCGTGTTGAGCTGTCGCCTGGGGAGGCGAGGCCGGAATATGACAACCAGTTGAAGCGTGTCAAGTTGGGCGACTTCAACGCAGACCATACCGCTTTGCGGGTGGAAGCCATTCTCTAGAAAATGCTCGCCTATAACGATTTCGGCACTTGGATACGCCAGCGGTTCCCTTTCAGGGTGCAGAAGATTGCCGTAGACGCTGGATTCACCTGTCCCAACAGGGATGGCCGCCTCTCTACGGGCGGTTGCGTTTATTGTGACAATCGGACTTTCAACCCCTCTTATTGCAATCCTCTTAAGTCGGTCACCGAGCAGCTGGAGGAGGGGAAACGATTCTTTCAGCGAAAGTATCCCGACATGAAGTACCTTGCTTATTTCCAGGCCTTTACCAATACCTATGCTCCTGTTTCCAAGTTGCGAAAACTCTATGAGGAGGCGTTGCGCGTACCCGATGTGGTTGGACTGGTGATAGGCACCCGTCCCGATTGTGTCTCCGATGAACTCTTGGACTACCTGGAGGGGCTTAACAGGCGAACATTCCTCTTGGTGGAGTATGGCGTGGAGACGGCTAACGACGCTACGTTGCGTCTCATTAACAGAGGCCATGACTTCGCCTGTGCCCGCCAGGCTGTGGAGCGCACCCATCAAAGAGGCATCTTGACAGGTGCCCATGTCATCTTGGGGTTGCCTGGTGAGGACGCGGCGGAATCGCTGCGCCAGGCTCCCGTTATTTCTTCCCTTCCCATTGACATCTTGAAAATCCACCAACTGCAAATCGTGAAAGCCACCCGTTTGGCCGCCCTTTACGAGGAAAAGCCTTTCCATGTCTATACGGTGGAGGAATATCTCGACCTCATCGCCCGTTATATCAGCCTCTTGCGCGATGACCTGATACTGGAGCGTTTCGTCAGCCAATGCCCTCCCGACAAGTTGATTGCGCCTCGTTGGGGACTGAAAAACCACGAATTTACCGATCTTTTGCGAAATAAATTGCGACAAATGCCCTGAGTTTGCGAATTTACTCGTATCTTCGCGGGATATGGGTAAAATTGCTGTAGTGATACTCAACTGGAATGGACTGCCGATGATGCGCAAATATTTGCCCTCGGTGGTCAATTTTTCCATGGATGAGGCAGAGGTCTGGGTGGCCGACAACGACTCCACGGATGGCTCCTTGGCTTGGTTGGAGCGGGAATGCCCTGCGGTGCGCACGTTGAAGCTCGATACCAACTATGGTTTCGCGGAGGGTTACAACCGTGCTTTGCGTCAGATAGAGGCGGAATATTACGTGTTGATCAATTCAGACGTGGCGGTGACTCCTGGCTGGCTCACTCCCTTGCTTGGTTTCATGGAGAGCCATCCCGAGGTGGCCGCCTGCCAGCCCAAGCTGCTCTCTGAGCGGGACCATTCTTCCTTTGAGTACGCCGGGGCCTGTGGTGGGTTCATGGACAGGTATGGCTATCCCTTTTGCAGGGGGAGGATATTTGACACGGTGGAAAAAGACCATGGCCAATACGATATGCCCGCTGAGGTGTTCTGGACCACGGGCGCTTGCATGATGATTCGCTCCCGCGACTATTGGGCCGTGGACGGGTTGGACGGACGCTTTTTCGCCCATAACGAGGAAATAGATCTCTGCTGGAGACTTCGCTCCCGTGGCCGAAAGCTTTATTGCTTGCCCCAAAGTGTGGTCTACCATGTGGGAGGCGGCACCTTGCCACAGGGCAATCCCCGGAAGACTTTCCTCAATTTCCGCAACAATCTTACCATGCTTTACAAGAACTTGCCCGATGGAGAATTGCGCCATGTGATGCGTGTGCGTTGGTGGCTGGACTATATCGCCGCCTTCCAGACCCTCTTGCTGCATGGCAACGTGGGAGATTTCAAGGCCATCTTTCGTGCCCGTAAGGCTTTTCGCCAGTGGCGGAGGCAGTTCGAGGAAGACCGCCAGCGTATAGCCGCCGCCCGCAAGTTGGAGTCTATTCCCGAAATCGCTCCTTGTTCGTTAGTGTGGCAGTATTATGCTCGTGGCAAAAAACTGTATACCCAATTGCCACTATAAACTTCCACTATTGACTAATTGGCTAAAACAGATGAAAAACAAACACTTAATGATTTTATTGTCGTGGTTGTTCTCTGTCACTTGTGCGGCACAGACATCGTTGACAGTGACCATCATCAATCCCGTCCAAGAGGAGAGAAAAGACCAGCCCGTGGTAGTGGACCTGTCGCCTTATGACCTGGACGTGGTACGTGCGGTGGTCACGAGAGAGGGAAGGGAAATCCCCTGCCAGCTGGACGATCTCGACGGGGATTGCCGCGCCGACGAGCTTTGCTTCTTGGTGAACGTGGAGCCGCGGGAAAGCCAGGCCTATCAAGTCATACTCTATGAGGATGGGCGGCAAGCCCGTTATGCCGCTCGCACCCACGCCCAACTCATCTTGCCCAGCCGCGACAAGAAACGGGCAAAGAACCGGCAAGATACTTGGGTACGCTCCATCACCTTTGCCCCCCGCACGAAAGACCCCTATCATTACGTTCACGCCCATGGTGTCTGTTTCGAAAGTGAGCTGGTGGCTCTCAGGGTGTATTATGACCACCGACAGACCGTGGACATCTACGGCAAGCCGCGTAAGGGACTGATCTTGGAGGCCACGCAGTTCTATCCCGACTCGGCGCAGTTGGCGGCGGGGATGGGAGATGACGTGCTTTGGGTGGGCGACACCTATGGCTTGGGCGCTTTGAGAGGCTGGGACGGCAGCCGTTCGTTGCAGCTTGACAGCGTCCGCTGGCGCACGCAGCGGGTGGTCGCCGAAGGGCCGCTCAGAGCCATTGTGGAGGTGGAAGACCTGGGCTACGTGCCCGCTCCTGGGCTGAAACCCGTCAACATGGTGATACGCTACACGCTCTATGCAGGCCACAGGGACGTGGATGTGGATGTGACTTTTGACCGTGACGTGAGTGCCTATCGTTTTGCCACGGGGATTATCAACGTCAAGAACTCCACCGAGTACACCGACCACCAAGGTCTTAGGGGCTGCTATGGCACCGACTGGCCCACGGGCAAGGATGACGGCAAGCACAAGCAGGAGACCGTGGGGCTGGGAATCTACGTGCCTGGAGACTATCTGGACAGCGAACTTCCCGCCAATAAGGATGACTACACGATGGTGGTGAGGCCGCGGGGGCAGTCACTTCACTATAAACTGGCCTACACCAGTGCCAATGAGGATTTCGGATTCCGGGGCGAGCGGGAGTGGTATGCTTGGCTGTGGGCTTGGCGGCAATCTCTTTCCATGCCTTTGCGGGTGACCGTCAGCCAATAGGGAGGAGAGCGGAAAATCCACCCATGGCAGCAAAAAACAGTCCCAAAGTTTGGGCATGTCGTGGATTTGTGATAACTTTGCGCGGAACAAAGAGAGTTTACACATATAGTTACAAATAATCGTATAATTTGTTATGGTAAAAATCACTTTCCCCGACGGCTCCGTTCGCGAATACGAGCAGGGAGTCACGGGTTTGCAAATTGCTGAGAGCATATCGCCTGCTCTCGCCCGCAACGTTGTATCTTGCGGGGTCAATGGCGAGACCGTAGAGTTGAATCGTCCCATCAACGAGGACGCTACCATCGCGCTCTACAAGTTCGAGGACGAGGAAGGCAAGCATACCTTCTGGCACACGTCGGCTCACCTTTTGGCCGAGGCTTTGCAAGAGCTTTATCCTGGCATACAATTCGGTTTTGGCCCCGCCATTGAGAATGGTTTCTTCTATGACGTGATGCCCAAGGCCGGCGATGTCATTTCCGAGAACGATTTTCCCAAGATAGAAGCCAAGATGATGGAGCTGGCCAAGCGGGATGAGCCCGTGGTGAGGAAGGATATCTCCAAGGCCGACGCACTCAAGGAGTTCAAGGCCGACGGCCAGGACTACAAGTGCGAGCACATAGAGCAGGATTTGGAGGATGGCACCATCTCCACTTACACCCAAGGCAACTTCACCGACCTCTGCCGTGGTCCTCACTTGGTTTCCACGGGCATCATCAAGGCCGTGAAGATTACCAGCGTGGCCGGCGCTTTCTGGCGCGGAGACGCCAAGCGCGAGCAGATGACACGCATCTATGGCATCTCCTTCCCCAAGAAGAAGATGCTCGATGAGTATCTCGTCATGTTGGAGGAAGCCAAGAAACGCGACCATCGCAAGATAGGCAAGGAGATGGATCTCTTCTTCTTCTCCGAGCGCGTGGGCAAGGGTCTTCCCATCTGGCTGCCCAAGGGAACGGAGTTGCGTCTGCGCTTGCAAGACATGTTGCGCAAGATACAGACCCGCTTTGGCTACCAGGAGGTCATCACTCCCCATATCGGCAGCAAGAACCTCTATGTCACTTCTGGGCACTACGCCCACTACGGCAAGGACAGCTTCCAGCCCATCCACACTCCCGAGGAGGACGAGGAGTACATGCTCAAGCCCATGAACTGCCCCCACCACTGCGAGGTGTTCGCCTGGAGGCCCCGCTCCTACAAGGACCTGCCCCTGCGCATCGCCGAGTTCGGCACCGTCTACCGCTACGAGAAGAGCGGCGAGCTGCACGGCCTCACCCGCGTGCGCTCCTTCACCCAGGACGACGCGCACATCTTCTGCCGCCCCGACCAGGTGAAGGCCGAGTTCCTGCGCGTGATGGACATCATACAGGCCGTGTTCAACATCTTCGACTTCCAGGACTTCGAGGCACAGATCAGCCTGCGCGACCCCAACGACAAGGAGAAGTACATAGGCAGCGACGAGGTGTGGGAGGAGAGCGAGACCGCCATCAAGGAGGCCTGCCAGGAGAAGGGACTCAACGCCCGCGTGGAGCTGGGCGAGGCCGCCTTCTACGGCCCCAAGCTCGACTTCATGGTCAAGGACGCACTGGGCAGGCGCTGGCAGCTGGGCACCATACAGGTGGACTACAACCTGCCGCAGCGCTTCAAGCTGGAGTACACCGACGAGGACAACACCAAGAAGGTGCCTGTCATGATACACCGTGCCCCCTTCGGCAGCATGGAGCGTTTCGTGGCTGTGCTCATCGAGCATACAGCTGGCCACTTCCCCTTGTGGCTCACGCCAGATCAGGTGGCCATACTTCCCATTTCGGAGAAGTACAACGACTACGCCCGCCAGGTGGCCAAGTATCTCGACACCCAGGGCGTGAGGGCTACGCTCGACGACCGCAATGAGAAGATAGGCCGCAAGATACGCGACAACGAAATCAAGCGTGTGCCCTATATGATTATCGTGGGCGAGAAGGAAGCTGCCGACGGCCTCGTGTCCATGCGCAAGCAGGGTGGCGGTGAGCAAGCCACCATGACCATGGAGGAGTTTGCACGGCGTGTCAATGCCGAGGTAGCCGACATGCTCAAAGCGGCCGACATCGCCCCCAAGGATTGATGCCCCTTTTTTCATACACGTTTATGTTAAGATAGGTATCGCATGGGCAGGGTGTCCCTGTCCGTGCGATACCTCGTTTATGAATGTTTCTGGTATATCAAACAGCGAAAGAGCCATGTGGCAACAAGTAGAGTTTCAGTTACAGCCCAGGCGCAGGGGCTTCCACCTGGTGACAGGCGAGGTGCTGCGCCATTTGCCCCCGCTGCCCAAGGTGGGTGTGCTCCACTTGTTCGTGAAGCATACCTCGGCAGCCTTGTCCATCAACGAGAACGCCGATCCCGACGTGCGTGCCGACTTGGAGTCAATCTTTAACAGGATGGTGAAAGAGCGTGAGCCTTATTATCTTCACACTTTGGAGGGCGATGACGACATGCCCGCCCACGCCAAGACGGTGATAGTGGGTGAATCCATTACTGTCCCCATCACGGACGGCAGGCTGAACCTCGGCACCTGGCAGGGCATCTACCTTTGCGAGTTCCGTGACTATGGCGGCCCTCGCCGTGTGGTGGCCACCATCGCGGGAGAGTAGCGTCTGTATTATAGCTGTCTTTCAGATAGTATCGAAGATAAGAATATTATAACTTATATATTCGATATGCGCAAAACAAATTCGCCAAATTCACGTTAAGTCTAAATTTAGTTAAAAGAGTGCGCTGAATTTGGTGTGTTACCCATAATTTTGTAATTTCGCATAACAAAAACGATTAGCTTAGAAACGATTTAAACCAGGAATATTATTATGCTGAACAAGAAGATTGAAGAGGCGTTGAACGCCCAGATTAATGCCGAGCTTTGGTCGGCTTACTTGTATCTTTCCATGTCGGCCTATTGTCACGCCGAGGGCAAGTCGGGCATGGGAAAATGGTTTGAGGTGCAGTTTGAGGAGGAGCAAGACCATGCCAAGATACTTTTCAACTATATCATCTCCCGCAACGGAAAGGTGACGCTGAAGGCCATCGACGCTGTGCCCACCAGTTGGAACAGCATACTGGACGTATACAAGGACACCTTGGCACACGAGCAGAAGGTAACCTCCTTGATCAACAACCTTTTCGCCCTGACCACCGCGGAGAACGACTACGCCACGCAGAGCATGTTGAAATGGTTTGTGGATGAGCAGGTGGAAGAAGAAGAGACCGCGCAAGACATCATAGACAAGCTGGAGATGATAGGCGACAATGGCTATGGTCTCTATATGCTGGACAAGGAGCTTGGCGCCCGCGTTTACACTCAGGCCGCTCCACTTGCCGAGGGCGAATGAGAAAGGCCTTTGGCTTGGCGTTGTTCGCCTGCTGCTCATTGACGGCCTTTGGCCAGGCGAGAGGCAGTTACGAGTATGACCACGAGATGCCTGTATACATTGATAGTATACAGGCTTCTCTGTCTTATCCCATGGAGTGGGGGAACGATCTAGAACGCGACTTTGCCGCCTGGAGGGAGAAAGCCCGCCGCAAGGTGTATGAGTGCATGGGTCCCGCCGCTCCCGCCGCCGCGGATTATGACGTGAGGGTGATAGGCGAGGAGAGGAGGGACGGCTACACCGTCAAGAAACTCTCCATCGCCCTGTCCCGTTGGTATAGGGTGCCTGCCTATCTGTTGATTCCCGATGGCGACGGGCCTCATCCTGCCGTCAATCTGCTGCATGACCATGGTGCCCATTTCTTCATAGGCAAGGAGAAGATGATACGCCCCATCGCCGCCATAGAGGACACGGCCGTGGTGAACGATGCCCGGCGATGGGTGGACACGCTTTATGGCGGCCAGTGGATGGGTGACTACCTGGCCAAGCAAGGCTATGTGGTGTTCTCCGCCGACGCACCCCTGTGGGGAGAAAGAGGCAGGAAGGAGGGAGAGAACCGACAGAAGTATGACATCATAGCGGGCAACATGATGATGCTGGGCAGAAACCTCTGCGGCATGATGCATTATGACGATATAGCTTGCACGGACTTCCTGGCCACGCTGCCTTGCGTGGACAGCACGCGCATAGCCGCCGTGGGGTTCTCGATGGGAGCTTACAGGGCATGGATGTTGGCCGCCATGAGCGACAGGGTGAAAGTGGGGTGCGCCCTCTGCTGGATGGTGACCACCGAGGCGCAACTCTCCATGAAGTATGGCAGGAAGGAGAACGGGGGATTCGCTAACTGCCTGCCAGGCGTCAGGAACTACATGGACTATCCCGGCATCGCCTCCATGGCCTGCCCCAAGCCCATGCTCTTCATATCGGGGAAGAAGGACAAGCTGTTTCCCGTGCCGGGCGTGAGAGACGCTTTCGCCAAGATGAGGGCGACATGGGAAAGCCAGGCCGCTTCCGCCAAGTTGGAGACTTGCCTGGCAGACCAGCCCCATGAGTGTAACAGGGGCAACCAGGAACACGTCCTGCGCTTCCTGAAGACTTGGTTATAAGGCTTGTCGCCGTCCAATGGTTGACACTTTTATGTCCCGTCGGTAAAATTTTGGGCTTAGGGTAATCGTATGTCATTATTTATTTGTATTTTTGCAAGCAATATTCAGATAATGAGGTTTTAAAAACTAGTATCGATATGCTAACACTTAAACTTATCACAGAACAGACGGAACGTGTGGTAAAAGGACTGGAGAAGAAACACTTCCCCGGTGCCAAGGAAGCGATAGACAAGGTCTTGGAGATAGACAAGCGTCGTAGGGAAGCCCAACAGAAGCTGGACGCCAACAAGCAACAAGGCAACCAAATGGCCAAGGCCATCGGCGGACTGATGAAGGAGGGCAAGAAAGACGAGGCTGAAGAGATAAAGAAGCAAGTGGCCTCGCTGAAGGCGGAGGAAAAACGCCTGCAGCAGGAGATGGAGGAGGCGCAAGGGGAACTGGTCGCCACGCTGGTGACCATCCCCAACATCCCCAACGAGCTGGTGCCCGAGGGAAAGGACGCGAGCGACAACGTCGTGGTGAAAGAGGGCGGCGTAAAGCCTGAACTGCCAGAGGATGCCCTCTGCCACTGGGACTTGCTGAAGAAATATAACCTTGTGGACTTCGACCTGGGCGTGAAGATAACCGGCGCGGGGTTCCCGCTATACATAGGCAAGATGGCACGCTTCCAGCGTGCGCTGGAAGCTTTCTTCCTTGACGAGGCACGCAAGTCTGGCTACATGGAGGTGCAACCCCCATACGTGGTTAACGAGGCCAGCGGTTACGGCACAGGGCAGTTGCCTGACAAGGAGGGACAGATGTATCACGCCAACCTGGACAATCTCTACCTGATACCCACGGCGGAGGTGCCCGTCACCAACATCTTTCGCGACGAGATACTGGACGAGAAGCAATTGCCTATCAAGTGCTGCGCTTACTCCGCTTGCTTCCGCCGCGAGGCCGGTTCCTACGGCAAGGACGTGAGGGGACTCAACCGCTTGCACCAGTTTGACAAGGTGGAAATCGTGCGTATCGACAAGCCCGAGCATTCCTACCAGTCACTGGACGAGATGCTCAACCACGTGGAAGGCTTGGTAAAGAAACTGGAATTGCCCTATCACATCTTGCGCCTGTGCGGCGGAGATATGAGCTTCACCTCTGCTATCTGCTATGATTTCGAGGTGTGGAGTGCCGCCCAGAAACGTTGGCTGGAGGTTTCTTCCGTCTCCAATTTCGAGAGTTACCAGGCCAACCGCCTAAAGTGTCGTTTCCGCCGCGCTGACAACAAGAAGATAGAGCTTTGCCATACGCTGAACGGATCGGCTCTGGCCTTGCCGCGCATCGTGGCCGCCATCATAGAGAACAACCAGACTCCTGCTGGCATCCGTGTGCCGAGGGTGCTCGTTCCCTATTGCGGTTTCGAGATGCTGGATGACAAGAATTTCGAGTAAAGGCTATACATTATTATATAATAAGCGAAACAGAAAACCGCGCCATGAACAGGATAGTAAAGAAAGCGCGATATTCAGAGAAAGTATACCGCTTCGAAGTGGAGGCTCCATTGATAGCCAAGAGTAGGAAGGCGGGTAACTTCGTCATCGTGAGAGTGGACAAGAACGGCGAGCGCATGCCCTTGACCATAGCGGACGCTGACGTGGAGGCTGGCACCATCACGCTGGTGGTCCAGAAAGTGGGACTCTCCTCCACCAAGCTCTGCATGCTCAACGAGGGAGACTGCGTGGCCGACGTGGTAGGCCCCTTGGGCAATCCCACCCATATCGAAAACTTCGGCACGGTGATTTGCGCCGGCGGCGGAGTGGGAGTGGCTCCCATGTATCCTATCATCAAGGCTTTGAAGGCAGCGGGCAACCGTGTGCTGTCAGTCTTGGCGGGTCGTTCCAAAGACCTTATCATCATGGAAGACGAGGTAAGGGCCTGCAGTGACGAGACTCTCATCATGACAGACGACGGTTCCTATGGAGAGAAAGGCGTGGTGACCGTGGGCATTGAGAAACTGATAGAACAGGAGCATATAGACAAGGTGTTCGCCATAGGGCCTCCCATCATGATGAAGTTCTGCTGTCTGCTGACCCAGAAATACGGCATTCCCACGGATGTCTCCCTCAATACCATCATGGTGGACGGAACGGGCATGTGTGGGGCTTGCCGCTTGACAATAGGGGGAAAGACGAAATTTGTCTGCATTGACGGCCCCGAGTTTGACGGTTCCTTGGTGGACTGGGACGAGATGTTCAAGCGCATGGGCACCTTCAAGGACGCGGAGCGTGAGGAGATGGAGCATTTTCAGGAGCACCTAGACACGGTGGAGAGCAACAAGAAGCAGGTTGACACCACTTCTGTCACCATGGACGTGGAACCCACCAATGAACCTATAGACGTGTTGACAGACCGTAACGCGGAGTGGCGCAAGGAGTTACGTGCTTCCATGAAACCAAAGGAGCGCATGGCCATTCCCCGTGTCATCATGCCAGAGTTGGATCCGGAATATCGTTCCAGGACAAGATTGGAGGAGGTAAACCAGGGACTCACGAAGGAGATGGCCGTAACGGAAGCCAAGCGTTGCCTGGACTGCGCCAATCCGCAGTGCGTAGAGGGTTGCCCCGTGGGCATCAACATCCCCTCTTTCGTGAAGAACATAGAGCGCGGACAATTCTTGGCGGCCGCCAAGGTGCTGAAGCAGACATCGGCGCTCCCCGCCGTATGCGGCAGGGTTTGCCCGCAGGAGAAGCAGTGCGAGAGCAAGTGCGTGCACCTGAAGATGAACGAACCTGCCGTGGCCATAGGCTACCTGGAGCGTTTCGCCGCCGATTACGAGCGGGAGAGCGGGCAGATGTCTTTGCCCGAGACGCAGCCTGCCAATGGCATCAAGATTGCGGTGGTAGGCTCTGGACCCGCGGGCTTGAGTTTTGCGGGCGATATGGTGAAGAAAGGTTACGACGTATATGTATTCGAGGCGTTGCACGAGATAGGCGGTGTCTTGAAATACGGCATTCCGGAATTTCGCTTGCCCAACAGAATCGTGGACGTGGAAATAGACAACCTGCGCAAGATGGGTGTCCACTTCCAGACGGATGTCATCGTGGGTAAGACCATCAGCGTGGATGAGCTGGAGGAGAAAGGCTTCAAGGGCATCTTCGTCGGTTCGGGAGCGGGTCTCCCCAACTTCATGGATATCCCTGGAGAGAACGCCCTCAACATCATGTCTTCCAACGAGTACCTTACGAGGGTGAACCTGATGGACGCCGCCAATCCACACACTGACACGCCCATGAACCTCGGCAAGCGAGTGATAGTGGTAGGTGGTGGCAATACCGCCATGGACTCTTGTCGAACGGCTAAGCGACTGGGTGCTGACGTGACGTTGGTTTACCGCCGCTCGGAGGCGGAGATGCCCGCCCGACTGGAAGAGGTGAAGCACGCCAAGGAAGAGGGCATCCGTTTTATGACGCTGCACAACCCCAAGGAATACTTGACGGACGAGAAGGGCGCTGTGAAGGCCGCTGTGCTGGACGTGATGAGACTGGGCGAGCCTGACCAAAGCGGGCGTCGTCGTCCTGAAGTGACGGGAGAGACCGTCACGCTGGAATGCGACCAGGTAATCGTGGCTGTGGGCGTGAGTCCCAATCCGCTTGTTCCCCGCAGCATCAAGGGACTGGAGCTGGGGCGCAAGAATACCATCGTGGTTGACGAGGGCATGCAAAGCTCCCGCAAGGAGATATTCGCCGGCGGTGACATCGTGCGTGGCGGCGCTACCGTGATATTGGCCATGGGAGACGGAAGGCGTGCCGCCGCCCACATGGACGAACGCTTGCGCCAGCAGTCAAACGAATAGGCCATGACGAAAGGATTATATTCCGTGTTGTTGCTCGTGCTGAGCAACGTGTTCATGACTTTCGCGTGGTATGGACATTTGAAGCTGCAGCAAACAGGGGTCAGTAAACACTGGCCCCTGATAGCCGTTATCGCTTTCTCCTGGTTGATCGCCTTTTTCGAGTATTGCTGCCAGGTGCCCGCCAACCGCGTAGGCTTCGTGGACAATGGGGGGCCTTTCTCGCTGGTGCAGTTGAAGGTGATACAGGAGTGTGTCTCCCTGATTATCTTCGCTATCATTGCTCATATCCTCTTCCAGGGAGAGTCGTTGCACTGGAACCATGCCGCGGCTTTCCTTTGCTTAGTGGCCGCAGTCTATTTCGTCTTCATGAAGTGACGGCGAGCCGCGATTTTTTCTTTCATCCAAAAAACGATACGCTATATGGGAAAGTATTTCGCTGAATCTGAACTCATCATCAATGCCGATGGCAGTGTTTTCCATTTACATGTTAAGCCCGGACAGTTGGCCGACAAGGTAATCCTGGTGGGTGACCCTGGCAGGGTCGCCTTGGTGGCTTCCCATTTCCGGCAAGTGGAATGCGATGTGCGGAGCCGCGAGTTCCATACCGTCACGGGAACTTATAACGGCAAGCGGGTTTCTGTGGTCAGCACGGGCATAGGGTGCGACAATATAGATATCGTGGTCAACGAGCTGGATGCCCTGACCAACATAGATTTCCAAACCCGCGAACAGAAGCCCGAGCTGCGTTCCCTGACCATCGTGCGTGTCGGAACCTGTGGGGGGCTGCAGCCCGATACGCCTACCGGTACCTATATAGCCTCGGTAAAAAGCATTGGTTTTGATGGCCTGCTCAATTTCTACGCGGGTCGGGATGAGGTATGTGACCTGGATTTCGAGCGGCAATTCACGAATCACATGAATTGGAATCCGCAGCTTTGCGCTCCCTACGTCATAGACAACGACCCCGAGTTGATAGAGCGCATCGCGGGGAACGACATGGTGCGAGGGGTGACCATCGCTTGCGGAGGTTTCTATGGGCCGCAGGGTAGGGAACTGCGCGTGCCGTTGGTGGATCCCAACCAGAACAGGAAAATAGAGGCTTTTGAGTACAAAGGCTTGCGTATCACCAATTTCGAGATGGAAAGCTCCGCGTTGGCAGGTCTCTCTCGATTGATGGGACACCATGCCATGACTTGTTGCATGGTGGTGGCCAACCGCCGCGCCAAAGAGGCTAATACCGAATACAAAAACTCCATCGACAGCCTGATACGCCTGGTGCTTGACAGAATCTAGGAGCATGTCCAATAGCTTGAACGATACCATTTGCGCGCTGGCCACGAGACCAGGAGGGGCCATAGCGGTTATCAGGGTAAGCGGAAATGAAAGCCTTGCCATCGTGGACAAGGTGTTCCACAAGGCCAACGGAAAATCATTGGCCGAGGCTGCTCCCAATACCATCCACTATGGTCAGCTGACGGACAGCGAGGGCAACGCCATCGACAAAGTGATGGCCAGCGTCTTCAAGGCTCCCCATTCCTATACGGGAGAAGACAGCGTGGAAATCTCGTGCCATGGCAGCCAGTATGTCATCGCCTGCATCCTCCGTGCGTTGATAGAGTGCGGGTGCCGACAAGCGGAGCCTGGCGAGTATACCAAACGGGCTTACCTTAACGGGAAAATGGATCTGAGCCAAGCCGAGGCCGTGGCCGACTTGATAGCCTCCACCAATAAGGCTACCCACCAGATGGCTTTGAGCCAACTGCGTGGCCATTTCTCGAACGAACTTTCCACGTTGCGGGAACAGCTGCTGCATATCACCACCCTTATGGAACTGGAGCTGGACTTCAGCGACCACGAGGAGCTGGAGTTCGCCGACAGGGGAGAGCTCTTGGCCTTGGCGACACAGATAGACGGGCGCATCACGTGGCTCGCCCGCACTTTTGCCACAGGAAAGGCCATAAAACAAGGCATTCCCGTGGCTATTGTGGGCAAGACCAACGTGGGCAAGAGCACGTTGCTCAACAAGCTGCTCCACGAGGAAAAAGCCATTGTCAGCGATATACATGGCACTACGCGCGACGTGATAGAAGATACCACGCAAATACATGGTCTGACCTTCCGTTTTATAGATACCGCGGGCATCAGGCACACTGATGACCACGTAGAGCAACTCGGCATAGAGCGCACTTACCAAAAGCTCCATGAGGCCACGATTGTGGTGTGGGTGACAGATGAAAGTCCCACGGAAGAGGAGTTGCGGGACATGCGCCAGCATTGCGAGGGGAAGCGTCTGCTCATGGTGCGCAACAAGATAGATCTCTGCGGCGAGATGTGCCCGAAAGGTTATTTGCCCCTTTGCGCCAAGCAAGGTAAAGGCCTGCGGGAACTGGAGGATGCGCTTTACCAGGCCGCCGACATCCCCGAGATAACGGAAAACGATGTCATCATCACCAGCGTTAGGCATTATGAAGCCCTCATCCGTGCCCATGAAGCTATTTCCCTTGTCATACAGGGGATGGAAAACGGACTGAGCGGTGATTTGCTCAGTGAGCATCTCCGTGCCTGCCTAGATGCGTTGGCCGACATCACGGGCGGTTCCATCACCCCCCAGGAGGTGCTCAACAACGTGTTTAAGCACTTCTGCATCGGTAAATGATAATGTAATAGAATTTAGAATATCAAATCTTTTTTACTGAAAGTATATGTATTATCCAAATCATAAAGTTAGATTTATGATCTTTGGATATTTTCCTGTATAAATATACCACACTTATATATATGGTATATTTGTACGGATGAATATGACAAGAAATGAAAAAATCGAATTTATACATATCATCAGCTAACATGAAAGAGAAAGGACGTACCTCATATTATAAGATGTTGGAAAGTGTGCGCCAAGGAGAACTTGTGCAAGTCAGACGAGGACTGAATGCCAACATTGACCAACTTTCAGCTGGCATGATTGACATAGAAGCAATTATTCCAGGTGGGATCTTCTGCCTCTGGTCTGCATGGAGCATACACAAGCTTATGACTTCTATGCCACAAGCCTATCATGTAGCCATTAAAAGAGATAGAAAAGCAATAACACCCTCGTATCCCCCAATAGAACTTCATCATTATACGGCTTCTGTTTGGGAAATAGGAGTAAATCAAAATGAGTGTGGAGGGTTACGATATCAGAATCTATGACAAGGAAAGATGCGTTTGCGATGCCTTTAAGTTCAGAAATAAAATAGGTATAGATTTCTGCTCAGAAATCATTGATAACTATCTTGCCCGACTGGACGGAATATTAGTAAACTATTGGATTATGCCCGGCAACTCCGCATGGGCACAGTTCTCGAAAATTATCTGCAAATTAAGCTATAAGTAAAGAACAAAATAAGAATTACGGAAAAAGTCAAGAGAAAATGAATTATATAAAAAGAACTCCCCAGATATGGTCTATAGATAAGTTATTAGATGCAAATCTTATTATACCAGATTATCAGCGTCCGTATAAATGGACTGGCAAAAATATAACCGATCTTATTCTTGACATACAAAAAAGCATAGAAGATAGTAGAAAGTATTCTAACTTCAAATATCGGATAGGTACGGTAATTCTTCATGAAAACGAGAATAATGAGTATGAAATTGTCGATGGTCAGCAACGTATTCTTTCTTTTCTCTTATTATATTTATATTTTCAACCAGAATACACATGCAAATTACTGGATACAAAATTCTCCAATAAAGTTACGCAAAAGAATTTGCATGATAACTATAGAACAATATCCGAATGGTTCTCCTCAGTAGACAAAGATGGTAAGGATATTTTTGAAGATGCTTTGAAAAATATTCTGGAAGTTGTTGTAATCATAGTTGACAATGTAAGTGAGGCTTTCCAGCTTTTTGATTCCCAGAATACGCGTGGCCGGGCTTTATATCCGCATGATCTGCTTAAAGCTTATCATCTTAGAGAAATCCACGACAAGTATGAAATGCAGAATGCTGTGATAAAATGGGAGTCAAAGAATCCGAAAGCCATCCGGGAATTGTTTGATCTTTACCTATATCCCTTATGGAATTGGGCCAAACGCAGGAAGTGCGGTAATTTCACCGCTGCAAAGATTGACATATATAAGGGCATTGAGGAAAGTACGGGATATACTTATGCACATAGAGCCAATAAAGCCATGCCATACTTCCTGCTCACAGAGCCTTTCATTTCCGGTGGAGACTTCTTTGAAATGGTAGATCATTATATGCTGATGTTGCATAATATCAAAGAGGAAATAATTACGAACCCAGATTTTAACGAAGTGAAACTGATTCTCACGGAAGGAAAGGATGTTGATTCGGTTGAGGAGCTCGACAAGCTCCGTAAGTCATCCTCAACAGGAATTAATCATGCACGCAACCTGTTCTTCTGTGCACTTCTATGCTACTATGACCGTTTTCATAACTTTGATGTAATGGCAGTAAAGAAACTGTGTACCTGGGCAATGATGATTAGAGTGGATATGATTCATTTGGGTTTTGACACTATCAATCGGTATGCTATCGGTTCAAAAGAAAACAGTAACTACAGTAATACTATACCTGTAATATCAATGATATCCTATGCCCGTAAGCATACGGAAATCTCCGGTATGAGGCTCAAAATGAGAGCGGACAATCAGGCTGCCAGTAACAATTATAACGATTTATATAAAAAACTTTGCAAACTAAACGGATACACGATTTGATATGATAGAAGAACTGAGAATACTGGATGAGAAAAGCATATTTGATACGGATGCTCATTATGTGATTCCACGTTATCAGCGTGCGTATGCTTGGGAAGATAAAGAGATTGGGCAACTGATAGATGATATTAATGATTTTGATTCATCAAATAACTATTATATAGGTTCGCTTATAGTTTCCAAAGTGAAATATAAGTCAGAATCTTATGAAGTCATTGACGGACAGCAGCGTCTTACGACTCTGTATCTCTTGTTGCATTATTTAGCTTATAAAGGGGCCCTGACTAATGATGTAGGCTACAATCTGTCATTTGACTGCCGCCCGAATTCAAACTTTACCCTTTCCAACATACAAAAAATTCTGGAAGGAACAATTGATGATGACGGAAGATTCGAACAGTCTATTATTAATGGAATAAAGGCAATTAGTCAAAAAATCGAAAATGAAAAAGATTTTAATATCGATAATTTTGTTTCACGCCTAAAGCAGGTAATACTATATCGGATAGAAGTTCCGGAACATACGGATCTGAACCGATATTTTGAGATTATGAACACGCGTGGCGAACAATTGGAACAGCATGATATTCTTAAAGCCAACTTGATGGGGTATCTTAATAATTCATCTGAACGGGATTTCTTTTCAAGAATATGGAATGCATGCAGCGATATGACGGGATATGCACAAATGCACTTCTCACCAACCGACAGGCAGAAAATCTTCGGGAATGAATGGAATAATATGCCTGCCAATAAATGGGAGAAATATAGCAAATGTATAGGGAAAAATGATGATTCAAACAATATCCCTGATATAAGGGAAATTATCGATAGTAACTTTAAGGTGAGTAATATTGACGGTTTGTTTGATGAAAATGTCCATGTACGTTTTGAAAGCATTATAAACTTCCCCTACTTCCTTCTTCATACACTGAGAGTGTTTGTAGAAATTTATAATGTATCATTAGAAAGACCTTTAGGTGATTTACTTGATGATAAAAAGCTGATAGCTGATTTCGATTATGTCATAAAGAATGGAAAGATAGATGGGGCGTCTATAAAAAATGATGACTTCTCTAAAATGTTTATTATTCATCTTCTTAATGCCCGGTATCTTTTTGACAACTATATCATTAAGCGTGAGTTTACGGGTGAAGACAATGAAGGACAATGGAGCCTTAAGGAACTGTTTACATCCGGACAAGGCAGTAATAAGAAAGCATACTATTCAAATACAAAATTGAAATATGATAATGAATGGGAAAAAACATATGCTCCTCGAAACAAAGAATGTATGATGATTCAATCGGCCCTACGTGTGTCGTATACATCGCCCAAGGTAATGCACTGGATAACAGAACTTTTGATATGGCTCTTTGATACAAACAATGAAAATCCTGAATTCCCAGCAAAAGTAGAATCCATAGCTGCACAAGCAACTAAAAGAAACTTTTTAGACGGTAAGAACTATAAACTTGGGGTCACAACTCCACATATTGTATTTAACTTCCTGGATTATTTGTTATGGAAGAAACATAAAACTAAATATGACAAATTTGTTTTTGAATTCCGTAATTCTGTAGAACATTGGTATCCACAAAATCCATCAAAAGATTCATTTCATAGATGGGATGATAAGGATACATTTGGAAACCTATGCATCATATCACGAAATGTAAACTCTAAATTCTCCAATCTATCACCAGAATCAAAGTTGAAGTCCTATGGTAAGTTTATAAAAAATGGTAGCCTGAAGCTGCGGATTATGGGTGAAATTATAGAAAAATGCTCAAATAATGATTGGATTGAGACTCAGTGTCAAAAACATGAAAACGAGATGATAGATTTATTAAAAGTGGCATGTAAAAGTTGAGATCCAATCACAGAATTAACTGAAAAGACACAATTGTTACAATATAACAATGAATATTAGCTCTGATCTTATAGGGTCAGGGCTAATATCCTATAGTCTTACATTAGTGAATACAGCGTATTGAAGATGTTTTCCTCAGAGGGACAAAGACAACTAAGGACAATAAGGTATTTCCGAAGAATAAAAAGTCAGTGCCTTAAAATCTTTGACTTTCTCCTTCAGTAATTTTGCAACAGACATCATTTGCCTATTCTTATCTGCAGTAGGTCCTATTTCTATTAATTTCAATGCATCTAAAGGCAATTCCATTTCTATATAGGGTATTAATAACCCATTGCGATCTCTAAAACAAACTTTATGATTTAATTCTCTACAATAAAGTCTATATTCATTTTCATATTTATAAGCAGGAATCTTTACATTACCTGGAACTATAGCTAATAGCGCTATATAATTATCTAAGGCAATATTAATATTTGTATACTCTTGACTCTTAGAATTCATATCCATATGTTTTTCAATAAAGCTTCGATTTGTTTTATAAACATATTTAATATATTCTTTCCAACATATCAACTCTTTATTTGTCTTTTGTATATTAGATATTTCTTCTCCTATTCCATATGTAAGTCCTTTTAGTGGTTCCATATTTTTAGAAATTAAGAATTCGTTTAATTTCATTAAATCAAAACCCAAACAAATACCATTTCCATTTTGGCCATACATGCTCCACATTGGAAGAGAATCAAAGGACTTAGAAAACGATATGGAATACACATTTGTCAGACTATTTTCTTCGATATTTCTTTCTAAAATAAACTGATCTAAATCTTCTCTATCAAGTTCTGTAATTCTCTGTCCAACAGGAATAGACAGTTCATTTTCAACTTCTGGTAATATTTCCCACATTTTCTCAATACCATATTCTTTTTCTTTTGGATCATTCATATAGGACGTATGCGAAGCCCAAAACGTCATAGAAGGATTTTCTATTGAGGCATTTTTAAGCATACCTACTAATGTACCCGCATTGGTATAATGAAAAACACATGAATCCACAATCTGTTGGATTTCCTGTAAATCATCTTTATTTTTTTGCTCTTTTTCCTTAAATTCCAATGTTCTTAGTCTTGCTAATTGCCGTTTGTCTTTATCATTCATATCTGTTGTTTTTTTTATCAAATTTTTCTTTATCCTATCATAAGATAGTATTTATCCGCTCAAAAACTGCCACAAAACGTTCCTGCTCACTTTTCGCAAGGCCCAGTCGTGTGGCCAATGCTCGCCATTCCTTTACTGCATTCAGAACCTCACCGATGATTTGTTGAGCAGTCTCTTTCGGAAGCATATACTCCTCACAAGAATCCAACAATTCTTTCAGATCAGATTTATTGGTATAGCTGTTAATCAGCAGACTCTGATATTCGTTTACGGTAGGATTCATGTCATATGCCGGTGACAGAGTCCATCCCTTGACAGTCAGAAGGAAACCATGATTACGGAAATGATCATCTGTGTTACCGATACAAATGTTGAATGCCACCCTACGATACAGCTCTTTCAGATTATCTTCCACATTGGTACAATTTTGAATGATAAAATCAACAATATCCAAATAACCATTACCTGTATTGGCATTAGCTCCATCATTCAACCCCAAAAGTGTCATGGCTGAAGCAAAGTGTATGCGTTTACCATCTGCTCGCCTGTCAAATCGTCGGGAGAGCAACGTGTGATATTTATCACTTGTGGAGATTACTCTTGTGTCCGCCGTATTAATCCCGGCGTTCTTTGCCAGAAGATGTGAGAAATGCTCCCAAAGACCAGCGTCATAATCATCCTTGCGAGATGGAAACTTTGCTATACAAAGATTCTTGTTTTCATCCATCACACTTGCTTTGGGACGTGCTCCACCAAGCGAAGAGCCAGGCTGCACCAATTGTGCAATCCATCGCATTTCAGGAAGCTGGTTCTCTTCTTCGCTTTTCTCTATTTCAGAACTGGCTGCAATCAACTCCCGTATGTCTGTCAGTGGGGGAATGCGCAAGGTTTCACTTGCATTTATGTACTCTCCATCCATAGATTCCTTGAAACGGAAACCTCCCATACGAGAAAAGTCTTCAATTCCTATCAGATAATCAAACGAAGAAAGCCTACGCACCGGTCTCTTTTCTTCCTTTGCCAGAATCTGTTCCCTGCGATTTATCAAGGTTTGTCCCCACCTGTCTGGAAGAGCATCAGAAAAGCAGCCGAATATATCCTTGTCTGGAGTCGTGTACTGCTGGCCAGGATAATTGTTCAAATCATCACTAAGAAACAGACTACCATAATCCTTCAACCACTCATTGCTATAGCAAAATCCATAACTGTCTGAGCCACGAAGTGATTCGTAACTCAACTCTCCAACAAGCCTTGGTTCTTTCAGCCAATCGAAATCGGCAAATACATAAAGTTTCTTCATCGCTTATTCTTTTTTGGATGCTCTTTCTCGTTTCTTAAGACTCAAATCCTGCAAGGCCTTTCCCATTGCATCTTCTTTTGCAAGCAGCAGAATATCATCATCCAGCTGAAGTGCATAAAGCACCCTTAGATAAATACCTATTGCCACAGTCGGTGTGCCTTTCTCTATACGTGAAACCGTCAGAGGAGAACAGGTGGCACGTTCAGCTACCTGAGCTACACTGAGATTCCTGCGAAGTCTGGCCAGCTTAATCTGCTCACCAACTATCTGCATCTTCTGCTCTAATTTCCTTGGCAACTTTGTGCCCATCGTTGTCTTAACCATATATCAACCTATCATATAATATGCAAATATAATAAATTCTCTTTATTTTATGATGTTTTGATAGATATTTTAATTCTAAATAATCTACATCGAGGACTAATCCACAAGATAACTTATGTTGATATTTTCAGCAAGGAGAAAAGAGCAAAGCCAATCGGTCCATAAGCGAACTTCTATCCTACCATGGTTTACTCTACAAGTTTAAAGTTTAGATTTACCCATGTATATATACATGTATTTTAAACTCAACTTGCTTAACTGATTCAACCATACAACAGCACAAACCTTTGAGTTTATAAGTTTAATAGACTCATATATGTTATATGGATTGATAAACTTATTTATAAACTTCATTCCCATAACAGGAAAGTGAGCACTTTCATTTTCTTTGCTGAAAAATTTTAAATTACATATTAATCTCAATCGAATGCAGGATGAACTTAACGCGAGTCTTTCCTGCGATCCGAAGACCTGTCTATCCGTGAATATTTCTTTCTCCTTGCTGAAATTGTTGGCGGTGGAATCACACCTGATGAAGTCTTGAAAAATATGTTCAATACTTTCTTTTGGAGAAAGTGTGATGAAACTTTCATCAAAGAAGGAATAGCGTCATGACGAGGTTTTGATGTCCAACATCCATCATCGTGACGTTCACAAAATTTCATGTCATTTTTATTGAAATTGTACTAAATATATAATTTACAATGCGTTTTACACTATTCAGCAACTAAGTAACCATTACTCCAACCGTAAACAAAAGTTAAATACGTTAAAGTGACCATGTGAAAGAAAGTGTACTATCTGAAAATATCGCTCTTGAACCGTTTAAAGCGTAACTCATTGATAATCAGATGTAGTTTAAGTATGCGTCGGGAAATAAGTTGTTTTGTTAAGCAAAACAAGTTGATTTCGACGAAAAGTTATAAAGATGCCGTGGCATATACAGCTCCATGTTACGGGAAGCTATAGTATCTTCCCAGTACTAGCTAACTGAAACTCCAGTACCAGCTAAGTGGTACTGCAGTACCAGCTAGCAGAAACTGCAGTACCACTTAGCTGGTACTGGAAAGGATATTGTACTTCCGGCAACATGAAGATATATTCATGAGTCCGACAAATTATAGTAACCTGTTATATCGGATTGCAAATTGTGGAAATAATTGGCGGGATTGCCACAAATAAACATTATCTTTGCAAACGGAAAACGGTTGCAATCTGAAGGAAATCCATTTGTTTACAGCGGTGATGAAAGCGTATACCTATATAAATAAAGGCAGGTTTGAGCTTATAGATAAGCCGAAACCCGAGATACTTGAGCCGACGGACGCTATAGTCCGCGTGACATTGTCCAGCATTTGTACCAGTGACTTGCACATCAAGCACGGCAGCGTGCCCAGGGCCGTGCCAGGCATCACCGTAGGACATGAGATGGTGGGCGTGGTGGAAGAGCTGGGAAGTGAGGTCAAGGGCTTCCGAGAAGGAGACCGGGTGACCGTGAACGTGGAGACTTTCTGCGGGGAATGTTACTTCTGCCGGCATGGCTATGTGAACAACTGCACATCGCCGCATGGTGGATGGGCTTTGGGTTGTCGTATCGACGGCGGACAGGCGGAATACGTGCGCGTGCCATTGGCCCAACAGGGATTGAACCGCATCCCCGATGGCGTGACCGACGAACAGGCTTTGTTCGTGGGGGATATCCTTGCCACGGGCTTCTGGGCTGCACGCATCAGCGAGATTTCGGAAGAAGACACCGTGCTCATCATCGGGGCGGGACCCACGGGTATTTGTACCTTGCTCTGCGTCATGCTGAAGCATCCCAAGCGTATCATCGTCTGTGAGCAGTCGGAAGAGCGCAGTGATTTTGTCAAAGAGC
>FR882149.1:0-24390 GCA_000435635.1 Prevotella sp. CAG:1320 | reverse complement strand
GCGCAGGGCTTTTGTCAAAGAGCATTACCCCGACGTGTTGCTGACCGCCCCTGGGGAATGCCATGATTTCGTCTTGCGCCACAGTGACCACCAGGGAGCGGACAGGGTGTTGGAGGTGGCGGGAGGCAAGGATACCTTCCAGCTGGCATGGCAATGTGCCCGTCCCAATGCCGTCGTGACGGTTGTGGCTCTTTATGATGAGTCCCAGACATTGCCGCTTCCCCAGATGTACGGCAAGAATCTCACCTTCAAGACGGGTGGGGTGGATGGTTGCGACTGCGAGCGGATACTGCGGCTCATCGAGGAAGGAAAGATAGACACCACTCCGCTCATCACGCATCGCTTTCCGCTGTCAAGGATAGCCGAGGCCTACGAGCTCTTCGAGCAAAAGCGGGACGGCGTGATCAAGATTGCCGTGACTCCATGATGGCGAACAACGGCCGGCTTTTCCGCGTCCCGTGAAAACACTCCCAAGGGAGGGGAATGTGGTGTGTTCCTTCCTTGGGGGTGGTGGAGTGGGAGAGATTTATGGAAGAGGTTACTTCTTCTTCATCGTGATCTCGATGACGCCGTTCTTGCCGTTCTCTCCATACTTGTCTGTGGCGGACTTGCCCTTGTAGACGTTGATGGACTCTATGTCATCGGGCTTGATGTGGCTGATGTCGGTGACATGCTTCCCGTCCACCACCACGTAGGCTTTCGATGAGCTGACGGGGCTGGCCAGCGTGAGTCCGCTGGAATCGCCTGTCGCCTTTCCCTTAGACGAACCATTGAGCTGGAAGGATAGGGGCATGTGGTATTTCACCTTCACGGCCTTGCCGTCCTGCTTGCCAGGTGTCCATTTGGGCATGCTGTTCACCACGCGCAGAGCCTCAGCGTCGAGCAGCGGATCCACGGAGCGCGCTACCTTGGCGTCGGACACTTGTCCGTCCTCGTTGACGATGAAACGTACAATCACCCTGCCTTGTATGTTCTTCTCGTGAGCTTCCTTGGGGTAGCGGATGTTCTCTTTCAGGAACTTCATCATCTCCGCGTTGCCGCCGGGGAACTGGGGCATCACCTCCACCACGTCATACACCTTGCCGTCCTTCTTGTCTTGCGGCGTGGTGGGGGTCTGCGGGGTCTTCGGAGCTTTCACCTCGGCCGTGGCAGTAAGGGCTTTCGTGGCGGTCTCGGGCACCTGCGTGGTCACTTGCTTCATGGCTGTCACCAGCGCGTCGCTTTTCTGGGCGATCTCTTGGGTCAGGGTCTCAGCCTTGGGGGTGGCGAACGCTACTAACGCTGTAGCGGCTACGGGAAGCACGGCAAGTACCTTGCAGTGGTTCCACTTGTTGGATTTCGATTTCTTCATCATAGTAATACGGTTTTTGAGTGAATATTGATTAAGGTTGTTGGCGGCGGAGAAGAGTTTCTCTCCCGCTGTTTTTCGAATCAGGAACATTTGGTAGTCAGTGGCGTTGATGCCTGAGTCCAGCACGCTGCGGTCAGCCTCGTACTCATGGACAGTCTGCAGCTCCGACTTCAACAGCCACGCCGCGGGGTTGTACCACTGGAATACTATCAGCAGGTCGCATGCCAGGATGTCCCAAGAGTGCCGGGCGACCACGTGCGCCCGCTCGTGCCGGATGATGTACTCGGGGCTGTCGGCGTAATCTTTCTCGTTCATGACGACATTGCCCATCCAGCTGAATGGTGACACATGGTCTTTGACCACCACCACTTTCATGGTGCCATCGTTTTCCACGACGCGCCCTCCGCTTATCAATCGGCGCAGCGAGAACAGTGACCAGATTTCACGTGCCAGGAAGAACAGGACACCCAAGAGGTAGACCCCAAAGCATAGCGAGGTGACGCTGAGGTCCAAGGAGGTCGGTTCGTAGACTTCCGCACTGACCACCATCGTCTCCACCACGGCGAAGCCAGCCACGACAGGGGAGGGATTTGACGTGGAGACCTGCGCCAAGGGCAGTGACAGTGACAGCGCGCACAGGCCTAGCAGCACGAAGCGATTATAAGCGAAAAACGTGTCTCTGCTGAGCAACAACTTGTAGACCAAGTAGAACGCCGTGAGGCAGAGGGTCACTTTCAGTGAGTAGATAAAGAAGATAGACATAGGCGGTAGAGGATAATGGGGTAGGGGTTACTGTTTCGGGGTGCTTTCCACTTGCTTGATAAGCTCCCGCAGGTCGTCGAGCGAGATTTTCTCGTCTTTCACCAGTGTGGACACCACGTTCATGTAGGAACGGCCAAAGAACTTGTTTACCACGTTGCCGAGCGTCCCCCGGCGATAATCATCGCGGGAGAGCTTGGGGAAGTACTTGTAGCAACGCTGGGTGATAGCCTCGTGCCCCAGGAAACCCTTATCCTCCAGGATATGCACCAGTGTGGATAGCGTGTTGACGTGAGGCTTTGGGTCATCGTAAAGGTTTTGCAGCTCCCGTATTTGCATCTCGCCATGCTCCCAATAATGGTTCATGATTTCTTCTTCTTTGTTGGTAAGCGGTTTCATATCATTTATCTTTTAGGTTATTATTGTTGTTTCAAGTTTCTCTGCCGCAAAGTAACTAAAAGTTTTAGTGATACGCAAGCGTTTCTACATTTTTTGACTAAAAGATATAGTTATTTAACTAAAGTTATACGTTACAAATCTCGGGAAGCCATGAAAACACAGGTGGGCGAAGTGTTGAGAAGCCGTGGAGATGCCGTGACATATATAATGTCGAACTCATGTTAACTTGTTTCGCATGGCGATTTAAGTTCGTGAGTTCGACGAAAAGTTGTAGAGACGCATTCTTGCGTCTCAGCAAGCAAGATTGCCGAATAAAGTCGCCTATCGCGAAGACTTGGCAGCTTGCTGAGACGCAAGAATGCGTCTCTACAGTTTGGCAATAACAGGGCTCGCACATAAAGTGGAATTCGTCGAACTCACGACGTTAAGTTATTTCGCGAGGGAAAACAAGTTATTTTCCTGGGCAAAATAACTTGTTTCGGAAAGATAGACTTTTCATTCTCCATACAAGAAGTAGTCGCGCTCCTCCTTGCCCTGGATGCAGAAGTTGCGCAGGTCATAATAGCTTCCGTTATAGACGTTGAGGTCTACGTAGCCCTTGATGCCCGGCAACTTGCCCGCGTCGGTGTATTGCCAGAACCTCCATGCGCCCTTGTATTCTACTTTCTCTACGTAGTAGTGGGCTATCCAATAGGGATAGTCGTCGAACACGGGGGCGTTGAGGTAAGTCTCCTTGAATTTGTGATAGGTATAGATAATGGGTTTCACGTGGTATCTGTCTTCCACGATGTGGAGCCAGGTGAGCACATCTTGCTGGAAATCCTCCACGCTCTGCTCTTTGCGTTTGTGCTCTATGTCGAGAATGGGGGGCAGGTCACCCTCGGTCAGGTGTACCTTGTCCAGGAAATAGTAAGCCTGCGTGCGTGCGCTCGACTTGTTGCTCCAAAAATGATACGCTCCGCGGATAAAGCCGTACTCCCGGGCGTTGGCGAAATTGTCACGGAAGCGCTTGTCCAGGCGGGTGGAACCCTCGGTGCTTTTAACGATGACAAAGCGCAAGGGGTAATCCATTATCATGGCGTTGCTCAGTTCTTCCCAGTCTATCTCGCCCTGGTAATGGGATATATCGATGCCGTGTATCTCAAAGCCTTCTGGATATTTCGTGTCGCCATAGAGGGCACGCCAACGGAAGCCAGTGGGACCCACGAAGAAATAATAGAACGCCCACACATAGAGTATCACCACGATCAACCCGCCAATCCACCATGCCCAGCGAGGGAGCCGGCGAAGCCAAGGAGTCTTGCTCCATGGAGAGGGCTTATGGTTTCTTCGGGAGCGAGAACTCCTTTTGGTCCTGTTTTGCCGTGTGGTCATCTATGGAAGGGAACATAAAAATCGAAGGGCCGTGAAGCCCTTCGATTCCTGTTGGAGATATGGTTTATTCTTGTTCGAGCTGCAAGGTCTTGGTTGTTTGGTCGCATACCTCGGCGGGACCCCAATACTGGATGGGGCCAGGGTACACGAAGCAAGTCTCGCGGGCCCACTTGTCTCTCATCGCGGCGAAAGCCTTGAAGGGCTTGCCGTCCAGCTCCACGAGAGCCTTGCGGATAACGGGTTTCATCTCGCCCGCGCGTTTCTCCATGTTCATCATCATGGTGATAGGCACGCCACCTGCCATCCAGTTGTCGGTGCCGGCCGTGGTGTTCTTCACGATGGCCATATAGCCAGTCTTGCCGTTCGCGATTAATTGGGCGGCGCTGCTTCCCAAAGCGTAGCAGTAATCAGCGTCGAAATTGGAGGGAGCGGCGCAACGGCCCTCGTAGCCAAAGAAGTGGTGCTGCGTGGCGAACTTGCCCACGTACTTGCCTTCCTTCTTCCACTTATCCAGCAGATTGGCGACCATGTCGGAGAGCAGCTTCTCGGTCTCAATGAGGGAAACCTGCACGTTGCCGTGGGGGTCGCGGTCAAGGGAAAGCTGACGGGCTACCTCCTCGGGCAAAGTCTCGAAGGTGGCAGCGTTCTCGGCGGAGAGGTGCTCCATGATGTACGCACGCTGTGCGTCTTTGTCGAGGTCTTTGTATTCCGCTCCGTGGGCGGCCAGCAAGTCGTTCAGCTCTTGTATCAGTCGGCCAATGGCGGGGATAAACTCGATGAGTCCTTCTGGTATCAGGACAACGCCATAGTTGTTGCCGTCCTCGGCGCGGCGAGCCACGGCGGTGGCGATTTGCTCAACGATTTGGTTGAGGGTCATGTCTTTAGCCTGTACTTCCTCGGAAATCAAGCAGATATTGGGCTGTGTCTGCAGGGCGCACTCCAAGGCGATATGGGAAGCGGAGCGGCCCATCAACTTGATGAAGTGCCAGTACTTGCGGGAAGAATTGCAGTCGCGCTCAATGTTGCCAATCAACTCTGAGTAGGTCTTCGTGGCGGTATCGAAACCAAAAGAAGTTTCTATCTGGTCGTTTTTCAAGTCGCCGTCAATGGTCTTGGGGCAACCTATCACCTGTACGCCGTACTTCTTGGCCGCATAGTATTCCGCCAAGACACAGGCGTTGGTGTTGGAGTCGTCGCCACCAATGATAACCAACGCGGAAATCTCCAGCTGGCGGAGTATCTCAATGCCTTTCTCAAACTGCTCCACCTTCTCCAGCTTGGTACGGCCAGAGCCGATCATGTCGAAACCACCCGTGTTGCGGTAGTCCTCGATGAAATCAGCGGTAATTTCCATATAGTTGTGGTCTACCAATCCGCCTGGGCCGAGAATGAAGCCATAAAGACGGTTCTCTGGGTTCAGCTTCTTGATGGTATCGAAAAGACCGCATATCACATTGTGTCCACCGGGAGCCTGCCCGCCACTCAAAATCACGCCAACGTTCATCTTCTTCTCGTTGGCTACCTCGCCTGGCACAAACTCCACAAGGGGCATGCCATAGGTGTTGGGGAACAACTTCTTGATTTCTTCCTGGTTGTCAACACTCTGGGTGGGCTCGCCCTCTTTTACCTTCACCGCACCTTGAAGTGCCTTAGGCAACTTTGGCTGATAAGCAGCTCTTGCAATCTGCAACGCACTCTTTTCCATAATTAGATTTATTTGTTTGATAAGAAATGTATGAATATTCAAAAACACTGCAAATTTAGCCATTTTCTTTGAGATAATGAAAAAATGGAGCCAAAAATGAGATAATTTTGGGCATAAGTTTGCGGCTTAGGGAAATTTTGCCTATCTTTGACATGCAAAAAATAACATCATTAAATGAAAGGGGTGCTATTATGGCAAATAAAAGAGAACTCAAGCAAATGATCAATAACGTATGTGAACAGCTCTTCGCCGAGTGCATGGCCGTGTCGCTATACGAGGTGAAGCCCGACCAGGAGACCTTGAGGGCTTTGCTCACTTCCATACTCTTGTTGCGCAAGGACTATGTGGCCCGCATATCGCATCCGGAGCCAGGCATGCCTCAAAAACAATACTACAAAGTGCTGTTGCAAGATTTCAAGAAGCACGTCAATGAATTGATAGACCAAGTGCATGGTCTCGCTTAACGCATCAATATATAACTGAACGCATGATACAAAGCTTTTGCGGTTGGCTATTATATAATGTAATGGGATGGCGGAAAGAAATTTCGGAGAGGCATCCCGCCAAATACGTGATATGCCTGGCTCCTCATACCAGCAATTGGGATTTTCTGTTGGGACTATGCTATGCCAAGGCCGAAGGCATCAGCAGCCGCTTTCTCATGAAAAGGGAGTGGTTCTTCTGGCCTTTAGGTGTCTTGTTTAAGCGTCTGGGCGGCATTCCCGTATGGAGGGACAAACATAGCAGCATGACCGACAACCTGGCTGACTACCTGAAGAAGGAAGAGCGATGCGTGTTGTGCGTCACCCCAGAAGGCACCCGTTCATTGAATCCTGATTGGAAAAAAGGTTTCTACTTTATCGCCCTCAAGGCGGGTATTCCCGTCCTGCTCTATGGTGTGGACTATCAAAAGAAACTTATTCAATGCACCAAGACGCTTATTCCCTCTGGCGACGTGGATGCCGACATGAGAGATATCAAACGATATTACAGAGACTTCAAGGGGAAACATCCCGAGAAGTTCACCGTAGGAGAGATTTAACGTGAAGAAATTATCCATATATACCGTGGCCAGTTGCTTGGCCATTTTCGTTTCCATGCCCGTGGCCGCCCAATATATGGACGGAAACACTCGTGCGTGGGGAAACATGGAATATCAGGAAGATCCTTGGGTGTATAATGTATCCAGGCCTTTCTTTATTACTCGGGGATTGCAAAACCGCCATTTGTCCGTATGGGCTTCCCATGGCCGTTATTACGATAAAGACCGCGGCTATTGGCGATGGCAAAGACCATCGTTGTTTTGCACAACGGAAGATCTGTTTACCCAAACTATCGTGGTGCCTTACCTGATACCTATGTTGGAAAACGCGGGTGCCATTGTTTTCACGCCTCGAGAGAGAGATTGGCAACGGCATGAAATCATCATCGACAACGATGACGCCATACAAGCCCCTTACTATACAGAGACAGATAACGGCAAGCGATGGAAACGCACCAAGATAAAAGGATTCGCCGCCACCAAGGGAACCTATAATGATGGCGACGCTCCTTTCAGCAATGGCACCGTGAGACAGGCAAAGGCCACCCGCAAGGACCGTGCCAGCGAGATTAGCTATCAGCCCAACATTCCCGAGGAAGGAAAGTATGCCGTATACGTCAGCTACCAAACGGTGTCAAAGAGCGTTCCCGATGCCCGCTACATCGTATATCATAAAGGTCAAGCCACTGAGTTCACGGTCAACCAACGCATGGGAGGGGGTACTTGGGTGTATCTGGGTACTTTCGAGTTTGACAAAGGTTGCAATGCTTTCAATAGGGTGGTCGTAACCAATCATTCCTCAAAAAAAGGGGTTGTGACCAGTGATGCCGTTCGTTTTGGCGGAGGAATGGGCAATATACAGCGGGGAGGAGCCAAGAGCGGCATGCTCCGATGCCTTGAGGGCGCCAGGTATTACGCCCAATGGGCAGGCGCTCCTTATGAGGTGTATAGCGGGAAAGAGGGCAAGGATGACTATGCTGACGATATCAATACCCGTTCCTTGATGACCAATTGGCTGGCAGGCGGAAGCGTATACGTACCCGCCAAGGACGGTCTGGGTGTGCCCATAGAATTGTCTTTGGCTATCCACAGCGACGCGGGGTTCGCGCGTGACGGAAGGAGCCTTATCGGTTCGTTGGCCATCAGTACGACCGATTTCAATGACGGCGTGCTCAACAGCGGAATATCCAGGAAGACCTCCTCGGATTTCGCCAAGGCCTTGTTGAACAACGTAGTCTATGATATCGCCCGCAAGTATGGACGATGGAATAAACGTTATCTTTGGGATCGTAATTACTCAGAGACCCGTTTGCCGGAGGTTCCTTCGGCAATACTGGAAACCCTCTCTCACCAGAACTTCCCCGACATGAAACTGGCCCAAGACCCCATGTTTCGCTTTACGTTGGCCAGGTCTATCTACAAGACCGTGTTGCGCTACGTGAGCACTAATCATGGAGTTCCTTATACAGTACAGCCTTTGCCCCCCGTGAATTTCTCCGTGGATATCAACGAGAAAGGTCAGGCCGTGCTCAGTTGGTCGGCGCAAGAGGACCCCTGCGAGTCCACCGCCACGCCCACTTCATACAATCTTTATATAGCTAGCGGAACGGGCGGATTTGACAACGGAACCAATATTACCTCCAACAAGGCCATCGTCAACATGGAGCCAGGCGTGCAATACAATTTCCGCGTAACAGCATGCAATGCCGGTGGAGAGAGTTTTCCCAGTGAGGTTCTTTCCGCGGTCTACCGGCCAGAGGCGACGAAAACCATCCTCGTGGTAAACAATTTCCATCGATTGGCCGCCCCCCAAGTGATAGACAACGCAGGGCAACAAGGTTTTGACCTGGAGGCTGACCCAGGGGTCTCCTATGGCAGGACAGCGGGGTGGAACGGAAAGCAAATCGTGTTTGACACTTCGGCACGAGGGAGAGCTGGCGCGGCTGCTTTGGGGTATAGCGGCGCGGAGATGGCGGGCAAGTTTATCGCGGGAAACGACTTCAATTACACGGTTACGCACGTTGAGGCCATCAACGCCAGCCAGGCCTATAATATCGTGAGTTGCAGTAGCGAAGCCGTGATAGGGGGCAAGATTGACCTCAATCGCTACGCTTGCGTTGATTTGATATGCGGACTGGAACGTCATGATGGTTATACCCCTGAGTTCTACAAGACTTTCACTACCACTATGCAGAGCAAGCTGATGGCCTATACCCGAGGGGGTGGAGCTTTGTTGGTGAGTGGTGCCTATATTGGCAGTGATATGGTGCAGCCCCAAGAGCGAGACTTTTTACGCAACACCTTGAAGGTGAACTACGAATTGCCCACAGACAGCATACAGGCCAGTGGAGTGGTAAACGGCTTGGGGATGACGTTTGATTTCCATAACCAGCTCAATGAAAGACATTACGCCGTGCTACACCCCGAGATTCTTTCACCCGTGGAAAGCGCCATCTGCGCTATGAGGTATGAAGCGGGAGGCAGCGCGGCCGTGGGATATAAGGGGACAGACTACAGCGTTTTCACCATGGCTTTCCCGTTTGAGTGCGTGAAAGACGAGCATACGCGGCATTTACTCATGAGAGGAATACTCAACTACATAATGAATGATTAAATAACCAAACCCACATCGCCATGAATTATAAGATACAAGCCAATCAGTCGGGTACACGCTCCATCGAGGTGACCGAGGCGCATTTGATGACTATCAAGAAATATCAATTACTGAGAAACCTGGTGGACAGCAATGGCATTGTCACCGAGGAAGTATTGGAGAAGTTGAAGCTTAACGTGCGCTCTTTGCTGGAATCAAGCGCGACGCAAGACAAGCAACTGCTGGATTTGTGCCTGGATGTGATTTACAACAGCAACATGAAGGCACTGGGACTTTATAACCTGGCAATGCTCTATGCCGACTGGCAGGCCAAGCAGCAAGAGAATGAAGAGGAAGAAGTAGACCCATTGATAGTAACAGACTGACTGATTGGAAACACCTAGACTGACAGATTTCCTGCCCACAACCAAAAAGGAATGTGAGTTGAGAGGGTGGGATGAACTGGATATCATTCTTTTCTCAGCCGACGCTTATGTAGACCACCCCGCTTTCGGGGCGGCTGTGATAGGCAGGACGCTTGAAGCGGCAGGCTATAAGGTCGCCATCATACCGCAGCCCGATTGGCATGGAGACTTCAGGGACTTCAGGAAACTGGGAAGACCCCGCCTGTTCTTCGGTATCGCGCCAGGTTGCATGGACTCTATGGTCAATCGTTATACGGCCAATCGACGGCTGCGCAGTGAGGACGCGTATAGTCCCGATGGACGGCACGACATGCGGCCAGACTACCCGACCGTGGTATACACCCAGATATTGAAAAGGTTGTACCCTGACGCACCCGTGGTGTTGGGGGGAATCGAGGCCTCCATGCGTCGCCTTACCCATTACGATTATTGGCAAGACAGGTTGAGGAAGTGCATACTTTGTGACTCTGGGGCAGACATGATACTCTATGGCATGGGCGAGAAGTCCATCCTTCGCTTGGCGGAGGAGTTGCGGACGGGCAAGGACATCCATGACATCAAGGATATTCCCCAAACGGTGTACCTCTGCGGGGAAAGCGAGATACCTGGAGGTATCGGGAAAGAAGATATCGTTTTGCATAGCCACGAGGAATGCCTGGCCGACAAGCGGGCTGAGGCGGAGAATTATCGCCATATAGAGGAGGAGTCAAACAAGATGCGCGCCCAACGACTCTTGCAGCGGGTGGACGGACGTTACACTGTGGTCAATCCTCCTTTCCCCGTGATGACCACAGAGGAACTGGACGCTTCTTTTGACTTACCCTATACCCGCTTGCCCCATCCCAAGTATCGGGGCAAGGTGATACCCGCCTATGAGATGATAAAATTCTCTGTCAACATCCACAGGGGCTGTTTCGGAGGATGCGCTTTCTGTACCATTTCCGCCCACCAAGGCAAGTTCGTGGTGTGCCGGAGCAAGGAAAGCATCTTGCGGGAAGTGAGGCAAGTGACACAAATGCCTGGCTTCAAGGGATATCTGAGTGACTTGGGAGGCCCCTCGGCCAATATGTATGGCATGAGAGGGCGCAACCAGAAGGCGTGCGAGCAATGCAAACGACCCTCATGCGTGCATCCCAAGATATGTCCAAATCTTGATACCGATCACAGTAAACTCTTGGAGATTTACCATGCCGTGGACGCTATGCCAGGCGTGAAGAAGAGTTTCATAGGCAGTGGCGTGCGTTATGACTTGCTTTTGCACGAGAGCAAGGACGAGAAAGCAAACGCCGCCGCCCGCCAATATACCAAGGAGCTGATTCGCAACCATGTCAGCGGCAGGCTGAAAGTGGCTCCCGAGCACACGAGCGACACCGTGCTTCGCATGATGAGGAAACCTTCCTATGAACAGTTTGAGCGTTTCAAGAGAATCTTCGACCGTATCAACAAGGAAGAGAACTTACGTCAGCAAATCATTCCTTATTTTATCAGCAGCCACCCCGGGTGCCACGAAGAAGACATGGCAGAGCTTGCCGTCATCACGAAGCGGCAGGATTTCCATCTGGAGCAAGTGCAAGACTTCACCCCAACACCTATGACCATCAGCACCGAGATGTGGTATACAGGTTATGACCCCTACACCATGGAGAAGGTGTACAGCGCGAAGACTCCCGAGGAGAAACTGCGCCAGCGGCAATTCTTCTTTTGGTACAAGCCCGAGGAGCGCGCTGGCATAGAGCGGGAGTTGAGGCGCATAGGGAGAAGCGACTTGATAGGGAAACTTTATCCACATGGGCATTCTCACGGAGAAGGGCGAAACGCCTATTCGCCAGGGGGGCATGGCAAGCCGCGGACTAAGGCGGCCTATGACGAGAAGCCTGTGGGCAGCGGCTACGATAACCCCGGGGTGGGCGCCGCTTATTTCAAGAACAGGAAGAAAAAGAGCTTTAATCCCAATTTTGACGATGACAATCATCGAAGAGACCGTTACGGGAAAGAACGGACCGCGACTGTGCGAAGACGGAATCGCGATAAGCGATGATTTCGTGGCCGTCATAGACGGCAGCACCAGCAAGACTGATTTCCGCCTTTTCCCTTCTTCCTCAAACGGAAGGGCGGCGATGATGATAGTCCGTGACTTCATCTCCCGGATGCCGAGGGAAATCACTTGCGATGATTTTTGTGAGGCGATTACCCGGCATATACATTATATATATATAAAGGAAGGCGCGGATGAGGAGCTGATGCGTATGCGTCCGGAGCGAAGGCTGACCGCCAGCGCGGTCGTTTATAGTGACTTCCGTCGGCAGGTGTGGATGGTGGGCGATTGCCAAGCCATCGTGAACGGGTGTCTTCATGTCAACGAGAAACCCTATGAGCGTGTCGTGGCGGCTCGGCGGGCGAAGTATATCAAGGAGGGCGTTCCCCCGCGTGAAGCCAGGGAGCAGATTGTTCCCTTGTTGCTGGAAGCCATGGCGGGGCAAAATGTCAGTTACGCGGTCATTGATGGTTTCTCCATCCCCCGCCAAGGCGTAAAGGTGATACCTGTAGAGGGTGGGGAAGTGGTGTTGGCCACGGATGGTTATCCTTTTCTTTGTCCCACTTTGGCTGAGAGCGAGGCAAGGTTGGATCGCCATTTGGCCGTGGACCCAGACAATATCCACGAGTTCCAGGCCACGAAGGGACTTATGCCAGGAAACGTTTCTTTCGACGACCGCGCTTTCGTGCGTTTTATACCTTGATTAAAACAAGTTATTTTGATAAAGAAAACAACTTATATTGCTTTTCAAAATAACTTGTTTTGCCCAGGAAAACAACTTGTTTTGAAGAGCGAAATAACTTGTTTCGCGCATACCTCAAATGTAGAGACGTGGCGTGCATATTGTCGCCGTCTCGCGGCAATATTCCTGGCGGCATCCAATACTACTCCTCTTGAAAGTAAGTAGTATTGCCCTCCCAGTACCAGCCTATTGAAACTCCAGTACCAGTAGGCTGGTACTGGAAAGGATACTATACTTCCAGGAACATGGAGCTATATATGCCACGGCATCTCTATAGCTTTTCGTCGAGCTCACATTAAAGCAATGGCCGCATTCACGCCGTATGCAAGCCTGGAAACATAGGCAACTTGCGTGGGAAATACAAGAAAAAGCATTGCTAATTGCCGCTTTTTGCAAGTAATTTCGATAAAAAATAATGTTTTTGTAAAAATATTCCCGTTTTTGCTTGTCATTACAAAGAAAATCATTATCTTTGCAAACAGTTTGAAATTTTATCATCAATAAAGTAAAAAGATTATGAAAGCAGTAGAAGTTTTGGAGACCCTGCAGAGGAGATTCCCCAACGAGCCGGAATATATCCAGGCCGTTAGTGAGGTGCTTTATTCCATTGAGGATGAATATAACAAGCATCCCGAATTTGAGAAAGCGAATTTGATAGAGCGTCTTTGCATTCCCGACAGGTTGATTCAGTTCCGCGTGACTTGGGTAGACGATAAAGGACAGGTGCAGACCAATATGGGCTATCGCGTGCAGCATAACAACGTCATCGGTCCATACAAGGGAGGTATCCGTTTCCATAAGTCGGTCAACCTCTCCATCTTGAAGTTCCTGGCATTTGAGCAGACTTTCAAGAACTCCCTGACCACTTTGCCCATGGGCGGAGCCAAAGGCGGTTCCGACTTCTCTCCCCGTGGCAAGAGCAACGCGGAGGTGATGAGATTCTGCCAGGCTTTCATGACAGAGCTGTATCGCCACATTGGTCCCGACGAGGATGTTCCCGCTGGTGACATCGGAGTAGGTGGCCGTGAGGTAGGCTATATGTTCGGCATGTACAAGAAGCTCACTCACCAGTTCCAGGGTATACTTACGGGCAAAGGCATTGAGTTTGGCGGTTCGCTTATCCGTCCTGAAGCCACGGGATATGGTAGCGTATACTTCTTGCAGAACATGTTGAAGACCCGTGATATCGACCTCGCTGGCAAGGTGGTGTTGGTTTCTGGCTCTGGCAACGTAGCGCAATATACTATAGAGAAGCTCATCGAGTTGGGTGCCAAGCCTGTCACCTGCTCCGATAGCGATGGTTACATTTATGATCCCGATGGTATCGACGCGGAGAAACTGGCTTATATCAAGGAACTGAAGAACGTGGAGCGTGGCCGCATCAAGGAATACGCCGAGAAGTATGGCGTGAAGTACGTGGCTGGCGCAAAGCCTTGGTTCGAGAAGGCGGATATCGCCGCTCCCAGCGCGACGCAAAACGAAATCAACGAGGAGGCAGCGAAAGCCATGGTGGCCAATGGCGTGATAGCTGTTACCGAGGGAGCCAACATGCCTACTACTCCCGAAGCCATCAAGGTGTTCCAGGAAGCCAAGATACTTTACTGCCCCGGAAAGGCTTCCAACGCTGGCGGCGTGGCTGTTTCAGGCTTGGAGATGAGCCAGAACTCAGAGCGTCTGCACTGGAGCAGGGAGGAAGTGGACGCCAAATTGCATGACATCATGAACGATATCCATGCCAATTGCGTGAAGTATGGTACTGAGCCAGATGGTTATATCAACTACGTGAAGGGCGCAAACGTTGCCGGCTTCCTGAAGGTGGCCAAGGCTATGATGGCCCAAGGCATTGTATAACCCGGATGCCTAACCTCCGCCGAGACTTCCACAAGTATTGCCGTAGCGTCATGGGTTCGTCAATGACCCGCTTGTGGATGCTCGAGGCGTTGAGCAAATGCAGTCCGTCAGCATGCCAGACGGCGAAACCGATATGGCTGATGTCCAAGCCCTGCTTGTCAGTGACTATCGCGAGGATGTCCCCGTCATGGATGGTTTGCCTCAAGAGCTTGGTATTGTTGACGGCTGCTTTTGGTATATAGCGATACCGCTTCCCGGATATCGCCTTCTCCATATTCCTGATGCCACTCACCCACTCGGGATGCGCCGATAGCATCTTGTAGTTTTTCACGTGAGTGGTCATCCAATTGACGTTTACGCTTATCGAGGCGGTGAACGGGGGATTAGGTAGCTGTATTTCCTTGACAATTAGCTCATTCTCGTTGTCTTCTATCCATCCCGTGAAATAATGTTGCCGTTTCACGTAAGCTATCTCACCACCTACATAACGTATATGGCGCAGTTGCTCGCAGAAGTCCCCGAAGCTCGTGCTGCCAAGTTCGGCGCATCTCGCTAACGCCAACACTTGCTCCACGTATGTGGTGCAGTCAAGTTCCGGCAGGTTGATTACCAACCTCTCTTCCCGCGCTCTGTCAAGTGTGCCGCCTACGTAGGGAGTTCCGACAAATTGTCTCGCGAAATATAAAGTCCATGACGTAGGGCTTGGAGATAGTTTTTTTGCCGTGGTGAGCAATCGCACGATACGTGCGCTGTCTTTTGTGGTGAAAGTGACATTTCCTTTCCCCCAGCAATGTAAAGTGATGAGGTAGAGGAGGGTGAGCAAGACTATTCTTGACATATAGCTGAACTTTGAGGTTTATTGATATCAGGGTGGGAAAAACGTGTGTATAAGGGCAAAAGTTCATCGCTTCCTGCCAATATTAACACCGAAATAGAGATTGATGTTCCCGAAGAAGTTGTTGGTGGAAAATTGCGGTTTGCTATAGTTGTAGGAATGCATGATGGCGCTAAGCCCCGCATACCATTTCGTGTTGTTCCATACGACGGCAAACCTGCCAATGGCATCCAGGTTGAAGTTCTTTAGGTTGAAGTCTTTAAGAGGGTAATCGTCGTCATGCGCCTCCGACTTGGAGCGTTTATAGCCTAACGCTCCAGAGAGCGAGGCGTTCATCAACCAGTTCTTGGCGAATACCCAGTTATAGCTATAGCCTCCGCTTACGGAAATATCGATGTATTCCACTTTCTCGAAGTTTAGGTTTTCACGCAGTGCCGTAGCGGCTTCAGGTCCAAGCCTTTCTTCCGTGAGGGCGCCTAGTTGGTCCCAATCCACTTTCAAGGAATGGCGTGTATATCCTATGCCCGCTAATGGCGAGCCTGCACTGCGTCTTTGCACGGTGCTCTGCGAATAGGCGGCGGGATAAGAGAACTTGCGGTGATTGAAAATATAATAGAGATTGACGCCCCGGATGGTAGACTCTATGCCGCTAAACGACAGCCCGTCCATGGGTGAGGTGTCAATGCCCTCTCCCAATTTGACCTTCCTTATCTTGTAGTCGTTGCCCGTTTTGCGCCAAAAGAAGTCCACGCCCAACAGGCTGCTGTAGAGGCTGAGGTCAAACTCCTTCTTCGAGGAATTGCTGCCGCCTATGTTTTTCAGGTCTATTGTGTAACCCAGGAACACCCATCTCCAACCCACATAGGGCCCCAGCCTGTAGGTGATGTCTGGGGCGAAGGTCACGCTTTCCCCGTTCTTCCCCGATAGGCGGTATTGCTCATAGGTATTGGTGTTTTGCAACATCACGGTATAGTTATAACGTTGCGGCTCGATGTAATTGGTATCTACGTTGTTGAACTCTTTGAAGAATTTCGTGAATACGTCGCCCACTTTGTGGAAGAAGTCCCTCTTTGGCTTCTCCACTATGTTGCTGTCCGTTACGCTGTCGGCTATCACGGGACTATTAGCGTCTATTTCTTTCTGTTGTAAGGTGTCCCCATGCTCTTCCGCCATCGCCTCTTGGGTAGCGAGGGGACAGATATACATAAACAGGAAGAACAGCCACTTATTCATAGGCCGTCAATTTTTCCAAAGAATGCGGTCGAGTACCCAATTCACGGGGGTGGCGGATATGCTGGTACATTCGCAAGTGCCTACGCCTTGCAAGTCCTCCACCACTTTTTTGATCATAGGCAACTGGGCATAGCGGGGATTTTGCACGGTGATGCTAGTTCTTCCCTCACTTGTTATCAGCAAGATGGGGTTGTAGTCAAACACCGAGAACAAAACAGAGCCTTTCTCTCCGATAATCTCTATACAGTCTTCCTTTGCGCTCTCATGTCCAACAAAGCACCAGTTTCCGCTTCCCGTTACGCCGTTCTCGAAATAGAAGCAGGCGGATACCGAGTCTTCCGCCTCATAGAGATGGGCACGATTGGCGGGATAGCCATGGGCACGCGTTATCACGCCAAATATCTCTTGCAGTATATCCAGTTGGTGAGGTGCCATGTCATAGAAATATCCACCGCCAGCTATCTCTGGCCTAACTCTCCACGGCAGCTTCTCTTTCTGGGTGTCTTCTGTGCGCGGAGGTACAGAGTACCTTATTTGCACCGTCACGACATTGCCGATCACGCCACTGGTAACTATTTCCTTCACCTTTTGGAAATAGGGAAGTTCTCTTCTGTAATATGCCACAAAGCAAGGCACTCCTGTTTGTTCACTGATGCGGTTGATTCTGATACAGTCATTGTAACTAGCCGCGAGGGGTTTCTCCACATACACAGGTTTTCCGGATTTCATGGCCATAATGGCAAAAGTGGCGTGTGAGGAAGGAGGCGTTGCCACGTAGATGGCATTCACGTCAGGGTCGTCTATTAACTCTTGAGCGTCGGTATACCATTTCCTGACGTGATGCCTTTCGGCATACGAGCGTGCGCGGTTCTCGTCACGGCTCATGACAGCCTCGATATGGGAGCCTGGAATTTCATTGAAAGCCGGCCCAGACTTTTTCTCCGTGACTTCGCCACATCCTATGAATCCCCAACTGATTTCTTTCATGCCTATTGTTTTTCTTCTTCCTTGAGTGATTTGTTAATTTGCCCTATGTAATCGAGCACCTCTTCTTTGCCTGTCTTTTTCTCGGCGCTGGTAATGAAGTAGGGTGGTAGCTCCTCCCAGGTGTCAAGCAGTTTGTCCATCCAAGCCTTGGCGTTCTCTTTCGCTTTTGCGGCGCTCAATTTATCCGCTTTGGTGAAAACGATGCAGAAAGGTATTTGGCTTGTGCCAAGCCAATCCACGAACTCTCGGTCCACCTTTTGCTGCTCATGACGGATATCCACCAACACGAAAACATTCACCAGCTGTTTGCGTTGCAGGATGTAGCCTGTTATCATGCGTTCTAGCTCCTGTTGCACTTTCTTGCTCCGTTTGGCAAAACCATAGCCAGGCAAGTCCACGATATACCATTCGTTATTGATGATGAAGTGGTTGATGAGCAAGGTCTTTCCTGGAGTGGCGGATGTCTTTGCCAATCCCTTGTGATTACACAACATGTTGATGAGGCTCGATTTTCCCACGTTACTTCTCCCGATAAAGGCATACTCGGGCTTATTGTCTTTTGGGCACATGCTCTCACGGGGAGCTGAAAGGGTAAAAGCAGATGTCTTTATTTCCATTTCTTATTGTTTTATGTGTGTAAATTCAGTTCCCAATCTCTGAAAGCTCCAGCCAGCGCATGGATTTCTCGTCCAGTTCTTCCTGTAATATGGGCAATCGTTTGCTGTTAGCCACGATGTCGTCCACGCTTAGCTTTCCTCCGCTTAGAGCTTCTTCAATCTCTTTCTTCTCGGCTTCCAAAGCTTCTATATCCTTTTCCAACTGTTCAAATTCCCGTTTCTCCTTGTAGGACATTTTCCGTTTAGTCTCATTTCTCAGGGGGCGGTTCTCCTTTCTCGTTTCCTTGGTGGTGGTAGTGGATTCCTTGGGCTGCAGCGCGCTCCATTCCCTGTATTGAGTGTAGTTGCCGGGGAAGTCTTGTATCTCTCCATTCCCCTTGAACACCAATAGGTGGTCTACCACCTTGTCCATGAAATAGCGGTCATGACTTACTATGATGACACAACCAGGAAAGTCTTGCAGATATTCCTCCAAAACTTGTAGGGTCTGTATGTCTAGGTCATTTGTTGGCTCGTCAAGTACCAGAAAGTTGGGATTGCGCATCAGTACGGTACATAGATACAACTTCCGTTTCTCTCCGCCACTTAGTTTATATACGTAGTTGTGCTGTTCCTCGGGCGAGAAGAGGAAATATTGCAGGAATTGGGAGGCAGTCATGTGCCTTCCGCTTCCCAGGTCAATGTATTCAGCGATATCCGTGATGACATCAATCACTTTTTGGTCTTCCCTGAATTTCAGTCCTTCTTGCGAGAAGTAACCAAACTTCACGGTATTGCCTATATCGAATTTCCCGCTGTCAGGGCGCACTTCCCCCAATAGCATCTTGATGAAAGTGGACTTTCCCGTGCCATTGTTTCCCACGATACCCATCTTCTCAAAGCGGGCGAAGTTGTAATAGAAGTCTTTAAGCATTATCTTGTCGGGAGCCCATGCCTTAGACACATATTGACACTCAAATATCTTACTGCCTATGTACACGTTGGACGCTTTCAGGCGCATTTGTCTTTCCTCTATCCTGCGCTTGGCCACTTTTTCCAGTTCGTAGAAGGCGTCTTCTCTGTATTTCGCCTTATGCCCGCGCGCTTGGGGTTGTCTGCGCATCCATTCCAGTTCTTTCCGGTAGAGGTTCTTGCTGTGTTGTATTTCTGCTTTCATGTTCTCCATGCGCTCTTGACGCTTTTCCAGGTAATAAGCGTAGTTGCCATGGTATGTGTAGATGTTGCGCTCGTCCAGCTCTAATATCGTATCACAGACTTTGTCCAAGAAGTGGCGGTCGTGGGTAATCATGAATATGGTTTTGTTGCCCCTGCTTAAATACCCCTCCAGCCATTCTATCATTTGCAAATCCAAGTGGTTGGTAGGTTCGTCCAGCATCAGGAAATCCGGTTCGGTAATCAAGACGTTGGCCAGTGCCACTCTTTTTTGCTGGCCGCCGCTCAGTTGACCCATGGGTTGCCCTAGGTCTTTTATCTTCAGTTGGGTCAAGATCTGTTTGGCTTTCAATACCCGTTCTGGTTCCCCTTGATGGTTGAAACAAGCGTCCAAGACGGAATCCTCAGGATTGAACGAAGGCTGTTGTTCCAGCAGTCCTACTTTCAAGTCACGTTTATAAATAATGCTACCGCTTTCGTAAGCTTCTTTACCCGTTAAGATGGACATGAGCGTACTTTTGCCCGTGCCATTGCGGGCTACGAGTCCCACTCTCTGCCCTTCGTGGATAGAGAAAGAGATGTTTTCGAAGAGCACTCTCTCGCCAAATCGTTTGGTGAGTTCTTGTACGTCGAGGCAAGGTACTTGACTGGCCATTTTCTTTATTTTGAGCACAAAGATACATAAAAAATTTGGCAGTAACGAAATTTTTCGTATCTTTGCACTCGAAAATATTTCAATTCAAGTGTTTCCGTTCGTGAAACGCTTTCAGCATAAACTTTTAGTATACCATAATTAATACATATATACAATTATATCCATACACCATGTATAATAAAGAGGAATTATTAGCCAAGGATTCTTTGGAATTGGAGAACATCGCTAAAGAATTGGATGTGCAGTTTAACCCTGAGGATAACAAGGAGTCTGTGGTTTATGCCATATTAGACAAACAGGCTGAGATGCCCAATGTGCCTGCCAAGCGTAAAAGGACAAGAATCACCAAAAAAGAAGACCATGTTTATTCTGTCTCGGGCGCTGAAGGGGCTAACTATGATGTCATGAAAAATCACGGAAAGCAAAATGCCGAGCAGCCTCTTTTTAAGGAACTTGGTGGTGAAAGCTCCGTTGAGACAACAGAGGTGAATGATACTCCCGCCACGGAGGCTACAGCCATAAGCTCACCTGCAGACGTTTTGGCTGCGTTTCCAAAACACAGAGGCAGAAAGAGCAAAGCTGAATTGGAGGCTATCGCGGCCGCCAAAGCCGCAGCCGAGCGGCAAGCTATGGAACAGGAGAGCCAGCCAATGGAAGAAGAGAACGTCTCTGAAGATGTGGCTACGGAACATCCAGCATTAGGTGACTCTCAAGAGGGGATTATACCCGAGGCCGCTTTCGCCACGGGAGGTGACGATGAGGCTGAGGAAGTGGGCTTGATGGAACGCTTGCAGGCCAAGATGAACGCCCACAATGATGCTGCAGTCCAAGAGGAGACTTCTGGCGCTAGTGCCATTTGGGAGGGGGATCCAGGCGATGGCACGGATTTTATTACAGTGGTCGATTTGCCTATAGAAGACCAAGGTGCTTTGCCCACCATGGATATGTTTGACCGTCCTACCACCTTTGCCCAGGCATCTTATCAGTCCGTACCTACGCAAAGTTCCCATAGTAGTGCTAGCAATTATGACTTCAAGGATATCATCACGGCCAATGGCGTGCTTGAAATTATGACCGATGGTTATGGCTTTTTGCGTTCCAGTGATTATAACTATCTTTCTTCACCCGATGATATCTATGTGGCGCAAAACATTGTCAAGAAGTATGGATTGAAGACCGGTGACGTGGTGAGTTGCCATGTTCGTCCTCCTCGTGAGGGAGAGAAATATTTTCCCTTGACCTCCATCGACATGATTAATGGCAGGCAGCCCTCAGAAGTACGTGATCGAGTCTCCTTCGAGCACCTCACGCCTCTTTTCCCAGACGAGAAGTTTACGCTATGCGGCGATCCTGCCACCACTAATCTCAGTACCCGCATGGTAGATTTGTTTTCTCCTATAGGTAAAGGACAACGTGCGCTCATCGTGGCACAACCCAAGACGGGTAAAACGATATTGATGAAAGACATCGCCAACGCCATAGCGGCCAACCATCCAGAAGCTTATCTGATGATGCTTCTTATCGATGAGCGTCCAGAAGAGGTTACCGATATGGCACGCACGGTCAATGCGGAAGTGATAGCTTCTACCTTCGATGAGCCGGCGGAGCGGCATGTGAAGATAGCGGGCATCGTGTTGGAGAAGGCGAAACGCATGGTGGAATGTGGACATGATGTCGTGATATTCCTTGACTCTATCACTCGTTTAGCCCGTGCATACAATACAGTTGCCCCTGCGAGCGGCAAGGTTTTGACAGGAGGTGTTGACGCGAACGCACTCCAAAAACCCAAGCGTTTCTTCGGTGCGGCTCGAAACATTGAGGGCGGTGGTTCGCTTACTATTATCGCCACGGCCTTGATAGACACAGGCAGCAAGATGGACGAGGTGATATTCGAGGAGTTCAAGGGAACGGGAAATATGGAATTGCAGCTTGACCGCTCGCTGAGCAACAAGCGCATATTCCCAGCGGTCAACCTGGTTGCTTCCAGTACTCGTCGCGATGATTTGCTGCAAGACAAGATTACGTTGGATCGCATGTGGATATTGCGCAAGTATATCAGTGACATGAACTCCATTGAAGCCATGAATACGGTGCATGACGCCATGTTACGCACTCGGAATAACGAGGAGTTCTTGCTGTCTATGAATGGTTAATGATAAGGTGAGCGTATGAAGAAGAATAGCCTGGTTCTCATTGTGTTATCCGCGTTCTTTCTTTTGATAGGATGCCAGCCTAAGAGCAGTGAGACCAAATCAGCTCCAGGGGTTTCCCAGCAAGCGAAGCCAACCGCTAAGGTTACCCCTATGGAATTGACGGCGGAAGAGTTCAAGAAACGTATCGCAAACTATGAGACCCATCCCAATGAATGGGTTTACTTAGGCGAACGGCCAGCCGTAATTGATTTTTATGCTACATGGTGTGGCCCCTGCAAGATGACCGCGCCTATCTTCGCTGATTTAGCCAACACTTTTGCGGGTGAGGTGGATTTCTACAAGGTAGATATAGATCAGCAGCCTGAGCTTGCCGGTCTTTTTGGCGTTACCTCTATCCCCTCATTGCTTTTCATTCCCAAGGAAGGCAAGCCAAGCATGTCCGTGGGAGCTATGGAGAGGCAGCAGATGCAGGCCGCCATACAAGACCTTTTGAGTGTCACGCCTTAACAGATAGGCTCAAAATAGCGAAGTCATGAAGTTTAGGGATTTTATGTTGTTGGCGATATTATGCACCACAACATTCTTCATTTACAACACCGCGTTACCTGCCGATATCATGGAGGTGCGGAATTTCATCACTGCCAGGGAAATCATAGACAATGATTCTTGGCTTTATCCCACGCTGAATGGGGTGTTGCAATTGGAGAAACCTCCCTTGCCAACCTGGGTGGCCGCAATCATAGAATACGTCTCACCCGATAGTCTTGGAGCCCAGCGCATGGCCGCAGGCGTTATGGCGGTGGTTTGGATAACGTTTTTCTATTATGTGGCACTTTATCTGTCACAGCGCAAGGATTACGCTCTTTATTCCACCATTATCTTCATGACTTGTTACAATGTGGTGCAGATGGGGCGCACGGCCTCTTGGGATATCTACTGCAACGCCTTCATGATGGCCGCCATCTATTTCTTGATGCGTGGCCTTTACGATGATTACTTCAAGGAACGGCAACGCCCGTGGCTCTACTTGCCGTTGGCAGGCTTGATGATGGGACTTTCCTTTCTCAGCAAGGGTCCCGTGGCCTTTTACGCCCAGCTGTTGCCCGCCCTCATCGCGGCCCTCATCTTTATCCGCCCGCTAGACGTGCGTGAGAAGTGGAAGCCATTGGCTGCGATGGTGGTGATATGTCTTGTCGTCAGTGGCTGGTGGTATGTCTACTTGCTGCTCAATCATCACGAGGAAGTCATGGCTTTCCTCTCCCAGCATGCTTATTGGGGTACGCGCATTGTCAGGCCTTGGTATTATTATTGGCGCTTCTTCTGCGAGACGGGAGCCTGGACTACCTTGATGCTCACCGCCTTGATGGTACCTTTCTGGAACAAGCGGCTGCCTGAGCGCAGGGGCTACCTGATAGCCGTCACGTGGACGCTCGTTGCCTTGGTGTTGCTTTCCTTGATACCCGAGAAGCGCGTGCGTTACCTCTTGCCCATGATGACTCCATGCTCTCTGGCCATGGGTTACGTGATTATCTATTTCAAGGACTATTGCCACAAGGACCGCCAGGCAGAGCGGTTGTTCTTGTTGAATGGCGTGGTCATGAGTGTGGTCACATTTACCTTGCCCGTGTTGGTGTTCATTTTTGGTTATCAGCGAGACTCCATGCACTTGGATAGTTATGTGGGTATTACCTTGCTTATTGTCTTGGCAGGTTTATGGATAGCACGGGCAACCATGAACAGGGACGCCGGGCAGTTGATATTTGGTGTGGCCGCGTTGTTCGCCGTGATATGCAGCTTTCTGCTTAGGCCTATCGCCAACGTGTTTGACAATCCCGACAAGAATAGCATTCACCAGATAAGCAATTTGGATTTGCCGTTTTATCATAAAGCGGATGAAGATTTGCGCATAGAGCTGATTTATTCGGCCCGCCATCAAATCAAGCCGCTTGATTTGTCTGATGAAAAGGCCGTAGAGAAAGCGATGCCTTGCGTAGTCATCACTAGGGATGACATCACGAAGTCACTTTCGGGAGAGCAGTTGAAGAAGATAAGGTTAGAACCTTTGGGGCGTTTTGACGACAATAAGCACCCTAAAGGCAATGAACACTATACGGCGGATTTCATTAACCATGCCACGATACTGCGGCAACGGTAATCGCTCCTTTGTCAAGAATTTTTTTCGTTAATAGATAGCCTTATAGGCGGCAAAATCCTGACATGATACAGATTTACTTCACACGTAATTAACAATTAAAACGTGTAGTATTATGTCAAAAACAAGATTGAAACGACAGCAATTCAGTATGGATTTTAAGCTCCGTTTGCTGAAAGAGTATTACGAGAGCGGGAGCTCGATGTATGGTGTCAGTAAAAAATACGGTGTGGATGACGTGACATTTCTCCGTTGGGTCAGGTCATTTGAGTCACAATCATTATCTTTGCCGGATGATTTGAGCGAGTTGGAAAACCAGGTATATATGGC
>FR882148.1 GCA_000435635.1 Prevotella sp. CAG:1320 | reverse complement strand
CTGGAAATCGGTCGCGAGCGATATGGCATAGACCTGCTAAAAAAAGCTGGCGCCAAGCAGTAGACAACCTTCGGCTCAAACATCCCGGTGAATCCATCGGGAAGCTGAGCGGGCTGTTTGGCAAGAGTCGCGAAGGTTATTATTCCGTAAGCAAGGAGAAGCGCCTGCGTAAGGAGCTGTCCGGCTCGGAGGTCATCGCCGCCGTGCGTGACATTCGCCGCCGCGCTCCCGGAATAGGGGCCTATAAATTGTTCCTGATGCTCCGGGAGCTGTATCCCGTGGAGATGAAAGGGCGTGACTGGTTCTACAGGCTGATGCGTGAGAACCGCCTCATGCTGAAGCCCCCGAGGTGTCGCCACACGACGAATTCCAATCACAACTATCGCAAATACGGCAATTTGACGAAAGGGATCTCCATCGTGCGCGCCAACCAGCTGTGGGTGGCCGACATCACTTATATCGATACGGACATGGGAGTCGCCTACCTCCACCTGCTCACTGACGCCTTCACCCATGAGATCATCGGATGGGTCCTCTCTGACAGCCTCGCCTCCTCCAATACCGTGGCGGCCTTGGACATGGGGATCGAGAATGTCGCGTACCTGGGGCTTGAGGGATTGATCCATCATTCCGACCGCGGTGTCCAGTACTGCTGTAACCGGTATATAGAACACCTGGAGGCGAT
>FR882147.1 GCA_000435635.1 Prevotella sp. CAG:1320 | reverse complement strand
CTTCCTGTTCCTGGGATGGTTCCGGAAACGCTGGTCACGATAGATTCCCTTCAGCACAAAGGTGTAGCTTTGACGCAGAGGAAGCCCCAGCTTTTTCACAATACCAAGAACTTTCTTCACGATCTTCTTATGCAACTTTGCATCCGTGGGATAAGTGATATTCTTTTCCTGAACTGTAGAATCAATAAAGGCAGTATCATGATGACGGTCTTCATCATCCTCGTTATTCACGCGAATACTTTCCTGAAAGATAAGTTCAATTCCCTCTTTACCGATACGCTTGCGGAAATGAACCAGCTCTGAAGAGGCACACGGGGCAGACGGAGTGAACTCCTGCATACCACAAAAATACTGATAATAAGCGTTTTCGCTCCATTGTTCTACCAAAGACTCATCTGACAGATTACGAAGGTGCTTCAGGATGAGCATACCACACATCAGACGGATTGGCTTGCCGGGACGGCCGTTTGACTGACAATATAAAGGTTGGAAGGCTGTCTC
>FR882146.1:37434-86645 GCA_000435635.1 Prevotella sp. CAG:1320 | reverse complement strand
GGGGGGTACCTCAAGGGGTCACTCGTGGGGTACCTCGGTGGGTCACTCGTGGGGTATCTCAGGGGGTCACTCGTGGGGTATCTCGGTAGGTCACTCGTGGGGTACCTCAAGGGGTCACTCGTGGGGTATCTCGGTGGGTCACTCGTGGGGTATCTCGGTAGGTCACTCGTGGGGCGCGAGCCAGCGTTGGGCGTATGCCCTACAGCTCGTTGAGCACGGTCTCCAGCCGCTTGATGAACTCGTCCACTTCTCTCTGGCTCAGGCAGAGGGGCGGCAGGACGCGCAGCACGTTGGCGCCGGCGCACCCCGTGAAGCAGTGCTGTTCGTGGATGAGCTTGGAGCGCACTTCCTTGTGGGGCACGTCCAGCACCACGCCCACCATCAGTCCCCGGCCTCTCAGCTCGGTGATGTGGCGGGTGCGCTGCCGCAGTTCCTTCAGCTCGTCCATCAGGTAGTCCCCCACCAGGTGGGCGTTCTCCACCAGCCCCTCGCTCTCCATCACGTCGAGCGTGGCCAGCGCGGCGGAGCAGGCCAGGTGGTTGCCTCCGAAGGTGGTGCCCAGCTGCCCGTAGACGGGCGTGAACCGCGGCGAGATGAGCACGGCTCCCATGGGGAAGCCGTTGGCGATGCCCTTGGCCATGGTGATGATGTCGGGGCGGATGCCCAGCCACTGGTGGGCGAAGAACTTGCCGCTGCGGCCGTATCCGCACTGTATCTCGTCGCAGATGAGTGCCGTTCCCGTCTCCCGGCAGGCCTGGCTCAGCCCCTGGGCGAACTCGGGGGTGAGCATGCCCACGCCTCCTACGCCCTGTATGCACTCTATGATGCAGGCGCAGACATCGCCCTTCCTCAGCTCGGCTTCCCAGGCGGGCAGGTCGTTGATGGGCAGGAAGGTGACGTGCTGGCAGTCGTTGATGGGGGCCACTATCTTGGGGTTGTCGGTCACCTCCACGGCCAGCGACGTGCGCCCGTGGAAGGACTTCCGTATGGCCAGCACCCGCTTGCGGCCGTTCTGGAAGGAGGCCAGCTTCAGGGCGTTCTCGTTGGCCTCCGCGCCGGAGTTGATGAGGAAGAGCTGGTAGTCGTCATATCCGCAGGCCTTCCCCAGCCGCTCGGCCAGCTCCGCCTGCAGGGTGTTGATGACGGAGTTGCTGTAGAAGCCCAGCCGCTGGAGCTGCTGGCTTACCTTCTCCACGTAGCGCGGGTGGCAGTGCCCTATGCTGATGACGGCGTGCCCGCCATAGAGGTCCAGGTATTCCTGTCCCTTGTCGTCCCATACCTTGCATCCCTTTCCCTTCACCACGTTGATGTCGTAAAGGGGATATACGTCGAATAGTTTCATGTCTTGATAGTGTCTTGGGTTAATGTTTGGTCGCTGTCAGAAGGCGCTCGGCTTCAGCTTGAGCCCCATGGTCTCGTCCAGGCCGAACATGATGTTCATGTTCTCCACGGCCTGGCCCACGGCTCCTTTCAGCAGGTTGTCTATGCAGCAGGTGACGAGCAGCTTGTCGCCATGCTTGTCGCAGTGCACGAGCGCCTTGTTGGTGTTCACCACTTGCTTCAGGTCCAGCGGCTTGTCTACGTAGTGGGTGAATGGCTCATGCCGGTAGAACGCCTTGTATCCTTCCACGATTTCCTCCAGTGGCGCCTGGGTCTTGATGACCTCGGTGGCGAAGATGCCGCGGGCGAAGTCTCCGCGGTAGGGGATGAAGTCGATGGAGGCTTCCAGGTGGCCCTGCACCTGCTTTAGGCTTTGCCTTATCTCTGGCACGTGCTGGTGCTGGAACGCCTTGTAGACGCTCATGTTCCCCTCTCGCCAAGAGAAGTGGGTGGTGGCGCTTGGCTTTTGCCCCGCCCCCGTGCTGCCCGTGATGGCGTTTACGGCCACGTCCTCGTTCAGCAGCCCCATCTTGGCGGCGGGCAGCAGTCCCAGCTGTATGCAGGTGGCGAAGCATCCTGGGTTGGCTACGTGCCGGGCTTTCGCCACGCGCTCCCTGTTGATTTCCGGCAGTCCGTAGACGAAGTCGTGGGCCTCGGGCGTGGGGTGTTGCGTCTCCAGCCACTTGCCCGCCAGGCGGAAGTCTTGCGCCAGGTCGATGATTTTCACTCTCTGGGGCACCTCGTGCTCCTTGAGGAAGGCCTCGCTCTTGCCGTGGCCGAAGCAGAAGAAGACGACGTCCACTTCCTCGAAGGGCATCTCGGCGGTGAACCTCAGGTCGGTATCACCGTAGAGCCCTTCATGCACGTCGGCCACCAGGTTGCCCGCGTTGCTCTCGGAGTTGGCAAAGACTATCTGCGCTTCTGGGTGGTTTGTCAGCAGCCTGATCAGCTCTCCGCCTGTATAGCCGGCCGCTCCCAGTATGCCTACCCTCACTGCCATACGCCGCCCTCCTCTTTAGGCATGACGATCCACAGCACGATGTATACCACCACTCCGCTGAACGCTGTGAACAGCGTGAGCAGGGTGTAGGCCACTCTCACGGCGGTGGGGTCCACGCCGAGCCACTCGGCTATCCCGCCACACACGCCGGCTATCTTCCTGTCCCTCGACAGGGTGAGTCTCTTCTTCACGTCCATAGTCGTTCCGTTTGTCTCGTTACACACGCGGGGTTATCGTTTCTCGTCGGGGTGGATGCCGTAGTAGACTCTCAGTGGGGTAGAGCTTACCTTGATGAATCCCTTGGCCTCCTCGGCGGTCCATCCGTGCTGCATCTCGCCATACTCTCCGAGCTTGCTCTTCAGCAGGTCATCGGGGGATTCCACGCCCACGGTCTCGAAGCCCAATGGGCGCAATTTCAAGATGGCGGTACCATTCACGTGGCGTTGCGAGGAGGTGAGCATGGCCTCGATATCGGGCATGACGGGCTCCAGGTACTGGCTCTCGTGCAAGAACATGCCATACCAGTTGGCCACTTGGTCTTTCCAGTATTGTTGCCATTTGCTTAGGGTATACTTTTCCAATAGCCGGTGAGCCTCAATGATGAGCTTGGGAGCCGCGGCCTCGAAACCCACGCGTCCCTTGATGCCGATGATGGTGTCACCCACGTTGCAATCGCGGCCTATGGCGTAGGCCGCCCCTATTTCCTCTATCTTCTGTATGGCCGCTACCTTGTCGTCATACTTCTCGTCGTTGACGGCTACGATCTCTCCCTTCTCGAAGGTGATGCGCAGTAGGCTTTCCTCCTGCTTGGTGACATGTTTCAGGTAAGCCTCCTCGGGCAGCCCTTGCGCGGAGTCAAGTATCTCGCCACCGCAGATGCTGGTGCCCCAAATACCCACGTTGTAGGAGTATTTCAGTTTGGTGAAGTCTGCGTAGTAGCCATGGTCGTTTAGATAGTCTACTTCCTCCTTGCGGCTTAGGGCTTGGTCGCGGGTGAGGGTGATGATTTCCACTCCCGGAGCCATCACCAGGAAGGTCATGTCGAATCGTATTTGGTCGTTGCCCGCCCCAGTGCTGCCGTGGGCAATGGCGTCGGCTCCTATTTCCTTGGCGTAACGTGCGATGGCGATAGCCTGGAAGATGCGCTCAGACGATACGGAGATAGGGTAGCAATTGTTGCGCAACACATTGCCGTATATCATGTATTTCAACGACTTGTCATAGTATTCCTTGGTCACGTCGAGTGTCACGTATTCCTTGGCGCCCAATTTATAGGCGTTCTCCTCGTTGGTTTTCAGCTGCTCGGGGCTGAAACCGCCCGTGTTGGCGCACGCCGCATATACTTCATATCCATCGTTGGCCAGTTTCATCACAGTGTAGGAGGTGTCCAGTCCCCCTGAGAAGGCCACTACAACTTTCTTCTTTCCCATCTTGATAGTCTCCTTTGTTTTGTGTTTATATTTATGATGATATGCTGTTACTTCCCGTTTCCGTCTATAGCCCTGATACGATCCATTACCTCTTGGGGTATCTTGGCGGGCAACTTCTCTTCTGGGTCGAAGAGCATGGCCGTGCAGATGCAATATTTACGATTAGTGCGATGGAGCACGTCCACGTTTATACATCCCTCGCATCCCCTCCAGAAAGACTCGTCGTCAGTCAGGTCGTTGAAGGTGACGGGATGGTATCCCAATTGGGTGTTCATCTTCATCACTGCCGAGCCAGAGGTGAGCGAGAATATTTTCGCGTGTGGCCATCGCTTGCGAGCCAGGGTAAACGTCACGTCCTTGATGCGTTTGGCCAGTCCAAGTCCCCTGAAGTCGGGATGGACGATGAGTCCTGAAGTGGTTACGTATTGTTTGTTCCCCCAGGTCTCGATGTAGCTGAAGCCAGCGAAGCGGTCGCCCTGCAGCGCGATTACCGCTTTGGCTTCCCTCATCTTCGTGGCCAGGTATTCGTGGGTGCGCTTGGCGATACCTGTTCCTCTTACCTTCGCCGCTTCGGCGATGGTTTCCAGTATGGTGTCCACGTACTTCTCGTGCGATGGGTCAGCCACTACTACTTTGATTTCTTCCATTTCCGTATTATAATATATTATTGTATGTGTTTCATCTCGCGATGGGCATCACCTTGTTAAGCCCATTGATTACCTCTTCTTCTGTCACGCCATCTTTCTTCACCATGAAGATTGTGTCGTCGCCGGCGATGGTTCCTAAGATTTGGGGCACATCGGCGTTGTCTATGTTATAGGCGATGCTGCTGGCGTGTCCCGGACGGGTCTTCACCACTATCATATTGCCAGAGAAGTGGATGGAGCGGAAGCCAGGAGCTTGCAGCAGTCCTCCATGCTCGATGGAGCTGACGCGCCGATAGTTAGTCTCGGGAGGCAACACATATCTGTATTTCCCTTTGCCCACGTGTTGCTTCACAACCTTCAGTTGCCTGAGATCGCGGCTCAGCGTGGCTTGTGTCAGCTTGTACCCCAATGGCTTTAGGGCTTTAAGGACCTCTTCCTGGCTAGCTAATTCCCTGCCCGCTATCAGCTCTCTCAAGGCTTCCAGTCTGCTGCTCTTCTCTCTCATAAGTGCATATTTATACGATTTCGGTCGCAAATATACGCTTTTTCTTGCGAATACACAAATATATTTGCATAAATAACGTGAGTTCGACGAAAACTTGTAGAGACGCATTCTTGCGTCTCGGCAAGCAAGATTGCCGAATAAAATCGCCTGTCGCAAAGACTTGGCAGCTGGCCGAGACGCAAGAATGCGTCTCTACAGTTTGGCAATAACAGGGCTGCGCACATAAAGTGGAATCCGTCGAACTCACGTTAAATAGTAGGTTTTTGTATGATTTGAGGTAGTTGAAGGCTCTTGTCAAGGGGTATGGATGGTAGGCCCCATGCAAGGGGTATCGTTAACACCCTTGTATGGGTGCTCCCCGATACCCTTATATGGGTGTTCCCCAATACCCTTGTATGGGTGTTCCCCAATACCCTTGTATGGGTATCAATCTTACCCCACTCGTGGGGTATCGCGATGGGTCACTCGTGGGGTATCATGATGGGTCACTCGTGGGGTATCGCGGTGGGTCACTCGTGGGGTATTTTCAAGGGTATCTGATACCCTTCGCGACGGGTCACGGCGACCCTTATCCATCCTGGCTGTCATCCTTCCTGTAGACGCGTGAAAGCGGCCTGGCTGGCAAGCCTGCCGCTCCTCCCCGCCGTCTGCCCGAGAAAATCGCCACCCCTGGCATGGGCCAGGAGTGGCGATTGATGGTGTTTCCCCATGAGACCATTGTCTTGGGATGTGGTGTCTTGGCGTATGGCTAGTCGATAAAACGCCGGGTAATATCGCCATATTCCTCTATGCGGCGGTCGCGCAAAAAAGGCCACCAGCGTCTTACGTTTTCCCCATGTCCCAAGTCTAGCTCTACTAGCCGAAGGTCTTCCTCGTTGTCAGAGGAGCGGCATATTATTTCTCCCTGTGGCCCGGCCACGAAACTGCTTCCCCAAAATTGTATGCCACCCGTGCGGTTGCTGGGGTCAGGCTCGTGTCCCACTCGATTGACAGCTATCACGGGCAGTCCGTTGGCAACAGCGTGTCCTCGCATTACGGTTGTCCACGCCTCTCTCTGTCGTTGCTGTTCTTCTATGGTGTCACTGCTCTCGTAGCCTATGGCTGTAGGGTAGATAAGTATCTCCGCTCCTTGCAGAGCCATTAGCCTGGCGGCCTCGGGATACCACTGGTCCCAACAAACGAGCACTCCTAACTTGCCCAGTGAGGTGGGGATGGGATGAAAGCCCAGGTCGCCTGGGGTGAAATAGAACTTCTCGTAGTAAGCGGGATCATCAGGGATGTGCATCTTGCGGTATTTCCCCGCTATGGAGCCGTCAGAGTCTATTACAACCGCGGTGTTATGATAGAGCCCCGCCGCTCTGCGTTCGAAAAGCGAGGTGACGATAACCACGCTATGCTCGCGTGCCAGGTCTGCGTAAAGCGATGTGCTGGGTCCGGGGATGGGTTCTGCCAGATCGAAGTAGTTGACATTCTCTTCTTGGCAGAAGTAGAGCGTATTGTGCAATTCTTGCAACACGATGAGATTGGCTCCTTGCTTGGCTAAATCCGAGATGCCTTCGGCTAGCCTCCGCGTATTGTCCTCCTTGGAAGCGGTATTGTGTTGCTGCAGATAGCCCAGTTTGATGATTTTCTCCATGATATATAATATGTGTAGAAAGCTTATATGCGCAATACGCCTACGGGGTATTGCATGGTAAGGCAATGTATAGAGCCGTGCTGCCGCACGATGATTTGCGCGTCGACACCCACTATCTGCCTGCCAGGGAATGCTTCCGCGACGCGCTCCATGGCCAGGGTATCATGGTCTGGTTGTCCATAGGCAGGCACGATGACGGCTCCATTGATTACCAGGAAGTTGGCGTAGGTGGCAGGCAGGCGTTCCCCATCGAAGTGAATTTCCTTTGGCATGGGAAGGGGGATTAGCCGATAGGGCTTCCCTTCCAGGTTTCGCAATTGCCGTAGCTCTCTCTCTAAGGCAAGGAAGTCTTCATATTGCGGGTCTGCCGTATCCTCACATTTCACGTAAAGCAAAGTGTCATTGGGAGCCGTGCGCACTGTGGTGTCTATGTGCCCGTCGGTATCGTCTCCTATGAGTGTGCCATGATGGAGCCATATTATTCGTCGCGCGCCTAGCCTGTAGAGCAATTCCCGCTCTATGTCATTTTGGGTGAGAGGCTGGTTCCTGTTGGGGGCCAACAAACATTGCGCCGTGGTGAAGATGGTTCCATGGCCATCGCTTTCTATGCTGCCTCCTTCCAAGATCAAGTCCAAACAATCCACTCGGTGACCATATAAAAGTTCTTGGGCGAAGTAACGCTCGCTGGAGAGGTTGTCCAGTTCAGCGTGGAATTTCTCCCCCCATCCGTTGAAACGAAAGTCCAACAATAATGGTTGCCCCTCTTCACTGAGCAGGGTAATCATGCCAAAGTCCCTGGCCCAGGTGTCGTTGTGTGGACACTCAGCCAATCTTACCTGCCTCAGCGTCTCTTCGCTTAAATAGGTGGAGAGGTATTGGCGAGTAGCCTTGATGTCTTCCGTGCCTAGCAGCACGGGCTCGTGAGGCGTGATGGCTTCTATCAGCTCCAGGTAAGTTTGTCTAATCTCTTCCAGATAGGGCTGCCAGTCCATTCCTGCCTGGGGCCATGCCAGCTGGATGCCGCTTTGCCTATGCCATTCAGCGGGCATTCTGTATCCTGAAGGTATCTTTGGCGAGTGTCGCATGTCGCTTTTTATTATATATATAATGTATATGGGCGACCTACTTTTGATGAGTGGCCAAGAGATAGTTGCGTGCGGGATTGGCATACATGGTAAGGATGCGTTCTCTCAGGAACGCATCGTCCTTGTTCTCCAAGTCCACCATGCCAATGCGCTCTTCAACGTATTTCTCGAAGGCCTCCTTCTCTTCCTGTGTATAATGGCAGGCATAGGTATCGGTGCCTTCCAAGAGGTCGAGCGCCACGTAATTATTGGCATAAAGCCGATAGTGGCGATGTATCTCTTGGTCAATATGTTTGGCGATAATCATATACAGGTCTGTCTTGGGCGTAGCGGGATTTATATTGGCCAAGAAGTTGTCTATGCAGGGAGCCACGTGGTAATGTATATTGCCCTTGTATCCTAAGATGCCCGTCTTCATGCTCAGCACGTCATCGGCCGCGGACTTCTTCCATCCAGGAATATCCCTCTTCAGTTGGAACTCTTTTGCTTTCAAGTAGTCGCAGGGGTCATATTCATAGCTGATGCTGAGAGGAGCCAGGTGGAGTTCCATCAGTCTTTCCACCACGCTTCCTTCACCACTCATGGCCATCATCTTAAGCACGGCCTCCTGTGTTCTGTCGTCGCTGTCCTTTGCCCTTCCTTCCCGTTGGGCTATCCAGATATTCTCATGCTTTTTGTTGATGGCGAAATGCATGTATCCAGAAAGTCGCTTGCTGGCGGATAGCATCTGCCTCATGGGCAATCCCCTTTCCACGATAAACGATTTGTTGACTCTCACCAAGTCTTTTACCCAAGGCAGGGCCAAGAGATTGTCGCCTATGGCTATTTCGCAAGTAGTTGAGAATCCCGCGTCTAAAAGGAACTTGGAGAGCAGCGCGGAGTCGAGCACGATATCACGGTGGTTACTGATAAAGGTGTAGCGGCCATTGATGTCCAATGCGTCGCAACACATATCACATTGCTTGGCGGCCTTTGCCAGCAACTCATTGATGAAGTCGTAGCAGAAAGTTTTTTGGAACTCCAGGCCTGAATGGCAGTTTTTCATCTTTTCCATCAAGGCTTGGAAAGGCACATGGGGATAGATGTAAGCCAATACGGCTTGGAACTGTGCTTGTTGACTTAGCCGCTCGAATGCCGCGGGCAAATCTTCCGCCTCAAAAGGGCGTATCTCGTCAAACTCTTGTGGTATAGTCATGGATGGTAGGTGCTAAGGTTGGGTTTCTATATATAATATAATAAAGTGCGGACTAGAACTGGTTCTCCACTATCTCGGCGAGCACGGTGCCCATGTCCAGTCCCGCGGCTTTCACTTGTTGGGGTATAAAACTGGTGGCGGTCATGCCTGGTGTGGTGTTTACTTCAAGCATGTTGATGACATCGTTGCCATTGGTATCCTTTGAGATGATATAGTCCACCCGGATGATGCCGTTCACGTGAAGTAAGTCGTAAATCTTGCTGGTCTCCTCGGCCACTCGCTGTGCGGTCTCTGGACTAAGGCGAGCTGGTGTAATCTCTTTTACTTGTCCGTTGTATTTGGCGTCGTAGTCAAAGAACTCATTATTGGTTACAACCTCGGTAGCGGGTAGCACTACGCTTTTCCCTTTTACCTTATAGACGCCTTGGGATATCTCGGTGCCTTGCAATAGGCTTTCCACCATCACCTCGTCACTCTCCATGAAAGCCACTCTCAAGGCTGGAGCCAGTTGGTCGGCGTTCTTCACCTTTGATACGCCAAAGCTGCTGCCATCGGCGGCGGGCTTCACGAAGCAAGGCATGCCAATACGCTGTTCTATCTCTTGCTCATCGTAAGTGTCGCCGCGGCGTAAAAGGATGCTGTCGGCCACCTTCACGCCAAAGGAACGCAGGTAATTGTTGAGCACGTACTTGTTGAAAGTCAATGCCTCCACCAACACCCCGCTAGTGGAGTAAGGCAGGTGGATGAGGTCAAAGTATCCCTGCATCACTCCATTTTCCCCAGGGGCACCATGGATGGTGATATAGGCGTAGTCAAAATAGACGCGCTTCCCGTCTAGCATGAATGAAAAGTCGTTCTTGTCGATGGGGGCTATGTCCCCATTGGGCAAGTCTACGTGCCAGTCCGTTCCTTTTACGTCTACCACGTATACGTTATACTTTTGCTTATCGAAGAAAGAGTAGAGCCCTTGTGCGGAGCGCAAGGAGACATCATGCTCTGAAGAGTCACCACCGCAAACGATGGCTATTGTCCTGTTTTGGTTTTCCATTATTTCTCAAATAAGGTGTATTATTCAGCGAAAGTGTCTTGTGTCGTACCCTTGATATATGCCCGCCACTTATCCAGCAAAGCGGCGAAGTCTGAGGGTAGTGGACTGTCGAAGTCCATTTGTTCTCCCGTTACGGGATGCTTAAATCCCAAGGTCTTGGCATGCAAGGCTTGACGGGGACATAGCTTGAAGCAATTCTGTATGAAAGCCTTGTAGGTGCTGCTTCTCTGGCCACGCAGTATCTCGGTGCCTCCATAACGCTCGTCACCGAATAGGGGATGCCCTATATGTTTCATGTGGGCTCTTATCTGGTGGGTTCGTCCAGTCTCCAAAACGCATTCCAGCAGTGTGGTGTATCCAAAGCGTTCCAACACTCGGTAGTGCGTGACGGCGGGCTTGCCTATACCGCTGTCGGGAGAAGTTACGGTCATGCGCAGTCTGTCCTTGGGATCCCGGGTGATATTGCCTTCTATTCGTCCTTCTTCCTCGGTGAAGTGCCCCCATACCAAAGCGTGATAACAGCGATGGGTGTTTTTCTCGAAAAACTGTTTGCCCAGTTTGGTCTTGGCTTCCGGGGTCTTGGCCACCACCAACAATCCACTGGTGTCTTTGTCTATGCGGTGTACCAGTCCCACCTCGGGGTCATTGGGATCAAAGGAGGCTAAATCTTTCAGGTGCCAGGCCACGGCGTTGATAAGCGTGCCCGTGAAATTGCCCGCTCCGGGATGAACCACCATTCCCGCGGGTTTATTGACCACCATCAGTTGGTCGTCCTCATAGGCGATGTCCAGCGGAATATCTTCCGCCACGATGCTCGTGTCGTGCTTTGGCCTGTCCAGCATTAGCGTGATGACATCGTTGGGTCTTATTTTGTAATTGCTTTTCACGGGCTTCCCGTTGACGTGGATATACCCCGCCTCGGCGGCTGCCTGTATGCGATTGCGGCTGGAGTGGGGGTTGCGCTCGGCCAAGAACTTGTCTATGCGCACGGAAGCCTGCCCTGGGTCCACTTCCACTTTCCAGTGTTCGTAGAGCCCCTGCTCATCTCCTTCGGCGGGCAAGTTTTCCATCCCGTCTTGCTCCAATTCCTCGTCTATGTCAATGCTATCGTATACCATAATATATAATGTGTGTAAGGGGCTTTTATTCTATCGTGGTTGCCTCCCCTTGGGTGCCTTCCACCACCTCGAAGTCATCTTCTCCTCCGTCAGCCCCCATGATGATGCCACTCTGCTCCTCGCTCTCCCCCTCGTATACAGGCTCTACGTAGGCCACGGAGTCTTCGGTGGCTATTTCCCCATTTCCTACCTGTATGATAAGAGTCGCTTCCACGGGCACCTTGTCTCCAGCGTTCACGTGGCGTCCGTTTACCAAGATGCCATACACCCAGTCGGCTTCTCCAGTCACGAACACGGGGTTGCCCACCTTGAATCCCATGGCCGTCAACCTGGCCATAGCCTCGCGCAAAGAGCTGTTGTCTATAATGTCAGGGATGGTGCGGGTAGGTGTGCGGGAAGAATTTACCGTCAGATAGATGGTGCGGCCAGATTTCACCTTCGCTCCTCCGTCAGGCACTTGCTGCAATACGCAGTCCTCGGGCATGGTCTTGGCATAAGCCGTGTCTACTACCATCACGTTGAGGCCTGCTTGGGTGAGCAGTCGCTGGGCGTCTGTGGAAGACTTTCGCAGCACGTTAGGCACTATCACTTCCTCTCCGTGATGCGTGTAGAGATCCAGTCCGAACTTTACGCCCACGCTCAACAGCACTATCACCAGCGCCATCGCCAACAGGTTTCCCCAGAGGAACCAACTCTTGAACTTGTTGAAAAACTCAGATGGTGTCATTTGCTCATATTATTTCGCAAAGGTAATCATTTCGCTTGACACTGGAAAGAAAAGAGTAAAAAACAAACAAAAAGCAGCAAAGATTCTTCTCTGCTGCCCTATGACTTGTGGCCTGAAGGCCTTTTCGCGTCGGATTATTTTCCGTGATGCTCGTCGGAAACGGTTAACTTCTTGCGGCCATGCGCACGGCGAGAAGCCAATACTCGGCGACCGTTCTTGGTCGACATACGCTCGCGGAAACCATGCTTGTTGACCCGACGGCGATTGTGGGGCTGAAATGTTCTTTTCATTTTTATATGTCTCGTTTAATTATTAATGGCTGTCTTCATGGAAGCCTCTCGGCGGTTCCATTTGGGCTGCAAAATTACGCATATTTTTCGAAACAACAAAGAAAACCCGTAAATTTAGCTGAAATATTTACGTTTTTGTGGCTTTTGCTTTGTGTTTTGGAGAATTTGCGGTAAATTTGCACCCGCTTTCAAGGCTTTTTGGCAAGCGTCTATTACATATAAACATATAGCATAGATAACATTATGATCAACTCACAAGAAATCAAAATCGGCACTTGCATCCGCATGGATGGCAAGATTTGGACTTGTATCGACTTCCAGCACAGGAAGCCAGGCAAAGGCAACACTGTCATGATCACCAAGTTGAAGAACGTAGCCGACGGCCGCGTACTGGAGCGCACCTTCCAGATTGGCTTCAAGCTGGAGGACGTTCGCGTGGAGCGTCGCCCTTATCAATATCTCTATGAGGATCCCACGGGTTACATCTTCATGAACCAGGAGACCTTTGAGCAGATACCTATCGCCAAGCATCTCATCACGGGCGTTGAATACATGAAGGAAGGCGACGTGGTGGAAGTGGTGACCGATACTTCCGATGGCACCATCCTGTTGGCCGAGATGCCCGTGAAGACCACCTTGAAGATTACCCACAGCGAACCTGGCGTGAAGGGAAATACCGCTACCAACGCCACCAAGCCCGCCACCCTGGAGAGCGGAGCCACCGTGCGCGTGCCCCTTTTCGTCAACGAGGGCGAGACCATTCAGGTAGACACCCGCGACGGCAGCTATCTGGGTCGTGTAACTGAGTAATCCCACGGGATGAAATATTCTATCATCGTTCCGGTATACAACCGCCCCGACGAGGTAGACGAGCTTTTGGCGAGCCTTCTCCACCAAGAGGAGAAGGAGTTCGAGGTCATCGTCGTGGAGGACGGCAGCCAGGTTCCCTGCGGGGATGTCTGCCAGCGTTATGCCGGACAGATGGAACTGCGCTATTATGAAAAGCCTAACTCGGGGCCAGGGCAGAGCCGCAACTACGGAGCGGAGAGAGCCAAGGGGGAATATCTCCTGATATTGGACAGCGACGTGGTGGTGCCCCCTGGATACCTGAAGGCTATCAGTGAGGAATTGGAACGACAGCCCGCCGACGCCTTTGGCGGGCCTGATTGTTCCCATCCCTCGTTTACCGATATCCAAAAAGCCATCTCTTACTCCATGACCTCCTTCTTCACCACGGGCGGCATACGCGGTGGCAAGAAGAAGCTGGACAAGTTTTATCCCCGTTCCTTCAACATGGGCATCCGCCGTGACGTATACTTGCGCCTGGGCGGCTTCTCCCGTATGCGCTTCGGGGAGGATATCGACTTCTCTATCCGTATCTTCCAGGCGGGATGCCATTGCCGTCTCTTCCCTGGGGCATGGGTATGGCACAAGCGTCGCACGGACTTCCGCAAGTTTTGGCGGCAAGTCTTCAATAGCGGCATCGCCCGTATCAACCTTTACAAGAAGTATCCCGACAGCCTCAAGCTGGTGCATTTGCTGCCCATGGTCTTCACCGTGGGCGTTGCCGCGCTGTTGCTGTTGGCTCTTGTCTTATGCGCTCCGTGGCCCTTGTTGCCACTCTTGTTTTACGCCCTGATAGTTTTTCTCGACGCTTCCGCTAAGGAGAAAAGCCCCAAGATAGGCCTCCTTTCCATCGCCGCCGCCTTTATCCAGCTCACGGGCTATGGCTGCGGTTTCCTGCAAGCCTGGTGGAGGCGTTGCGTCAGGGGAAAGGCCGAGTTCAGCGCCTACGAGAAAAACTTCTACCAGTAAGCCGTGATGAGCGAGAAACTTCCCATTCCCCAATGGGCACTGGACGACAGGCCGCGGGAGAAGCTGGAACGGCTGGGTGCCGAGGCTCTCTCCGACGCGGAGCTGTTGGCCATCCTCATCGGTTCCGGTAGTGCCAAGGAGAGCGCCGTGGAGCTGATGAAGCGGGTGATGAGCGATTGCGACAACAATCTCAATACCCTGGGCAAACTCACCATAGAGGAACTCATGGACTATTCGGGCATAGGACTGGCCAAGGCCGTCACAATCCTGGCCGCTTGCGAGCTGGGAAAGCGGCGTGCGGCGCAAAAGCCCGCGGAGCGCGTGGCTCTCACTTCCGCCCAAGACATTTACCGATACATGCTGCCCAAGATGCAAGACCTCAGCGTGGAGGAGGCCTGGATAGTCTTGATGAACCAGTCTTACAAGGTAATCAAGCGCAAACGCATCTCCCATGGCGGCATTACGGAGACTTCCGTAGACGTGCGCGTCATCATCAAGGAGGCCTTGCTGTGCAATGCCACCGTGGTGGCTCTCTGTCACAACCATCCCAGTGACAACCCGCACCCCAGTGGGGCGGACAACCAACTGACCCAGCGCGTGAAGAAAGCCTGTGACCTCATGCGCCTTTACTTCCTTGACCACGTGGTCGTGGCCGAGAGCGGCTATTATTCCTACATGGAGGAAGGGCTGCTATAGCCCTCTCATCCCACTTTTCGACTAATCTTTTCTTTTTGTTTCGCCAGGTGTATGGAAATCACGGATTGGCACAATTCGCGTTTATCGCCTTCAGTCCAAGTATGGACCCAGTGGAAATATCATGGGGTAACAGGAGATCGCCAAGGTGGCAACAAGTGACGCACGGGTCATTCCCAGGCATGGGACGCGCGGGAGAATGTCAAGAAATCCTACTTCCACGTTCTCGCGGGAACGAAAGCCCCAGGCAGCCCATGTACAGGCGGCGGGAAACGAAACTAGTTGCGAAGGGTCACGAAACTTGTTTCATCGGCCATCGCAACTAGTTTCGTGGGGCCACGCAACTAGTTTCGTTTTCCCTCGCTCCCAAGCTGCCTCCAGCCCCACCCTGGCTTTGTCAAGATTTATTCACTCATTCCTCCCCTTTCCCATGCGCGTTGCCCACAACACCCCAGCGTATCCCCGGACACCGCGAGGCAAGAACTGATCATTCCCCACTAAAAAGCTACTGACCCCAATCAAGCCTTGAACGTGGGATATCATGCGGTTGGAGGCCTGGGCGCTTTCGCCGTTTGTCCTATTGAAGAATTATACCTTGGGAGGAACTTGATTTATGGCACGTCTCCTTTCGGTCAAGTGACTACGCTCGTAAACGTGACGGTGGGGAGTTTAGTGGAAGACGTTGCGTCCATAGATTGGGCAAAGAACGATGGCCTGAAAACCATCCGCCTATTGTCCATGAACCCGCCAACAAGTCACGCTTTCACGGAAGAGCAATACAAGAACGTGAAGCTCACAATACCAGCAGGCTCGCTCGCCGCTTACCAAGAGGATGGTGTTTGGAAGAACTTCTTGAACATGGAAGAGAAGGAGTCTACAGGTATTGGCAACGTGGAGACCGCTGACGGAAAAGACATCAGCGTGGAGGACGGCACTATCGTGGTGGAGAACGCAGAGGGCAACATCAGCGTCTATAACATGGCGGGGCAGTTGGTGAAGAGTGTCAACGCCAATGGCGGGCGCATGAAGATGTCCTTGCCTCGGCATGGCATTTATATCGTCAAGGCTGGAAGCCTGGCTGTCAAGGTTGTGTTGTAAGGCAGCTACATGTCTTATACAGACATAGGTAGAATCCTGGACTGATTTAGGCTGAAATCAAGGCAGATGTGAAAAATTTATTCACCTCTGCCTTGATTTTTCACAACCTAACGCGTAACTTCGCGCTTAGGCAAGTGGCAATAGGACGATGGAAAGCCTGAGCCCTTGCTCATGACTGAGACAATTACATATTAATATATGGCAGCAAATATTTTTGGACGGTATGTCTGGCTTATAGACATCCTCCTCAGGTATAAGAGCCTGACATTTCAGGAGATCAGTGAACTATGGAAGGAAAGCGGACTGGGTTACGGGGAGGAAATGCCCCTGCGCACTTTCCACAATCACCGCAATGCGATCAAGGATATTTTTGACGTGTACATCGAGTGTGACCGCAAAAATGATTACCGCTACTACATTGACGAGCCAGAACGATTGCGGGGAAACAACTTGCGGGGTTGGCTGGTCAGCTCTTATGCCACGCTGAACCAAATACAAGTAGATTGTCGGCTGGAGGAGCGCATCATCTTTGAGGACATCCCTTCTGGGCAGACCTGGCTTACCCGCATAGCCGAGGCCATGAGGTATGATCAAGTGTTGTGCATTACGCATCAAGGCTTTGGAAAGCCAGAGCCAAGCACGTTCGAGATAGAGCCTTATTGCCTGAAAGTGGTGAAGCGCAGGTGGTACGTGTTGGCTCGCAGTCCTTATTATTCAGAGCGTAACAAGGAGAAGGGCATCAAGCCCAGTGACGTATATTATACGTATGCGCTTGATCGGATACAGGATATCCAAGAGACGGGCAAGACTTTCCACATGAACAAGGACTTTGACGTAAACCGCTATTTTGAGGGCTGTTGCGGAGTTATCACTTCCAACGAGCCTCTTCAGCGCATTGTGCTGTTGGCCTATGGCGGTTTCGCTGACTATCTGCGTACGTTGCCCCTGCACGAGTCGCAATATGAGATAGAGGGCGATGATGAGTCTACGCTTTTCGAGTATCAGTTGAAACCCACTTTGGATTTCTACCAATGCGTGTTGGCGATGGGTGAACAGGTGGAAGTGTTGGAGCCTGAATCGGTGCGCAACGAGATGCGTAACTTTGCCCAAAATATGTTGAACAATTATACTTGGAATGAGGAGGAGAAACCATGCAAGGATTGAATTTCATCGCGATAGATTTTGAGACGGCTACGGGAAGAAGGGCTTCCGTCTGCGAGGCAGGCATCTGCGTGGTGCGTGATGGTAAGGTGGTGGAGACGCGCTCTTGGCTCGTTCGCCCTCAAGGCAATATGTATTATTATTGGAATACGCAAATCCATGGCATCCATCCAAGTGACACGGAAAACTCTCCTGGTTTCCCGGAAGTGTGGAATGAGATCATGGAGTATGTCAAGCAGTGTCCCGTGCTCGTGGCGCACAATGCCGCTTTCGACATGAGTTGCATACGCCACTCGCTGGAGTTCTATGGACTGGACAAGCCGGACATCACCTATTACTGCTCCCTGCGCGCCGCCCGCAGGCTCTACGACTTTGGTTGCAACAGCCTGGACTATCTTTGCCACCATTTCGAGATACCCTATGGTCGGCACCATCGTGCCGGGGACGACGCGGAGATGTGCGCCCGCCTCTTCCTCCGGGAGATAAGGGACGCTGGCTGGGCATCGCTGGAGGAGATGGCGTATTGCGGAGGGAGGCTGTAAGAAGAGGCTCGCTGCCCGTCGATTTCCGCGAAATGTCTTTTATGGAATAGTATGTGATACTTTTGGGATAGCGGAATGACGGGAATTTTCTGTTACTTTGCAGGCGAATAAGTAACGCTACAAGGTATTCGGATGATGGAAAAAGCGAACTTGGCCTGCTTGGCTTATCTGGAAGACGTGATATACAACGATGGGGAATTGGCTTTCTTTGACAAGATGGATGGCAGTCGGGCTTCCGCCTTCCCTGTCCAACTGGAGGTGTTTACCATTGTGCTTGTCACGGAAGGGCAGGCCACTTTGCTGTTCAATGGAAAGCGGTATGAGGCGAGAAGGGACGACTTGCTTATCTGCCCGCCCCACAGCATTATTGACAATGGACCGAAAAGCGAGGACTTCCAGGGTCTTTGCCTTTGTGTCTCCTCTGCCTATATCCAGCGGATACTTCCGCTTGCCGAGAACTCCTGGGACGTGAGGTTCCTTTTCGAGAACAATCCCATTTGCGCCCTTCTGCCCAGGGAAGTCAAGATGTTCCGCGAGTACTATGACCTGCTTCGCTCCAAGGCTCAATACACTTCCGAGAAGAGAAAGCAGGTGATAGACGCTCTCGTGCTGGCCTTGATATATGACATGAAACTGGTTTTCGGTAGGGTGATGGAGCATAGTCCTAGGCCGTTTACCTCGCGGGAAGTGCTTTTCAAGCGTTTCCTGGACTTGATAGAATCTGTCTATCCCAGGCCGCGTTCCGTGGCCTACTATGCCGACAGGCTGCATGTCACACCAAAATATTTCTCCACGGTTTGCAAGCAGGTGAGCGGGCAAAAGGCGGGCGATATCATTGCCCAGTACGTGTTGAGGGACATCGCCTACTTGATGAACCATACGCGAAAAAGCATTAAGGAGATAGCCTGTGAGCTGGGGTTCTCTAATCTCTCGTTTTTCGGCAAATACGTGAAGAAGCATTTCGGTATGTCTCCCAAGGCTTACAGGGAGCAGGCACTGAGGAAAGCTCAGTGAGGCCAGCCGCGAAATATGCGTGTTTTTCCTCCTTTTTGAGGGGGAAATGCGTGCCGTTTCGCTTTTTTGTCGTATATTCGCGTATAGAAACAACGACAAGAAGCATGACACCCGAAGAGAAATTGAAGATAGAGGAGCGCATCGTGGACGTGCTCAAGACGGTTTATGATCCAGAGATTCCCGTCAATATATGGGACTTGGGCATGATTTACAAGATAGACGTGAAGGAGGACAACACCGTGGATATAGACATGACCTTTACCGCTCCCTCTTGCCCAGCCGCCGACTTCATACTGGAAGACGTGCGCACCAAGGTGGAAAGCCTGCAAGGCATCAACGCCGCCAATATCAACCTGGTGTTCGAGCCTGCTTGGGATCAAAGCATGATGAGCGAGGAAGCCAGGGTGGAATTGGGTTTTGAATGATATAACCACAAGCCATGAAATACGTTTATTTCCTCTCCGATGCCCATTTGGGCTCTTTGGCCATTGACCACCGCCGCACGCAAGAGCGCAGGTTAGTGCGTTTCCTTGACAGCGTGAAGCATAAGGCACAGGCCATTTACCTGCTGGGAGACATGTTCGACTTCTGGAACGAGTACCGATATGTGGTGCCCAAGGGCTACACCCGCTTTCTGGGTAAGCTGAGCGAGCTGACTGACATGGGCGTGGAAGTGCACTTCTTCACGGGAAACCACGATATCTGGACTTACGGCTATCTGGAGGAGGAGTGCGGACTCATTGTTCACCGCAAGCCTATCACCACGGAAATTTGTGATAAGGTATTCTATTTGGCCCATGGCGACGGGCTTGGAGATCCTGACAATAAATTCAAGTTGTTGCGCAAGATGTTCCACAATCGCGTTTGCCAGCGTTTGCTCAACGCCATGCATCCTCGTTGGGGCATGGCCTTAGGTCTTAATTGGGCCAAGCACAGCCGGTTGAAAAGAATCGATGGCAAGGAACCTCCCTACATGGGAGAGGATAAGGAGTATTTGGTGAGATATACCAAAGAGTATCTGAAAGCCCACCAAGATATAGATTACTTTATATATGGCCATCGCCATATAGAGCTGGACTTGATGCTCAACCGCAAGACTCGTCTCATGATTTTAGGCGATTGGATATGGCAGTTCACCTATGCCGTGTTCGATGGGGAGCAAATCTACATGGAAAACTATATCGAGGGCGAGAGCCAGCCTTGATGAATGGCGAGGGGGAGATGGATTCACGTACCTTTCTCCCCATCTCAATTTTTTCTTTTTTTTTTGCCATGCCAAGTAATTGTTTATCAGCAATGGTAACCTTTGGGTAACCTGGTGACTTGCTCGTAACCTCTTGTGTATTAGCTGATTTCTTTTTATCTTCGCGGTGTCGGAATGAAGAACGGCATCTTCCGGGAAGATAGAAGGTTTATGGCATATCGCCAAAAATACGTATAATACAGTAAAACAAAAAGAAATGGCAAGACAAATTGAGAAAACGGCCGAGGCGGCAAACTTTTCCGCCATCAATGTAGGCAAACTGAGTGAACTGGGTGACTATGTGCTGGAGGTGGGCCCACAGGTGAAAATACCTGGAAAGGTCTTTGGTGGAGCTGCCGTGGGAGCCACGGGCGGGGAGTTCTCCTTCCAGGTATTTCAGCCTGGAACGGAGACTGGTTTCCTGCATACACACAACGTGCATGAGGAACTTTACTTTTTCCTCCGTGGACATGGAGAGTTCCAGGTAGACGGCCAGGTGTTTCCAGTCTCAGAGGGTAGTGTGGTGAGAGTCTCTCCGAAGGGCAAGCGTTCTGTCAGGAACAACGGCGCGGAACCTTTGGTGATGCTGTGCGTGCAATATCGTGGAGGAACCTTTACCCAAGAGGATGCCACTGATGGCAATATACTGGAAGAACCTGTGAAGTGGTAAGTCCACTTTCTGGACGATTCACGTGGCGACTCTTTCGCTTGTCGTCCACAGTGATAAATGAATGCCGCATGCAATCCATGTGAAGCGCTTATGTTGAGCTGGCTTCCATGGGCTTGCATGCGGCTTTTTCTCTCTTGACGGCGAAAGCGCGCGCCTCGTCAAAACTCTATCTTCTTGCCCGCTCCTTCATGGCTTGGCGTGAAGTCGATGCCGAGTAGTGCGGCTATAGTGGCGGCCACTTGGTTGTTGTGGTATTCCCCTGCGGTGAGCTCGCCCTTGGCAGGGATGCCTTTGCCAAAGGCCATCAACCAAGTCTGGTTGGAGTTGGGCACCTTGTAATAGTGGTCGCGCCAGTCGGTGGCCGTGGTGCTGCCGCGCCCGTGGTCGCAAGTGATGATGAAGGTGGTCTTGTCTTTGTAGAATGGATCTGACTGTGCCTGCTCCCAAAGCTCACGGATGAAGCTGTCCACGTCGTTGGCGGCCTCCAGGTAGAGGCGATAGTTGCCGGCATGCGCCCATTCGTCAGTGTCTCCATAGCCCACGAACATCAGTTCCGGGTGGCGGGTCTTCATGGCTTCCAAGGCAAACTCGTGGGTGAATACGTCGAAACGCTCCTCCTCCCAGTAGCGAGGCGTGTAGTCTTGCAGCTTGTTCACGTACAGCTCGCGCTCCGTGGGTTCCTTGGCCAAGGAGTGACGGTAGTTGGCGTTCACCTCCAGTCCGCTGCGCTTCTCGTTGAATATCTGTATGAAGCGACCCCAACTGCCGAATACGAGCACCTTCCCTTTATATTGGCGAGTGTTGTTGGCTATCTCGAAAACTGTCTTGTTGGGGTTGTCCACCGCGTCGTTCGACGTGATGTTCACGTCATCGGCATATCCGCATAGTGTCTCGTTGTAGCCCGGATAGGAGAACCACATGTGGTTGGTCACGCTCATGGCGCAGCCTTTGTCACGATTGCCTATCATCACTCCGCTGTTCAAGATGTGACTCCAGGTGAAAGGCATCAAGGCCTCTCTTCTTTCATCGGCTGAAGCGCGCCAGAACTTGGCCTTCATCATCTCTACGTTGCCGAACTCGGGATTGTTTATCAAAGTGGAATCCGCTCCATGGTAAAGCTCTTGCCAACGGAAACCATCCACCATGATGACCACTACGCGGTTTTGTGCCCAGCTGGGCATGACGCCAGCCAAAAAGATGGCCAGCAGGGAGAAAATGAGTTTTCTCATATAATATAATATGTATTTAATGGTTTATCTTGTCCTTGGAAACAGGTCGTTATTTCTTCATGAAGTCCTCTGGATAAGTCACGGTGTTGCATGTCGTGCCATCGCTCATGCGTATCCACGTCTTGAAGCCGCGCTTTCCTTCGGTCAACTCTATCACGCGTGCGCCTCTTTTCCCGTCTGTGTAAGTGGTCTTGCCACCCGTGAACTGTCCATAACCTAGCAGGATGCCATGCCAGGGAGTGACGTAGTTGTTCACGTGGTCATGTCCAACGAACGTGCCCATCACGTCTCCGGCCTCCAGCATGGCGGCCAACATGCCCGTGTTGATGCCTGGAGAGCATGCTTGTTCGCCTCGTTGTCCTATGAGGGGATTGTCTGCCGCGGTGGATGCTTCGTTGTATTCAGGCAGGGGAATATGGAAGAAAGCCAACGCCGGCAGAGGCTTCCCGCTGTTGGAGGCTGTCAACTCGTGGCTGGTCTGCGTGTACCAGGCTATTTGCTCGGGGAGAAACCATCCATAGCCTTTCAGTCCCTCAATGGTGGAATAGGCGTTGCTGTCCATGACGTAGAGTGCGGCTTTCGCCTGCTTGCCGTCCTGGGCAGTGATGGTAATGACGAAATCTCTCCCTTCAGTCTTGGCGTTGAGGCATCCCTCTTTGCTCTTGATGTATTCATAGAGCTGCGGGCGGGTCAAGTCTTGCTCATCATCGTGGTTGCCGAAAGTGACGGCATAGGGTATCCCTCGCCTTATCACGGGTTCAAGTGCTTTGTCCAATCCCTCAGTGGCAGGTTTCCCCGTGGTGATGTCGCCCGTGTAGATGACGATGTCGGGCTTTTCCTCGTCCAGCACACGGTTCATGTTGGCGGCGGCATCCGCGGTCTCCGGCTTGCCAGCCACCCAGTGGATATCGGTAAACTGCACTATTTTCAGCTTGCCGCCTTTGTTGAAGCTCACGCTCTGCGCGTTTGCGCCGAGCAATCCCGCCACGCAGAGCACGGCGGAAAGGATGATTCTTGTCGTAGTTCTCATTGGTCTGTTTTGTAGGTTATTGGCTTAATTGAAAGACCGGACGGAAGGCTTGCGCTTTCCGTCTGGTCTTGGTTGTATGCGAAAAAAGCTTGCGATTAGTCTTTCAGCCACCAGGGCATGGCCGTGGTGCGGTCGTTGTTAGCCCCAAACTGGCGGGTGATGGCCTCCTCCACGTTCTCCGTGTTGTAGCGATACTCGGAGTCGGGATACATCCAGCGATAAGGAATGGGGTTCTCCTCCAGGTGGGCGAAGCCAGGATAACCCGTGCGCAAGTTCTCGAAGTAGGGATCCCAACCGCCTTGGTAGAAGCTGACGCAATACTTTTGGAAGATGATGCGCTCTATCTTCTGCTCGCTCGTGAGGTTATCGTCGAAACGCACCAAGTTGTTAGTCAGGTATTTCTCGGCGGCCTCGGGGGTTACATATTGTGAATAATCCGTTGCATAGTCCTCATAGAACTGGAAAGAAGCCTTTACGCCATTCTCGTAATATTGCTTCGCATCTCCCGCTATCCAGCCCCGTACTGCGGCCTCGGCCAATACTTGCTGCAACTCGGCGTAGCCCATGAGCATGGTGGGTTCCCCTATGGGATCCGTGCGGAAGCGAGAGTTGATTTGCGAGATCATGCCATTTTTTACCAAGTTAATATTGTCGCCATAGGGCACGATGGGGTCTCCACCCGCATAGGCGGTGAAGTCGTCCACGGGTTTGCCAGCGTTGGCGGCCACGTTGGTGGGCAAGCAGAAGAGGAAGAGGCGCGGGTCTTGGCGCTCCGCCATGCGATCTATGTAGGTTTTGTCCATATAGTAACCCGACCACTGGGCGTTGAACTGCGGATAGCGGTTGCCCTCCTGGTCCAGGTAGGAGAGTTGGCCATTGTCGGCATTGCTCTCCATCAGGGGCAGACTGGAAACGGTGGCGAACTCGCTCTTGATGTCATGACCGCCCACCGTGGTCTTGTGGGAGAGGGTCATAAGCACCTTGAGATGGAAAGAGTTGATGAGCTTGCGCCATGCCAACTTGTCACCGCTATAGATGATGTCGCCCTCTATCACGTCTTCGGCTGGCGACGAAGCCAACTCCGCGTCAGCGTCGGTAAGGTCTTGCAGTATGCCGGCGAACACCTCCTCCTGCGTATCGTACTTCGGCGTGTAGTTGGCCTCGGTCTGTCCCTTCATCGCGTCGGAATAGGGAATGTCGCCAAAGCGAAGCGTAAGATTATAGAAGTGGTAAGCCCGGAAGAACTTGTAGAGAGGCAAGTAAACCTCCTCGCCTGTGCGCTCGGCTTCCTCGCGCATCTTCTCCACTTGCAGCAACTCGTTGTTGTAGGCGTCGAAACTGCCGCGGTTCCATTCAAAGAACTGGTCGGAGTTATGCCCGTCTGTCTGTATCACCATCTTGTCCGCATACATACCGTCGGTGCCGCGGGTAAAGGCATCTTGGCACACCTTGGGGAGCAGCAGGTCTGCCGGTACCTCGAAGGGCATATTGGGATTGGTATTCATGTCGCTGAAGCTTTCGCATGAGCACAGCCCTGCCGCGGCGACGAATATCGATAACAATATTTTTGTTTTCATTATTTTGTCAGTTTGCGTTAGTTGTTTAGAATGTCATGTTTATGCCCAGTCCCACGTAGCGTCCTGTCGGGTCGTTGGAGCCATCGTTGTCAGAGGTGTCTCCACTGATGTCCGGGTCTATCCAGGGTGCTTTTGACCATAGGGCAACATTGTTGCAGAACAAGGTGGCTGTCAATCCCTTGACCATGGACTTCTGGGGCAGCAGTTTCTTGAAGTCATAGGTGAGGGCTATCTGTCCTATCTTCAGGTAGGTACGGCTGAAAGTATTGGCGAAGAACTTGTCCATGTCATCCGTCACCGTGGCGCGGTAGGGGTAGTTCTGGCACCAAGACTGCCAGTCCACGGCCTTGTCGAATTTCTTGAACACGCGGGTGTCTGACACTACGTTTCCATGTACGTCGTAAGTCACTTCTCCGCTGACCACGGTCACGGCGTTTGGTATGTACACGGGCGTAGGATTGCCTTCCGCGTCGAGATTGGCGTACTCTTGGTCGCGATACATGGTGGAATTGGGATGCTTGCCGCCCCACCAGAGTTTCGGACTCAATTGCGAGTAGATGAGACCGCCGATAGCGGCATTGAGATTGACGGTGAGCGTGAAGTCCTTGTACTTGAACTTGTTCTGCATGCCGAGGCGCACGTTGGGCTCATAGTGTCCCACGTTGCGGGCGTAAGGATCTTCCAGAGGCTGGCCGGTGGCATCCACTATCACGCGGCCTTGGTCGTCTCGCTGCCACACCGTGGCGTAGTAAGCGTCGGCTCGGTCTCCCTTCTTCAGGTTTCCGAAATACTCCTCGCCGCCATAAATCTCGCTGAGGGTGCGCACGCTATGGCTCACGTTGAGGTCGAAATCCCACTTGAAATCCTTCAGGTCTATGGCTTTCACGCTGGCCATCAGCTCTATGCCGTTGGTGGTGTAAGTATTGCCGTTGATTTTGCGGCTGTCAAATCCAGAGGCCTGCGAAATGAGCATGTCCAGGATTTGATTGGTGTCTATGTTGCGATAGTAGCTGAAATCCAAGCTCACCCTGCCCAGGAACGAGGTGGAAAGGCCTACCTCCCAGGAAGTGGTTTTCTGAGGCTTGATGTTGTAGTTTACCAAGGCCGATGGATAGCTTATCGTCGGGGTGTTGCCCCAGTTGCTCTCCTTCGTGTAGACTTGCTGTATCTGGTAGGGTTCCAGGTCGCTGGACACGGTGGCCCACGAAGCCATTACCTTCAGGTAGTCTATGAACTTAGGCATCTTGACGTAGTCGGAAATCACTGAACTGATGGCCACAGAGGGGTAGAAGTAAGAGTTGTTGCCTGTGGCGATGGTGGACGACCAGTCGTTGCGTGCCGTGGCCGACAGGTAGGCGTACTTGGACAAGTCTATGTTCACGGAACCATAGACACTCCTTATCTCCTTTTCACTGCGTGTGCCCCAGAGAGGATTGTCCGCGTCGAAGGTGATGATGTTGCCCGTGGAGTTGTTGAGTGAATAGATGCCCGGGGTGTTCAGTCCGTCGGTGGAGGCATAGTCGTTGCGGTAGCGACGATAGAATACAGACGAACCCGCATTCACCGTGAGATTGATATCGCTCATGAAGCTTTTCGTGTAGGTGAGCAGGATGTCCGCGTCTACGTTGTCCTGGCTCTCGTTCCATACGCGGTAGCCTCCCTCCCTGGAGTCGCTGTAGTTCATGTAAGACTTCGGTATCTTGTTTTCCGTCAGGTTGCGGTTGGATCGCATGGAGACGCGACCCATGGCGCTGAGCTCCGGCAATATCTGGTAGTTGAGGCGCAATTGGCCGGTGAATACGTTGCGGCGTTGTATGCGCTTGCTCTCCTTGATGGCGAAGTAGGGGTTGTTATACCATGCGTAGTTGTAGCTGGCTTGGCGATATCCCTCCATGCCCGGCACCCAGAGATGTTTCTCCAGTTCCTTGCCGTCGATGTCATCGCCCATCCATTCCACTATATTATAGATGTAGTTGGAGGGGTGGTAGCCATAGTCGGGATAGTTGGGCGAGTACACCATGTTGTAGTTCATCAGGGCATCAAGCGTCAACTTGTCAGAGATGTTGAATGAGGCGTTCATGTTGAGTCCGCCATTCTGCAACGATGTGGTGGGTGCCTGTCCCTTTTGATAGGCGTATTGCCCCAACACGTAGACGCGGGCCTTCTTTCCCATATAGGACAGTGAGAGGGTGTTGTTGGTGATGAAGCCCGTCTCCAGGAAGTCGCCGATGTTGTCATGCGAGACGAGCGGCATGGGCACTCGCTCGTAACGCCCTTGGTCGTCATACTTGGTGCCTTTCACGCTTCCCCACCAGGGGATGGTCTCTCCGGTCACCTTGTCACGTATGGGGCTGTTCCATTGCGGAGCCATGTTGCCCACGTCCAACTTCGGTCCCCATTGCATGTCGTCATCTGAGATGCCTCCGCCTTCGCCGTCCCAGAAGGCGTATTTGCCTTTCGAGCCGCTGCCATACTCATGCTGGGTCTCGGGGAAGGTCGTGTAACCAGCCTGGATCATGTTCTTGGTAGAGAAGTTTATCTCTATGCCCTCTTTCTGGGCCTGCTTCGTGGTGATCATGATTGCTCCGTTGCGGCCGCGTGCGCCATAGAGGGCGGAGGCAGCCGTTCCTTTCAGCACGTTTACGCTGGCGATGTTCTCGCTGGAGAGGTCAAACAAGTCAGACTCTATAGGTACGCCGTCGAGCACGATCAGCGGGGTCTTTCCGCGCAGAGAGAACGAGGGCGACTGGAACATGCCAGAAGGTATCGACACCGTGAGGCCTGCCACTTCGCCTTGCAAGGCTGCTCCAGGATTCAGGTTGCCGGCGGCGGCTATTTCCTCGCCGCCTACTTGCTGCGTGGTGTAACCCAGTTTCTTCTTCTCTTGCTTGATGCCGATGGCCGTTACCACCAGTTCGTTGATGTTCTTCACGTCTGAGGACAGCGACACGTCAATGACGTTGCCGTCAACTTTCCTCTCCTGGGGCTTTGTCCCTACGTAGGAGAACACGAGGATGTCGCCTTTCTCGGCGTTGATGGTGTAGCGTCCGTCCATGTCGGTGACAGTTCCCGTCTGGGAACCTTTCACCATGACGGTAGCGCCAGCGGCTGGTCCCATGTCGTCAGAGACCACTCCGCTGATCTTGACAGACTGGGCGCACACGGTCATGCTTACGCACAGTAAACTGGCGAAAGTAAAGAATTTTTTCATAAAGATGTTATTGAAGTTTTGACAGATGTGTCTTGTGTCCTTGCGGCCAATGGGTGGCATTGGCCTTTGTCGTTATCCATAAAAATGGCGGTGGAAGTTCAAGCCTTGGTTGTCTTGTAGGTTTGTTTCTTCACCGCCTCCATGTTTTTCAATAAGTCTCCAGTGATACCTTGTCGAACACCGCGAGCAACTTGTTGTGGTCTTTCTTGCTCGTTCGCAGCGCTTTCTCAAACGACTTGCTGTCATCGGAATAGTAGGCTGCAAGCGCGATGTTGAGCACGCGGGTCATCTTCTTGGATGCCTCCTCATTGCTGATGTTCTTGTCTTTCACGTCATCTTCCAGGCCCTTGCCTATGCGGCGGACTGCGTTGAAGATGTCGCCTTTGGAGAATACGGTGCGTGTGGTGGGATCACCAGGCACCACGGGCACGCGCTTCACGCAGAGCTTTTGCAATTTCTCATACAGGCAGGCCGCCTCCTTGCCAAAGTCCGCGTTCGGGTCGGCAGCCGCCAGTTCCTCGGCAGAGGGCTTTATTGACACGCTGACGAAATTCCACGTGGCGTTCTCCGTCTCGTTGGTCTTTTCGGCCGCGTTGACATTCGCGCCGAAGCCTAGTCCGATAAGCATCAAAAGTACGATTACCTTTTTTCTCATAGCTTTTTTGTTATTTAGGTGAAATCTGTTTTGTCTATCCTTCACGTCGCGAAATTACGGCTAGGATGTTACGCCTGCGTTTCATCTGGGTTAAAACCATGTGCATATCTTGTTTAATCCTTTTTAAATGGCTTCCCTTTTTGTGAGCCGAGGGGTGAGGGGAGCGGGCATTTGCGCTGAATCTGCGTATATTATAATAAATGTGTCTTTTCGGGCATTGAATTGTTAATGTTACCAAAATATCGCTTTCAGTATTAAACTTTTTGGTGGCGGAAAGGCTCAAATAGGAAAATCCTAACTGTTATTATTGTACCTGATATTAATTTGTTGACATGAAAAGCAACCGAAGCATCTTGTTGTCATTGGCCGTCATGGCCGCGTCTTTCTCTCAGGCGCAGGACTTGCGACTCAATGACAGCGACTATTTTGAGAGACAAGGAGTGAACGTCCTGGTATTCAGCAACAGTTTCAATGGCGGATTCAACGACGAGAAGAATTCTGGCATTGAGATTATCCAGCATGGCGTGAGAAACGTCCAAGGTGGAGCCGTGAGGTTGAACAATACGCCAGAGCAATGGGACTTGGTACCCAAGATGACTTACCGCAAGGTAAACCGAGACCAAGGAAGTATAGAGGTGGGGCTGCGCTATGAAGACTATGACTTCGATAGCAGATTGGTGGTTACCGCCAAGGGAAAGGCAGTGGAGATAGCCGTGTGGCTGGACAAGCCTGTGCCAGAGAAATTGGTGGGACACGCAGGCTTTAACTTGGAGTTCCTGCCCTCTAAATATTGGCTGAAGACGTTTATGATGGATGGCCGCTTGAATCGTTTTCCCCGTTACGCCAGCAGTCAGACCATTACCCGTCCCAATAGCGAGAAGCCCAAGCAGTTCAAGGGCTTCAAGACCTATGACGACAGAGGGACGGATCGCTATGTAGACCCACTGCCACTGGAGACGGGTCACAGCATCACGATGGCAATGGACGATCCCGAGCATTTGATAAGCGTGCGTTGCGATGATGCTGAACTGAAACTTTACGATGGACGTATGCTGGCGCAGAACGGATGGTTTGTGCTTCGCAGTCTTTTGCCCGCCGGCAAGACCGGGAAAGTGGTGACATGGACAGTGGAGCCCCATGCCATTGAGGGATGGTTAAGGAAACCCAATATAGGCTTTAGCCAAGTGGGCTACATTCCAGAGCAACCGAAGGTGAGCGTCATTGAGCTGGACAAGCAGGATACGCCGAAAGCCACCGCTGCCCTGATGCGTGTGGGAGAGGATGGCACCGTGTCGAAAGCCTATGAGGGAAAGATTGACTCCTGGGGAACATACTATAAATACAACTACGTGAAGTTTGACTTTTCTGACGTGAAGACCCCCGGTATCTACTATATACAATACGACACCGTCAAGACAAACAACTTCTTGATTGATGAACATGTCTATGACAAGATTACCGATGCCACTACCGACGTGTGGGTGCCTATCCACATGAACCACATGTTCGTGAACGAGGGCTACCGCGTATGGCATGGAGAGCCTTTCAAGGAAGGTTATCTGCAGGCTCCGCCCAGTGATCACTTCGATATGCACTATCAAGGCCCGACGACCGACACGAAGTACAAGCCACTGGAGCTTATTCCCGGCCTGAACGTGGGCGGTTTCTTCGACGCGGGAGACTTCGATATCGAGACGGGTGCCAATATCAATGTGGTGGAGAACCTGGTAAGGGCTTGGAGACTTTTCAAGCCACAACGTGACGAGACTTTCGTAAGCGAGGAGCAGCGGTACGTAGATCTTCACCGTCCAGACGGCACGCCCGACATCCTGCAATACATCCAGCACGGCGTGCTCAACCTCGTGGCGCAGGCAGAGCAGATAGGCCACATGGCTTCTACGCTCTCCAACTCCGTGCTCGACAACTATCATCACTTGGGCGATGCGGCTTCCATCACGGATGGCCTGCACTATGATCCTTCGCTGAAACCCTATGAGGTGTCGGCAGATGGCAAGAGCAGCGGCACGCCCGATGATATGTGGGCTTTCACCACTCGTAATCCTTGGCTCGACATGCGTTCCGCCACCATGTTCGCCGCGGCAGCCAACGCGTTGAAAGGTTATAATGACAGCCTCGCGGCAAGAGCCTTGACGCAATCCAAACGCCTGATGGCAGAGGCGGAAGAGCTGCAGCGTCAGCAAGCCGCTAAAGAGAGCGGGCCCCGTGCCAGAAGGCGAATGGGCGGCGTGGCTTCTACCAATCTCCAGCTTTACATTGCCACGCAAGAGCAAGACTATCTCAAAGTGTTCAAGAAAGAGATATGGGAAGACTTGGACCGCAATGTAGCCTCCAACCTGCAGACAGCTCTCGACGCCGTGCCCTACATGGACGAGGCCTACAAGAAGAAATTGCGCCCCTATGTGGAGAAATATGATGAGTATATCAAGGACTTCGACAAGGACAATCCCTATGGCGTGCCCATCGGCACGGGCAACTGGGCAGGCATAGGCCCGTTGCTCAATTTCGGAATCACGGTATGTTTCGCCCACCTCTACTATCCCGACATCGTGGAGAAGGCGGAGGTCTATCGCACGGCCAACTGGCTTTTCGGATGCCATCCCTACCACAATTATTCCCTCGTGGCAGCTGTGGGTGCCGCCCGTCCCAAGCAGGTGTTCTATGGCAACAACCGCGCTGACTTCTCGTTCATACCAGGCAACGTGGCTCCCGGATTGCTGTTTCGTAAGCCCGACCACTTTGAGAACTATGATGACTGGCCCTTCCTCTGGGGACAGAATGAGGGCACTATCGCCGGCAATACCCAGTATATCATCTTCAGCACGGCTCTCAGAAACATCGTGGGAGAGCAGCCCGTCCAGCGGTAGACTCTTCTCGGGTTGTATGATTTTGTCAAGACGTATATTACCTGTTCCCATTACATCAGGCAGAAGAAGGTGACCAGGAAGGGAACGCTGAAGTCTGACACCATGCCGCTGTAGATGGACACGGGAGCGTATTGCGGGCCGCAAGTGCGAGAAATGATGGGCAGCGTGGTGTCCATGGCCGTGGCTCCCGCGGCGGCTATGGGTGCCAGCGATCCAAACAGCCTGACGAGCAGGGGTGCGCCTAGTAGTACGATAACTTCCCTTACCACATTGCTGAGCAAGGCTACCGAGCCCAGCGTGGCATCCTTGTATTCCCCGATGAGCACGCTGCTGAGCGAGTAGTAGCCCATGCCGCTGCCAACGGCCAGCCAGTCCGCCAGGGGATGGATGCCCATCAGGAGCCAGGCGCAGAGACTGCCCGCCAAGGTGCCCAATATGGAGCAAAAGGGCAACAAGGCCAGCGAGGGACTGAGCGAGCGGAAGCGTCGCAGGGTCTCTCTGTCTGTTCCCACGCTGAATCCCACGCAGGTTATCAAAGCGCACAATACGGCATAGCTGGCCTGGGAGAAGTCTATGTTGGCGGGCAAGAGATGGAAATGTCCGCAACCCACTCCCAAGGCGAAGAAGAGCAAGATGACGAGGCTCCCTTTCATGACGCTTTCCTCTTGATGAACTTCCACAACAGCCATGCCCCCACGCAACTGCCCAGCGTAGAAAGGAAACCAATGGCCACGGCTTGTAGGCCGAGATGGAAGAGCGAGGCCATCAGCTGCTTGTCGCTGCCTATGGTGACACCCAGCATGAAGAGTAATATCCATACCAGGGGAGTGATGGCGCGGCCAGGAAGTGAGATGCGCTTGTTTCGCGACAGGAATCCCACGATGAAGCCCGTGAGCATGCAGGAGATGATGACAATCATGACTCGTATTTCCGGCAGAAGAGTATGAACGACACGAGTCCCAGTACCACGAAGGGCACGCCTACCAAGGCGGCATAGCGAGGCGACAATCCAGCGGCGATGGGCAGTCCGCCACAGAAGGCTCCCGCCGCGTTGCCCAGGTTGAAAGCCACCTGAATGCTGGCACCACCCAGCAGTTCCCCGCCCGGAGCGTATTTCAATATCAAGAACTGTTGGGGACTGCTCACGGCAAAGAGGCAACCCGTGCAGACCACCATCAGCGCGGCGGATAGCCAGCCATAGTCTGCCAGCCAGAAGATGAGCAGCAGGCTTGTTATGGCTATGCATTGCGTATAGGCCACCACGTGACCTGGGCGATGGTGGTCACACAGACGGCCGCTTATCAAGTTGCCGGCTACCATGCCGAAGCCCGCGGCTATCATCAGGGCAGGCAAAGCCTCCGTGGGGAAGCCTCCCTCTGAAGTCAGCAGGGGACTGATATAGCTATACCAGCAGAATATGCCGCCATTGGCCAGCATTGTCGCCGCCAGTATCATCCAGGGAGCGTCTTTCTTGAGGAAAGCGAATTGGTGCTTGAAGCCGTTGTCGGGCAATGCGCCTACGTCTGGTACCCATTTCCAGATATAATACAGTACGATGAGGCTGACAAACATTACCAGGAAAAACGGGAAACGCCAGGATAAGTGCGAGCTGAGGGCAGTGGCCAGGGGGACACCGAAAAGATTGGCTATGGTCATGCCGGCTATCATGATGGACACGGCACCCGTCTCGTGCCGCTTGTCTGCCAAGCGCACGGCCACTATTGAGGCAACGCCGAAGTAGGCTCCATGGGGCAATCCCGAGATGAAGCGGGCTGCCAGCAGCATCCAGTAGTTCGTGGAGAAGGCTGCCAGCGTGGAACCCAGCAGGATGATGCCCGCCAAGACCAGCAGGATGCTTTTCAGTGGATACTTGTGAACTACCACCAGCAGTGGGGCTCCGCAGCATACGCCTATGGCATAGGCCGATATCAAGTGGCCTGCCACTGGAATGCTGATGCCCAGGCTTTGGGCTACGTCGGGCAATATGCCCATCATCACGAACTCGGCTATCCCGAGAGCCAGCGTGCCAAACGCCAGCGCTATGAGGCTCTTCTTCATCGCGTCGTATATATATATATATATTAATAATGTGTATGTGTGGTTGTTGTCCCTTTTTACCTTGTTGGGGGCGGCCATGCCCTTTTCGGTCGCGAAGTTAGCGATTTTATCTGACAAAGCGGAAGGTCTTTTCCTCATTTTTTGTCCTTTCTGGGGAAACGGGGTGGGGGCTTTTGAAGTGATTAGTAGCTCACTACCCCAAGTGCTCAGTTGTTCACTATGCCAAGTGAACAGTTAATCACTCATCAAGTGGTCAGTTGTTCACTTCAGGGGTGTTCAGTTAATCACTTGGAAACCCCTTTCCCGACTGAATATTTGCTGCCCCAAAACAGGCGGTTGATTCTCCGGTTTCCGAAACAAGTTGTTTTGCTTCGCGAAATAAGTTATTTTGTCGGGGAAAACAAGTTGTTTTGCTGAGGAAATCAAGTTGTTTTCCTTACCAAAACAAGTTAATTTGGAAACGGCCGAAAAACCTCGCCGAAAAAGTGCGGATGTTGTTCCGTGGAAGCGGCATGGTAAGTGATAAGCGGTACTTTAATTGTTTCACTCATACAGTTTACTGGTTTACATCTTGGTTTACATCAGACACCTAAAACCAACATATAAACACAAAAAAAAAGCGACTATCTAAATTAGATAATCGCTTGATTTCTGGTGATTCGCATGGGGTTCGAACCCATGACCCCAACATTAAAAGTGTTGTGCTCTACCAACTGAGCTAGCGAATCTAAGTTTCGCCTTCCTGAGAAAGCGAGTGCAAAAGTACTACTTTAATTTGATACACGCAAATTAATCGAGGAAAAAATCACGATTTTTCTTTTTCTTCCTTGATTTCCTCCTCGTTTTCGTGCTCTTTGGTGACATATCGTTGCCAATAAGCGATACAGAGCGTGGTGAGGGGAAGGGCGATGATGAGGCCAATGAAGCCCAGCAAGGCTCCCCATACGGAGAGACTCAGGAGCAGAATGGCGGGATTGAGGCGCATGGCCTTGCCCAGTACCTTTGGCACCACGATGGAGTCTGAAATGACTTGCACCACGCAGAACACCAATACGACCATGCCGAAAATGGCCCAGAAGCTTTCCCCTGTCTCCGTGGCCTTGAGCATAGAAAGGAAGGCGGCGGGTATCAGGGCGAAGCCGTGAAGGTAGGGAACCATGTTCATGATGCCTATGAGGATGGCCAAGCCAATGGCCATGGGGAAGCCGATGATGGTGAAGCCTATGAAGAACATGATAGCCATGATAAGCGAAACGGTGCCTTGTCCACGGATGTAGTTGTTCAGTTCCCGCTCAGCGTCGGCCATCAGTTCCCGCCAGAAGGGCCGGTTCTTTTTGGGGAATATCTTCACCCAGTTTTGCGTGAGATACTCGTAGTCCAACAGAATGAAGAACATGTAGAGCAAGGTAATCAAGGAGGCCACTATACTGAATATGACGCTGGCCGTCTTGCCCAATAGTTGGAATACCTTGGGCATGGTGGATTTCAAGGCTTCGCTGAAGTCAGTGCTGTGTAGATAGGTCTCTATCTCACGTTGATGCTCTTTCAGCCATGCGCTGATGGCCGCGGTGAGGTCGTTGGTGTGGGTGGTGGTGTGTATCCACTGGTTGAGCACTTCCCCCAATTGGTGGAATTGGCTCAGCATGGGCGGAATGATAAACCAGAGCACACCGCCCAATATGCTTATCACGAACATGAAGGCGATGATGATGGAAAGGGCGCGTATTTTCACCCGCATCTTGTATTGCACAAACTTCACTACGGGAAAGATGAGATAGGCCAATCCCCACGCCACGAAGAAAGGCAACAATACGGCACTCAGGTAATCGATGATATAGATGGCCGCCAGGATGGCAACCACGATAATCGTCCAGCGGATGAACTTGTCGAAGGTGATTTTCTGTTCTAACATGCTAAAATGATCTCTCTGCTAAGCGCGAAAATACAAAGACGTTTTAAAAATTGCAAAGAAACAAACGAAAATCTTTGCAATGATAGATTAAATACTTATATTTGCGTTCGATATGGGTATGTTGTATATCGTGCCTACCCCCGTGGGCAACCTGGAAGACATCACGCTGCGCGCCATCAAGGTGCTGGGCGAAGCCGACTTGATATTGGCTGAGGATACCCGCACTTCAAGCGTGCTCTTGAAGCACTACGAGATTAGCAAGCCCTTGGTCTCGCATCATAAGTTTAACGAGCATGGCACGTCGGCGGGTATTGTGGAGCGGCTGAAAGCGGGGCAGACCATTGCCCTCATCAGTGACGCTGGCACGCCAGGTATCAGCGACCCAGGTTTCTTCCTGGTAAGGGAAGCCGCCAGGGCAGGCATCACGGTGCAGACATTGCCTGGTGCCACAGCTTGCATCCCTGCGTTGGTGAACTCGGGATTGCCTTGTGACAGGTTCTGCTTCGAAGGCTTCTTGCCCCAGAAGAAAGGCAGGCAAACCTTGTTGCGGTCACTGGCTGAGGAGGAGCGTACGATGGTGTTCTATGAGTCACCCTACCGGGTGGTGAAGACCTTAAGGCAGTTGGCGGAAGCACTGGGTGAGGACAGGCAGGCCAGTTGCAGCAGGGAGATTTCCAAGGTGCATGAGGAAACCTTGAGGGGCACTCTGGCCGAGTTGGCCTCCCACTTTGAGGAGACGGATCCGAAAGGCGAGTTCGTGATAGTGGTGGCTGGCGCGGATCTTAAGCAAAAGAAGAAAGAAAAAGGAAATAAAAACAAGAATTTATTAAAAGAAAGAGAATTATGAGAAAGTTATTAGTAATGGTATGCTGCGCGCTGATGGCGTTGGCTAGCTGTACCGACAAGAAAGCGCAAGAGAGGGCAACCGCCCAGACTGATTCACTGAACCAGGTAGTGGCTCAGCGTGAGGCCGAAATCAATGACATGTTGGGCACGCTCAATGAAATCCAAGAGGGTTTCAACGCCATCAACGAGGCTGAAGGCTTGGTGAACATCGCCAAGACGGGAGAGGGCACCAACCGCTCCAAGCAACTTAAGGAGAACGTGGCTTTGATAGCCAAGCGCATGGAGGAGAACCGTGCCTTGATAGAGAAGCTGAAGAAGCAAGTGGCCAACGGCAACGTGAAGATGGATCAACTGGAGAAGACCATCGAGAACATGACGAAGCAACTGGAAGCTAAGGAGGCTGAGCTCAATCGCCTGCGCCAGGAGTTGGATGCCAAGGATATCCACATCGCTGAGTTGGACGAGACTGTCAACAACTTGAATACCAACGTGACCAATCTCACGGCGGAGAGCGAACAGAAGAGCCAGGTGATTTCTCACCAAGACAAGCAGCTGAACACCGCCTGGTATGTATTCGGCACTCGCAAGGAGCTGAAAGAGCAGAACATCATCGATGGTGGCAAGGTGCTCTCCTCTAATTTCAACAAGAACTACTTCACCAAGATTGACATCCGCAAGGACAAGGAAATCAAGCTCTATTCCAAGTCCGCCAAGTTGTTGACCGCCCATCCCGCCAGCAGCTACACCTTGACCCGCGATGCCAACAAGCAGTATGTATTGCGCATTACCAATCCGCAGATATTCTGGAGCACCAGCAAGTATCTGGTTATCCAGGTAAGGTAACGCTTATCGCTTACGCTCGAAGAATTGCCGCATCAGTTGGCGGCATTCTTCTTCCAATACTCCGCACGTGATGTCCGCCTTCGGGTGCATTGCGTGCGGAGCTAGTTTTTTGTATCCCCGCTTCTCGTCGGGTGCCCCATAAACTATCCTTTTCAGCTGTGCCCAGCCAATGGCCCCGGCGCACATGGCACAAGGCTCCACCGTGACATACAGTGTGCAACCACTAAGATACTTTCCGCCCAATGAGTTGGCTGCGGAGGTGATGGCTTGCATCTCGGCATGGGCCGTGACATCATTTAGCGTTTCCGTCAGGTTGTGTGCCCTGGCGATGACGCGACCTTCACATACCACTACCGCTCCTATAGGCACCTCGTCAGCGTCAAAGGCCTTTTGCGCCTCCTCCAAGGCTTTGCGCATAAAGCGCTCGTCTGTTCTTGCTTGTTCTTCCATGCTCGCGAAGTTACAGAATATCGGTGAAAAAGTGGAGCTTTTATTTCGGAATGTGGCGGAAAAGCCGTATATTTGCGCTGAAATGGCAGCGCATAATGAACTGGGAAAATGGGGAGAGGCCGAGGCCGCTGAATATCTCCGCAAGCACGGTTACGTGATAAGGGACACCGATTGGCGTTTCGGCAAGCGTGACTTGGACATTGTGGCCGTGACCGAGGATGCCCAGTGCCTGGTGTTCGTGGAGGTGAAGACTCGCAAGAGCGATAAGGTGCAAACGCCCGTGCAGGCGGTCACACGCCAGAAGATAAGAAACCTGGCCATCGCGGCCAATGCTTACGTAAAGACCGTGGCGGGCGATTTCCAGGTGAGGTTTGACATTATCTCTATCGTGGGTTCCAAAGACAAAGTGGAGGCCATTGAGCATATCGAGGATGCTTTCAACCCATTGCTGGGATAGGCGTCGCGAAAATGACCTAAGAAGACGGAAGAACATGGAAAAGACAATCATAAGACTTGAAGAGGTGGGTTCTACCAATGACTATCTGAAAGGCTATAAGTCCGCGAATGAAAAGGATGATTCCATGGTTGTGGTGATAGCCGATTATCAGACCCGAGGAAAAGGCCAGGGCTCCAATTCTTGGGAGAGTGAAGCGGGGAAAAACCTGTTGATGAGCATCAGGGTGCATCCTCGCTATGTGCCCGTGCGCTATCAGTTCTTCCTTTCCATGGCGGGAGCCTTGGCCGTGAAAGACGCTGTGTCAGGCTATGTGGATGGAGTGACGCTGAAGTGGCCTAATGATGTCTACGTAGGCGACCGCAAGCTGAGCGGCACGTTGATAGAGACTTCCGTTGGGCAAAGACAACTCAAGGATTGTGTCTTTGGTGTGGGTGTCAATGTCAACCAAGCCGTTTTCCGCGGTGACGCGCCCAATCCTGTCTCCCTCTTCCAGCTCTTGGGCAGGGAAGTAGACCGTGAGGAACTGGCCAGCAAGCTGGTGGATGCCTTTGAGCGATATTGCCAGATGTTACGGAATGGCGCTTATGGAGACGTGTCTGCCCTCTACCACTTGTCGCTTTATCGCCGCAAGGGATTCCATTGCTATAAAGACGCTGACGGGGAGTTTGAAGCCGAGCTGGTGGAAGTGGAAGACGATGGCCACTTGATACTCCACGATCGGGAGGGGAGAATCAGGAGCTACGCTTTCAAGGAAGTGGCCTATATAATATAAGGTGTGTTGATGGGGTACCCCCAGTCCTGTAGAGACGCATTCTTGCGTCTCGGCAAGCAAGACTGGGCAATCACCTGGCATGGTCATACGATAATAAATTAATGTATAACCAAATAAAATAGAGACAGAAAATGGTAAAGTTCAAGCGAATCTTGTTGAAACTCAGTGGCGAGAGCCTGATGGGCAAACAGCATTACGGGATAGACTCCGAGCGGCTCGCCGATTACGCACGGCAGATCAAGGAGGTATATGAGATGGGCGTGCAGATAGGCATCGTGATAGGCGGAGGCAATATCTTCCGCGGCCTGAGCGGCTCGCAGAAGGGCTTCGACCGGGTAATGGGCGACCAGATGGGTATGTGTGCCACGGTCATCAACTCCTTGGCGCTTTGCAGCGCCTTGCGTGCCTTGGGCGTGAAGGCCAAGGTGCTCACGGCCATCCGTATGGAACCCATCGGCGAGTTCTACTCTAAGTGGAAGGCCATCGAGGCCTTGGAGAGCGGCTATGTCTGCATTTTCTCCGCTGGCACGGGCAGTCCTTATTTCACTACCGATACAGGCTCATCCCTACGAGGCATAGAGATAGAGGCCGACGTGATGCTGAAGGGCACCCGTGTGGATGGCATTTACACCGCCGACCCCGAAAAAGACCCCACGGCCACGAAGTTTTCCGACATCACCTACGACGAGATTTACACCCGCGGCCTGAAGGTGATGGATCTTACCGCCACCACCATGTGCAAGGAAAACAACCTGCCCATCTACGTTTTCAATATGGACGTGGTGGGCAACCTGAAGAAAGTGATGGAGGGCGAGAACATCGGTACTTTGGTGCACAATTGATTTCGCATGTTAACAAGGAAAAATGAAGGTGCCTTCATTGCCAGATGAAGGCACCTTCATTGGAAAATGCTTCTTCAATGCTTCCATTTATGTTCTTGTGTAACCCCTGGACATCTCCTTCCTTGGTGAAGTGCGGATACTCATAAATCCAAATGCTTTCTGAAGAAAGCTTCCATCTTGTCGAGCGGGATAACATCCAGCCGATCGTACAAATCAGTATGGCTTGCGCCGGGGATAATCATCAGTTCCTTGTTGTCGCCTTTCAACAGCTTGTAGGCATCCTCGCTGAAATAACGGGAGTGTGCCTTTTCACCGTGGATGATGAGCACGGCGTTTTCTATTTCATTCGCGCGATACATCAGCGGGAAGTTGATAAAAGGAATGGCTTCCGTGGCATTCCGTCCTTGGTTGGAGTTGAGCGAACGTTTGTGGTAGCCGCGCGGTGTCTTGTAATAATCATAGTAGTCTTTGAGGAACTGCGGGGCATCGGCCGGCAAGACATCTGGCACGCCGCCCGCTGGTTTCGGCGTGCCGTTGCGATAATCTTCCGTGCGTTGCGCGGCCAATGTCTTGCGTAGTTTGTTGCGGGCTTCGGCACTGTCGGCCGCATCAAAGTATCCGTTGGCATTGACACGGCTCATGTCGTACATCGTAGAGGCGACCGTGGCTTTGATGCGTGGGTCGGCGGCAGCGGCGGTAACCGTGTCTTTGATGCGGGGGTGGGCGGCAGCGGCGGTAATGGCCAGCCCGCCCCAGCCACAGATGCCGATAATGCCTATGCGCTCAGGGTCAACCCGTTCATCGGTGGCAAGGAAATCCACCGCAGCAGAGAAATCCTCTGTGTTGATGTCCGGCGATACCGTGTAACGGGGCATACCGCCGCTTTCCCCCGTGTAAGAAGGGTCGAATGCCAAGGTCAGGAAACCTCGCTCGGCCATAGTCTGGGCATAGAGTCCTCCTGCCTGTTCCTTCACGGCTCCGAAGGGACCGCACACGGCTATGGCAGGCAACTTGCCCGTGGCGTCCTTCGGAATGTAGAGGTCGGCAGCCAGCGTAATGCCATACCGATTGGTAAACGTTACTTTACTGTGGTTCACTTTGTCGCTCTTGGGGAAAGTCTTGTCCCATTCCTGCGTCAGGTTCAAATTCTCTTTCATGACTGTATTGCTTTTTGTTTGATTTTCTTGTGTCATTATATGGCTGGAATCGTTAGCCGAGAATATGGCAACTCCTTTTGAGGGAATATGCCCATTCGTGTTTCGGGCGATGGCAGTTGACATCATTGCCAGACTCGCCATTACGGTAATAATTGTGCGTTTCATCATCTTTAATTTTGTTATCAATACCAATCGTGCTTCTCGTTCCGGTTAAGGGCGGCAATCCGGTCCATTTCCTCATCACTTAGGCTGAAGTCGAAAATGGAGATGTTTTCCTTGATGTGGTCGGGATTGCTCGAACCGGGGATTGCCACTACACCACGCTGCAAATGCCAGCGGAGAATGACCTGTACCACCGACTTGCCGTGCTTGGCAGCAATGTCCGACAATACTGGGTCGCTTAGTAATTCACCTTGATGTCCTCGTCCGCCGAGCGGATACCATGCTTCCACGACTATGCCGAGACTGTGCAGGTGTTCCACCACTTCGGTGTCCTGATAATACGGATGCACCTCGTTCTGAACCAACACTGGCTTGATGTCTACTTGCGGCAGGAAATCGTCAATTTCCTTCACATAATAGCACGACACGCCTAAGGAGCGAATCTTTCCTTCTGCCACGTATTTCTCCATGGCCTTGTATGCTTTCACGTCATTAGTACCGGGATGATGAAGTAGCATCAGGTCAATGTAACCGATGTCCAACTTGCGCAGGCACTCCTCAATGGCGGCTTCGGGGTTGGCATACTGGTTGGGATAGAGTTTGGTGGCCACGAAGATTTCCTCGCGTGGTATGCCTGATTCGCGGATGGCTTCCCCTATCTCTTCCTCATTGCCATAGATGGATGCCGTGTCGAACTTGCGGAAACCGCTTGCCAACGCCGCCTTTACGCTATTCTTGCAGACATCCCCGTGCAGGCTGTATGTTCCGAGTCCAAGTATCGGCATGTCATATCCGCTGCTGAGCCTTATGGTCGGAGCGTTACCGTTCACTCCGGCATCGAGATTGAACGAACTCACGTCGCTGTCCCCGTTATTGAGTGATAAGCCTAAACCATCTATCCACTCCTTGATGGTTTCTTCCGACTCGCTTCCGCCAAACCGCCGTCCGTCTTTCCAAACCGCTTGTGGCGCAAGCGGATGCAAATCCGTGTCGCTCGATCCGATGCCGCTGGAGTGGGAAGTGCAGAACGGCACAATCGTCTTGCCCGACAAGTCGTAGCTTTCAAGGAATGTAGAGATTATCTTCGGGGCATCTCCCCACCAAATGGGATAGCCAAGGAACACGACATCATAGTTCTCCAAGCCTTCCAGCGTGTTGGCGATAGCCGGACGTGCGGAAGGGTCATTCTGTTCTCGGTTGGCACGCGAGGAAGAATTGTTGTAATCCAAGTCAGCAGACGTGTAAGGCACTTCTGGTTCTATCCGGAATGTCGTGCCGTCAGTTATGGAAGCAATCCGCTCGGCAATGCCTTTGGTGGTGTTCGTGCAGGAGAAGTAAACCACTAGGCAACGCCCGTTTCCGCTTGATGGTGTTGGCGGCTCGCCAGGGTCGGGAGTCGGTCCTGGCGTAGGGGTTGGAGTTTCAGCTTTGCCTGCTTCGTTATCGGAAGAACAAGCGTTTGTCGTCATTGACATTCCCAGAATAAGGAACAAGGGCAAGAAATACTTTTTCATCATATCGCTATCTGTTTTTATGGTTCTGTTCTGTCTATTCGCAATTCTGTTTGCTTGTATACTTCAACAAATCTTTTAATATCTGCATTTCATTCTCTTCCAGGATAGCCTTTGGCGGCTCGGTGCCAGTTGCCGTCTGGCAATCCGATTGAGCCAGAAAAGAACGCACGATGCTCTTCGGGTCTGTGTGATAGCGGTTGGCAAGAAGGCCGACCACTTCGTCTTGGTAAAAACTGTCAGGAATAAGTTGTTTGTCCATGATGTTTTGTTTGATGATGCAAAAATAGGCTGTTCTTCCGAAAAAGGCTTACCGGCATACAAGACATACTTACCGCTTTTACTGATTTAGCATATTTCCCAGGAGAAGAGTTTGCGTAATTGCGGAAAAATCATATCTTTGCATCTGTCTGTCAAAATATGTAGATAATTATGGCTAATATCTTGAAAGTAAAGAGCGTGGGTGATTACGAACGGTACTATGGAGTGAAAAGCAGGCATCCCCTGGTCAGCGTCATTGACTATGCCGCCATTTCCCCCATTCGCCCCAGCGTGAACAATTACGAGGTGTACGGGCTGTTCTTGCACAACCGCCTTTCGGCAGACCTGACGTATGGCTGGGGCGGTATGACTATCGTAGCGGAACACTGATTTGCGTGGCTCCTGGACAGATAGGCGGCACGGAGGACAAGGGAGAATTGATACAACTCGATGGATGGTCGCTGCTGTTCCATCCCGACCTGTTGCACGGAACGCCTCTGGCAAAGTCCATCCGTGAATATACGTTTTTCGCTTATAGTGTCAATGAGGCGTTACACCTAATGGATGAGGAGTATGATGTTTTTGTGTCGCTTCTGCGCCAGATACAACACGAGCTGGATAACAAACACGACGTTTTCCAGAACCGCATCCTGACGGAATACATCAGCCTGTTGCTGAATTATTGCATGCGCTTTTACGACCGCCAGTTTGTCACCCGGAAAATGGACAACATAGACTTACTGAAACGTTTCGACGCTTTGCTCAACGATTATTTTGACCAAGAGCGGCAATTGTCCGATGGATTGCCTTCCGTGCAATACTGTGCAGACCATCTTTGCCTGTCACCCAACTATTTCGGAGACCTCATAAGAAAGACGACTGGCGACAATGCCCGTAATTACATTTACCGGCATGTGTTGCAGTTGGCAAAAAATGAACTGGCCTCAGGCACCCCCGTCAGTCAAGTGGCATACGGATTGGGCTTCGACTATCCGCAACACTTCACTCGCATGTTCAAGCAACAGACTGGGATGACACCTTCAGAATATTGCAAAAGCCTTCAAAAGTGACACTTCAGCTTGACGCAATTGACAAGCAGCGAAGCCACGGCAAAAGCGATTCCAGCTCCCACCACGCCAGTCCAACCGAAATGTTGCCAAGAAAGGCCAGAGACAAATGTGCCCGCGGAACCGCCCAAGAAGTAAATAGTCATATACACGGTGTTGACCCGGTTGATGGCCGATTCATCGAGGGCAACCACGCTGGTTTGGTTTGCCAAGTGGACGCTTTGCATGCCAGCGTCAATCAGCAAGATAGCGATGATCAACCAGAGGTAACTGCCGTCTCCCCAAAAAGCCAACAGCCATGCGGCCAGTATCACGCATCCTCCGGCAAGGGAGAAAAACCTTGCGCCATACTTCCGGATATAGCCGCTGATGAAGACCACCGTGGACGCGCCCGCCAGCCCGCACAAGCCGAGAGCCCCGATAATGTCGTCACTCGCGAAGAAAGGAGCCTGCTTCATCCGGAAAGCCAAGCAACTCCACAAGGCGAAAAACGAGCCATACGCCAAGGCCGCCCTCAGCGAAGCGATGCGCAAGTATGGATATTTGAGAAACAGGCGCGACAAGGACTTCATCAAGCTCCTGTAATTGCCCAGCGAACTCTTCGGCAACGCGGGAAACATCTTGTGAATCGCCAAAAAACATCCAAGCATAAGGACGCAAGCCACCCAATAGACGGAACGCCATCCCCATACATCCGCCAACAGCCCGCTGACAACTCGTGAGCCAAGAATGCCTATAAGCAGGCAGGCCTGTATGATGCCCACATTGCGCACCTTGTGGTTTGGGGTTGAATTATACGACACCAGCGGGATGAAGAATTGCGGCATCACCGAAGAAGCACCAGCGAGCAAGGACGCGCCCCACACCCAATAGATATTAGGGGCAAGGGCTATGGCGAGCAAGGCGCACGCGGAAATGAGGTAATTGATTAATATCAGTCTCTTCCGCGGAAGCAAATCGCCCAGCGGAATGACAAACACCAGCCCCAGCATATAACCTATCGGCGTCAGCGTTGCCACCATGCTGGCCGAGAAATCGCTTACCGCGAAATCCTTTGCCATGCTGCTCAACAAAGGTTGGTTATAATAGCAGTTGGCGACGGAAAGCCCGGTGGCTACCGCCATCAGCGCCAGCAGAGGTGCCGGAATGCCTTGGTTCTCCCTTAATTCATACTTCATTTTTCGCCGCCTTTCTTAATAAGACACGATTTTCAACCCTATCAGGGAAGCGATGAGCGTGAACAAGAAGAAAAGCCGAATGGGAGTGGCGGGCTCCTTGAAAACGAATATCCCAATCAAGACCGTGCCGACCGCCCCGATGCCCGTCCAAATGGCGTATGCCGTTCCCAGTGGCAGCGTCTGCACCGCTTTGGCGAGCAAAGTCATGCTCAGTATGGTGGAGGCCAGGAAGCCGCCTCCCCACAAATAAAATGCCACTCCCGAAGCCGCTTTCGTTTTCCCCAAGCAGAAAGTAAGGCATACCTCAAACAGTCCCGCGAACAATAAAATAATCCAATTCATACATACTGCTTTCAAAACTCGGGCGCAAAGGTAAACAATTAATTCCTAACGGCTTTTTGCATTTGGCAAAAACTGATTTTGCATTTGATAAAAAACAGCCGTCTGTTCCCGTTTCTGTGTGCTATTTCGTAATTTTGCACACCGAAAACAGCAATGAGCTATGGACATAAGGGAAATCATCAACCAACGGTATGCCATGCCGGACGCGTCTTTGGACAAGTTGCGCCAATGCCTGGCGGAAGTATTCTACCCCAAGGGATTCCGCGTGTTGGAAAGCGGCAAGGTGGAGAAGGACATCTTTTTCATCAAGAAAGGCATTGTCCGCGCCTATACTTTGGTGGACGGAAAGGAAATCACTTTCTGGGTGGGCAAGGAGGGGGCGACCCTTGTTTCCATGAAAGGCTACGTGAACGACGAGCCAGGATACGAGACAATGGAGTTGATGGAAGACTCAGCCTTGTATGTATTGGAAAGGAAAATGCTGAAAGAGTTGTTCGCGGAAGATTTGCACATCGCCAATTGGGGGCGGCGATACGCGGAGATGGAATTGCTTGCCACCGAGGAACGGCTTATTTCCATGCTGTCCGCCATCGCCTCGGAACGCTACAAAGAGTTGCTGGAGAAAGAGCCCGACTTGTTGCAGCGGTTGCCCTTGGGAAGCATCGCCACCTATTTAGGCATCACGCAGGCCAGCTTGAGCCGGATCAGGGCGCAAATAAAGTGATTGCCTAATGAAATTTACAGCAATATGCATGACACATTCAGCATTCAGGCGACTTCACCATGAACGGAAGCGAGCAAGAAGCCATTGCTCACTTTTATAGATTACTTATTTTTTTCAATATGGTGTCAGTATACGTATGCCAGATTTCTAACGGTAGATGTTTGTAATCAGGAAACAGTTGTTTGATGTATTCTATCTCAAAAATCAATCTGTAATCATTCGCGTTGTTCCCGGCTTGTCCTTCTTTCCTTGTCCCAACACGAGCTACCTTGATTCTGTAGAGATCACGTATTCCTTGCCCGCTTAGATAAGGAATGAAGTAACATAATTTATCCAGTTCCACGGTGGACGGGAATTTCTTGCCAGTGTAATAAATTGTTGCGCTTTTATCAAGATACTGACTCTCATTGTCTTTCTTTACGAGACAAACAAGCACATTCTTGTTCTTATCCACATGTGGTAGATCCCCATACCCTGTTGCTTGCGGCTCTCTTGCCAAACCTGGAATGATTCCATCGGGAAGTTCAGTAAGTAAGTCGAGAAAGTTCAATTGTTTGATTTTGGTGTCATCTTTCTTCATTTTCTCGATTTTCGCGCTGATTACCTTTTTGTTATCGTCTGCTTTTAGACGGGCCTTAACTTGCGCCACGGCTTCTGAGCAGTCCTGTGTCTCGGTTGGTTCTGCGGTTTGTATGTCATTGAATAACCGAATCAATGAACGTCCTATAGCCCATGCGAGATTTACGGGCACAGCATTTCCTATTTGTTTGTATTTGTCGCCCATTGTCCCAGCGAACAGCCAACTATCAGGGAATGTTTGGATCCTTGCGTACTCTCTTACGCTCAAAGGGCGTGTTTCCAGCGGATGACAACGTTCTGTCTGCTTTTGGCAAGGAGAGCAGGTAAGGGTCAGTGAGGGCTCGTCAAGGGATAAACGGCGTGCCATTCCTGTCTTGCCACCCCCTAACAGCCAGCTGCCACCCATGTATTCCTTGGCCACGTCTTCCGGGAGGTTGCGCCAGTCGCCACCTTGTGGAACCAATTCGAGTACTTTTTGTTTTTTTGGCGGATATTTCGCTCCCTCTGATGGTGGCACGTCAGTGTCGTATATTGCGCTTTTGTAGAAAGCGTCCCTCAGTGTAAGCACTCGTGTATATGGCGAAGGCCAGTGGAAACACACTTTTCCGGCCAGATCATTGCGGATGGCAATCAAGACAAGCCGCTCGCGTTTTTGTGGCACTTGATACATGATGGCTTTTAGCACTCGAGGTTCCACAAGGGTATAGCCTAATTCCGCGATAGTGTTTTTGATGGTGTTGAAAGTGCGTCCATTGTCATGAGAGGTCAATCCCTTGACATTCTCGCCCATGAACACCTTCGGGCGGATTTCGTTCACGGCTCTTGCCAGTTCAAAGAAAAGCGTACCCCGTGTATCGTTGAACCCTCCTTGTTTACCTGCATACGAGAAAGCCTGGCAGGGAAACCCTCCCGATAAGAAATCAACCTTGTCACGGAGCGGGGTGAAGTCAACATGGCGGACATCGCCTTCTATGATGTTCCATTCCGGGCGGTTCATGCGGAGCGTATTGCATGCGGACTTGTCGAACTCGTTGAGCAATACATGGGTGAAGCCTGCCAAGGACAGTCCAAGGGCAAGGCCACCGCCACCCGCGAATAGCTCTACGGAAGTATAGGGGCGAAGTGGCTGTGTGTTCAGCTCATCACCCCAACGGCTATGCAGCATCTCCTTCACCTCGGGAACGTCCTCTAGTTCCTCAAGGTAAAAACCTCTTGTACCGTTTTCTGAGCGCGAAGGATAGATGCCGTTTTCCGCCCATTTCTTGACAGTCGCGTTAGAAGCGCCAACCAAAGCGGCAAAGTTGTTTTCTGATATGAACCGCATATTTTTATAGACCACCTTTCTCTGTTATTTCTTTTGCGATGTCCTCTACCTTTTGCATGATGAGGGCACTTCCGTCTATTCCATCTTCTTCTACCACATCTCCAAAAGCTTTGGCAAGTTGGTAATAGAATATCTTGTCTCCTGTGATATGTTCCCAGAACTCGGCACCGCAATATACAGGATAAGTGGTCGCTATGGTTTTGTAATTAGCTGAAATCCTTTCGCCATACAAAACGCCCACAATCATGTCGTCCATTTGCAATGCAATCCTGTCAAGACGTGCCTTGCCTATGAGACGTTTAAAGTGTCCCAAGATAGTATCCACATCATCTTTGTTGATTGTTTGCGGGCCAGCTTTGCATTGGCAGTATTTCTTTCTGCCGTCAAGTGCGTCGATAAACTCTATATCTATTCCCTCGATGCCAGAAGCACAACCCGCGATTTGCGCAAGCTGGGAAATGAATATTTGGATGTTCTGTCCGAAGCTGGTGTTAACGCTTGTCCCTAAGATACGTGGGTAGACAAGAGCCTTTGCCATGGAGCGCGGTGTAGTGTCACCACATAGAAAAGCCGATAAGTAGTTGATGAGGAAAGGATTAACATCAAAATCCTTCAAGCGCAGTTTTTGGAGATTTCTGATATGGTTTGGTATTATTGAAGAGCGAAAGTAATCCTTACCACTTTCAATGATTGCTTTTTTCTGCTTTTCTGTAATGGCCATTATCACATATTTTTAAATCCATGTTGCAAAGATACATTTTTTCCACAAGAATTTGACATGATTTTAAATATGCTTTAATGAAAAACTGTTATTTACGTCATTTCATGATAAGTAGACTATGCAAACAGCTCGTGGTCTCATGATTGTTTTCTCACGTCTCGACTAGCAAAAGATCTTCCGCACCTTGCGCTCATGCGTATTCCAAAACAACTTATTTTGCTGATGAAAACAACTTGTTTTCGCGAGCAAAATAAGTTGAATTGAAGGGCAAAATAACTTGTTTTGGACAAGCCTTGATCGGGTCTTCTTCATGCGTTGCAAAAGTCTCCCGAAGTGAATGCGTTTTCCCTCTACTGAAGCCTCTCCAAGTGAACTATAGAAGTGAGGTGAAGTGATCTATAGAAATGAGCGGAAGTGCTCTATAGAAACCATGACTAGTGCTCTATAGAGCACTTCGGGCACCGCAAAGAAGTGGGTTTATCCGCAAGAGAGCGAAAAAAGGTTCCCTTGTATACCTTATTAATAATATGCGCGCGTGAGGCTCGTGGGTTTGCTATTTCTTCTGGCGCAAGTAGGTGAACACGGAGATGGCCACGTAGAGGCCTATGACAGGACACCAACCTATGAGCAAGCCCAGGAGGCTTTCCTCGATGACGCAGGCCAGGAAGATGGCGACCGACACCGCGGCGAAGCCATATTTCAGTTCGTTGCCTTTCCATCCCCAGTGCTTGAACTTGAGGGCGAACATGGGTACTTCGCATATCAGCAACCAACAGCTGACCAGGATGAGTGCCATCATAACCCACACAGACCAGGCATAGTTCTCCGCCCATGATGGTGCCCATACCACGAAAGCTCCCCAAAACAAAGCGTTGGCAGGGGTGGGCAATCCGATGAAGGTGGTAGTCTGTCGCTCGTCGAGATTGAACTTGGCCAGCCTCAAGGCCGAGAAGGCCGCCATGAGGTAGGCGAAGAAAGGCAGTATGTTGCGTAGCGGCTCCAGGAAATCGGGATAGTTGATAACGCCCAGCTGATAGAACAATATGGAGGCGGGAGCCACGCCGAATGTGATGTCGTCGGCCAGGGAGTCCAGCTCTTTCCCTTTGGGCGGGGGGACTCCC
>FR882146.1:16390-37425 GCA_000435635.1 Prevotella sp. CAG:1320 | reverse complement strand
GCCCTTTCCCTATGGGCGAGGAGACTCCCAGCAGTCGTGCGCTCATGCCGTCGAAGAAATCAAACACGGCCCCGATGATAATCCACGTGAGTGCCCAAACAGGATTACCCATCAAGGCGCAGACGATAGCTACGCAACCCGAGAGCAGGTTGCAACAGGTAATGGTGTTGGGTATATGCTTTCTCATGGCTTGTTGGGTTTGAGTTTGGCGATGACCGTCTGGTCGCCCGTGGTGGATTGTCCCATTTTCACGCATACCTCCGTGCCCAGAGGCAGGTAAACATCTACCCTGGAGCCCAACTTGATGAAGCCGAGATGCTCGTCGATGTAGCAGTCTTCGTCTTCCTTGGCGTAGGTGACTATGCGCCTGGCCACGGCTCCGGCTATCTGCCGGCAAAGTATGTCAGTGCCGTCGGGCGTGGTAATCATGATATCGGCATGTTCGTTCTCTTCGCTTGCCTTGGGCAGCCAGGCCTTGTGGTAGTTGCCATTGGTGTGCTTCACGAACTTCACCTTTCCGTCCACGGGGAACCAGTTGGCGTGTACGTTCCACAAGCTCATGAAGATGGAAATCATCAAACGCTTGTCGTGGAAATACTCATATTCGTCCACTTCTTCTATCACTACCACTTTGCCATCGGCGGGAGCCACCACGATGTTTTCCGTATCCTCGCTGGGGAAGTAGCGGATAGGGCAGCGGAAGAAGTTGAGGATGATGCCAAAGAGCGTACCAAACACCATCAGGAAAGCGATGAATGGTATCTTGGTGTCAAAGAAGAACCACAACAGCGCCGCTATGGCCGCTATGCCGATGAAGCAAATGGCCAGGGTGTTGGTTCCCTCGTTGTGTATGCGTATCTTCTTGAGTTTCTTCAGTCTGGGTCCCATGGGATGTGAGTTGGCATTTCGGTTGCAAAGGTACTTCTTTTTTGTCATGCTTCCAAATTTTTAGGCTTATTCTTTTGCGTATGTCGGGATTTAGCCGTAACTTTGGGCACTCAACGTTACATCCCTTTTACATAATATGGAAGATTTCATACACTTGCACGTTCACAGTCAATACTCTGTGCTTGACGGAGAGTCCAAAATACCCAACTTGATACGCAAGGCTATCGACAACGGCATGAAAGGCATGGCGCTTACCGACCATGGCGTGATGTATGGCATCAAGGAGCTGGCTGACTGCTGCGCTTCTGTCAACAAACAGCGCAAGAAGGAGGGGCTGGAACCCTTCAAGCCCATTTACGGGTGCGAGATGTATGTGGCGCGTCATACCAAGGAAGACAAGGTGCAGGCCAACGGAGACCGTGGTGGCTACCACCTCATCGTCTTGGCGAAAAACAAGAACGGCTACCGTAACCTCATCAAATTGGTGAGCAACGCTTGGGTAGACGGCTTCTATGGCCGTCCCCGTACAGACAGGGCCGACCTGGAGCGGTATCACGAGGACTTGATTGTTTGCTCGGCCTGCATCGCCGGCGAAGTGCCCGCCAAGATACTCCAGGGAGATATAGATGGGGCAAGGGAAGCTCTGCAATGGTATCATCGGGTGTTTGGGGATGATTATTATCTGGAGCTGCAACGCCATGAGGTCACGGATCCCAACGTGGTGGCCAATAGGGAGACTTTTGTCTTGCAAGAGCAGGTAAATCCTGTCTTGATCAAGTGGGCCAAGGAATTTGGCGTGAAGTTGGTGTGCACTAATGACTGCCACTTCGAGGACAAGGAGACCGCCGAGGCTCACGACCACTTGCTTTGCATCTCCACGGGAAAAGACCTTGAAGACCCTAATCGCTTGCGCTACTCTAAGCAAGAGTGGTTTAAGACCCGGGAGGAGATGAACGCCATTTTCGCAGATGTGCCAGAGGCGTTGAGCAATACGCTGGAGATACTGGACAAGGTGGAGATGTACAGCATAGACCATGGTCCCATCATGCCCACCTTCCCCATACCCGAGGACTTCGGCACGGAGGAAAAGCTAATGCAGACCGTCTCGCGGGAGGAGTTGCTGAAGGAGTTCTCCTCTGACGAGAATGGGGAAAACACCCTGCCGCCAGAGGAAGGGGAGCGCAAGATAGAGTCTTTGGGCGGCTACGAAAAGGTATACCGCATCAAGTTGGAGGCCGACTATCTGGCCAAATTGGCCTACGAGGGAGCCGCCAAACTTTATGGCGATCCTTTGCCAGAAGAGGTGAGGGAGAGGGTGAATTTTGAGTTGCACGTGATGAAGACCATGGGTTTCCCTGGCTACTTCCTCATCGTAAGCGACTTCATTAGGGCTGCCAGGGAGGAATTGGATGTGATGGTAGGCCCAGGACGTGGTTCAGCGGCGGGCTCTGTGGTGGCTTATTGCCTGGGCATCACGCAGATAGACCCCTTGAAATATGACTTGCTTTTTGAGCGTTTCCTCAATCCAGACCGTGTCAACTTGCCCGATATCGACACCGATTTTGACGACGATGGCCGCGGCAGGGTGTTACGCTGGGTGATGGACAAATATGGCCACGAGAATTGCGCCCACATTATTACCTATGCCACGATGGCCACCAAGAACTCCCTGAAAGACGTGGCCCGTGTGGAGCGATTGCCATTGGAGCGTTCCAACCAATTGTGCAAGGCTATCCCGGATCGTTTGCCCGATGGTCCTGACGGCAAGTCCACGAAGATGAACCTGCCCAATGCCATCAAGTACACTCCCGAGTTGCAGCAGGCGGAAATCTCAGATGACCCTCGTGAACGGAACACCATTAAGTATGCCAAGATACTGGAAGGCACCGTGAGAGGAACGGGCCTTCACGCTTGCGGCTTCATTATCTGCCGTGACCCTATAGATCATTGGGTGCCAATTTCTACAGCGGATGACCCGGACTTTCCTGGTTTGAAGACCGCCGTGACGCAATATGATGGTCACGTGATAGAGAGCACGGGACTGATCAAGATGGACTTCCTTGGCCTGAAAACCCTGTCGGAGTTGAAGGAGGCCGTGAAGGTTATCAAGCAGGCCACGGGAGATGAGATAGACCTGGAGAAAATACCCATAGACGATGAGCTTACTTTCAAGCTCTATCAAGATGGCAACACCATAGGCACTTTCCAATTTGAGTCGCCAGGCATGCAGAAACACTTAAGAGAGTTGCATCCCACGGTGTTTGAGGATCTCATCGCCATGAACGCCCTCTATCGGCCAGGCCCTATGGACTATATCCCCGAGTTTATCCGTCGTAAGCACGACCCTTCGTTGGTGAAGTATGACATTCCCTGTATGGAGAAGTACCTGAAGGATACTTATGGCATCACAGTCTACCAAGAGCAAGTGATGTTGCTCTCACGTCAGTTGGCCAATTTTACGCGTGGTGAGAGTGACGCACTGCGAAAGGCCATGGGTAAGAAGAAGAAGGACATCGTGGACAAGATGAAGCCCAAGTTCATCAGCCAGGGAACGGCCAACGGTCACGACCCCAAGGTGCTGGAGAAGATATGGGGAGACTGGGAGAAATTCGCCTCCTACGCCTTCAACAAGTCTCACGCCACTTGCTACTCTTGGGTGGCTTATCAGACAGCCTATCTCAAGGCTCATTATCCTGCGGAGTTCATGGCTGCCTTGATGACCCGTCGTTTTAGCCAGATAACGGAGATTACCAAGTTGATGGAAGACTGCAAGGCCAACAAGATAGCGACCTTGGGTCCCAGCGTCAACGAGAGCTATGTAGGATTTGGCGTGAACGAGAGAGGCGAGATTCGTTTCGGGCTTTCCGCCATTAAGGGCATGGGAGAGTCGGCGGCACAGGCCATCGTGACGGAAAGGGAGAAGAATGGCCCTTATAAGGACATTTTCGATTTCGTGCAGCGCGTTGACTTCAGTTCGGTGAACAAGAAAGTGCTGGAAAGCCTTGCCCTGAGCGGGGGACTGGACTGTTTTGGGCTTATGCGTGAGCAATATTTTGGTACCAACGCCAAGGGAGAGACTTTCCTCGACTCCTTGGTGCGTTATGGGCAGCGTTACCAGTTGGACAAGCAACAGCAAGCCAATTCGCTTTTTGGCATGATGGAGGCCGTGGAGATACATACCCCGCCTGTTCCGAAAGTGGAGCCATGGGGTAACATTGAGCGGCTCAACCGTGAGCGGGACTTGGTAGGCATCTACCTTTCTGCCCATCCGTTGGATGATTATAGCCTTATTTTGCGCTCGCTCTGTAACACCCATGTCTGCGAGTTGGAGGATATGTCCTCACTGGGACAGCGTGAGGAGATTACCTTTGGCGGCATTGTGACTGATGTGCAAAGCAAGTTCAGCGCCAAAGGCAACCCATGGGGCATCGTGAGCCTGGAGGACTACCAGGGTTCCGGCAAGTTGAAACTCTTTGGAGAGGAATGGGGCCGTTGGCAGAGCCGCATGATAGTGGGCAGCGTCATCTATGTCACGGCCAAGTGCGTGCGTCGCTATCAGAACAGCGAAAGACTTAGTTTCAACATTCTCAACGTGGAATATATGCAGACGGTGAAGGAACGCAAGATAGAGAAGTTCACTGTGGTGGCGGACAGTGACAAGTTCACCGACCAGGTTGTTGACGACATCCTCTCCATGCTCACGGATTGCAAGGGAGACACCCAACTCTTTTTCCGTATTTGCGACAGGGAACACAATTCCACGATTACCTTGCGCTCCAGAAACACCTTGGTGACTGTACCGGCTGCGTTGGTGAATTACCTGGACAACCAACCGGATTTATCCTATGTGGTCAACTGATAGCCAGGTAATCCAAATATATGATAAGCCACCCAAGTGAAGTGTTCACGAGGGTGGCTGTTTCGTAAATGCTATGGGAATGCGGTCTTGAGCGCTTATACCAGTGTGGCGATAATTTGGTCGCGGTCTCCAGGCAGCAAGTCAATGACAGGTATTTCGGGCATCGTGTAGCAGCCAGGCTGCAGGCGCATGGCGGCTCTAGCCACGTTGACCAGCACTTGTGCCGTGAGGGCGGGGTTGTTGATGCTCATATTGAACTCGAAACGCTGATTCTGCGTTTTTCCGCTCACGCCTTTCCTTACCATGTGTACGCCATGTCCCATGTCTTTCACTTCGTCTACCGAGGCCACTTGGAACACGTGGGTCTCGTCGTGGGCAAAATAGGGGTCTGCCTTGATGGCCTTGGTCACCTCCTCCAGGTTGGCTCCCTCTTCCAACTCCACATATACCATGCGGCGATGGATGCCCTCTCCCAATGGAATAGTCATGGAGAGTGCGTCGCGCACACCCTGCTTGCTCTTCACGCAAACGGAGTGACCCATGCTCATGCCTGGGCCGAAGTTGGTGTAGGAAAGCCCTTTAGGTGCCAGGCTCTGCAACAGGACACGCACCACGGAGTCTGATCCTGGATCCCATCCGGCGGAAATGACACTCACCTTGCCGTGCTTTTTGCACACCTTGTCCTGGGCGTTGCGGTATTCCAGTATGCTGGTGTGGATGTCGAAGCTATCCACGGTGTGGATGCCCATGGCTACAATCTTCTCGGCATACTCGGGGCAACTGCGGGTGGGGGTGGCCAGAATGGCTACGTCTACGTCTTTCAGTTCGGTGATGTCACTCACCACCTCGTAGGGAGCCAGCTCGGCGGGCTTGTCCTTGGCCCCCTGGCGGCGCACGATGCCTGCTATCTCGAAGTCGGAAGCGGCCTCCAGTGCCTCCACGGTGAAGTGGCCGATGTTGCCGTATCCTACTACGGCTGCTCTGATTTTCTTCATCTCTCTTAATGTTTTGAGGTTATTAATTATATTCAGTGCGCAAAGTTACCGCTTTTTCTTGGAAAACCAATGCGCCAGTATAATAAAATATCAAATATTTGTAGACGTTTTCGTCTTTTTGCAGATATTTCTCTTATTTTTTGACAATAAGTTTTCGCTTTCTATGGTAAAGGTGGCAAATCGAGTTTTGTTGAATTCGTATTATATAATATGTATAGAAGTCGGCTCTTGTTGGCAATATTTGCGCCTTAGAGGCGTTATTATAAGGAGATTTGTACAAAAGAGAGAAAAGCTATCATGATAGAATACATTAAGGGAACGCTCGAGGAACTCACGCCCGCATTGGCGGTAGTGGAAGCTGCGGGTATAGGATATGGGCTGAATATATCCTTGAACACTTTCTCTGCCATTCAGGGCAAGCATTCAGTAAAGTTGTACGTCCATGAGGTACTGGTGGCAGGAGGACGCGACGACTCCTTTACGCTCTATGGCTTTGCCACCATCAGGGAAAGGGAACTTTACAGACTGCTGCTCACAGTCTCGGGCGTGGGTGCCAATACGGCGCGAATGATACTCTCGTCGATGACGCCCAATGAGCTTTGCGACACTATCGCCACTGGTAATGAGTCTTTGTTGAAAAGCGTGAAAGGGATTGGCCTGAAGACCGCCCAACGTATTATCGTGGACTTGAGAGACAAGATAGCCTCTACGGGTGTGGCGCAGGAGCTGCCTGCCAGTGGAGGAGCGAGTGTCTTGGTGGATAACAGTGTGAAAGAGGAGGCCATCAGTGCCCTCACCATGCTGGGCTTTTCGCCCGCTCCCACGGCCAAGGTGGTGGTGGGTATTCTCAAGGCGCAACCCGATTTACCCGTGGAACAAGTGGTGAAGTTGGCTTTGAAGCAAATCAAGTAGCGGAAAACCACAAATGGGGAAAAGGCGGAAATGGCAATCGGTGTTGCTGGTCACGCTGTGGGCTTCGGCCGCAGGGTGTGCCTTGGCTATGCCATACCTGCAAGATGATAATGTCCGCCGCCCGATGCCCCAGCCCATAAGACAGGAAGACAGTGCTGTTGCCGCTCAACCATTGGTGGTGGAAGAAGACACTATTCCTGATTCGCTATTGAACGCCCGATGGCGCATACAGCCAACCATCCCGCTGACACAAGATGACCTGGATAGAATTCCCGCTGATTTACGCACACCAGACAATATTCAGTATAATGTAGACTATAATGACACCATCGGTGGATACCTTTTGGGTACTAAGATGGGAGGAACATGGCTTTCCACACCCATCCTGATGTCCCCAGAAGAGTATGGACAATGGATGGAGCGGCGGCAGCGTAGTGCCTATTTTCGCCAGCAAAACCAGGAGCGTTATGAAGCTAAGGGCAAGGAAAAGTTCGACTTTTCCGATATGCATTTCGATCTAGGTCCAGCGGAGAAGATATTCGGGCCTGGCGGCGTGCGTATCCGTACTCAGGGAACGGCCGAGATAAGGCTGGGTGCGACATTAAAGGATATCGACAACCCTTCGTTGCCTATCCGCAACCGCAAAACCACCACCATGGATTTTGACGAGAAGGTGAACTTGAATGTGTCGGGAAAAGTGGGCGACAAGGTAAATTTGGGACTCAATTACAATACCGATGCCACCTTCGATTTCGACGCGCAAAACCTGAAATTGAAATATGAGGGCAAAGAGGACGAGATTATCAAGCTGGTGGAGGCTGGCAATGTCTCCTTTCCATCCAATTCCTCGCTTATTGCGGGCGCAAGTTCACTCTTTGGCATCAGGACCGACATGCAATTTGGCAAGCTGTCCTTGCAATTGGTAGGGTCGCAGAAGCTTTCCAACTCCAAGAGTGTTTCCACTAAGGGAGGCGCACAGACCACTTCGTTCGATATAGACGCAAGCGATTACGAGGACAATCGCCATTTTTTCCTCTCCCATTATTTTCGCGGAAAGTATGACGAAGCCATGTCCAGGTTGCCCAATCTTACTACAGGTATCACCATCAATCGGGTGGAGATATGGGTGACCAACAAGACTGGAACTACCAGTAACAGCCGAGACATCGTGGCGTTGACAGACTTGGGGGAGGTTGCCAATATCAGCAATCCCATGTGGTCAGCCAGCGGAATGGTTCCTTCCAACGCGGGGAACACGGAATATACCACGCTCAACGCCTTGGGTACTGGCGTGAGAGACATAGAGCAAGTGGGGTCTACGCTTGAAGGCATGGGACTGACGGGCGGTGTGGACTTCGAGAAGTTGGAAAGCGCACGCTTGTTGACCTCGTCTGAGTATACATTGAATAGTGCGCTGGGTTACGTTTCCCTGCGTACGTCGTTACAGACAGACCAAGTGTTGGCTATCGCCTATGAGTATACTTATGGTGGCGTGACCTATCAGGTGGGTGAATTTGCCTCCGACAATACTGATGCCACGCAGGCTTTGCTGGTGAAATCGCTCAAGAACACCAACAATCATCCTTCGCAAGGAAACTGGGACTTGATGATGAAGAATGTCTACCATCTAGGTTCTTCCATTGAGAAGGAACGCTTCCGCCTGGACATCAAGTTGCAGAGTGATACCACGGGCGTATACCTTACCTATATTCCCGAGGCGGCGGTAAAAGACCAGACCCTCATCAAGATAATGGGCGCAGACCGTCTAGACAATAACAACAACGCCCATAGTAATGGTTACTACGACTATGTGGAAGGTTACACCGTGAGCGATGGCCGAGTTTTCATCCCCAAGGTGGAACCGTTTGGCAGCTATCTCTATCAATACCTGCTCTCCAAGGGCCTGCCTGCCGACAAAGCCAGCAGCTATGCCTTTACCGAATTGTATGACAGTACCAAGACCCAGGCCAAGCAAATAGCCGAGAAGGATAAGTATCGACTGACGGGACAATTCCGGGGTTCTTCGGAGAATGTCATCTCGTTGGGTGCCTACAATGTGCCTCAAGGTTCAGTAGTGGTTACGGCTGGTGGCATGACATTGACAGAGGGAACAGACTACACCGTGGATTACAATGCTGGGGAGGTGACTATTCTCAACCAAAGCATCATAGACGCGGGAACGGCCATCAATGTCTCATGCGAGAGCAATACGGATTATGGTCAAATGCGCAAAACCATGTTCGGGCTCAATTGGGCTTATGATTTCTCCTCGGATTTCCAGTTGAGCGGAACCATACAACATCTCTCCGAACAGTCTCTCACCACTAAGGTGAATCTTGGTTCAGAGCCAGTGAACAACACTCTGTGGGGCATCAACGTAAATTGGAAGAAGGAGAGCCAGTGGCTGACAAACATGCTCGACAAGATTCCTTTCCTGCACGTGACGCAGCCTTCCCATATCTCTTTCACGGGAGAGTTCGCCCAATTGATTGCGGGGCAGGCGGGAGGCATACAGGACAATGCCTCTTATATCGATGACTTTGAGAATACCAAGAACACCATAGACGTGAGCACCCCTACCTCTTGGTTCATCTCAAGCGTGCCATCCATGTTTCCCGAGTCTAGTGACAATACAGGGTTGACCAGCGGCTTTAATCGTAGCCGCCTTGCATGGTATTGCATAGACCCCTTGTTCACTCGCCGAGGCAGTTCACTGACGCCATCCCACATCAAGTCCGATCTCGACCAGTTGAGCAACCATTATGTCAGAGAAGTTTATGTCAGGGAGTTGTTCCCCAATCGTGATCAAAGCACCTACAGCGGCGCCACTAACACGTTGAGCGTCCTCAACTTGGCTTATTATCCCTCAGAGCGCGGCCCTTATAATTTTGATGCCAATCTGAACATGGACGGCACGTTGCCTAATCCTGAGCGCAGGTGGGGTGGAATGATGAGAAAGTTGGACAACAGCGATTTCGAGGCCGCCAACGTGGAGTATATTGAGTTTTGGCTGCTCGACCCCTTCTTCTATACCAACCAGCAGGCTGATGCCGCTGACTATGGCGGAGATCTTTATTTTAACTTGGGAGAGGTGAGCGAGGACATATTGCGAGACGGCAAGAAGTTTTACGAGAGTGGCATGCCAGTGGATGGTTCCCAAAATTTCATCACAACCCAGTGGGGTAGGGTTCCCCGCCAAAGCACGGTGACTTATGCCTTTGCTACCACTGAAGGAAGTAGGGCGTTGCAAGACGTGGGCTTCAATGGACTCAACGATGAGCAGGAGCGTGACTTTTATTTCAATGATTACTTGAGCCACATTCAGGGAAAGGTAAACCAGGCTGTCTATGATTCTATCTATGCGGATCCTGCCAACGACAATTATCATTATTTCCGTGGTACAGACTGGGACGAATTGCAAACGCCCATCTTGCAGCGATATAAGTATATCAACAATCCGCAAGGCAATTCACCTGACAGTGACTCACGGACGGAGAGCTACGACACTTCTTATAAGTCCACTCCAGACGTGGAGGACATCAACCAAGACTATACCCTCAATGAGTATGAGCGGTATTATCAGTATCGTGTCAGCATCAGGCCGGAGGACATGGTGGTGGGGCGCAATTTTATCGTGGACAAGAGGGAGTATACCCCAACTTTGCGCAATGGTACCAACGACGAGACCGTCACTTGGTATCAGTTCCGTGTTCCCGTAGATCAATTCGAGTCGAAGGTGGGAAATGTTTCCGACTTCAATAGCATCCGTTTCATGAGGATGTTCCTCACGGGTTTCAAGAAACCCATCGTGTTGCGCTTCGGTACGCTTGACTTGGTGAGGGGAGAGTGGCGCACCTACGATCGTCCCTTGGGTACGGGCGGCAACGGAACGCTGGAGACCAGTGCGGTGAATATAGAAGAGAACAGTGAGAAGACCCCCGTGAATTATGTGTTGCCTCCTGGCATCACCCGCGAGCAAGATCCCACACAGCCTCAGTTGGTGGAGGCTAACGAGCAGTCATTGAGTCTGGTGGTGAAAAATCTTTCCAGTGGTGAGGCTAAGGCTGTTTATCGTAACACGTCGCTCGACTTGAGGCAGTATCGTCGCCTGCAGATGTTTACTCACCTCAATGCCCTGGCGCAAGATGCCACCCAGTTGTCGGACAATCAGTTGAGTGTGTTCATCCGTCTGGGAAGCGACAATCGCTCCAATTACTATGAGTATGAGATTCCCTTAAAGCTTACTCCTCCAGGTACAGGATACAATCGCTCCTCGGCCACGGTGGTATGGCCCGAGGAGAACATGCTGGATATTTACCTGAGCGTGTTCACCAACGTGAAGAAGTTACGCAACCAGTCACGGGCACAGGGCGTGGCTTCCTATACGGCTCCCTTTAGCGTTTATGACACAGACCATCCCAACAACAAGGTCTCCATATTGGGTAATCCCACGCTAGGCGAGGTGAAGACCATGATGATAGGCGTGCGCAACAATGCCGCGGACTTGAAGAGCGGCGAGGTATGGGTGAACGAGTTGAGATTGTTGGAAACGGATAACTCCGGAGGATGGGCGGCCAACGCCAACCTCAACGTCCAGCTCTCCGACTTCGGCACGCTCAACCTGCAAGGCAAATACATGACGGAAGGTTTCGGCGGATTGGAAGACGGCGTGATGTCTCGTTCCCAGGAGGATTACGGCACCTATTCCTTTACCACCAGCCTGGAGCTGGGCAAGTTCTTCCCCGACAAGGCCAAGGTCTCTATACCATTATATTATAGTGTCACCCAAGAGAAGACCTCACCGAAGTATAATCCGCTGGACACCGATATGCTGCTGGACGACGCATTGGACGCGGCGGCCAACGAGCATGAGCGGGATTCTATCGAGAGCATTGCCGTGACCAAGGTGAAGCAAACCAACTTCTCTATCTCCAACGCACGGGTGGGCATCGCCACCAAGCGTCACCCCATGCCCTACGACCCCGCTAATTTCTCGGTCTCCTATAGTCATTCTTACCAGGAAACCACTGGCCAAACCACCGTCTATGAGCGGGAAACCAATTGGAGAGCCGCGCTAGACTACAACTGGACTCCCGTCTACAAGCCTTGGACTCCTTTCAAGAACATCAAGAGCAAGAGTAAATGGTGGGAGATATTGAAGAAGTTCGGCTTGAACTGGTTGCCGCAGAACGTGGCCTTCAATACAGAGATGACCCGTAATTACTATGAACTCCAAGAACGGGATATGGAAGCGCTGGAGAACTCCGAGCTTCCCTTGTCGTTCAGCCAGCAATTCTTGTGGAACAGGCAGTTCTCTATTCGTTGGGACTTGACTAGCAATCTGCACATGAATTTCCAGAGCGGAACCAACGCCGAGATAGAGGAACCCTATACACCCGTGAACAAAGACCTGTATCCTGACCGTTACCAGGCGTGGAAGGACTCTGTGTGGACTAGCATCCGCCATTTTGGCACGCCATTGGACTATGATCAGACGTTCACCCTCTCTTATCGTTCGCCGCTCAACTTGATACCCATCTTCGATTGGGTCTCCGCTGATGCCAACTACATAGCCTCCTATAACTGGGCACGCGGCTCGGAGTTGGAGGATGGCACCACTTTGGGCAACACCATAGCCAACAATCGCAATCTGAACGTGAACGCCTCGTTCAACATGGAGAAACTCTATAATCATGTCCCCTTCCTGAAAGCCACCAATGACAGGTTCAACAGGGAGAAGGGCGCGGCTCAAATAGCGAGAGAGCAACGGGAGAAAGAAGCCCAACGCAAGCAACGGCAGGAAGAACGGAGAAAACAGGCTGAAGAGGAACGCAAGATAAGAGAAGAGGCCTCCGCCCAAGGCAAAGACCCCGATGCCGCGGTGAAGGAATGGAAGGCCAAGCGCAAGGAAGAGGAGGCCAAGAAGAACCTGCCCCGCAACCAGCGCAGCTTCGAGAAGGAAATCGTGTTGAGGCCCGACACCACGTTGGAGGTTTCCCATGGCAAGCGCACCAAGCGCATCCGCGTCACGGCACGCACGGAGGACGGAAAGCGTTATAAGCTGAAGTTCCGCAAGTTGGACAACAACAAGATACGCATCACCAACAAGGTGGATTCCGCTACCAGGTTGAAAATCACCGTCACGCCCAAGCCCTCGCTGGACGAGAACCGCTGGTACCGTCTGGCACAGTGTGCGGCCAGGGTGGCCATGATGGTGAGGAACATTCAGGTGTCTTACACAGACCAGTACCAAATGACCTTGCCGGGCTTCCTGCCCACCATTGGTGATGTTTTTGGCCAGACCAAAAACTCCGTGTTGTCTCCGGGACTGGATTTCGCTTTCGGATTGACAGATGATGGTTATGTGCGGAAAGCGTTGGAGCACGACTGGCTCTTGTTGGCCGATACCATCGCCACGCCAGCCACCTCTACGCTCACTCGTGATTTGCAGATACGCATGACGCTGGAGCCGGTGAAGAATTTGAAAATAGACCTCAACGCCAGCCGCACCGAGACCAGGCAGAAGACCATACAATATATGTATGAGGGAATGCCCACCACGCAAAGCGGTACCTTTACCATGACTACCGTTTCGCTGGGTTCTGCTTTTGAGCCTATGGGAGATGCCCGTAGCGGCTATCATAGCAAGACCTTCGAGAAGTTCGTGCGCTCATTGGACGGTTTCCGCGATAGGGTAGAGGCGCAATATCGTAACGCCACTTATCCTCAGGGATTCCCCATGGCAGGCGGGAAGTTCAATCCAGAGCACGGCACGGTGGACAAATATAGCGGTGACGTGATGATACCCGCCTTCCTCAAGGCTTATACGGGAATGGGGGGCAATTCTTTGGAGTTGTTCCCGGCGCTTTCCAGGCTGTTGCCCAACTGGTCTGTCCGCTACAGCGGATTGAGCAAATTACCTTGGTTCCGTGACGTGTTCAAGAGCGTCAATATCACCCACGCCTACAAGAGCGTGTTCGCCATAGGGTCTTACAGCAGTTACAGCACCTATCAAGAGTATATGAACGGCTTGGGTTTCATCGCCGACGCATCCACGGGCAATCCTGTTCCCAGCACCATGTACAACATTTCGCAGGTGAGCATCAACGAGGCTTTCTCGCCGCTGCTGGGCGTTGACCTGACTTTCCACAACAATCTCACGGCCAAGCTGGAGTACCGCCAGACCCGCGTGCTCACGTTGAGCATGACCAGCGTGCAAATCAACGAGGCCACCAGCAAGGACTGGGTGGTGGGGCTGGCTTACAAAATAAACGACCTCAACCTCTTCGGCGGGCGCAACCATCGGCGGGTAAGGAATAAGGAGCGGCGACAGGAAGGTGAAAATGCCACGTCCGCTAATGCCGTGCGTGTCAATTCCGTGAACAAAGACCTTAACCTGCGGCTGGATCTTAGCTATCGCCGCCAGGCTTCCATTATCCGCGACATAGCCTCGCTTACCAGTTCCGCCAGCAGTGGCAACACCGCCTTCCGCCTCAGTTTTTCGGCTGATTACACGCTGAGCCGCATGCTCACCATGAGCTTCTATTACGACCGCCAGACCAATACGCCCCTGCTCTCCAGCAGCAGCTATCCCACCACCACGCAAGATTTCGGCCTTAGCATAAAATTCAGTCTTACCCGATAACCACACGGCCTGTTCTCCGTAAATTCCATGCGCGCTTGTTGAGTGGCTTGATGGTATACGTCGCTTTCGTATAATCATAATGTGAAGGGAAATTAGTCTCCAAAGTGCGATTATTCGTGGAAACGTATTGTTTTCTCGGCGAAAAGACCTATCTTCGCGACAAATACGACAGCTACATTGCGTGTCTATCTTGCGATTAACTTTTTTCGCCATGGAATGCTATCTTTCGCGCAACTATAAGGAAACAAACAGCACCGGCAATAAGGCCAAGACGGACATGGAGGCCATCATGCGGGCGATGGGCCTGCATGACGTGGGCCTGCCCCAAAGCCACTACCGCGACACCGTCCGCCACTTCCTCTTCACGCTGGCCAGCGTACTGAAGTCGCCCTTCTGCCTCGGTCGGGGCGATGCCCTCGTACTGCAATACCCATTGAAGAAGTACTACGAGCTGGTGTGCGACATGGCTCATGCCCGTGGTGCAAAGGTGGTGACGCTTATTCATGACCTGGGCAGCTTCCGCCGCAAGGCACTCTCCGTGGAGCGGGAGATAAGGCGGCTCAACCACTCCGACGTGGTGATAGCCCACAACGAGAGCATGCTGCGCTGGCTGCGGGATAACGGGTGCCGTTCCCGTCTTCTCACATTGGGCATATTCGACTATCTGTCGCCCGCGGACATTTCACCTCTCCCCATGCCCGAAGGCCCGTACACGATGGTCTACGCAGGTGGATTGAGCCAAAAAAAGAACGCCTTCCTGTACCAGCTGGGCAATGTGGTCAAGGATTGCAAGGTGCGCCTCTATGGCGGCGGATTTGACATCCAGCGGGCCGCCCATCCCGAGTGCTTCGAGCAGATGGGGTTCGTTCCCTCCAATCAATTGATAGCCACGGCCAGTGGACATTTCGGCCTGGTGTGGGATGGTGATTCGCTGGACGCTTGCTCGGGAGACATGGGCGAATACCTGCGCTACAACAATCCCCACAAGACTTCCCTTTACATTCGCTGCCACTTGCCAATCATCATTTGGAAGCAAGCCGCCTTGGCTCCTTTTGTCAGCCAGCGGGGCATCGGCCTTTGCGTAGACTCCCTGCGGGAAATAGAACCAGCCATCTCAGCCCTTACTCCCGAGCGATACGCCGAGATGCGTCATCGGGTAGAGGAACTGAGCCTACAGCTCTCCCAGGGGCATTTCTTCCGCGAGGCACTCGGCAAGGCCTTTGCCTATTTGCGCCAATAGGCGGAAAAAGATATTCTCCGCTTGTGTGTTTCGCTAAAAAAGCGTAACTTTGCGCCTGATAACCGCTCTTCAGTGTGTTTCGCTAAAACAGCGTCCCTTTGCGCCTTATTACCGCTCTTCACTTATACATATTTTATATATATAATATCGCCAACATGAGAAAAGCAAGCAGGGAAATGAATTCCGACTGGGCATTGGACGTGATGCGCCGTGCTCCTTACATCACGGTGAGCTTCACCCGTCCCGACGGCACGGCCTATGGTCTTCCCCTTTCCTTGGCCTCCACGGATGACAGCACTTGGTATTTCCATTGCGCCCCAGTGGGCGAGAAGCTCGATTGCATAGCCCTCCATCCCGAGGTATGCCTCTCGGCAGTGACGAAGTGCCGCCCCACCGTGGGGCCTAGAGATGGCGACTTTACCCTGCAATATGAGTCGGCCATCGCTTTCGGGTTGGCTGAGCTGGTGACCGACCCCGAGGAGAAGATAAAGGGACTGAGAGCCATCAGCGAACGGTTCCTGCCCCAGCACATGGATGCTTTCGATTCCGCCATCGCCCGCAGTCTTTCCCGCACGGCAGTAGTCCGCGTCACCCTCACCGCCCCTCCTGTTGGCAAGCGCAAGCAGTATGACGCTAATGGAGAAGAGATGAAATGGGGGAGGATGGAGTGAGGAAATGAAAATTCCGCCAGCCCTGTATGAAAAAGGGTTGGCGGAACCGGTCATGAATGTAGTTATCTCTCTGAAGGGTTTCGGTGCGTTTCCTTATTTCAGTTTGTTGTATTCCTCGTCCGTCACGGGTTCCAGCCACTCGTTGGAAGTGCCTTCGCCGGGTATCTCGAAGGCCAGGTGGGCGAACCAGCTGTCTTTGGCCGCTCCGTGCCAGTGCTTTACGCCCGCGGGAATATGGATGACCGTGCCAGGCAATATCTCTTGCGCGGACTTGCCCTCCTCTTGGTACCAGCCCCTGCCGGCTACGCCCACCAGCATCTGTCCGCCGCCTTTCTTGGCCTGGTGTATGTGCCAGTTGTTGCGGCAGCCTGGCTCAAAGGTCACGTTGGAGAAGGGTATCTGCTCCGTGGATATGCGCGCCAGGTAGCTGTTGCCTATGAAATACTTGGCGTAAGCCGTGTTGGGCTCGCCGATGGGGAATATCATCTGTTGCTGGAAGCGTTCCTTCTCGGTGGCCGCGTCGTTGTCCGCCCATACTTCCTTGGCCATGCGGAAGCCCGCCCAGGCATTGGGCCATCCCGCGTAGAAGGCTGCTTGGGTCAGCAGCGCGGCTATCTCTCGGCGGGTGATGCCGTGCTTCTTGCCCATCTCCAGGTGGGAGCGGAAGGAGGAATCCACCATTCCCTTGCCCAGCAGGATAGAGATGGTGACTAGGCTATGGTCATGGAGCGAGAGCGTGGAGTCATTCCATACGGCTTCTCCGAAGAGCACGTCGTCGTTCAGTTCCGCGAATTTTGGGGCGAATTCGCCTAGTGCGTTTCGCCCGGCTGTTTGGGTAATCTTGTTTTGTGCCATAATCGTGATGTTGTTAAGTGCCATTAGCATGGCGATAAGTGTTAAACAGGTTTTTCTCATGAGCTTGTCTTTTTGCGTTTGGTTGTTTTTCCTCACCCTGGCGGCGAGTTCTTGTTCATGATGCGAAGATAGCGGTTTCCCCGCAAGGAGTTGTTAGCGATTTTACAGAAGTCTGTACCCGAATTACGGATTGTCCCACTGGCTTTTTGCCGCCTCTTTCCCGCGGTCTTTTCAAAACAAGTTATTTCGTGAACGAAAACAACTTATTTTGATGGGCAAAACAAGTTAAATTGAAAGACAAAACAAGTTATTTTGCCGAGCAAAATAAGTTGATTTCCCAAGCTAGTCCATAGCAGGGGGAAATCCAGCCAGTACCACAAGCGGTACCAGTTAACTGACACTGCAGTACCAGCCTAGTGGTACTGCAGTATCAGCTAAGTGAAACTCCAGTGTCACTTTACTGGTACTGGGAAGGGATACTGCTTTGTGGAAAAGGCTGGCTGCCTTAGCCTGGTTCTTAGTATAGGTCGCCTCGAATGATTACTATTAATATTCGTGAGCTCGACGAATGGCGCCTCGCGCATACCCAAAATGCAAATGCGTGGCGTGCCGCCTCTCTCTAGCGGGAATACATGGAATTTCCGTCTCCCGCTAGATGAGATGTGCGGCATGGTTGTTACCTCACTACAATCTTCTTGCCTTGGTGTATGTAAATGCCTTTCCTCTGGGGCTTGTCGGTCTTGTACCCATTGAGGTCGTAATAGTGTGTGTCTTTGGAGCGGTTGTCTTCTGCCGTGACGCTCTCTATGCCGGTCACGTCGCCAGGCAGTTGGTTGACGGTGTATTTGCCGCCTGCCACTTCGCCAATCTCGAAATAAGTGTCTTCCGAAAGCGGGCCTATGTCCACGGTCTGCATCTTATCTTTGCCTTGATTGAAGATGATATTGAAGGTGTAGCCATATTCGTTGATGTCGAAGGTGTGGTAATACCATCGCTCGTCGTCTATCTCCTTGGTGGCCGTGATTTCTGTGCCCGGCCATGCTTTCAGCAAGTCTCCCTCCTCGTCCCAGGCATAAAAGTACACGTTTGTCCAGTTGGGGTCTTTCAGGTAGATGGTGGCCGTGTGGGGGCTAAAGCCCTCTATGGTGTATTGGCGACTGCTGATGCCCGTTACCTTGCCGTCTTTCAGCAGCCCATAGGTGAGTGTACAGGTCTCGTCGATGGGCAATTTCGTGCCGCTGGCTACAGCGGTGCTGTTGGCTGTAGGCTCGCCTCCGTCGAGCGTATAGACCACTTGGGCGTTGTCGCTGGTGGATATGGCTGACAGGGTGACTTCCACCGCATTGGCATAAGTGCCCGACGCCTTGTCGGCCCAAGCCACTTCGGTGTCTCGGCTCAGCCAGTAACTATAGGTGTTGTCGCCCGCCAGTTTCACCCACTGTGCCTTGTCCACCGACTGGTTTTGCGTGCCCAGGTACACCAGCAACTTGCCGTGCTCGCCCGTGACCTCGTTTTGCAGGTACATCCTGTGGGAGAGCACGTTCTTGTAGTCGCTCATGTTGGTGATGCCAGCTAGCTTGCGCGCCTCTATCAAGTTCTTGATTTCCTGCTTGTACTCCTTCCAGTGGGGCAGGAAGACGCAGGGCGTGCCCGGCATGGCCAGCATGTAGGCATTGGCGGCCAATATATAGTTGTTGAGCGGGTCTTGTGGCTCGCTGGCGCTGCGGTATTGCGTGTCATGGTTTTCCACGAAGGTCACGGCGTATTGCCTGTAGGCGGGGTCGTGCATCAAGTTGTAGTCGCTGTTGAGTTTTGACCAGTCGTTGCCGTTCACGGCATCTCGCACGTTGTCGCGGAACTGGAAGTCGAAGGCCGCGCTTTTCTTTCCCGTGGCGTTAATCCAACTCTCGATTTTCTCGTTGCTGTCCCAATACTCGCCCACGGAGTATTCCACGCCCGCCGCCTGGTTGTAGTCGGCCACGTGGCTGCCGTCATATCCCTTCACCATATCATAGCGGAAGCCCGTGTAGCCCAGGTCGTCCACCAGGTATTTCACGTAGGCCTTGATACAATTTTGCACGTTTTGGCTCTTGTGGTCCAGGTCTCGGCATCCGCTCCAATCCTCTCCCTCGTCGTTGTTGACGCTTAGCGAGTAGCCGTTCTCGTCTGCCCAGGCCTTGGTCTTTCCTCCGTCATCGTTGGCGGGGATGTCCGAGGGTAGCATCTGGTAGGTCACCCCGTTGTAAGTCTCCTTGGGGAAGTCTACCCATGAGCCGTTTGCGCCCAGGTTGTTGCGGTGATTGATGACCACGTCGGCCACGATGCCTGTGCCTCTCTGCTTGAAAGCCTGGATCATGGAGCGCAGTTGCGCCTCCGAGCCGAAGCTGCTGTTTTGGTCGAAGTAATAGACGGGCATGTAGCCCATATTATTATAAGAGGTGTTGCAATTGCCGCTCTGGGGCACCCATATCAGCTTGAAATACCGCGAGAGCTCGTCGGCCTGGCTCTCCAGGGTGGACCATTGTGTGTCGGTATAGGAGTCCCACGAGAATCCTTGCAGCATCACCCCGCCATAGTTGGCGGGCCATCCTTGCGCCGAGGCCATTTGTGCGGCGAACGTCAAGAGCAGGGCGCATAGCGAAGTGTAAAGTCTCTTTTTCATGTTTAGGTATGGTTTTGGTAAGTGAAAGTGATTACCGCGAATTTATGGTTAATTTACCCTCCACTTTCGGCTATTTGCCAAAAAGTCCTTTTCTTTTTGCGTAATCGATTGCACGGACGCGCCCCGCCAGGTAAGAATACGTGCAAACGATTGCGCAATAATTTGCCCATTTATGGCCAGCCTGGAGCGTAGGCGAAGAGATAAATCAATACTTTTGTGACAGGAAATCAAGAGAAAACCGTTGCTACCTAATAACTTGAGATAAGATGAAACAAAAACCTGACATGAGATTTTGGGAGCTGTGGAACCTCAGCTTTGGTTTCTTCGGCGTGCAGATAGCCTATGCCCTGCAGAGCGCCAACATCTCCCGCATTTTCGCTACGCTGGGTGCCGACCCTCATAATCTGAGTTATTTCTGGATATTGCCTCCCTTGATGGGCATCTTGGTGCAACCCATCGTGGGAACCTGCTCCGACCGCACGTGGTGTCGCTTCGGCCGCCGTATACCTTATTTGTTTATAGGGGCCACGGTGGCAGTGCTCGTGATGTGCTTGTTGCCCAACGCGGGCTCTTTGGGCATGGCCGTCAGCACCGCCATGATATTTGGCCTGGTGGCGTTGATGTTCCTGGACACCAGTATCAACATGGCCATGCAGCCCTTCAAGATGCTGGTGGGCGACATGGTAAACGAGAAGCAGAAAGGACTGGCCTACTCCATCCAGAGTTTCTTGTGCAATGCCGGCTCCGTGGTGGGCTTTGTCTTCCCTTTCTTCTTCACGGCGATAGGCATTGCCAATACCGCTCCCAGCGGCGTGGTGCCCGACTCCGTGATATGGTCTTTCTATGTGGGAGCCGCCATCTTGATACTCTGCGTCATCTATACCACAGTCAAGGTTAGGGAGTGGCCGCCCCAAGTCTACGCCGAGTATAATGAGTCCAAGGAGGAAGCCGGCGAGCGGAAAGCCAGTTGGATAACCCTCTTGCGCCACGCCCCCGCCACATTCTGGCGAGTGGGGCTGGTGCAGTTCTTCTGTTGGGCCGCTTTCATGTATATGTGGACTTACACCAATGGCGCCATCGCGGATACCTGTTGGGGCGTAGATATGCACGACCCGGCGGCCACGGCCACGGCCGCCTACCAAGAGGCAGGCAACTGGGTGGGCGTGCTCTACGCCGTACAGGCCATAGGCAGCGTGGTATGGGCCATGGTCTTGCCCTTCTTCCGCAACCGCAAATTGGGTTATGCGCTGAGCCTGGTATTGGGTGGTGTGGGTTTTGCCCTGGTGCCTTTCATCTCCAATCCCTACA
>FR882146.1:0-16331 GCA_000435635.1 Prevotella sp. CAG:1320 | reverse complement strand
TTCCTGCTGATAGGTTGCGCCTGGGCTGCCATGCTGGCCATGCCTTTCACCTTCGTGACCAATGCCTTGCAGGGCTATGGCCACATGGGCGCATACCTGGGCTTGTTCAATGGCACCATCTGCCTGCCCCAAATCATTGCCGCCCTGTTGGGAGGTTCCATCCTCTCGCTGGTGGGCAGCAATCAGACCAGCATGATGATCGTGGCCGGACTGTTGCTCGTGATGGGCTCCGTGGCCGTGGCTGGTATCAAGACCAAGGGATGATCAATCGCTAGAATATTCACCTTATAAATCTATTTCTTATGAAATTCAGTTTCAATATAAATTACGGAACCATCTTTGGCGAGGCCTTGGTGGTCAATATCCTTGACGGAGACCATGTGGAACGACACCAGATGACCTCTGCCGACGGCTCCCAATGGAATGCCAACGTGGACATACCCCAGGCTCCCAGCCAGTTGAAGTATTACTACAGCGTGACGAGAGGTGCCCAACGCTATCGTGAGGAGTGGCAGACCTTGCTCCACGCCATAGATGTCAGTGCCCAGAAAGCCAACCACTATGTGGCTTATGACCAGTGGGTGGACACGCCCGCCGACGCTTACCTCTATACATCGGCTTTCACAGACTGCGTCAACAGGCAACATCCCAAGCCACTGCCCGCCACTCACTACGCCCGCACGCTGAGGCTCAAAGTGCGTGCCCCCCAGTTGAAAGAGGGAGAGTGGTTGGCCATATTGGGTGCGGGAGACAAGCTGGGCAACTGGAAAGCCCTGGAGGCAAAGGACATGACCCAGCATCAATACAACGAGTGGGCCATAGACTTCAACGCCGACGACTTCAAGGACCAGCCCATGGAGTTCAAGTTTGTCATCCGTGACAGCCAGGTGGACTATACGCCCGAGTGGGAAGTGGGCTACAACAGGGTCATCCAAGTGCCCGACATGCGGGTAGGGGAGACCTACGTCTATCAATTGGGAGAGGCCCGGTTCAATAAATGGGACCGCAAGCTGGCCGGTACCTTGGTGCCCGTATTCTCCCTGCGCAGCAAGCGGAGCTTTGGCGTGGGCGATTTCGGGGACTTGCGCCAGATGATAGACCTCGTGGCCATGACGGGGCAGAAAGTCTTGCAAGTGCTCCCCGTCAACGATACCACCACCACCCATACATGGACAGACTCCTATCCCTATAGTGCCATTAGCATTTTCGCCCTTCATCCGCAGTTCGTGGATCTCAATGCCCTGCCCGCCTTGAAAGACGCGGCCAAGCGGGAGGAAATGGAAGCGTTGCGCCAAGAGCTCAACGCCCTGCCCCAGATAGACTATGAGCGGGTGAACGACACCAAGACAGCTTACATGCGCCTGCTTTTCGCCCAGGAGGGGGCAAAGGCCATGCGCACCGCCGAGTATAAACATTTCTTTGACGAGAACCAGCGTTGGCTGGTGCCTTATGCCCGTTACTGTACGCTCAGGGAAAAATATGGCACGGCCGATTTCACCACCTGGCTCGACCACAACGTATGGGACGAAGCCGAACGGGAACAGCTTAGCAACAGTCGCACGGCTCTCTACAAGGAGGCGGCTTTCTATTACTATACGCAGTTCGTGCTCTTCCAGCAGCTACGCGATGCCCATGCGCACGCCCAGGAGAAGGGTGTCATCCTGAAGGGAGACATACCCATCGGGGTCAACAGACATGGTTGTGACGTATGGATGGAGCCAAAATATTTCAACCTCAACGGACAGGCAGGCGCACCGCCCGACTCTTTCTCCGTCAACGGACAGAACTGGGGGCTTCCCACCTATAACTGGGAGGAGATGCTCAAGGACGATTGCGCTTGGTGGACAAAACGTTTCCAACACATGCAACAGTTCTTTGACGCATACCGCATAGACCACGTGCTGGGCTTCTTCCGCATCTGGGAAATACCTATCGACAGCGTGCATGGCCTGCTGGGACAATTCTCTCCCGCGCTGGGCATGTCTCGCCAGGAGATAGCCCAGTATGGGCTCAACTTCCAGGAGGAACGTTTCACCACGCCTTTCATTACTGACTGGGTATTGCAACGCGTGTTCTCGGAGAGGGCGCAAGAAGTGAAAGAACGCTTCCTGGAGCCCATAGACGGAGAACGGTATCGGCTGCGCGAGGAAGTGAACACCCAACGAAAGGTGGAGAGCTTGTTCGCCCATGCCGACAAGCAAGAAGAACTATGGTTGCGTGACGGGCTCTACGCCCTTATCAGTGACGTGCTCTTCCTGCGCGACCGGAAAGACCCCAACCTTTTCCATCCGCGCATCTCCGCGCAATACGATTTCATCTACGAGAGCCTGTACGACTGCGACAAAGAGGCCTTCAACCGCCTTTACAATGATTATTTCTATCGCCGCCATAACCAGTTCTGGTATCGGGAAGCCATGCGCAAGCTGCCTCGGCTGGTGCAGGCCACCCGCATGTTGGTATGTGCGGAAGACCTGGGCATGGTGCCTGACTGTGTCCCATGGGTGTTGGAAGACCTCAAGATACTCAGCCTGGAGATACAGAGCATGCCCAAAGACCCCAACGTGAGGTTTGGTTACTTGAGCAAGAACCCCTATCGCTCGGTATGCACCATCTCCTCGCACGATATGCCTACGCTCCGCCAATGGTGGGACGAGGATTATGAGCGCACGCAAGACTACTTCAATTCCATGCTCTACAGAGGTGGCAGCGCACCTCATCCATTGCCGGGATGGTTGGCCCGTGACATCATCTCCCGCCATTTGCTCTCTGGCTCCATGCTTTGCGTTATCAGTTTACAAGACTGGCTGGCCATGGACGAGAAGTTGCGCCTGCCCGATGCCAATGCCGAGCGTATCAACATACCCTCCAATCCCAAGCATTACTGGCGATACCGCATGCACCTCAATCTGGAAGACCTAGCCGCGGACAAGCGTTTCATTGACAGCCTGACCGAGTTGATACGCCTGGACGGAAGAATTTGAACATACAGAAAACCGATAATTACCAAACAACATGAGTAAGCTTTCTAATTTCATTTTGGCGGCTCTGCTTGTGCCCGCATGGGCATCGGCACAGACCGTGACCTCGCCCAATGGCAACGTGAAGCTCACTTTCTCGCTCTCCGAGACGGGCCAGCCCACTTACGAAATGGCCTACAAGGACAAGGCGGTTATCAAGCCCTCCCACCTGGGACTGGAATTGGCCAAGGACAAACACGCCAGCAAAGGGGAGCAGGAGACCGACTTGATGGATGGTTTCAAGGTGACAAACACGCAGACCTCCACCTTTGACGAGACTTGGAAACCCGTATGGGGCGAGACGGCCACCATTCGCAATCACTACAACGAGTTGCAAGTGAACTTGCGACAGGAGGCCACAGACCGTGACATCATCATCCGCTTCAGGGTTTATGACGATGGCATAGGACTGCGCTATGAGTTCCCCCAGCAGGAGTCCCTCAACTACTTCCTCATCAAGGAGGAACACACCCAGTTCGCCATGGCGGGCGACCACACCGCCTGGTGGATAGCGGGCGATTACGATACCCAAGAGTATCCTACCCAGACCACAAAACTCAGCGAGATAAGGGGCAGGATGGAGGACGCGATTGTTTGGGGCAACTCTTCCCAGACTCCGTTCTCGCCCACGGGCGTGCAGACCTCCTTGCAGATGAAGAGCGATGACGGCCTATACATCAACATCCACGAGGCCGCCTGCGTGGACTATTCCACGATGCACCTCAACCTGGACGACAAGAACATGGTGTTCGAGAGTTGGCTCACGCCCGATGCCACGGGACTGAAAGGCTGTATGCAGACGCCTTGCCAGACGCCTTGGCGCACCGTGATGGTGAGCGATGACGCTCGCGACATCTTGGCTTCCAACTTGATACTCAATCTCAACGAGCCTTGCAAGATAGAGGACACCAGCTGGATAAAGCCCGTGAAGTATTGTGGCGTGTGGTGGGAGATGATCGTGGGCAAGGGCTCCTGGAACTATACGGATGAGTATCCCTCTGTCAAGCTGGACCAAATAGACTGGACGAAGGCCAAGCCTAATGGCCGGCACTCCGCCAACACGGCCCGCGTGAAGCAGTATATAGACTTCGCCGCCGAGAACGGCTTCTCGCAAGTGTTGGTGGAAGGATGGAACGTGGGCTGGGAAGACTGGTCCAACCGCTGGAAGTGGGATGTGTTCGACTTCATCACGCCCTATCCCGACTTCGACATCAAGTATCTCAACGACTATGCCCACTCCAAGGGCGTGAAGCTCATGATGCATCACGAGACTTCCTCCAGCGTCACCAACTATGAGCGATGGATGGAGCAGGCCTACCAGCTGATGAATGATTACGGCTACAACTCCGTGAAGTCTGGTTACGTGGGAGACATCATCCCCCGCGGCGACCATCACTACTCGCAATCCATGAACAACCACTATCTCTATGCCGTGAAGGAGGCCGCCAAGCATCACATTATGGTCAACGCCCACGAGGCAACCCGTCCCACGGGCCTCTGCCGCACCTATCCCAACCTGATAGGCAATGAGAGTGCCCGCGGCACGGAGTACGAGGCTTTCGGCGGCAGCAATCCCGACCACACCGTGATATTGCCTTTCACCCGTTTGCAAGGTGGCCCCATGGACTACACGCCTGGCATCTTGGAGACAGAATTGAGCACGTGGAGCGACAACCCCAATCGTGTGCACACCACGCTCGTAGGCCAGTTGGCGCTTTATGTGACGATGTACAGCCCGTTGCAGATGGCCGCCGACCTGCCCGAGAACTACGCCAAGTTCATGGACGCTTTCCAATTCATCCGTGACGTGGCGGTAGACTGGGACGACTCCAAGTACCTGGAGGCAGAGCCGGGCGACTATATCACCGTGGCGCGCAAGGCCAAGGGAACGGACAACTGGTTTATAGGCGGCAAGTGTGACGAGAATGGCCACAAGAGTGTCATCAAGCTCGACTTCCTCGACAAGGGCAGGAAATACGCTTGCACCATCTACGCGGACGCGAAGGATGCCTCTTTCGACAAGAATCCAAAGGCCTACACCATCACCAAGAAGACGGTGAAGAAAGGCGACACCCTCAAGCTCACGCAGGCTCCCGGTGGCGGTTTCGCTGTCTCGCTGATGGCGTTGTAAGCTCGAAGTGCCATATTTATATATATTAGGTATATGGATATCAGGAAACAATGCTTTTTAGCCATGGCTGCGATGATGATGGCTGCTTCGGCCCAGGCGCAAGACGTGTTCCGTGAGGTGGATTATTCCCAACGGCAGACCACGTTCAAGCTCAACGCTCCCTCCTCCGCCCGCGAGGTGGTGGTGAGACTCTACGAGGATGGCGATGCCGCCAAGCCCTACAAGACGGTGAAGATGAAGCGCACGGGCGAAGACCAATGGACGGCCACCGTAAAACGTGACTTGAAGGGAGCCTACTATACCTTTGACATGGGCAAGGGAGAGTGCCCCGGGGTCTTCGCCAAGGCCGTGGGCGTGAATGGCCAGCGCGGCGTGGTGATAGACATGGACGAGACAGACCCCGAGGGATGGCAGGCCGACAAGCGACCCGCCTTGGCCTCGCCCGCGGACTTGGTCATCTACGAGATGCACCATCGTGACTTCTCCGTGGGCCGTGATGCCAAGTATCCTGGCAAGTTCCTGGCGCTCACCGAGCCTTGGGCCATCAAGCATCTCTGTGACTTGGGCGTGAACGCCGTGCATATCTTGCCTTCCTTCGATTACGCCTCGGTAGACGAGACGCGCCTGGACACGCCGCAGTACAACTGGGGATATGACCCCGTGAACTACAACGTGCCTGATGGCAGCTATTCCACAAATCCCTATGTGCCCGCCGCCCGCGTCAAGGAGTTCAAGCAAATGGTGCAAGCCCTGCACAAGGCGGGCATACGGGTAATACTGGACGTGGTTTACAATCACACTTTCGACCTGGAGAACAGCAATTTCCAGAAGACCTATCCGGGCTATTACTATCGCTATAACGCCGATGGAACCCCAAGCAACGGTTCTGGCTGCGGCAACGAGACGGCTTCCGAGAAGCCGCTCATGCGGCAGTTCATGCTGGAGAGCATGCGTTACTGGGTGGAAGAGTACCATATTGACGGCTTCCGCGTGGACTTGATGGGCGTGCATGACATAGAGACCATGAACCTCATCCAGCAAGAGATGCAAAAGATAGACCCCTCCATCTTCATCTATGGCGAGGGATGGAGCGCCTCGACGTGCGCCTACCCGCAGGAGAAGCTGGCCATGAAGGCCAACGCTTACCAGATGCCGGGCATCGCCGTGTTTAGCGATGACATGAGGGATGCCTTGCGGGGACCTTTCTCCGACGACCACAAGGGAGCTTTCCTGGCCGGCATCCCCGGCGAGGAGGAGAGCTTGAAGTTCGGCATCGTGGGCGGCATCGCCCATCCCCAGGTGGACATGACCCGCGTGAACTACGACAAGAAGCCCTTCTGCGCCGAGCCTACGCAGCAAATCAGCTACGTGAGCTGCCACGACGACATGTGCCTGGTGGACCGCTTGCGCACGTCCATGCCCGGCATTTCCGACGAGGAACTCATCCGCCTGGACCAGCTGGCGCAGACGGCGGTGTTCCTTTCCCAGGGCGTGCCTTTCATGTTGAGCGGCGAGGAGATGTTGCGTGACAAGAAAGGCGTGCACAACAGCTTTAACTCTCCCGACAGCGTCAACGTGCTGCCCTGGCAGAACATGCGTCGCCATCCCGAGGTGTTCACTTACTATCGCGACCTTATCGCCTTGCGCCGCCAGCATCCCGCCTTCCGCTTGGGCAGCGCGGAGAAAGTGCGCCAGCATCTCTCCTTCCTGCCCACGCAGGAATGCCTGGTGGGCTTCCGCCTCAGCGGCCACGCGGGCGGCGACAGCTGGCAGGACATCTACGTTATCCTCAACGCCAACGCAGAGCCCATGAAGGTGACGCTGCCCGAGGACACTTACACCGTCGTGGCGCGCGACGGGCTCATCAACGAGCGGGGCTTGGGCGAATGCCATGGCGGGGAGGTGACCGTCAGCCCGCAGAGCGCGCTCATCTTGCACAATTAATGGTTATACATATTATAATATATAAGGCATGAGAAAGTTCCTCTTATCACTCAGTTTTATCATGACAGCCCTGGGCATGAACGCCGCGGTGAAGATAGACCGCGTGGAGCCCACCGACTGGTACGTGGGCATGAAAGACCCCTCGCTGCAGCTGATGGTCTATGGCGAGGGCATACGCGAGGCGCAAGTCTCCACCGATTATCCCGGCGTGCGGGTGGACTCCCTGGTGAGGCTCGACTCGCCCAACTATCTCCTGGTCTACCTGGACTTGTCGGGCGCGCAGCCTGGTGAGATGAAGCTGCGCTTCACGATGGGCAAGAGCAAGAAGGAAGTGAGCTACCGGCTCAAGGCCCGTGCCATGGCGGGAGAGGAGCGCAAGGGTTTCTCCAACGCCGACGTGCTCTACATGTTGATGCCCGACCGCTTCGCCCAGGGCAAGGACCACAAGGCGCAAGTGAAGGGCATGAACCCCTACGTGGAAGACCGCTCGAAGCCCAGCCTGCGCCACGGCGGTGACTTGCAGGGCATCAGGGACCATCTGGACTACTTCACCCAGTTGGGCGTGACGGCCCTCTGGCTCACGCCCGTGCTGGAGAACAACTCGCCTGACGGCAAGGACGGCTCCAGCACCTACCACGGCTATGCCACGACCAACTATTACCGCGTGGACCCGCGCTTCGGCACCAACGAGGACTACCGCGAGCTGATAGCCGACGCGCACGCCAAGGGACTGAAGGTGGTGATGGACATGATCTTCAACCACTGCGGCTTCGAGCACCCCTGGGTGAAAGACCTGCCCTCCCGCGACTGGCTGAACGTGCCCGAGTGGCTTTCCGGCAAGGAGGAGGACAAGGCCAAGTATCTGCAGACTTCCTATAAGCTGACCCCCGTGCTGGACCCTTACGCCTCCGAGGTGGACAAGCGAGAGACCGTGGACGGATGGTTCGTGCCCTCCATGCCCGACCTGAACCAGCGCAACCCCCACGTCATCAAGTACCTGATACAGAACAGCGTCTGGTGGATAGAGACCGTGGGCATCGACGGCATACGCATGGACACCTATCCCTATGCCGACCGCGAGGCCATGGCCCTGTGGATGAAGACCCTGGAAAGGGAGTATCCCAACTTCAACACCGTGGGCGAGACGTGGGTGACCGAGCCCGCCTACACCGCAGCCTGGCAGAAGGACAGCAAGCTCTCCTCCATCAACAGCTACCTGAAGACGGTGATGGACTTCGCCTTCTACGACCGCGTGAACATGGCCGCCCGCGAGGAGACCGACGACTGGTGGCAGGGCATGAACCGCGTGTACAACACGCTGTGCTATGACTATCTCTACGCCAACCCCAGCAGCGTGTTGGCTTTCATCGAGAACCATGACACCGACCGCTTCCTGAGGAACGGAACGGACACCCTGGCCCTGAAGCAGGCATTGGCTCTCCTGCTCACCATCAACCGCACGCCGCAGCTCTACTACGGCACCGAGATATTGATGAACGGCACCAAGGAGGTGACCGACGGCAACGTGCGCAAGGACTTCCCCGGAGGCTTCCCGGGCGACAAGGCCAACTGCTTCACCGCCGAGGGACGCACGCGGGCGCAGAACGCCATGTTCAACTGGCTCAGCCGGCTGCTGCACTGGCGGCAGGGCAACGAGGCCATCATCCACGGCAAGCAGGTGCAGTTCACGCCCCGCAAGGGTGTCTATGTCATCGCCCGCCAGGCCAAGGGGCAGAACGTGCTCACCGTCGTCAACGGCACCAGTGAGCCCGCCCAGATGGAGGTGAAGCGCTACGCCGAGATCATAGGCCAGGCCACCGAGGCCACCGACATCCTGACCGGCCGGAAAGTGGCCTTGGACAAGGATGTCGCCCTCCAGCCCCGCGAGACGTTGGTGCTCTCCTTCTAGTCCGTAGCCAGTGGGCTCCCCGACATTCCCGCCCTCTTTCCCGCCCGCTGATAGCCAGCCGCGGGGGAGAGGGCGGTCTCAGCTTGTGCGCGCGGACTGTCATCGCCAAGCGGTAGAGACGCGACGTGCCGCGTCTCGGCAAGCAAGAGGAGCTGAATGAAACCGCCGACCCTTAACCGCATGTACCTCGCCCCGAAGAGGTCCAACCCATAATACAGCGCGAGTTCGACGAAAACTTGTAGAGACGCATTCTTGCGTCTCTACAAGTTTTCGTCGAACTCACGATTTCTAGCTTCCCGCCGAGTGGTTTGGAGCAAGAAACGCGTGTTTTTCCTTTCCCGCCGCTTGGGAGAGACAAGAAACGTGCGTAAATTCCTTCCCGCGGCTTGGCGGGAAAAGAAAAATGCCGCGCGGGGAGAACTCCTCGCGCGGCATGCGCTTTCGTGAGGGGGAGGGTCGCGGGTTGGCCGCTCCCTTCCCCGTGCGAGATTATTTCTTCGCGTGACGCACGGTGTAGACCACCTTGCCGTCCTTGTCCATCAAGTGGAGCGAGAGCTCTTGCTTGTCGGCGGTGACCAGCGAGAAGCCGGGTATGCCGCTGCAATACTGGGTGCCCTCCACGGGGTTGACCTTGGGGCGGCTCAGCGAGCCGGAGGTGTTCACCACGTAGTCTATGTCGCAACCCTTCTGCTTGATGTGCTGGAAGTTGTGGATATGGCCGCAGATGTACATGGCCACGTTCCCGTGGCGGGTGAGCACGGCGTTGAGCCTGCGCTGCATGTCCTGCCGCTCTATGTCATCCTTGCTGGTGTCGGCGTAGATGGGGTGGTGTCCCAAGACGATGACCCAGTCCTCCTTGGCGGCGGTGAGCGTGGAGTCCACCCAGTCCAGCTGCTTCTGTATGTCTTGCTTGCAAGCGTCGGGGTATTTGTCGCTCTCCTGGCGGTACTTGTCTATCAGGGGCGTGGTGTCCACGAACACGAGCCTGACGGTCACGCCGCCGTCCTCTATCACCTTGGTGTAGTAGCGGGCGGGCATCTCCCATCGGCGGCTCACCTTGGCGTAGTCGAGCACGGCCTGCGTGTTGCCCCTGTACTCGTGGTTGCCCAGCGTGGGATACCAGGCCAGCATCAGCTCGGGGTGGGAGTAGATGAGCTCGTAGTTGGTCATCCAGAGCGGGTCGCTGACGCTGGCCACGCCCTCGAAGTGGTGCACGTCACCTATGGCTGCCACGCACTCTATGCCCACGGTCTCGGCCATGCGCCCCATGGTCTCGGCGATGGGTTTCTGGTCATAGTATCCGTTGCGGCCCAGGTCGTTGGCCACGTAGAAGTTCACGTCTTTCTCCAGCTTCTCCCACTCGGCGGGAGTCTGCGCCCAGGCGGCGAAGGCCGCCAGCAGGCAGAGCTGCAAGGTCAATAATATCTTCTTCATGCTCATTGTTTTATAGGTGTCTGTGGATGTTTAGAATGCTATCTTCACGCCGGCCTGCACTTTCACGCCGTAGTACTCCATCTGCATCGTGCGGTCCTTGGTGCCCTGGTAGTAGCGCAAGGGCTGGTTGAGCAGGTTCTTCGCGTCGGCGTACACGGTGAACTTGTAGTTCTTGCCCCAGGTGTAGCTGGCGTTCAGGTCCATGTAGTTCACCGCGTCGTAGTAGCGGTCGAGCGCGCGGCTGGTGCTCATCTCGTCTACGAAAGAGGAGGCGTAGTTCCAGGAGAGGCGGATGTTGAAGCCTGCCTTGTCGAAATAGAGGGATGCGTTGGCGGAATGCTCGGGAGAACCTGCCACTTTGATGTCCTCACCCTCTTGTACGTTCAGTCGCTCGTTGAAGTTGCGGGCGGAGCTGTGGGTGTAGGTGTAGTTGCCGTAGAAGCCCACGCAATTGAGGGCGGGAGAGATGAATCCGAAGTCTCTCTGCAGTGCGGCCTCGATACCCCATATCCTCGCGTCATAGGCGTTGATGTTCTGCTCTACCTCAAACTCCTCGTTGGCGTACTCACCCTGCAGGCCGAGGTCGCTGCCCAGGTATTTGTTGGAAGACCACTCCACGTTCACGTTCTTGATGTCCTTGTAGAAGAGGCCCAGGCTCACCAGTCCGATGCTCTTGAAATAGTAGTCGGCCGAGAGGTCTATGTTGATGGCCTCGGCGGGCTTGGTGTTCGGGTCGCCGATGGTGGCCTCCATGTCTTCCGTGTTGATGGTCTTGTTCGCTATCAAGGCGGAATACTTCGGGCGGCTGATGGTCTTGGTGATGCTTGCCCTGATGTTGCCGTCCTCGTTGAAGCGGTATTTCAGCAGCAGGCTGGGCAGCAGGTCGGTGTAGTGGTTCTTGAATTCACCCGTGGGAGCCAGGCCGTCACCGTTCTCGGTGTCCAGGATGTAGCCGTTGGTCTTCAGGTCAGTGCGTTCCACGCGCAGTCCGACGGTAGCCGAGAGCTTCTTGCCCAGCTTCTGGTCGAAGCGGATATAGCCTGCGGTGATGCTTTCCTTGATGTCGTAGTTGCCTGCCTCTTCCTCGAAGTTCTCCTCGCCTTCGAACATGTTGGGATTGATGCTGCCCAGGTATTGCTTGCTGATGAAGGGAGTGCCTACGGGATAGTGGTCGCCGGCCATGAAGCCGTCGCGTATTTGGGGAGAGGTGAAGTTGCGCCATCCGCTGCCCAACACCTCGTCGGGGTCGTAGTCGAAATAGCGGGTCTCGCGGGTCTTGTCCTTGGTGGTGTACTTGGCACCGAACTTCAAGGTGTTGCCCCAGTTGCCTTCCACGATGGGGAGGGTGAAGTTGAGGCGCGCTTTCCACTCGTTCTCCACGATGTCTTGGTCAGAGTTGTTGAACTCGTCCAGCTCCCAGCCATCGTCATACAAGTCGGGCAACGCACGGCTGATGTAAGGACGCTTGCCGCCTGCGTCTACGATGTCATTGGTGTAGTCCAGGTCGCTGTATTTATAGGTAGCGTAACGCTCGTTGGGTCTCTCCTCCGTGGCGCGGGAGTAGCTGCCCGCCCAGTCTATCTTGAGCTTGCCCAGGTAGTGCTCTCCGTCCAGGGTGAAGTCCATGGTCTGCTGCAATTCCAGTCGCCTGTCCTTGTTGTTGCTGGAGCCTGCCTTGGTCTGCACTTCCACCTCCTGCTTGCCGGGATCGTCGTTCAGGTCTTTGTATTTCAGGCCAAATCTGTTCTCCCAGTCGCTGCGGCGGTTGTAGATGCCCTTGAAGGATATCTTGTTCAGCGGATTGAACTGGTAGTCCAAGGCCAGCGAGTAGCTCTGCCGCTCGCGGGTGACGTAGTATTGCCTTACTTCCGCCTCCTTCAGCTCCACCTCCCCGTTGTCGTTCTCCTCGTACTCAAACTCCGCGTTGTCGGAACCTCCGGGAGCGTACTGGTAGGAGAGGGCTGCCATGATGCCCAGCTTGTTGTTGAAGAAGCGGTCGCCCCATGTGGCGCCCAAGTCCCATTGCGGTTTCTCGCTGATCCAGCTGTAGCCCGTTCCCACGTTGAAGCTCAGCACCCTGTGGCTGGGCGTGTTCTTCGTCACCAGGTTGATTTCTCCGCCTATGGCGTCACCGTCCATGTCGGCGGTCACCACCTTGTTCAGCGGGCGTCCCCGTCCATGTCGGCGGTCACCACCTTGTTCAGCTCTATGGTCTGTATCATGTCGGCGGGTATCAAGTCCAGCTGCACGTTGCGGGTGTCTCCTTCCGCGGAGGGAATGCGGTTGCCGTTCACCGTCACCGAGGTAAGGTCGGCCGAGGTACCTCTCACCTGTCCGAAGCGAGCCTCGCCCTGGTCGTATTGCACGTTAACGCCATTGATGCGCTTCAGGGCATCGCCGATATTGGAATCGGGAAACTTGCCCACCTGGTCGGCGGACACCACGTTGGTGATTCCCATCATCTCTTTTTGCATTTGCAGAGCCTTGCGCTGCCCGTGGAGCGCGCCTACTACTTCCACGCCCTGCAGTTCCACGCCATCCTCCAGGATGAAGTCCATCACCTTGGTCCTGTCTTCTGGCACGGTCAGCGTAATGACTTTAGGCTCATAGCCCACGTAGGAAATCTTCAGCTTGTAAGTGCCGGGGTCAAGGTTGGGTAACATATAGAAACCATTGATGTCACTCACCACGCCCGTGCGCAAGTCCTCGATGTAGATGGAGGCTCCGGGCAATACCTGCTTGTTGCTATCCATCACACGTCCTGTCACGTGTCCCAGGTTTGCCTCCTCGGGCTCCGGGTCTGTCAGTGCCATCGCGGGCGCGATTGTCATCACTGACGAAAGTGCGAGCAGTGATAATCGGCGATAAATTTTTCTCATAATTCTTAATTAATGTTTGAAATCTGTTTTCGCCGGCAAAATTCGCCATCTCATGTTACATTGTCATTGCGTCCTTGCGACATCTCTTTTTCTCCTTGTTAAGATGTTGTTACAACTTTTCACAACCGCCCTTTTATTCCTTCTTTCTATACATTAATATATATATTAGCGCGGACTCGGTGAATCTTAGCTTATCCGCTTGCGTGGAAACAAAAAGCCGCTTTTGTTTTGTATTATCTCCAATTTCCACTAACTTTGCAGTCGCAAAACTATTAGCATGAAGTTATTGACGAATGCCGAGCTGGCCCAATTGCTCGACAAAGACATATTCCATGAGATTTCCGCCGCCGCCGATGGGCTGGGGCTGGAATGTTATGTGGTGGGAGGATACGTGAGAGATTTGTTCCTGGAGCGTCCTTCCAAGGATATTGACGTGGTGGTGGTAGGCAGCGGCATTCAAGTGGCTGAAGCGTTAAAGTGCCGGCTGGGCAAGAGGGCGCATGTGTCGGTGTTCCGCAATTTCGGCACGGCGCAGGTGAAGTGTGGGGATACTGAGGTGGAATTCGTGGGAGCCAGAAAAGAAAGCTATCGGCATGACTCCCGAAAGCCCATCGTGGAAGACGGCACGCTGGAAGATGACCAAAACCGCCGCGACTTCACCATCAATGCCATGGCCATTTGCCTCAACCATGATCGTTTCGGGGAGCTGGTGGATCCTTTCGACGGACTGGCAGACCTGGAGGATGGCATTATCGCCACGCCCTTGGATCCTGATGTCACTTTCAGCGACGACCCTCTTCGCATGATGCGTTGCGTGCGTTTCGCCACCCAACTCAATTTCCAGATAGAGAGAGAGACTTATGACGCGCTTTCCAGAAACGCGGAGAGGCTGGACATCATCAGCTCGGAACGTATCTGTGACGAGATGAACAAGATTATGCTCGCTCCCCATCCCTCCGTGGGCTTCTATTACTTGAGAGACACCAATCTCTTGCCCCGCATATTGCCTGAGCTCTGCATGATGGACGTGATAGAGAAGCGAGACGGGCGGGCTCACAAGAACAACTACGAGCATACGCTAGAGGTCTTGGAGAATATCTGCCGCCATACCGACAACTTGTGGTTGAGATGGGCGGCGTTGCTACATGATATCGGCAAGCCCCGCAGCAAGCGTTGGGACCCCAAGGCTGGCTGGACTTTCCACAACCATAATGTTATCGGGGCGAGGATGGTGCCCGAGATATTCCGCCGCCTCAAGTTGCCTATGGATGCCAAGATGAAGTATGTGCGCAAGTTGGTGGACTTGCACATGCGCCCTATCGTGATAGCTGACAGCGAGGTGACCGACAGCGCGGTGCGCCGATTGCTGAACGACGCGGGTGACGACATAGAAGACCTGATGATGCTCTGCGAGGCGGATATCACGAGCAAGAACGCTGTCCGCAAGCAGCGCTTCCTGGATAACTTCCAGTTGGTGAGGGCAAAACTGGCTGACCTGAAAGAGCGTGATTATAAGCGCCTCTTCCAGCCATGCATAGACGGTAACGAGATTATGAGCCTCTTTGGCCTTACTCCCTGTCGGGAAGTGGGCGAGCTGAAGATGGCTCTGAAGAACGCCGTCCTCGATAACCAGGTGGAAAACGAGCGTGCCCCCCTGCTGCTCTTGCTCAAGCGGAAGGCCATAGAGCTGGGCTTGGAGATACCCGCCGACTTTCCCGCGGAGTGAAGGCTGGAAAAAGTCAGTACTACTGATATTGAAAAGCAGTAGTACTGAAATCCAATATCAGTAGTACTGAAATCCAATATCAGTAGTATTGAAATCCCGGAGCAGTAGTACTGACTTTTTCAAGGGAAAGCTCGTCACCCGCGATATGGCATCTCAAGTGCCAATGATATACTATCTCAAGCGCGTTTGGTCTGATATGGTATATACTTTTTCCCATCGAAGTTCCATGCGCGCGTGTTATTATTAATTAACGTGAGTTCGACGAATTATAAGTTCTTGTAAATTTGGTGATTAGCGAAAATTGTTGTAACTTTATAGTGCTGAATTACAAAGATTTACAAACAATAATCGCTATGATCACCGAGTGCAAAGTTATAGAATTATTTTGTATGGCAGATGATTTCTGCAAGTTTTTTGATGCTATGATGGCAAAATATACGCTTAAACCTACCGCAAAGCGCAAATATCACCGTGCTTCCACTATGTCCAAAGCTGAAATCATGCTTGTCATGATACTTGTCCATGACTCGGGATACCGGTGCCTGAAGCACTTCTATCAGGAAAAGGTCCGCAAGCATATGCGCCATCTCTTCCCCAAGGTCGTCTCCTATAACCATTTTGTTGAATTGGAAAAAGAAGTAGCCATCCCATTGGCCCTGTTCATCAAGAAGGTGCTTTTGGGTAAATGCACAGGAATCAGCTTCGTAGACAGTACCCCCTTACGGGTATGCAAGAACCAGGGAATCCTTATTCATAAAACGTTCAAGGGAATAGCTCAAAGAGGGAAATGTTCCATGGGCTGGTTCTTCGGATTCAAGCTGCATCTGATATGCGACGAGCGTGGAGAGCTCCTGGATTTCATGATTACCCCCGGAGACGTGGATGACCGTAAACCTCTTGAATACAAAGCCTTTGTGGATTTTATCTATGGGAAACTTGTCGGTGATAAAGGATATATCAGCAAGAATCTTTTTAAGAGATTGTTCGTGGATGGCATACAACTTATCACCAAGTTGAAAAGCAACATGAAAGGAGCACTGATGTCACTTTCAGATAAACCACTTCTTAGGAAAAGAGCCATTGTCGAAACCGTGAATCACGAACTCAAAAATATAGCGCAAGTGGAACATTCAAGGCATAGAACCTTTGACAATTTTATCGTCAACCTATTGAGTGCAATTGCAGCATATTGCTGTTTTCCGAAGAAGCCGTGTATCAATGTTACGAGAACTATTGACACACAGCTTGCATTGTTTTGAATTCGTCGAACTCACGTTAATTAACGTGAGTT
>FR882145.1:4114-6750 GCA_000435635.1 Prevotella sp. CAG:1320 | reverse complement strand
GTGGTTTCCCGCTCCTGGCCAGTAGCGGTGGCCTCGGTTTCCTGCTTGGGCTGCCTCTCCTCACCCGTGCGCTTGGGCTTGCGCTTGTGGGCGGTCTGCTCCCTGTCCTTGCGACGGCGGCTCTTGGCGCTCACGGAAGGTTTCTTGGGACGGCGGGTCTGTACGTACTCAGGGCCCTCTCCCAATCCCTCAGGCAAGGGATTCTTGGTGACTTCCTTCTCCAGGAACTTCTCTATCTGCTGGAAGTAGTACATGTCTTCCTCGCTCACCAAGGTGATGGCCACGCCATCACGGTCGGCGCGGGCGGTACGGCCTATGCGGTGCACGTAGTCCTCGGCATCGTGGGGCACGTCATAGTTGATGACCATGGAGATGTCGTCTATGTCGATGCCGCGGGCCACGATGTCAGTGGCCACGAGCACGTCTATCTGGTCACTCTTGAACTTATACATGATGTCGTCCCTTTCAGCCTGCTCCAGGTCGGAGTGCATCTCGCCGCAGTTCACGTGCTTGCGCTGCAGGGCTCCGGCCAGCTGCTTTACCTTCATCTTGCTGCCGCAGAAGATGATGACGCGCTTCAGGTCGCCGGCCTTGAAGATGTCCTTGATAATGCCCATCTTTTGGGTCTCGTAGCACACGTAGGCGCTCTGCTTTATCTTCTCCGCGGGCTTGCTCACGGCCAGCTTGATGACCTTGGGGTTCTTGAGCAAAGTCTTGGCCAGGTCCTCTATCTTGTCGGGCATGGTGGCGGAGAACATAATGGTCTGGCAGGAGGCGGGTATTTGCTTGGCTATGGTCATGATGTCCTCGGAGAAGCCCATGTCGAGCATGCGGTCGGCCTCGTCGAGCACGAAGAAGCTCACCTTGCTAAAATCCACGTTGCCCAAGCTGATGTGGGAAATAAGGCGGCCGGGGGTGGCTATCACCACGTCGGCGCCCATGCGCAAACTCTTCAGTTCCTGGTCATAGCGATTGCCGTCGTTTCCTCCGTATACGGCCACGCTGCTGACGCCAGGCAGGTAATAGCCGAAGCCCTGCATGGCCTGGTCTATCTGCTGCGCCAATTCGCGGGTGGGCGACATAATCACGCAATTGATGGCATCCTTCGGATATCCCCCGTCGGCCAGCTTGCTGAGGATGGGCAACAGGTAGGCTGCGGTCTTTCCGGTGCCAGTCTGTGCCACGCCCAACACGTCGTTTCCATCAAGGATTTCGGGTATACAAGCCTCTTGCACGGGTGTGCAAGTGTCGAAGCGCATGTCGTAAAGCGCGTCGAGCACGTTATCGTTTAAGTCTAGTTCGTCGAAATACATTTTCCTTAAAAGTTAAGAAATTAGAGTTACTGGGGTGCCTTGCGGTAGCAGAAGTATGCCACTATTCCGAAAATGATGTTGGGCACCCAAGCCGCTAGCATCGGCGGCGTGTCAGCCTGAATGGCGAAAGTTGCCGATACCGTCTGCAGCATGATGTAGATAAAGCTCAGGGCAAGTCCCAGTCCCAGGTACATGCCCATGCCTCCCTTGCGCTTCCTGGAAGAGAGGGAGGCGCCGATGATGGTGAGGATAAAGGAGGCGAAGCTGGAGGCGATGCGCTTGTGGAACTCCACCTGGTATTGCACCACGTTGCTGGAGCCCCGGTCTTGCTGCTTGCTGATATAGTCCCACAGCTCGGGACTGGTGAAAGTCTCCTGCTGTCCCTTGGAGTAGACCAGGTCGGTGGGCTCCATCATGATGGTGGTGTCGCGCTCCACGCCGCTGGTGATGTGTTCCCTCAGGCCCTGCAGCCTGCGTATCTTCCAGTTGCGCAGCTTCCAGTGGTACTTCGTGTCTGAGATGGTGTCATACTGCACCTCCATGGCCGTGAGGTGGCTCACCAGCTTCTTTTCCTCAAACTTGTCCAGGCTGAAGCCGTAGCCCTTCTTGCGGTTGTTGTCATAGTGCTGGATGTAGGCTATCACGCCCCTGTCCACTTGCAGCTGCACGTTGTCGGCCGTGTTCACCCGCTTCTTGTTCTTGTATTGCGACTCGAAGTTGAGCCTCACCACAGTGCCGTGGGGTATCACATAAGAAGAAAGATAGAACGAGAGGCTGGAGATGAGCACGCAAGAAATCATGTAGGGCCTCAGCAATCGCTTGAAGGAGACTCCCGCCGCCTGTATGGCGATAATCTCGGAGTTGTCCGCCATCTTGGAGGTGAAGAAGATGACGGCGATAAACACGAAGAGCGCGCTGAACAGGTTGGCGAAATAGGGCACGAAGTTGGCGTAGTAATCGAAGACGATGGCCTTCAGCGGAGCGTGATACTGGCTGAACTTCGCCAGGTTCTCGTTCACGTCGAAGACGATGGAGATGGAGATGATGAGCGCGATGGAGAAGATATACGTGCCGACGAATTTCTTGATGATATACCAGTCCAGCTTCTTCACGTACCTGGCGGGATGCAGGTATCGCAAGAAAGACAAGCGGCCGGCCAGCGCGCGGCATGCTCTTCCCACCTTGCCGCGTGACTTGCCCAGCCATCTGGACACCCTGTACCACCGATGGTGCTTTCTCAGCTCGCCAAACGTCTTCATCATATCCTCCTGCCCAGTTGTTCCACGACGCTCCTCTTCCACGCCGTGAAGTCTCCTTGAATGA
>FR882145.1:0-4105 GCA_000435635.1 Prevotella sp. CAG:1320 | reverse complement strand
TCCCACGCCTTGAAGACTCCTGGAAGAATGTGCTGCCTGGCGTCGGTCACCAGCCGCAGGTAGAACGCCAGGTTGTGGATGCTGGCTATCTGCATGGCCAGCAGCTCCTGCGCCTTGAAGAGGTGATGCAGGTAAGCCTTCGAGGTCACGCGGTCTATCTCGCAACCATCGCCGTCCAGCGGGGAGAAGTCCATCTCCCACTTCTTGTTGCGCATGTTCATCGTCCCCTCGTAGGTGAAGAGCATGGCGTTGCGGCCGTTGCGGGTGGGCATCACGCAGTCAAACATGTCCACGCCCCGCTCTATGGCCTCCAGCAGGTTTTGCGGCGTGCCCACGCCCATGAGGTAGCGAGGCTTGTCTTTCGGCAAGATCTCGTTCACCACCTCTATCATCTCATACATCACCTCCGTGGGCTCGCCCACGGCCAGGCCTCCTATGGCGTTGCCGTCGGCTCCCTTGTCGGCCACGTACTTGGCGGCCTCTTGGCGCAGGTCCTTGTAGGTGCATCCCTGGACGATGGGGAACAGCGTCTGCTCGTATCCGTAGAGCGGCTCCGTCTCCCCCAGTCGGCGGATGCACCTGTCCAGCCACCGCTGGGTGAGCATGAGGCTCTCCCGGGCGTAGGCGTAGTCGCTCTGTCCCGGGGGACATTCGTCGAAGGCCATCATGATGTCCGCGCCTATCACCCGCTGGGTGTCCATCACGCTCTCGGGGGTGAAGAAATGCTTGCTGCCGTCTATGTGTGAACGGAACTCGCACCCTTCCTCCCTCAGCTTCCTGATGCCCGTGAGCGAGAATACCTGGAAGCCGCCGCTGTCCGTGAGGATGGGGCGCTCCCAGCCGTTGAAGCCGTGCAGGCCTCCCGCGGCCCTGAGCACCTCCAGCCCAGGGCGCAAGTAGAGGTGATAGGTGTTGCCCAGTATGATTTGCGCCTTCACCTGCCGGCGCAGCTCCTCGAAATGCACGCCCTTCACGCTGCCCACCGTTCCCACGGGCATGAAGATAGGCGTGGGCACCTGGCCGTGAGCGGTGGTCATGATGCCCGCCCGGGCGTCACTGCGAGGGTCGGTGGCTTGCAACTGGAATTTCATGCTTCTGCTTTCTGGCCGTTGTCTTCACTAGCGGGAATGGAGAAATCCACGGGGTGTGCCACCATCTCGTCGGTGAGGGCGAAACGCCACACGTCCGCCACGTTCTCCACGTAATGGAACTCCACGCCCTGGCGGTAACGCTCGGGGATTTCCTCCACGTCTTTCTGGTTCTCGCGGCACATCACGATGTCGGTGATGCCGGCGCGCTTGGCCGCCAATATCTTCTCCTTGATGCCGCCCACGGGCAGCACCTTGCCGCGCAGGGTTATCTCGCCCGTCATGGCCGTGTTCTTCCTCACCTTGCGCTGGGTGAGCGCCGAAGCGATGCTGGTGGCTATGGTGATGCCGGCGGAGGGGCCGTCCTTGGGGGTGGCACCCTCGGGCACGTGGATGTGGATGTTCCAGCGGTCGAAGACGCGGTAGTCCACGCCCAGCATGTCGATGTGTGCCTTGACGTACTCCAGGGCTATCACGGCCGATTCCTTCATCACGTCGCCCAGGTTGCCGGTGAGCGTCAGCTTGCCGGCCTTTCCCTTGCTGAGCGAAGTCTCTATGAAGAGTATCTCCCCGCCCACGGAGGTCCAGGCCAGGCCCGTGACCACGCCGGCGTAGTCGTTGCCCTGGTAGATGTCGCGATAGAAGGGGGGCTTGCCCAAGAGGCCTTCCAGGTCGGCGGGCGTAATCACCGAGTCCACGGTGACGTCCTCCACCTGCTCCTTGTAGGCTATCTTGCGCAGGGCCTTGTTGATTTGCTTCTCCAGCTGGCGCACGCCGCTCTCGCGGGTGTACTGCTCTATTATCTTCTCCAGCGATGCCTTGTTGAACCTTATCTTGGGCTCGTGGCTCTCCAGTCCCGTGTTCTTCAGCTCGCGGGGCAAGAGGTGGCGCTTGGCTATCTCCACCTTCTCCTCGGTGACGTAGCCGCTCACCTCGATGATTTCCATGCGGTCGCGCAGGGGGCGGGGGATGCCGCCCAGGTCGTTGGCCGTGGCGATGAAGAGCACCTTGGAGAGGTCATAGTCCACGTCCAGGTAGTTGTCGTGGAAGGCGTTGTTCTGCTCGGGGTCGAGCACCTCCAGCAGGGCGGAGGAAGGGTCGCCGTTGATGGTGTTCTGGGTGACCTTGTCTATCTCGTCGAGGATGAAGACGGGGTTGCTGGAGCCGGCCTTCTGCATACTCTTGATGATGCGTCCGGGCATGGCGCCCACGTAAGTGCGCCGGTGTCCCCTTATCTCCGACTCGTCGTGCACGCCGCCGAGCGACATCCTGACGTACTTGCGCTTCATAGACTCGGCGATGCTCTTGCCCAGGCTGGTCTTTCCCACTCCCGGGGGGCCGTAGAGGCAGATGATGGGCGACTTGAGGTCGCCGCGCAGCTTCAGGACGGCGAGGTACTCCAGTATGCGCTCCTTCACCTTCTCCATGCCGTAGTGGTCCTTGTCCAGTATGCGCTTGGCGCGCTTGATGTCCAGGTCGTCCTGGGTGTACTCGTTCCAGGGCAGGGCGACCATGGTCTGCAGGTAGGTGAACTGCACGCTGTACTCGGGGCTCTGGGGATTGAGCATCTCCAGCTTGTCCAGCTCCTTCATGAAGGTGGCGTGCACCTCCTGGGGCCACTTCTTGGTCTCGGCCTTCTCGTAGAGCTCCTTCCGCTCGGGGCTGCCGTAGTCGTCGCCCAGCTCCTCCTTGATGTTCTTCAGCTGCTGCTGCAGGAAGTACTCGCGCTGCTGGGCGTCCAGGTCGTTGCGGGTCTTCTGCCTTATCTCCTGCTGCAGGCGCAGCAGGCTGATGTTCCTGTCCTCGAGCTTCAGTATCTGGTAGACGCGGTCCACCAGGGAGTGCGTGGAGAGCAAGTCCATCTTCTCCTGGGCGCTGAAGGGCATGTTGGCGCAGATGAAGTTGGGGAGCATCACCTTGTTGGTGATGTTCTTCAGGGCGAACTCGGCCTCGTTGGGTATGCCGTCGTCCGCCTTGATGTACTCTATGGTCTTTTCCCGCAGCTCCGCCAGCAGGGTGTCGAACTGGGTGTCTCCCTCCTCGGGTATCTCCTCCTCGACGGCCTCGACGGCCGCCGTGTAGTAGGGCATCCTGCGGTTGATTTTCACCAGCCGGGCGGGGCCGAGGGCCTGTATGATGGCGTTCACGTTGCCGTCGCCGCCGGGCAGCTCCATGACGCGGAGGAGCTTGGCGAACACGCCCTCGCGGTACATGTCGTCAAGGGTGGGATTGTCCACGTTCTCGTCTTTCTGGCAGAACACGCACAGCACGGGGTCCTCTTTCTTCTGCAGCATCCGCATCAGGTTGGTGCTCTGCTCCCTGCCCACCAGCACGGGGCTGATGACGGTGGGGAACATCACTACGTTGCGGGTGCATAGCATGGGGTAATTGCCGCTTTCCAGGTCGCCATACAAAATGCTCGAGTCTCCGTCGAAATCAGCGATCATCTGGAATTGCGTATTTGATTTTTTAGCCATATTCTTTCGTTGTCAGCTTTTTTAGGCTGCAAAGATACTACTTTTTATCGAGAAAATCATTTTTTGGCGATTATTTCGCGGAAAACGCGCGAAAAAGGGGCCGCGGAAAGTGGGCGCGGCGAATCGCGTTCCGCGCGCACAATGTAGAGACGCGGCGCGCCACGTCTCCCCTGGCGGGAATCACGGAATCGCCACGCCTGATTGGCAAGAGACGCGGCGCAAAAGACAAACACGCGCCCCCCTGTAGAGACGCATTCTTGCGTCTCAGCAAACCGCCAGGCCTCCGCAATTGCCAATTTTATTCGGCAATCTCGCATGCCGAGACGCAAAAATGCGTCTCTACAACTTTTCGTCGAACTCACGGATATGCCCCGCACATTCCAAATGGCAAGAGACGCGGCGCAAAAGACAAACACGCGCCCCCCTGTAGAGACGCATTCTTGCGTCTCAGCAAACCGCCAGGCCTCCGCAATTGCCAATTTCATTCGGCAATCTCGCTTGCCGAGACGCAAGAATGCGTCTCTACAACTTTTCGTCGAA